>CAYULB010000006.1:0-68987 GCA_964445575.1 uncultured Eubacteriales bacterium
CCCGGCGCTTAGTGATAATCAAAGGATCGTGGTCTTCACAGACTTTTTCAATGATATTCGACAGGTTTTCTCGGGCTTCCGTATATGTTTTTGATTTCATTTTATGTACATGATAATGTACAGAATATATTTTGTCAATAGGATTTTTTTTAATTTTTGTTATTGATGAATTTAATTATGTATTCATTATGGATTTTTTTAATTTATTTCGTTATTTTTCGTATTTTTCGTGACGGGCCCGGGCAACTCCCCATATATCAGTAACATAACCCGTTTTTCCACAGCAAAACCCCCTCTTAAACAACCTTTTCACCCCTAAAAAGAAGAAATATTATTTCGTTCATCTATATTCCCTCTCTTTTCTTTGTTCAAAATCAATCCTATCAATATTTCTTTGGCTTATTCATAAAAAATGGTTTGGACCTCCCCCTCCGTATCATCCAAACTAATCTTTTCCAATTTTTTTATTATTAGTCCACCACTCCTCTAAGACGTTTTGAAGCGGTCAGTTTTTCTCCTGGTACTGGAGTGTGACGATGGTTACTCCCTCTTCTTCTCGAAGGATATTGACTTTGAGCTCCCGCTCATTGTCCTCATCTGAAGAATAGAGATTGATCATATGAGTGGTGTCTGTTTTCGAAGAGCTGGTCTCCACACTGAAGCCCAGTTTTTCCAGACGGGGTACATAAAAGTCGCGAACATCTTCCGGGCTGGCATCGGTTTCAATGGAGAATGTTCCGGTGCGGCCCTCTCCTGCAGAAGATGTGAAAGAGAGGCTGAGTTCGCCTTCGAATAGAGGGATCCAATCAGGGATCTTGGGTTCTTCTGCTGATGTGCCGAATTCCATTGACTTGGTTTCCCCTTTTTCATCTTTTACCTCCGCCTTAACCCCGGATTCTTCTGTGCTGAGGGTCAGCTCTTCTCCTTCATCGGTCCTGAAGGTGATGCGGCCTTTTTGAATATCTTTGAAATCAGCGGTGAGGGTCTCTCCTGTCTCCTTATTGCGGACGGTCAGAGTTCCAGATTTTTCATCCACACTCACCAGTTCCAACTCGGGATTGGCAGCCACTACAATCTTAGCTGTCGCCAGAGCCGGGTTTTTGTGCAGCAAATCAGCATCAAAGCCGGCTTCTTTGGCCTTTTTGGTTAGAAATATTCCGCCGGAAATCACGGCCACAGCAATGATGATTATCGCTACCACTGCTAAAACACCGCAGCCGATAGCTACTTTTTGGCCGGTTCCCAGGCCTTTTTTCTCAGGTTTTTTTTCCTCTGTCATTTTACGTCTCCCTTCATGAGATTGTTTTTCTTTTATTCTACTTATATTTGCTCAGATTGGCAAATGATATTGAGTGAGATTCAATCAATTAAAAGAACTGAAGACCCTCTTCCATACCCTCTCCATCAGCTCCTGCATATTTTCGTGATTGTATTCCTCTACGTTGATAGGAGGATGGAATATGACTTTGACTTTTCCTTTTTTTATAAAACAGCTTCCTTTTGGCATTATTTCATAGGTTCCCAGAATGGAGACAGGAACAATAGGGGTCTGACTGTCTATGGCCAAGAAAAACCCGCCCCGTCTGAATTTTTGAAGTTTTCCGTCTCTGCTCCGGGTTCCTTCCGGAAAGATAAGAAAAGAGATGTTGTTTTTTTGAATCATTCGCACAGCCTTCTGCACGGCTCTCCTGCCACCTTTTTTTCCTTTTCTATCAACGGGAATGAAATGGGCCTCCTTCATGGCCAGTCCCACCACGGGAAGCCGGAACACTCCTTTTTTCAGAATCACCCTTACGTACTGGGGGATGGCTTTAAACAGGATGGGCCCGTCCAGCATGCTGATATGATTGGGCATAAAGACATACCGGTTGTTTTTTTTGATCCGATGAAGACCCTGGTATTCGATTTTTAAACCCAGGATGACCTGCCCCACAGCAATAGCCTGTTTGCCCACAAAAAAAAGAGGCTTTACCCAGTTAAAAAGCGCGCACACCAGAAGAAGCGGGATGAGCATAAAGGCGCAGAAGGCAATATAGAGATAAAGAATTATGGACCGCATGCCCTGATTATATATGGTGAGTGAAAAATGGCAAACAATAAAAGGTAGTATATAGGGCATTGAAGATTGAAAATGGTAAATAGTAAATAGTTGCTGATAAATAATAAAAAATATTTTTAAATTTAATGATTCTCACTTTATGCTTTGCTTTTTGTTGATTGATCATGATAGATTATTTCAATAAAAGGATGGAGTGATGGACTATTTAAAAATAGCTGAAGACCTGAATCAAACAGCCCGGGAATTTTTCCATAAAAAAGCAGACCTGCTGGACAGAGTGATTCAGAAAACAGTGGAGAACTTAAAAAAAGGGAAGAAAATCCTGGTGTTCGGAAACGGAGGAAGCGCGGCTCAGGCACAGCATTTTGCCGCAGAACTGGTGAATAGGTTCTTAAAACAAAGACCGGCCGTGGCAGCCATTTCATTAACCACAGACACTTCAGCTCTCAGTTCGATTGCCAATGATACGGATTACAGCCAGGTTTTCTGCCGCCAGCTCCAGGCTTTAGGGAATCGTGATGATATTGCCCTCGGGATTTCCACCAGCGGGAACTCCCCTTCTGTGGTCAAAGCGCTCAAGGAGGCCAAGAACCGCCATCTGGTAACAGTGGCTTTAACAGGCAGAGGTGGGGGAAGCGCGGCCCAGGTCTCTGACTTCCTTCTGGATGTGCCTTCTACCTTCACTCCCAGAGTCCAGGAAGTGCACCTCATGGTCCTTCACATCATAGCCCAACAAATCGAAGACATTATTGATTAACCGAACAGTAGACCTGATAACCCTAAAAGATCAGAACAACAAGAAAAACCTAACAAACGCAGTCAACGGAATAAACGCGAAGTACGCGGTTTATCTGTGGCGCCAGAACCCCCCTCTTTTGGGTCTGGTCTTAGGCTCAAACGATTTTTTTTCTTTTTCCTGTTCTGATTCTTGTTTTCCCTCAGCAGCTTCTTTATCTAAATAAACTTTTGACTTTTGTTCACTTTTATCGATTCTAAAGGAGCGTTCAGCTGCCCACAGGACTTCGTCTCTGAGCCCTTCTTCAGCCACCTGCTGAGTGAAGGCGCGCCGTCCTTCCACTAATTTATGTATGTACTGCTGGATATCCTCTTCAGAATAATATTTTCTGGGGTCCCATTCATCCAGGCTCTGGCCCTCAACTTTGGCGATCTCTCTTGTCCCCAGCCTTCCTTTCTCATACTGGTTGGTTCCCCGGACATCGCCTCTCTGGATCTGCGCCATAAGGTTTATGGGGACCCGTTTGACTTTACGGACCAGTCTTTTTTTCTTTTTTCCGTTTTCTTCATAAGTCTCTATGACCTCTCCCACTCCTCCGGTGTTGTACTGCATGCACTTGAGTTTGTCCGGATAATTGCTGGAGAGTGTCATAAGGATTTCATAAAGACGGTTCACCTTCTTGGCCCGGGACCCGATGATAAAGGGATCAGTTCCCACGATACGGACGGTTTCTCCGGCTTTCTCCGGCTGACTGGCGTAAGAGTGAGTGCTTTCTCCCCAGAGGTAAGCAAGAACAGCCTGGGCCGGGGTGAGTTCCTGGGCAAAAGACATGATGGTGTTTCGCCTGGTGATAAAGGCGAAAATCAGCCCGTCCAGCTCTTCGATAGGAGGAAGGTTGATGGAGTCGGAAAAGATGTTTTCCATTTTCCTTTTTATTTTGACTCTCAGCTTTTTACGCTGGATCACCGCTCTTCCATTGGCGGTCAAGCTTTCGTCCATGAAATCCGGTTCCCCGTTGGCTTTGATCATCACGTTTTCATAGAGTGCGGTCTTATCGATCAGGGCATTGTACATGGCTTCCTGATATTTTTCTTCCACATCGGTTTTGACAAAGAAGTTGTTTTCTGAACCCAGTGCTGAGCCATTTTTTCTCAAAAAGCAGATGTCATCCTGAGTGACCAGGGTCTTCTCGCCTCTGCTGTGGTCCAGACCCAGTTGATGACAGGACCAGGTGGACTTGCCGGTGGCAGTGAGCCCGAACAGGAACACCCCGTATTTTTTCAGCTTTCCATCCTGATCCACAGCCTTAACCACTTTTGTGCCGGCATGAAGCCCCAGCATTCCTTTACTGTCAGCGCTCCACATGGCCTGGCGCAGGAATCCCTTTTTGTCCTCTCCCATGTAATCGGTTCCCAAAGCGATGTTGATGTGGTGTTCGGGAACGGCCATCACCTGCTGTCTCAAGGGATGCTCTTCAGGAATATGGATCATGAAAAACTCTGGTGCGGGCCTTTTTTGAGGGTCATCTTCGGCCTTGAACATGGTGGAGCCCCACATATACCCGAGCCGGTAATTTATGGCATCAGCTTCGGAAACAATGAGGTTGCACACTGGATTGTACACCTGGTTTTCTCCCATCCGGCGCCGGATGTGATAAAAAGGCAGGGTTCTCAGAAGATGAAGAACTTTGTCCAATTCTTCAGGAGCGTTTGATATGATATTTTTCTGCAAGTCCGTGGGGTGGGGAAGCCTGACTGATTCGCTTCCCAGGTAAGCTGTTTTAGGGGCAATTCGGCTGGATATGGTTGAGCGCCAGCCATAAGAGCCGTACTTGGTCTTAATTCCCACTGCTTTGGCTCTGGATTCCAGCCATTTCAGACTGACGGTTTTGATATTGGGCCCTTGGAGGACCCTTTTTAGCTCTTCGGAAAATTTCTGATAGGCTTTGGTATCATAAAGGCTTTGGTCATTCATATCAATTTTTTATTATCACATCCCTATTCTGGTTCTTGTTTCATAATATTGAATATATGATCGGGTTTTGCCTGCCCGCTGTTTATCAAGTAGCAGGAAGTGCTCTTGAGCAGTTTTTTATAAAATTCTCTTTGAGATTCGAGGCGGTCAGGTGTGGTGAGCAGAATATGAGGATTGTAGAAAGGATTTCTTTTGGCAGGGCCGATTTCAGGAAGAGTTCCCAAAGCTTCTCCGGATTCCAGCATCCTCAGGGCATCTTCTGGTTCCAGTTTGACCGAAGGCGGTGAGACCTGGTCTTTTCTCAGGATAAACAGCCAGCGGAGAGCACTGCGCTTGATGTGTTTTTCAGGTCCTTTGATCCAGTAAGGGTCTAACATGGCATAGGAATTTTCTCCGGCTTCATAGCAGAAGGGAGAGCCCCTGTCCAGACGGCAGTCGTCTTGCTCCAGACAGGTCTGATTCCGGCAGTCTTCTTTTTTGAGCACCACGTTTTCGCACTTGCTGCTGTCAAAAAAGGAGGCAAATTGAGGGTAATACTTGGTCACATTGGTGGGCATGAACAGTTTTCTTTCAGGAGTATCAGCCACAGGAGTGGGCCCGGAAAACCGGACAAAAACGATTTCGTTTGACTGAAGCCGGACCTCCGGAGACTGGAGCAGACTGAAGAAATATTTTGTTTTACTGGTCCCCTTGGGTCCCATCAGTGCAAAGGAATCCCCATGGTACTCAGCACACATGCCCCGGACTGCCTGAACATTGAACAGTCTTTCCGAGACATCCATGACCAGTCCCAGGGCAAGGCTCCGGAGAGGTTCGTAATTGTCGGCATTGACCATGACTCCGGTGTTGGTTTCTGAGTTATAAAACAGCCGGGGCTGGCGCCCAGGGATTTTATCCACAGCATAGATGATCCCGTGGGGCTCAAGGTCTGATTCCAGTTGAGCCGGGTACCAGTTTTCTATCCAGAAGTCATAGAGGTGGGGAACATTGGTCCTCAGCTGAACAACAACACCGTTGATATTGGCGTTCCATTCAAAATAGTTTTCATAGCTGAGATGATTTTCCATTTCACCGATCAAGGCTTCCTTCATCTGAGTGGAGAGGGATGAGTCCACAGGCGGTTTGGATTGAGAGTGGGTGATGGAATTGTTGAGCGATATCCTCTTGGCTTTTTTAGCTGGTTTGAGTTCAGATAATGCCTGGGTGATCCGGTCCAATCCTTTTTCAAGGTTTTCCATGGAGGTGGCATAGGAGATGCGGATGTATCCCTCAGCTCCGAACGCACCGCCCGGCACCACAGCCACTTTTGCCTGTTTCAGCAGATAATAAGCCATCCCAAATGAATTGCGTATTTGGTTGTTTTTGAACTCTTTATCAAAAAAGGAGGTCACATTGGGGAACAGATAAAAAGCTCCTTTTGATTCAAAACAGGAGAGTCCCTGGATGGACTTCAGCCTCATGAAGGTATAATTCCTCCTCCTCTGAAATTCCGAGGCCATTTTTGAGATAGTGTCTTGAAGGCCGGTGAGAGCTTCCAGACTTGCTTTTTGAGAGATAGAACAGGGATTGGAGGTGGTGTGGCTTTGAATCCGGTTCATGGCGCTTATGATTTCAGAGGGGCCCGCGGTATATCCGATTCTCCATCCGGTCATGGAATAAGCCTTGGAAACTCCGTTGATCACAATGGTTTTTCTTTTGATTTCTTCTCCCAAAGAAGCAAAGCTGTGGAATTCTGCGTCTTCATACACTAATTTTTCATATATCTCATCCGCTATCACAAAGATATCCTCTTCCAGAACAATGTCTGCCAGGGCTTCCAGTTGAGCTTTTTTGTAAACAGCGCCGGTTGGATTAGAGGGATTGTTCAGGATGACAGCTTTTGTTTTCGGAGAGATGGATGATTCCAGCTGTTCCGGGGTTATGATGAATCCGTTTTCCTCTTTAGCCTGGAGAAAAACAGGTTTCCCTTGAGCTAAAGACACGGCATGGGGATAGGTCACCCAGTAGGGCGATGGAATGATGACTTCGTCTCCCTGGCTGATAATGGCCTGTATGAGATGAAACAGAGAGCTTTTGGCTCCTGTAGAAATAATGACCTGATTTGGTTCATAATTCAGGCCGTTTTCCTTTTTTAATTTATCAGCAACGGCCTGCTTGAGTGCGGGAATACCTTCAATCTGAGTGTATTTGGTGAAGTTTTCTTCAATGGCTTTGATTCCTGCTTTTTTTATGTTTTCAGGTGTTGGAAAATCAGGTTCTCCTACACTCAGGTCAATCACATCAATTCCCTGGGATTTCATTGCATTGGCTTTGGCATTGACCTTAAAGGTCGGCGATTCACCGATTTGATTTGCCTTTTCTGATAAAATCATTTTTATCGTCTCAATTTACCTGTCAGTCTTTTTCTTTTTTTTCTGTGCTGAATTTTTCTTTGAAGTATTCTTTGAGGTCCACACCGGTGAGAGATTTCACCACATCCGGCATTTGGGCCAGCACCTCTGCAACCTGAGAGGTGATTTTAGTGGCTCCGGTTCCTTTGTCTCCGCCCACCAAAATGATCTTGTCGACTTTTGAAAGAGGTTCGGAGACGTTCTTGGCCAGTTCAGGAAGCATCTTTAGATAGATATCTAAGATAGCGGCCTGGTTGTATTTGCCCCATGCTTCGGCTTTTTTCAGCATGGCTTCGGCCTCAGCACCCCCCTGTTCTCTGAGTCGTTCGGCCTCTGCTTTTCCTTCCAGCCGGCTGGCTTCTGCTTTTCCCTTTGCCTCGGCTTGGATCCGGAATCCTTCTGCTTCAGCTTCGGCTTGGATCTGATATTTTCTGGCATCTGAAGGTTTGATGACCATGGCATCAAGCTCTTTTTGCTTTCTTTTGATTTCCATCTCTTCTAATTTTATGGCTTCCTGTTTTTCAATAGACCTGACCTTGGATTCTTCTTTCTTTATCTCCTGGCTCAACCGGTGGCGTTCCAGTTCGTAAGCATGGTCGGCCTGTGCTTTTTTGCTGTTGACCTGTACCTGAGATTCTGCTTTTTTGCCTTCGTTTTCCCACTGGGCTTTGGCAATAAGGGCTTCGGAATTGAGCCGTGCGATTTCTCCTTCTTTCCTGGCTTCGGATGATTTAATGACTGCTTCTTTTTCTGTTTCTGCTTCGGCTATGGCTGCGTCCCTTTTAGCCGCTGCAATGTAAGGCTTTCCCAGAGCGTCCAGGTAGCCCTGGGTGTCATGGATCTCCTTTAAAGAGAAAGAGAGAAGCTTAAGCCCCATATTCGAAAATTCTTCTTTAACTGACTCCATGACTTTTTCAGCAAATTTATGCCGACCCCTGTAGATATCTTCCACGGTCAGCGCCCCAATGGCTGCTCTCATTTTCCCATCCAGAATTGCCTCGGAGACCTCCCGGATTCCATCTTTTCCGGTTCCCAAGAACTGTTCTGCAGCCAGGTGGATGGAATCTTCGTCTGAGACGATTTTCACTTGAGCGGAAGCTTCTGCCTGAATGAGAATTCCGTTGTGGGTGAGCACTTCCGGAGTTTTTAGGCTGAGGTTGATCACATCCATGGGCAGGATGTCCACTGTTTCCAAGAGCGGCCATACAAATGTTCCTCCTCCTAAACGGTACCGGTAGCCGATTTTTCGCTTTCTTCCGTCAGGAAGCGTTATGGTCTTTTTCAATCCTCCTGAAATAATCAGGGCTTCATTAGGTCCTACCTTTTTGTACTGCTTGGCGATTAAAAAAGACAGCAAAACTACAGCGGCCACAATCGCTGAAATGATTATTATTGTAGAGAGGGATATCATCATAACCTCCTTTTATTTCATGCGGTTTTTCATTGAAAAGATATTATAATTATTTATTGGCCATTTTTAAAGAAATATATTCTGCGGTTAACGAGTTCTTTTGATTTCTTTTTTGAAGTATTCCACGGTTCGTTCCAAGCCCTGTTCAAGGCTGATTTTGGGCTCCCATCCCAATTTGCTTTTAGCAAGAGAGATATCCGGACAGCGCCTCAGGGGATCGTCTTTAGGAAGAGGCTGGTGCACTATTTTGGAACTGCTTTTAGTTAGCTGGATGACTTTTTCTGCCAGCTCAAGAATGGTGTGTTCTCCAGGATAGCCCAAGTTGACCGGCCCGCTGAAGTCTTGAGTCTTCATCATGGAGGTCAGTCCTTGAATCATGTCTGAGACATAGCAGAAGGAACGGGTTTGGCTTCCGTCTCCAAATACTGTCAGAGGCTCACCTTTGAGAGCCTGGACAATAAAGCTGCTGACCACTCTTCCGTCATCCGGTGCCATGTGAGGTCCGTAAGTGTTGAAAATCCTGCATATCTTTATGTTCACCTTGTTTTGTCTGTGGTAGTCTATCATCAGAGTTTCAGCCACTCTTTTTCCTTCATCATAGCAGCTTCTCAGGCCAACGGGATTGACGTTTCCCCAGTATTCTTCAGGTTGGGGGTGTTCAGCCGGGTCGCCGTAGATTTCTGATGATGAGGCCAGCAGGATTTTGGCCTTAGTCCTTTTTGCCAGGCCCAGCATATTTATGGTTCCCATAACATTTGTTTTAATGGTTTTTATGGCATTGTATTGATAGTGAATAGGCGATGCCGGACAGGCGAGGTGATAGATCTGGTCTATTTCTGCGAAAAAAGGATGAATGATGTCATGTCTTGTGAATTCAAAGTAGGGATGGTTCAGAAGGTCTCTGATGTTGTTTTTGCTTCCTGAAAAAAAGTTGTCCAGACACACCACATCTTTGTTCTCCTTAAGAAGTTCTTTGCAGAGGTGGGTCCCTAAAAATCCGGCACCTCCTGTAACCAGTATCCGCTGCATTTTTATTCCTCATGATTGTAAGCAATGAAAAGAGGGCTTTTCTGTTTGAGAAAGTCTTTTTGTGACTGGATGATTTCTTTGATGCCTTTTTCAGCCAGGTCGAGGAGGAGGCGGAAATTTTCTTTGAGAAAAGGAGATTTTTCAGCAGATGCTTGGATTTCTACAAAGCCTCCGGTATCTGTGCCGATGACATTCATGTCCACAGAAGCATTTGAGTCCTCTGTATAGTCAAGGTCTAGAAGGCTTTCTCCATCCAGGATTCCCACGCTGACAGCTCCGGCCAGGTTTTTTAAAGGCATCTGCTTGATTTTTTCGTCTTTCAAGAGTTTTTTTAAAGCCAGGGCCAAAGAAATGCATCCTGCAGTCACCGAAGCGGTCCGGGTTCCTCCATCAGCTTGAATGACGTCACAGTCAATGATTATGGTTCTCTCTCCTAAGGCCCGGAGGTCTGTCACCGCTCTTAATGAGCGTCCGATCAGTCTCTGGATCTCTTTGGTGCGGCCGGAAATCCTGGCTCCCCTTTCTCTGCGAGTCCTTATTTCAGTGGAGCGGGGAAGCATAGAGTATTCAGCTGTGACCCAGCCCGACCCTTCTCCTTTAAGAAAAACGGGAATGTTTTCTTCAATAGTGGCTGAGGTAATGATTTTGGTTTTTCCCAGTTCTATTTGAACCGAACCCTCTGAGTAATCCAGGGGGTCTGGTATGAGTTTGAGCGGCCTCAATTGGTCTGGCTTTCTGTCGTAGGCCCTCATTTTTTTGAGCTTTTCCCTGATGACATTAGTGAATCCTGAATATACAGGATAGTACAGTTAAAAAAAAAGTTCAAACAATAAAAACCTACCCTATTCCCTATTAACCTGGACTCATGAATAATCCAGGTTAGTTATTTGGGGGTCTTGTTCTCCACCGGTCGTGAAACCACAGCCAGTAAACAGGATGTTTTTTTATTTCTTTTTCTATGATGTCTGTGCAGACTTGGGTGATATTCTTCACGTCTTTGCTGAAATCTCCGGTTAATTTTAGTGGGGGAGGCTCCATTATCTTCAAATGGTATTTATGGTTTGAGGCGGGATAACAAAAGATGGGGACGATGGGAGCTTCTGTTCTCAGGAAAAAGGTGGCCAGAGAAGGAGTGGTGGAGGCATCCCTTCCAAAAAATTTAATGAATATCCCTTCGCTTCTCAATACATTCTGGTCAATAAGCACAGCCACCATTTCATTTCTCCGGAGAGCTCGGAGTGTGTAGCGGGCTGCCTTTTTCTTGTAAATGACATGGGAGCCCATCTGGGCCCTGATTTTGTAGAGTTCATTTTCTAAGAGGGGATTATCAAGAGGCCGGGCTATGACATTCAGTCGAGCATATTTGGATAAAATCTGGGCTGCAATTTCCCACAGTCCAAAATGAGCGGTAAAAATAAGCACTCCTTTTTTTTGCTGGAGTTGTTTTTTCAGTATTTCTGTTCCTTGGCTGGAAACCAGTGATTCTCTTTGTTCCGCACCGAGTTTAGAAAGATGCAGAAGGTCCAGAAAAACACAGCAGAAATGTCTAAAAGAGGCTTTGACAATGGCTTTTTTGGCTTGAGGGGAGTCTTTGCCTCCCAAGGCTTTGGTCATGTTGGAATAAACAAGCCTTCTGTGTTTGGTGTCCAGTGCATACACCAGGATCCCCAGTATTTGTCCGGCAGTGAAGACCGCACAGCGGGGTAATATTTTCAGAACTGTTTTAACTCCCAGGAAGAGTGAATGCTCAAATCTGTGTTTCCAAGAATTCTTCATTTTATTTTAAATTTTAATTTAAATTTTGAGCAGGGTAAAAACCCGCTCAAAAAAGCCTTGTTCGATATCAAGGTCGATTTTTAAGTAGTACAAAGGAAGATCCTTTGAGAAATCCTTCTCCTCCAGTTTGACAGCATCTTTTTCAGTGGTGATGAGGACATCACTGTTTATCGATTTGTGTTTTTCTATTATTTTTTGGACTGCTTTAAGCGGATACTCAAAATGGTCGGGAAACTTAAGAAAAGCAGCTGGTTTGATTCCCTCCTCCTCCAGAGTTTTGATAAATCTGTGAGGCTGAGCTATCCCACAGAATGCCAGTGCTTTTTTTTGTTTGAATTTATTTGCTGTGGTGAGTTGGCTGGTTCCTGTTTTTATGAATCCTTTTGAGAGGACAGAATATTCATAGAGAGGAGTACTGGGAAACCGTGATCTGAACTCAGCTTTTCTGCTTTTTGAAGAATCTTTTTTAAGCAGAATGATATGAGCTCTTTTTAAGGCGGTCCAGGACTCCCGGAGCGGTGTGTTTGCAGAAGGCTTGTGAAGGACAATGTCAAGGTCTTTTTTAAGGGGATAGTACTGGAATCCGTCATCCAGAACAGCGACGCGGTGTCCTTTTTGGGAAGCTCTCCGGCAGGATGCAATGCGGTTTTTACCTAAGAAAAAACCAGCTTCAGGGACATTCTTGGCAGCCATATAAGGTTCGTCTCCAAGGGTCCGCCAAGCGGGTTTGTGATTGTCCTGAGGGAGAACCTCTCCCCCACATTGTTCCCATTTTCCTTTATAGCCCCTGGAGACAAAAGCAGGGTTTAATCCTCTTTTTATCAGGACCTTCAGGAGCTTAACGGCCAGAGGTGTTTTCTCTGACCCTCCAAAAGTTATGTTTCCGACACTTATAACGGGAATGGGAACAGACTGCTGTTTTTTTATGTTTTTATCATACATGAATCTCATGATTCTGGGGCCCCATGTGTACACATGAGAGAAGAAATAAAGGATTGAATTCATTTACTCTGGAATATATAACATTTGCCTGGGTTATGGCAAATTAAATTACTCACCTCTCTCTTTACTTTAGAAATGGCTTTGCTTATAATTGGGTGGACATTTGATAAGAGGAGGACTGTTATGTGGAGAAAGATTTATACAGTAGGATTGGCTTGCTTATTGATCTTGGTTGTTTCTAACTGTAAGAAGGAAGCAGGCATCAAAGGGATCGACCTGGATGTCACGTTTTCAGAAGATGAATTGTCAGACAATCTGGTTACAGATCTGACTTTTACCTGGAAGACCACCAGTGAGTTTGAGGGATTGAGAAGAGATTACAATGTGTTTGTTCATTTCTGGCACGGGGACAACCTGCTTTTTCAGGCTGATTATTTTCCAGAAATCCCCACTTCCAAATGGGAACCCAACAAAGAATATAAATTCACCCAGAGGATTTACATTCCTGTTTTCATCGATGAGTTTGATCCATCTTTTAAAGGGCAAGAGACCCTGAGACTTTCCGTTGGATTCTATTCTCCTTATGACAAAACCGGGGAATCCGAACAATTGGTTTTAAGCCGAAAGCTGAAGGTATCTCCTCCTCCACTGGATACTCCCCAGGTGATCTACATGGATGGCTGGTACAGTCTTGAAATAAAACGGGATTATCACTTAAAGAACTGGAGATGGACAGCCAAACAGGCCAAATGCATCATTGATAACCCTCATAGAGATGCCCTTTTGATCATTAAAGGAGAAGTCAATAAAAACGCCGTTGAAGACCAAAAAGTGATTTTTAAAATCAATGATTGGGTTCTGGATGAGTTTGTTCCTGAGCAGCCAATTTTTGAGAAAACTTATAATATCAATGAAGAAAGGCTGGGAGAGGATGATGACTTTTATCTGACCATAGAGACAGATAAAACTTTTATCCCTTCAGAATTATTCCCGGAGTCCACAGATGAACGGGAATTGGGCATAAAAATCGCCTTTATTTATTTTAGATAATCAGGAAATTCAAAAATTTCATTGATTCTGACTTTTGGGGAAGATTGTTGTCCTGACTGAAATGGTTTCTCCGTCTGACACGATTTCCACAGCTCCATGGCGGGCTGTTGAGTAAAGCTGATTTCCTGTTTTTTCATAACGCTGGATGACTTCTTTGGCCGGGAGGCCAAAAGGATTGTTTTCTCCCACTGAAATGACCACTATCTGGGGAGAAACAGCTTTGATGAAGCGTTCTGTATTGGAGGTTCTGCTTCCATGGTGGGGCGATTTAAGCACCTGGCACTTTATGTTCTGGTAATGGGACAAAATGTTCTCTTCAGCTTGATATTCGATGTCTCCGGTCAAAAGGAATGCTGTATTTTGGAATTGAAGCCTCATGACCATTGATTGATTGTTATTCACAGAAAGAGGCGGCTTTTCTGGTTTTTCTGGATAAAGTATATGGAGGTCGACATCTCCAATTTCAAATGAGTCTCCCCGGAATAATTTCCTTTGTTTGGTCTGGGGGTTCAGGCTTTTTTTAAAGGCGAGGTAGGTTTTTTCATCTCGTGGAGATATGGATTCCCAGAATTCTTTAACCTTGAAATTTTTAACCACAGAAAACAGGCCGTAGAGATGGTCGGGGTGGGCATGGGACAGCACTAGATAGTCGATTTTTTTTATTCCTTTATTCCAGAGAAAGGGGGAGACAATCCTTTCCCCGATATCAAAAGAACTATAAGCAGAGCCTCCTCCGTCTACCAGCATTTTTTTGCGGCCGGGAAATTCCACTAAAATGGAATCTCCGTTTCCCACATCTATAAAAGTTACCCGGAGGTGTGGGGAGTTAGAAGGAAAGGGATAAGTGACAAGGATGATAAAAATAATAAAGAAAGCTAAGGATGTTAAAAGCTTCTGCCTTTTGATTTTTCGAGGAGCGAGAAAAGCGAGCAGAAAAAGGTAGTAGCTGATAACTGTAAAGAGATGAGGAGTGGGAATCCGGTAGGATAGGAAATTTACAGAGGAGGAAAGATGGGAGACGTTACCTAGGACATGGATCAGAAACTCCTGAGCCTTAACAGCAAGCTGAGCCAGGCTTGGGGTAATAAATGAAAGGGGGATGAATACATAACCTGCTGCCATTATTAAGGAGAGCAGAGGAAGCGCAATGAGGTTGAGGATAAGAGGGGCGAAGGTGACCCGGTTGAAAGCTGAGGCTGTGATGGGAAGGATTCCCAGTTGAGCGGTAAAGGATAGCACCAGTATTTCGCTGATGTTTAAGGGAAGTTTGGGGAGATATTTGATTAGGAGGGGAAAAAATAAAATGATGGACAGGGTGGCTGCAAAGGTCATCTGAAAGCCCAGAGAGAAAAGGTGGAAAGGATTCACCAGAAGCAGGATGAATGCGCTTAAAGATAAAGTGTTTAAAAGGTTGGTGTCTTTCCAGATTAATTTTCCTATGAGAAAAATAAGAGTCATGATGGTTGCCCGAATGATAGAGGGCCTTCCTTCTACCAGGAGGGAGTAAAAAATAAGGATAAAGATCAGCACGATATAAGATGTCCGGGAGGGAACATTCAGGAGTTTCAGAAAGGAAAATATTAAAAAGGAAATGATGGCTATGTGAGCTCCGGATATGGCAAAGAGATGGTAAAGACCTGAGTCTTGAAGCGAGCGGGAGAAAGATTCACTCATCCGGCCTCTTTCTCCTAAAAGCAGAGCTTCCACCACCGCCCCTGAAGAAGAGAGAGCGCCCTGTTTTTCTACTGGGAAAAAAGCTTCGATTTTTTTCTGAATCTGGCGGCGCGCTTTGGAGATGAGTCTGAGCGGAGAGAAGAGACTGCCTGAAGACAATTTTTGGACCAGCAGAGGGGATTTGCAGAAGCCTGTTTTGTGTATTTTTCTGAATCTCAGGTAGGTGTTTGAAGAGGGAAGCCTGAAATTCTTGAAACCCTGGGAAGAAGAGACCCGGGTAGAGATTTTAACCTTATCATGGACCAGAAGATTGTCGAAGACTTCAGAGTTTTTGCTTTGGGGAACGGATATCCTTATTTTTCCTTTAATTTTTTCTGTTTTGTTTTTATAAGAGATTTGTTTTGTTTTTATGTAGAGATATACCTGGTCATTGAGAAAAGAGGGGGATTTATAAAGCGTTCCTTGAATGTCCACATAGGATTCTTGTTTGAAGTTGAACAAACGGTTTTGGTGATATTTGCTGTGGGAATGGTTATACAGAGAAGCACCCAAGAGAAAAGTGCTTATGAGCAGAAACAAAAAGGCAGGGATGTTTTTTCTCAATGAAATCAAATTAACCCAGGCCAGTATGAGGCTGATCACTAACAGAGTCAGAAGCCAGAAGAGGGGCAGGGACAGCCCAGATGAGAAGAGAATCCCTGAAGCAAAAGCCAGGGCAATGAATAAAAAAGGAAAAGCCATTACGGATTGCGCTGTTCGAGCTGCTTTTGATAATCCAGGCAGTCCAGGAGAAGGTGGCAGAGGATTTTTATTCCAATAGGAATGCAGTTTTCATCTGGATTGAATTTGGCACTGTGCAGAGGAGAAGCTGTTTTTTCCCAGGGTAGCCTGGTTCCCAGCAGAAAGTAAAATCCCGGGATTTTTTCTGAGTACTCTGAAAAGTCTTCCGCTACCATCTGCGGGTAAAAGGGGTTGACATTGTTTTCCCCGGCGGCATTCAGAAGCGATGGTTTTAAAATGGAAGCAAGCTCGGGATGATTGTACAGGGGTGAAGCCCCTTTTTTGTATTTCAGGGAATAAGTCGCTCCAAAGGGTTTGGTATAGCTTGCTGTTACTTTTTCAATAAGCTGTTTTATGTTCTGTTGAGATTTTTGGTCCAGTGTCCTCACCGTGCCTTCCAGCTTTACTTCTTCGGCTATGACATTAGACTTTGAACCGCCAGATATTTTCCCGATGGTGACCACAGCAGGATTAACAGGATCCACAGCCCTGCTGATCAGGGATTGAATTCCGATCACTATTTGGGAGGCTATATACACCGCATCGATTCCTTCGTGAGGCCGGGCTCCATGAGAACTTCTGCCGCTGATAGTGATTTCAATGGTATCTGCTCCGGCAAAGATGTTGCCCGGTGAAAAAAGCACTTTTCCTGTTTCTTCGTCCGGCCAAACATGAAAGCCAAAGATAGCTCTGACCGGAGGATTTTCCAGCACTCCTTGTTTTATCATTAAGTCAGCTCCTCCCTCTTCTCCTGGAGGAACACCTTCTTCTGCGGGCTGGAAAATGAACTTTATGTTTCCTTTGATCAGATCTCTCATTTCATTCAGAACCATGGCTGTTCCCAGCACAATGGAAGTATGGACATCATGACCGCAGGCATGCATAACGCCTTTATTAAGTGATTCATAGGGGAGACCTGTTTGTTCTTGGATGGGGAGGGCGTCCATGTCCGCGCGTACCCCGATTGTGATTCCTTCGTTTTTTCCTCTGAGCAGGCCGACCACTCCGGTGTGGGCCACTCTTGTCCGGACATCCATATTAAGGGAAAAAAGCTTTGAGGATACCAGTTTGGAAGTCTCGAATTCTCTGTTGCTCAATTCAGGGTTCATGTGGAGGTGTCTTCTTATATCAAGGATGTCTTGTTTGTGTTTTTCAATGAGATCGGCAATTCGGAGGGCTGTGGCTTTGTTAACCGATAATAAGGGGGATGAAACTAACAGCAGGACAGCAGCGAAAAAAAAGGCTTTTTTCATTTCAGAATCTGACACCAACCGCATAGATTTATATTAAAATCACTGAGATGTCTTGTCAATGAAAGATATTGATGATTAAAAGATAAGGTTTTCTCGGTAGGTTCCGTAAGCTTCCTTTAATACGGCTGTGATTTCTCCCACAGTGCCCATCTCCTTTACACAGTCCAGGATATAAGGCATCAAGTTTTTATCCTCTTCTGCAGCCTGCTTCAGGGATTTGAGAGAGGATTTAAGTTTTTTTTCTGATCTCAGCCTTCTGACTTCATTCAACTCATTGATTTGATTTTGTTCCAGTTCTTTAGGAGGATAATAGATTTCAAAAGACAGTTTGCTTTTTTCTGATTGGAATTTATTGACGCCGATGATATCTCTTTCTTTGTTTTCCAATGATTTTTGGTAAGAATAGGCACTTTTCTGGATTTCTTTCTGGACGTATCCATTTTCAATAGCTTGAAGCATTCCCCCCATATCTTCGATTTTTGTTAAATATCCATTCACTTTTTCTTCGATTTGATTGGTAAGATGTTCAACCAGGTATGAACCGCCCAGAGGGTCGACCACATCCGGAACTCCTGTTTCATAGGCAATGACTTGCTGGGTGCGGAGTGCAATCTTGACAGATTCTTCACTGGGGAGGGCCAGCGCTTCATCCCGTGAGTTTGTATGAAGGGATTGAGTGCCTCCCAGTACAGAAGAGAGAGCCTGAAGAGCGACTCTTATGACATTATTTTCAGGCTCCTGGGCGGTGAGAGTGGCACCGCTGGTCTGGGTGTGAAATCTAAACTTCCAGGACTTTGGGTTTCTGGCACTGAATCTTTCTTTCATTATTTTTGCCCATATCCGCCGGGCAGCTCGGAATTTAGCGATTTCTTCAAAAAGGTTGTTGTGGGCGGCCAGAAAAAAAGAAAGACGGGGAGCAAAAGAGTCGATATCCAGACCCGAGTCAAGAACGGATCGGATGTAGGTTATGGCATTGGCAAGGGTAAAGGCCAGCTCCTGAACAGCGGTGGCTCCAGCTTCTCTTATGTGATAACCGCTTATGCTCATGGTATTCCACTTGGGCATGTGTTTCTGGCAGAAATTGATGGTATCCTTGATGATTTTTAAGGAAGGACCGGGGGGAAATATATAGGTTCCCCGGGCAATGAATTCTTTAAGAATGTCGTTTTGTATGGTTCCTGACAGCTGAGACCCTGAGGTTCCTTTTAATTCAGCCAGTGCCAGATACATGGCCAGGATGATGGATGCGGTTGAGTTTATGGTCATAGAAACAGAGACTTTGTTGAGAGGGATTTTTTCAAAAAGGATTCTCATGTCCTGAAGAGAATCTATGGCAACTCCGACTTTTCCCACTTCCCCCTGAGATTGGGGATGGTCTGAGTCCAGCCCCAACTGTGTGGGAAGGTCAAAGGCAACGCTCAGGCCGGTCTGGCCTTTTGAAAGAAGGAATCGGTATCTTTGGTTTGATTCCCTGGCTGTGCCAAAGCCAGCATACTGGCGCATGGTCCAGAGCTTTCCCCTGTACATATCAGGGTAAATCCCTCTGGTAAAGGGATATTCTCCTGAATCTCCCAGATTCTTCTGGAAATCAGGTGATTGGATGTCCTGTTCTGAATAGATCCGTTTGAGTCCAATGGAAGAGGAGGTGGTGCGCTTTTTCCTTTTGTCTTCACCCATATTCAGGAAATATATTTTGAAAAAGCTTTTTTACCGGTGTAGGAGCCCTTTTTTCCCAGGAGTTCTTCGATTTCCATGAGCCGGTTGTATTTGGCGACTCTTTCTCCTCTGCTCACAGACCCTGTTTTGATTTGGCCAGTGTTCAAAGCCACACTCAGGTCAGCGATAAAGGTATCTGAAGTTTCGCCAGACCGATGTGAAATGACACAGCTGTAACCATTTTTTTGGGCATGTTTGACTGTCTCAATGGTCTCTGTCAGGGTTCCTATCTGGTTTAATTTAATGAGAATGGAATTGGCTGTTTTTTCTTTTATCCCCTTTTTCAAGATTTCAAGATTGGTGACAAAAATGTCATCACCAACCAGCTGGATGCTTTTTCCAAATTCCTGGGCCATTTTTTTCCAGCTTTCCCAGTCATCCTCTGCAAATCCATCTTCGATCGAGATTATAGGATATTTTTTTATAAATTCCCGGTAGAATTCGATCATTTCCTGAGTGTCTTTTTTTGAACCGTCTGATTTTTTGAACACATATTGTCCGTCCTCATAAAATTCAGATGCAGCCACATCCAAAGCAAGACAAATATCAGTTCCCGGTTCATAACCAGCGCTTTGAATGCTCTGGAAAATCAGTTCCAGAGCTTCCTCGTTTGATTTGAGGTCCGGAGCAAAACCTCCTTCATCCCCCACCGCTGTGTTGTATCCTTTTTTATTAAGATTTTTTTTCAGATTATGGAAGACCTCGGAACAAATCCTGACGGCTTCCTTAAAATCAGGGCTATTCAGAGGAACGATCATGAATTCCTGAATGTCCACATTATTGCCGGCGTGAGAGCCTCCGTTGAGTATATTGACAAGAGGGACTGGAAGTTGATAGAAGTCCCTTGGTTCTAAATAATGGAACAGTTCCAAGCCCATTGCATTGGCGGAAGCTTGGGCTACAGCCATGGAAACAGAAAGGATGGCATTGGCTCCCAGGTTTTCTTTGGATGGAGTGCCATCAAGCTGGATAAGAATACCATCTATCTTTTTTTGCTGTGTGGAATCCAGCCCTTTTAATTCAGGTGCAATGACCTTTTCCACATTGGAGACCGCTTTCAGCACTCCTTTTTTGAGATACCTTTTCGGGTCGCCGTCCCTCAGCTCCAGAGCCTCTCTCTTTCCAGTGGAAGCTCCTGAAGGCACTGAGGCTTTTCCTGAATGGCCGGATTCAAGGGTCACTTTAGTGGCTAAAGTTGGATTTCCTCTTGAATCCAGAATTTCCCTGGATTTGATTTCCTTTATGATTGTTTTCGGCATAGAATTGGCTTACTTAATGGATTTGTAGTTTCACAGAAAAAGAATGATTTATGTTTTAGGAAGAGCGGAGATAACTATTTTTTTTCCTCGGTTTCTTCTGCCATTTCTTCAGTTTTTTTGCTGATTTCTTTCTTTTTTTTGTCGACAAAGTCTTTTATCGCTTCAACTCCTTCTTTTGATTTTTCTTTTGCCATATGAATCCCTTTTTCAGCGTCTTTGGAGAACTTTTCATATCTTTCTCTAGCTTTTTCTCCAGTCCTCTCCGCCTGATCACGGATTTTTTTTCTGGTTTCTTTGCCTTCAGCAGGTGCAAACAGGACTCCTAATATAAATCCTGTTGCAGTACCCAATAAAAATGATAAAGTGATTTCAACAGCACTTGAACCTTTATTTTCCATTTTTTCCCTCCTTTTTCTTTCTTTTTAGCTGCCTCCAACCTAGCCTGATTAAAGGATAGACAAGAGGCCAGTATCTTGAGCTGGGCCTGATTATTTTGGTGGTCATGAACCAGGCTGCTTCTGACAATCCTATGGCTGTTTTTTTTGTGGCATCAAGAATATCCTGAACATCATCCACTTGAGAGTTTATTTTGAGACTGGCATCATTTAAGTTTTTAGCAAGGGAGCGGATTTCCATCATGGTTAATGTCGTCTCTTTTGCTGTTTTTCGCAGCTGGATAAGAAAAACAACCAAAAAAGTCACTGCGACTACTGCGGCAAAAGTCAAAACCAAAAACAAAAATTGATTTAAAGTCAGTGTCATTTCCGTTTAGAATAAAACAAAAATGCTCTTTTGTCAATTTGTTGCCGAATGGAAAGGGAGTCATTATAATAACAGAGAGTTGAAAATGGATTTTTTCTTTGTTAAAGATTACAGAAATAACTACCGGTTCTTTTCATCCGTTCCCAATCCGCAGATACAGGCAAATTTTTCAAAATGGCGGAAGAAGTGGGAGCAGGCAAAAAAAAGATTGATGCTTCTTCCACCCCGGATATTGAATCAAGAGCTGGCCTTTGAAAGAGCTTTAAAGACCAAGGATTCTGTGACAAAGATTTATTTTTCGGGAGATCAAAAACAAAGCAGGGTAAGGAAAAAATTTACCTTTTTCCTTCAAAAACAGAGGAGCAAACATCTTTTTCTTCTGGTTGTTGAGGGCCTTCTTCTCCCAATAAGCGGGATTATGGCACTTCTTCCCGGGCCGAATGTATTTTTTTATGTCCTTTTTTTAATAATGTTTATCCAATGGAGAGCCTTAAGAGGAATAAAAGTTTTGATCAATAAAAACCATGATTTTATCAGCTCTTCTCTGTTGAAAGAATGGGAGGAAGCCGTGGAATCCAGCGACTTGGAAAGGATTCAGGCGGCTATTCAAAACATAGAAAAAGAAATCCCTGTAGATAAAGTAAAAAAGATATTGTATAAATAAAAAAATAGGGTATCAAAAAAGCTCCTGATATTCATTAAGTTGGAATTCTTGACTTTTTAGGGGTATACACCTAATATTTATGATTGAATTTCAGAACAGGTCTTAGGTTCTAAAGAGACGACAGAAGTTCCTCTTTAGAAGTCAACACCAACAGGCAGTGCAGGATATTGAATATGAGTAAAGAATACGATTTCAAGAAAATTGAGAAGAAGTGGCAGGACCTCTGGGAGAGGGAGAAAAGCTTCAGGGTCAGAGAAGACCCGGATAAACCGAAATATTATGCTCTGGAGATGTATCCTTACCCCTCCGGCCGCATACATATGGGACATGTGAGGAATTTCTCGATTTTAGACGTGATCTCCAGATACAAAACCATGTCTGGATACAATGTGCTTCATCCCATTGGGTGGGATGCGTTTGGGATGCCGGCAGAAAATGCTGCCATAAAAGAAGGCATTCATCCCAGGGAATGGACACTGGAGAATATATCCCATATGAAGACCCAGTTAAAGAGGCTGGGATTCAGTTATGACTGGTCCAGAGAAGTCAACACCTGTCTTCCAGAATACTACAAATGGAACCAGTGGATTTTCCTGAAGATGTATGAGCGAGGTCTGGCTTTTCGGAAAAAGAGTTATGTGAATTGGTGCTCTGACTGCCAGACTGTTCTGGCAAATGAACAGGTTATCAGCGGGAAATGCTGGAGATGTGATACTGAAGTTGAACAGAAGCATATGGAGCAGTGGTTTCTGAAGATCACAGAATATGCGGAGGAACTTCTTTCCGGTCATAAGCTGCTGCACAAATGGCCCCAGAATGTTATTGCCATGCAGAAAAATTGGATCGGGAAAAGCAGGGGCGCCCAGTTGTTTTTCAAAGCTAACGGTTCTGATTGGGCTATTGAGACTTTTACTACCCGTATCGATACTGTTTATGGGGCGACTTTTTTAGTGCTTTCTCCAGAGCACCCTCTCTGTCTAAAATTGATTGAAGGGACAGAGAAAGAAGATGTTAAACGCAGGTGGATAGAGGAGAAAAGACTTCTCCAGCGCAGAGGTGAAGAGGCCCCGGAAGAAGAAAAAGAAGGAATTGATACCGGAAGAACAGCTGTTAATCCTTTTACCAATGAAAATATCCCCATATGGATTGCAAACTATGTTTTGATGGAATATGGGACCGGGGCTATTATGGCGGTGCCTGCCCATGATGAAAGGGATTATCACTTCGCCAAAAAATATTCCATTTCCATAAGAAAAGTAATTGTCCCTGAAAAGAACCAAGAGGCCGATGTCCAGGAAGAAGTTTTTACTGAGTACGGAAGGCTGGTAAATTCTGGAGATTACACCGGCATGACTTCATCAGAAGCCATCTCAAAGATGAGCAATGAATTGCAAGCAAAAGGAGTGGGAAAAGAGACTGTACTGTACAGACTTAGAGATTGGGGCATTTCCCGGCAGAGGTATTGGGGGACTCCGATTCCCATCATTTTCTGTGAAAAATGTGGGATCGTGAAAGTTCCTTACAAAGACCTGCCCGTGACCCTGCCCTCGGGCGTGGAGTTTAAAGGTGAAGAAGGGTCTCCCCTGGAAAATTGTGAGGATTTTGTAAAAACAGAATGTCCGGTATGCCGTGGTCCCGCAAGACGAGAGACCGATACCATGGATACTTTTTTTGACTCTTCTTGGTATTATTTTCGGTACTGCTCTCCAGATGAAGAAGTCCTTCCCTTTAAACCTGAGAAAGCTGATTACTGGCTTCCTGTGGATATCTATGTGGGAGGGGTAGAACATGCCATTCTTCATCTCATTTATGCCCGTTTTTTCTGTAAGGTCCTGCGGGATTTCGGTCTGACTGACATCAATGAACCTTTTCCGCATTATCTGGGGCAAGGGATGGTGACCAAAGACGGTTCGGCCATGTCAAAGTCAAAGGGGAATGTGGTGGACCCCGATGATATGATAGACAGGTACGGTGCTGATACCATACGGCTTTTTATTCTGTTTGCAGCTCCTCCAGAGAAAGAATTTGCCTGGGATGATAAAGGGATAGAAGGATGCTTCCGATTTTTAAACCGGATATGGACTTTTTTTCAACAAAATTTAAATCTGTTTAAAGAGCCTGAAAAACCCACAGAGCAGGAGGACAAATCCCCTGAAGAAGCAGACAGCCTGGAGATTAAAACGCACCAGACTGTTAAAAAAGCAACCCAAGACATTGGAGAGAGGTATCATTTGAACACAGCCATAAGCTCCATAATGGAGTTTTTCAATCAAATGAAAAAAGACAGCTCCCGATTAAAGTCAAGCCAGGCCGGCCAAAAGATACTGAAAGAGAGTATGCTAGCCCTTCTGAAGCTGCTTTCTCCTTTTGCTCCTCATATTTCTGAGGAATTATGGAAAGCTACAGGCAGGAGTTCTTTTCTGATGACATGTTCCTGGCCTGAGTACGATCCGGACCTGGTTAAAGAGGACACCGTGACCATTGTGGTTCAGGTGAATGGTAAACTCAGAGGGAAATTTGAAGCACAAAGAAACACCTCTGAAGACAAAATAAAGTCTAAAGCCCTGTCTCTGGAAAATATAGATAAATACATCAAGGATAAAGAACCAAAGAAAATAATTTATATTAAAAACAAACTGGTGAATATTGTGGCATGAGAGGATGACAGCATGAAAAAATATTTAATTCTTCTATGGGTGTGTTTTTTTCTGTGCCACTGCGGTTATCATCTTCGCGGCACAGGAAGTTCCCTACCGTCTCATATTCAAAAGATATATGTTCCCATGTTTGTGAATTCCACTTCCCGTTTTGAGCTTGATGTGAAGCTCACCCGAAGTGTTATTGATGAGCTTGTAGCCAGAGGAAAAGTTGAGATCATTGATGACAGAGAATCCGCGGATGCTGTTCTCTTGGGAGAAATCACAGCATTTAGAGTTAATCCCATAGCTTTTTCAGACACAGCCACAGCAGACCGCTACAATATCACCATAGTGACCAAGGTCACGTTAAGGGATTTGATACAGGATCAGGTGTTTTATTCCAATCCGAATTTTGTGTATAAAAAAGAGTATGAAGTGGAAGAGGGCGTGGATTTTGAAACAGCGGAGTCAGAAGCTATTGAAGAGATATCAGGAGATTTTGCCCGGAGTCTGGTTATCATGATGCTGGAGGGTTTTTAGTAGAGTGGGTTTCACGAGTGAAGGGGATAAAGGTCAAAAATATGGATTTAAACCGGTTTATTTTTTTTACGGCGAGGAGATTTTTCCTGCCTTAGAGTTTATCGAAGAAGTAAAGAAAAGTTTGTCCATCCAGGAGAAGGAAGAGGCAGTAGTCGAGAAGTATGAATTAGGGACAGACTCCTGGGCTGATATCATGGATTCAGCACGGACACTGCCTCTGATATCATCTTCATTCAGACTGATTGAGGTTGAAATTCCTCCTCGCAAAAATCCCAATGTTCCCAAAAAAGAAGAAAAGCTTTCTTCAGCCGAAGAAGCCTTGTTAAAGTCTTATCTTTCTTCCCCTTGTGAAAAAACTATACTGTTTCTTGTTTTTAATCAAAAGATAAGAGGGGATTCTCCTTTGCTTAAATTTTTTCAATCGCTTTCCAAGAAAAACATTTCTATAAAAGAAATTCAGCCGCTAAAGGGAAGAGATTTATATGCCTGGATCAAAAAACAGATCCAGAAGGAAGGGAAAAACATAGAACATGAAGCCTGTCAAAGGCTGGTGGAGTTTGCTGGTAATGACTTGAGAAGATTGAGCAGTGAACTCAATAAGCTGGTGACATTTATAGGAAAAAGGGACCGCATTGGGTTGGAAGATGTGGAAAAGGTTTCAGGATGGGTGAAACCTTTTATTGATTGGGAAATCATCAACAGTTTGGAAGAGGCTGACTACAAAAAATGTGTTTTTACTTTGGATAAGCTCCTGGAAAAAGAAAATATTCATCCTGTAATAATAATGGATAAGATTTCCGGTTTCTTCAATGATATATTTTTAGCAAAACTGCGCCTCCTGGAAGGAAATAAGGATAGAAATTCGATTTTCAAAGAAATCAAACCCTTTATTCCTAAAAAATATAAAAATTTATACCAAAGTAAATTTAAACAGATTATTGATTTTGCAGAACAGGTTCCTGTCCCGGAATTAAGATATTATATGGACCGGCTTAAAGACATTGATCTAAAAGTCAAGTCCACGGCTCTATCTTTTCATGAGCTGATGGATGGATTTTTTTTTGATTACTGCCAAAGAAGAGGGGGTCAAAAAGGACCTTTATGATGGTAAGGATGTGACCTGCCGGTTGAGTCTTGACTTGTATCGGCTGGCTTTATTTTTATGAATGGTTCCTTTTTTGGCTGCCCGGTCTATCAAAGAAAATGTTTCAGGAAGAAGTTCGAGAGCTTTGTTTCTGTCTTTATTTCCAATGGCTGCTCTCAGTTTTTTAATCTGTCTTTTTAAGATCGATTTGTTTTTTCTGTTTATCGCACGTCTTCTCAAACTCTTTCTTATATGTTTCTCTGCAGCTTTGTGTTGAGCCATTTGTTTCTCCTATAGAAAATAGGTGGTGTATGATAAAATATCTGGCAACAATTGTCAACTTATTATAAAGTGATTGGAAACTGAAAGAACCAAATGAAAAATGGATGAGAAAAGCAACCGTCGATTACTAAAGTCAACTTTTGCTGTTTCCATCCCTACTCTGTTGAGCCGGATTCTGGGGTATATAAGGGATATGATCCAGGCTTTTTTTCTGGGGACAGGAGTGAGTGCAGATGCTTTTACCATTGCCTACATCATTCCAAACTTATTGAGGCGTCTGACTGCAGAAGGAGCCATGACTTCTGCGTTTATCCCGGTTTTTACAGGCTTGAAAAAAGAAGAGAAGAGAGAGAAATTATGGAAGTTTGCCAATATATTCTTTTTTGACCTGACTCTTATCATGACGGCTGTGGTGGTGGTGGGGATTGTCTTTTCACCTCTTTTGGTAAAGGTCGTTGCTTATGGATTTCAAGATGTCCAGGGCAAGACCGAACTGACAGTGCTGCTGACGCGGATTATGTTTCCCTACATTTTACTGGTTAGCCTGGCTGCCCTTGCTATGGCGATCTTGAATTCGTTTCATAAATTTTTTGTCCCCGCTTTAACACCGGTTTTGTTTAATATATGTGTCATCACTGCGGCGGCGGTATTTGCTGCTCGCTCCAGCGAGCCGGCTGTTGTGTTTGCCGTAGGAGTGGTGGTGGGGGGAGCTGTTCAGCTTGGTTTCCAAATTCCATTTTTGTGGAAAAAGGGGATGAGATTCAAGCCCCTGATTTCTTTTAAACATCCTGCGGTTCGTAAAGTAGTCAGGCTGATGATTCCGGGTATATTCGGTGCTGGCATTCACCAGATAAATTTTGCGTTGAGCCGTATGATCGCCTCTACCCTGGAGGGTGGGAGTGTCTCTTCCCTTTATTACTCATCAAGAGTTCAGGAATTCACCCTAGGGCTTTTTTCTATTGCTCTTTCCATTGCTCTTCTGCCGACTTTCTCTGATTTAGCTGCATCCAGAGATTATCCGGGGGTTAAAAGAACTCTTTCTTTTTCTCTGAGAGCCATTTATTTTATCACCATACCTGCTATGGTGGGTTTGTTAGTCATGAGCCGCCCTATTATACATATTCTGTATCAAAGAGGAGAGTTTGACGCTTCCTCCACAGCCATGACAGCCTCTTGTTTACTGTTTTTTTCCCTTAGTCTTCCCTTTATTTCTGGGGTTAAAATCATAGCACCTGCCTTTTATTCTTTAAAAGACACCAAGACTCCTGCTGTGGTTGCGTTTTTTGTGATGATTATTTATATTTCTCTTTCTTTGGTCTTGATGAGGCCGCTGAAAGTGGGAGGGATTGCCTTGGCCTTATCCATTGCCTCTGTGTTTAATTTTTTGGCTCTGTTCTATCTTCTGGAAAGAAAGATAGGCAAAATGGGAAAAAAGAAAATCATTGTTTCAAGTGTTAAATCAAGCATAGCTGCAGGAGTCATGGGGTTTGCTGTATGGGGGTTCTTTCATTCTTTTTCATTCTATGACATGAATTTTGCAAATAAATTAATCACGTTTGCAGGAACTATTTTTCTGGGAATGCTGGTATATGCGGCGTTAAGTCTGGTATTCAACAGGCAAGAAATAAAGGCTTTCCAGCTGATTTTGTCAAGAAAGAAAATCAAAAAGATTAAGGAGTCAAAGTGAAGATAGTTTTGCAAAGAGTGAAAAGAGCTCAAGTTGAAGTCAAAGGAAAAGTTGCGAGCAGGATAGGAAAAGGACTTTGTCTTCTGGTCGGAATTGAGAAAGGAGATACAGAGAAAGACGCTCAAAATCTGGCTGATAAAATATTAGGATTGAGAATATTTTCTGACGAGCACGGCAAGATGAATCTTTCCCTTAAAGAAACTGGGGGAGAAATTTTGGCTGTCTCGCAGTTTACGCTTGCAGGCTCGGTTAAAAAGGGGAGAAGGCCGAGCTTTGACGGAGCTGAGAAACCTAAGGAGGCAGAAAGGCTGTTCGATTATTTTGTGGAGAGACTGAAGAAAAAAAAGGTCCGCACAGAAACAGGAATTTTTGGGGAAATAATGGACGTGTCTCTTGTCAATGACGGTCCCGTCACATTTATTATTTCAACCTAGACCAATTCCAGAATGTGTCCCATTTTTTCTTTTTTTGTCTTCAGGTATTTGAGGTTTTTGGAATTGGGGGGGATTTCAATAGAGACTCTCTCCACTATTTCCAGTCCGTATCCAGATAGGCCTATGAATTTCCTTGGGTTGTTGGTTATGAGTTTCAGCTTGGTGATTCCAAGAGAAACCAGTATCTGAGCGCCGACCCCATAGTCTCTCTGGTCAGGTTTGAATCCGAGCTTTCGATTGGCCTCAACCGTATCTTCTCCCTTTTCCTGGATGGCATAAGCTTTTATTTTGTTGATGAGTCCGATGCCTCGGCCTTCGTGTTCGATCATATATAAAATGACGCCTGTCCCTTCTTTTTCAATCATTTTCATGGAAAGATGGAGCTGTTCACCGCAGTCGCACCGTTTTGAATGAAAGGTATCCCCAGTGAGGCATTGAGAATGGGCCCGGACAAGTGTGGGAAGATCTTTTTTTATTTCTCCTTTAACCAGTGCGATATGGTGTTCGTGGTAAATGGTGTCTTCAAATACCATGATTTTAAAATGGCCGTATTTTGTGGGCAGGTCCGCTTCTTCGATCTTTTTCACCAGAATCTCATTTTGCATTCTGTGCTTAATAAGCTCTGCGATGGTCAGGATAGGGATATCAAAAGTCTCGCTGAATTTTTCCAGCTCTTCTCTTCTGGCCATGCTTCCGTCTTCATTCATGATTTCACAGATGACACCAGCAGGAGTCAACCCAGCTAATTTAGTTATGTCCACAGATGCCTCGGTCTGTCCTGCTCTTTTAAGCACGCCTCCTTCTTGAGCTTGCAGAGGGAAGATGTGTCCGGGACGCACTAAGTCAGACGGTTTGGTATCTGGATTTATGGCGGCAAGGATGGTTCGGGCTCTATCATAGGCAGAGATCCCTGTGGTGGTGCCTTCTTTAGCATCGATAGACACAGTGAAGGCTGTTTGAAAGGGTGCTGTGTTGGATTTGACCATCAAAGGAAGGTCTAATTCTCTGATTCTATCCTCTGTAAGAGACAAACAAATCAGACCTCTTCCGTGTTTTGCCATAAAGTTAATGATATCAGGAGTGACTTTTTCTGCTGCACAGGTGAGGTCTCCTTCGTTCTCTCTATCCTCATCATCAACAATGATAAGGAGCTTTCCGTCTCTTATGGCTTTGATAGCTTTTTCTACAGAAGCAACCGCTGGTTTGTTTTGCATGTATTCAAATCCTCAGTCTATTTTCTTGTTTAGTTCTGAAATATAATTATACACATATTTTCCGATTATGTCACATTCGAGGTTGACTTCCTGACCCGGTTTCAACTGGGATAGGTTAGTGTCTTGGAGAGTGATCGGTATGATTTCTGTCTCAAATTGGCTGCCCTTTATCGAGGCCACAGTGAGACTGACTCCGTCAACGGCCACAGATCCTTTAGGGATAAAGTAGGGTTTCAATTCAGGAGGAAATTGTACTGTAATTCTTTTTCCATTTCTTCTGGTTAAGACTTTACTGATTTTTGCTTTTTTATCAATATGGCCGGAGACCAAATGCCCGCTCAGAGGATCTGAAAGGGTTAGAGGAGGTTCTAGATTCAAACAATCTCCTGTTTTAAAAGAACCCAGGGTGGTCTTTTCTAAAGTCTCTGGGGAAAGATTGAAATAAAGAACATCTTTTTTCTTTTTGGTGATGCTGAGGCAGACACCATTGACAGAAAGGCTGTCGCCAATATTCATGTGACGAGCCAGGGTAGGAGCTTCGAGACACATTTCTTTTTTGCCCAGGGAGTAAGATTTGAACCGGCCTTTATGCTTTATGATTCCTGTAAACATTAGAGATATCCTTGGATGATGGTATCATCGCCTATTTGAAATGATTTCATTTTTTTTATTTTAAGGGATTTATTTATGTTCTCCACTCCTTTTCCTTCAAAAAAACAAGGGGCCTTTTGCCCTCCCACTAATTTTGGGGAGATGGACATCACGATTTGATCCACTGTTCTGGATTCAAGCATATGGGTGTGAAGCGTATTGCCTCCTTCCACCAGCACACTTGATATTTTGTTTTGTCCCAGCCAGGTGAGAGCTTTGTTTATATTGATTTTACTGTTTTTTCCAGGAAGATTGATGACCTTCACTCCTTTTTTTTGCAGGACTTTTCTTTTCTCAGATGAAGAGGGCTCAAGGGTAAACACAATGACATCTCCCTTATTTAAGGTGTGGAGTATCTTTGCGTTCACGGGAAATCTCAAGTTTGAATCCAGAATCACTCGGGTTATGGTTTTTCCAGGCCAGCTGGAATGTCTTACTGTCAGTTGGGGGTCGTCTATCAATAAGGTGTTTATCCCTACCATGACAGCATCGTGCTCTCCTCTCAACAGGTGCATGTATTTTCTGGTTTGGGAGGATGAAATCCATTTTGATGAATGAGTTTTGGTTGCTGTTTTTCCATCCAGACTCATGGCTGTTTTTAAGGTCACAAAAGGGATTTTATGCTGAATGTATTTCAAATAGGCCTGGTTCAGGCGGTTGTTCTTTTCTTTTAAAAGGCCTAATTCAACCTCAATTCCTGCTTGTTTCATCCTTTGGATTCCCTTCCCATTTACCAGTGGATTCGGGTCAATGGTTGATATCACAATCCTTTTTATTCCAGATGCAAGTATTTTGTCGATACAGGGGGGGGTTCTGCCCCAGTGCACGCAGGGTTCCAGATTTATATAAAGGGTGGCGTTTTTTGCTTGGGAGCCTGCTTTTTCTAGGGCTAATGCTTCAGCGTGCGGCTTCCCTGGTCTTTCATGATAGCCGTGGCCGACAATGATGTCCTTTTTTACCACCACAGCTCCTACATAAGGATTTGGGCTTGCCCATCCTATTGCTTTTTCAGCGAGGGCATAGCACATTTGGAGATAGGAAATATCTTTATAAGTATTCATGATAAAAGGGCATCTGTGAATTCTTGGGGAGAAAATTCAAGCATATCGCTCTCTTCTTCTCCAACGCCTATCAGTTTGATGGGAAGGTTCAGTTCATCCACGATGCTTATGGCACTTCCCCCTTTAGCGGTTCCATCCAGTTTGGATGAAAATATCCCGGTAAGTCCAGAAAACTTTGAGAATTCTCTTGCCTGATGAAGGGCATTTTGTCCGATGCTTGCATCCAAAACCAATAGGACTTCATGGGGAGCTCCCGGGATTTCTCTTGAGATTATTTTTTTGATTTTTTCAAGTTCATTCATCAGGTTTATGTTGGTATGGAGGCGGCCGGCTGTATCGATGAGGAGCATTTGATAATGGTGGGCTTTAAAAGATTGAATGGCATCATAAGTTACCGCGGCAGGATCTGCTCCGTATTTGCTTTTAATAACAGGCACATTTAACTTTTTCCCCCATTCAGAGAGCTGCTCTTGAGCCGCGGCTCGGAAGGTGTCTGCAGCTACCATAAGCACTTTTTTGCCTTTTTTCTTGAAATGATATGCTGTTTTGGCAAGAGAAGTGGTTTTTCCTCCCCCATTAGTGCCTACAAACATGATAACGGTTCCGTGGGGATTTATGTTTAATTTTAAAGAATATCTGGAGAGGATTTCTATGATTTGATTTTTTAAAACCTGCTTTATGGTTGAGAAGGAGTCAGACTTTTTTGTTTTTTCTTTTAATCCAGCTATGATTTTTTCAGAAGTGTTTATCCCGGTATCTGAAAGGATTAGAGATTCCATAAGTTCATCCAGGACCTGGTCTCTTTTTTTGGGGGATTTGAGCACTTCCTTTATTCTTTCATTAAAAACTTCTCGGGTGCGGGAAAGTTTGTCTTTGAGACGGATCATGGCGTTAAAGGAATTATATTTTTCATGGAAATCATTGTCAACGTGATTCCATTGATATTCTTAGATATTAGATTTTGTTGATTTTGGGTTGTTGATGTTTGAGTGCTGTGTGTGTTAAATTTAAATCCAATGGAAAATGCTGCTTGGCTGCTGCCTAAATTTGATCATAGAATCCTTGGTTTTGCTTCTGAACTCGGTCTTTCTCAAGAAACAGCTCAAATTCTTTATAACAGGGGAATAAGGAACAAACAGGAGGCTGAGAAGTTTTTATTTCCCTCGAGAGAAGATTGGAGTGACCCTTATCAAATGGAAGGAATGGAGGACGCGGTCCAAAGAATAGAAGAAGCGGTCAGGAAACAACAGAAGATACTGGTGTTCGGAGATTATGATGTGGATGGGATTCTTTCAGTAGTGATTCTTATGAAAGCTCTTGAATCTATGGGAGGACGTGTTGAATATTTTATTCCTGATAGATTGGAAGACGGGTATGGCATGAAGACCAAGCATCTTAAAATGGTGCTGGAAAGAAAAATTGGCTTAGTTATCAGTGTGGACTGTGGGATCAAAGCGGTTCTGTTTACAGAAGAAGCCAAGGCAAAGGGAGTGGATGTTATTATAACGGATCATCATCAGCCTGGTTTAGAGCTCCCCAGAGCGGTTGCTGTTCTGAATCCAGCATTGGAAAACTCAAGGTACCCGGATAAAAATCTGGCGGGAGTGGGGGTGGTTTTCAAACTGATACAGGCGCTTCTGGAAAAAAGAAATAAAGGAAATGTTCTCTCTCATTACTTAAAACTGGTATCTATCGGCACCATTGCTGATGTTGCTGAATTAAGAGGCGAAAACAGGATTTTCGTAAAACAGGGTCTGGAAGGCCTGAAAGCTGTATCCAATAAAGGCCTGAGGAGTCTCCTTTCAGTTTGCGGGTTGGGGTGCGGGGACGTGACAACAGGGGATGTGGGTTTCAGAATCGCTCCAAGATTGAATGCAGCCGGAAGAATGGGAAAAGTAGACCTTTCTGTAGATCTTTTTCGGGTTAAGGATGATGAAAAAAGCATTGCCATTGCCGCGCATTTGAACAAACTGAACTCTTTAAGACAGAAAGCAGAGATAAAGATTTTTGACCAGGCTTTAGAAAAGATAGAAAAAAACAGGTTGAACAAAAAATATAAATTTTTGGTCTTGGGGAGCCAGCACTGGCATAAGGGAGTTATCGGTATTGTTGCCTCTCGATTGAAGGACATTTATTACCGGCCGGTGCTCCTGTTTTCCTATGAAAATGGGAAAGCTGTAGGCTCGGGCCGGAGCATTCAGGACTTTTCATTGATTGACTGTATCAGAAACAGCAGCCAATTTTGTCTTGGTTTCGGAGGACATCCTTTAGCCGTGGGATGTGAAGTCAGCCAAAAACAGTTTGATGACTTCAGAAAGAATCTAAACCATTATGCTGAGAAAGAAATAAATAAAGCGGCTTTAAAAAGAAAGATAAAAATAGACGCCGAGATTGATTTTAAGCGAATAAACCATTCTTTTTTAGAGGAAACCAACCTGCTTCAACCCCATGGAGTTGGAAATCCGAAGCCTGTCTTTTTATCCCGTAAAGTTTTGATTGCTTCGAGACCGGCGGTTCTTAAAGAAAAGCACAGCAAGTTTATGGTAAAAAAAGAAGGGAGAAATTTAGAGGCTGTGGGCTGGGGGAGAAAGGACTGGGTCAAATATTTTGCTGGGGGTGATTGGGCAGATATTGTCTATTCTTTAAGCAGCACCGAATATCTTGGGGAGAAGCGGCTGAATCTTGTGCTGCATGACATAAGACCAGCTCAAAGATGACATGCTTTTCTGGAGAGAATAAATTATAATATATATATATAACCTGGATTATTCACGAGTCAAGATTCCGGCCTTATAGTCATAATGGGATAGATTCCTTTATAATATAAAAAGGAACATGGTTTCTGTGCGAAAACAAGTTAAAGAAAAAAAGGTCAGCCCTTCCATAATATTTAGGCATTTAACTCTTTTCGGTCTTGTTTTGGTTCTGGTCATTATTGGATTAAACATCATTTCCAGGTCAGGGAAGGAAGCCAGGATTTTGTTGTCCGATGAAGAATTGGAAGAACGGAAAGTCCAGAAAAGAGAAGAAGTTGTCTATTTACAGGATGAGAAGGGAAACCTGGTTCTTGAGTCAAAAGCTGACCGGCAGTATCTGGGAGAAGATGGATTTTATCACATGGAAGGAGATGTGCTCATAAAATTTTTAAAGCGCGCCGAAGGAGAAGATGTTGTCATAAGAGGTGGTGAAGTTCTGCGTGACCAGAAAGAAAATCGGCTCATGGTGCAAGGAAATGCTGAAATCAGGTTCAAAGACCTTGTTATCAGATCTTCTTACCTGGAATATGATAATAAAGAACATATTATTAAAACAGATGAAGGGGTATCTTTTTCTTCTGATAGGGTCAAGGGAGAAGGAAAGTCCCTGATTTGCTGGGAAAGAGAAAAAGATTTAAAGATAAAAAATGATGTACACCTTGAATTTACACAGGACCAAGAGAGTTCAAAGGTCATTTATGCAAGCGGAGATGAATTGTATTACACCCATAAATGGGGGAACGGCTACATCCAGGGAAAGGCAAGTGTTAAGGCTGGGGAAAATTCAGTTCAGACTGACCGGCTGGAATTTTATCTTCCTCCAGCTAAAGATTTCTTAAGGTCCCTGTTTTTGGAAGGAAATGTCAGAGGAGAGTTTGTTTTGAATTCTAAACCTGAAGAAGACAGGGAAAGAGAAAGATATAAAGTTGGTGCTGAAGAAGTGTTTGTCAGGTTTTTTAAATATCTTGATACTCCTCAGAAAATAGAGGCTAAAGGGGATTGTTTTATTGATTCACATCAGCAGGAATCAGGTTTCAATAGGATTCAATCAGGAAGATTCACCATTGATTTCAGAAGATCCGGTGAAATCAGCAATTTTATTGGCTCTGATAAGGTGCTGCTTGAAGACAGTGCCGAAGGTCATAAACGACAGATCAGAGGGAATGAATTCTCCCTTGATAAAGCAGAAGAGACTTTAACTGTGGTGGGCGATAGTTTCCAGAAAGCAGAGATTTTTTCGGAAGATTATGATATTTCAGCCGATAAGATATCCAGTTTTCTAAACAGCCAAGACCTTAGTGCAGAAGGAGAAATTACCGGTGTTTTCAGGTCTTCTGGAAGTCATGAAATGAACATAGGGATTTTCTCTGAATCCCAGCCTGTGTTCATCTCAGCACAAAGTATGAGATATTTAGAAGAGCTGGAACGTTTTGTATTTAAGGAGAAAGTCAAATTGTGGCAGGGTCAGGAAATGCTCACTGCAGGGGAAGTTGTGGTCAAAAAAGAAAGAGAAGGGCTGAGTGCCAGTAAGGGAGTGCAGACACTTTTTCATTATGATAACAAACAGCAGGAGGGGAAAAAAATCAGGGTCTTATCCCAAAGCATGGAGTTTGACCCCCAAGAGCATAGAATACTGTATCAAAAGGAGTGTTCTATGGAAATCGGAGATGTCCGAATAAAGGCAGATTCCTTATGCATTCAAATTGAGGAGAGAGAGATGAAGGATATAACCGCAGAGGGTTCTGTGGTCATCTCAATGGGAGTTTATGAAGGAAGAGGGGAAAATGCTGTTTATTCATTTGATAATGAAGAGATTGTCCTGACCGGGAATCCTGTTCTTATAGAGGAAAACAGGGGAAGGACAGAGGGCGACAAATTGACTTTTAGTATGGCCAATGATAGAATCATCGTCGAAAACAGAGGAGACGAGAGATCAGTAACGGTAATCAAGAAGTGAAAGATGAATACATTTTTAGAAGCCAGAGGACTGGACAAGAGCTACCGCAGAAAGAAAGTGGTGAACAATGTATCTATAAAAGTCAATAGAGGGGAAATTGTCGGGATTCTGGGGCCTAACGGCGCAGGGAAGACAACCACATTCGGATTGATTCTTGGACTTATTCCTCAAGATTCCGGTCAAATATATTTAGAGGGAAAAGACATCACTCACCTTCCTATGTATCTGAGGGCAAGGAAAGGATTGTGCCTCCTTCCCCAGGAACCTTCTTCATTCAGAAAATTGAGCGTGAGAGACAATCTTTTGGCAGCAAAAGAAATCATGTACAATTCTCCTATTGAGGAATCAGATATCATTGATATGTTAACTGAGTTTGGACTGGAGGAACTTATAGAGGGAAAAGCGGCAACTTTGTCAGGAGGGGAAAGGAGAAGACTTGAGATTGCTAGAGCCTTGGCCACAAATCCGGATTATATTCTTTTAGATGAACCCTTTACCGGGATAGACCCTCTTGCTGTATTTGATTTGCAGAAAATAATCTATTCACTGAGAGAGAGAGGTATTGGCTTGCTTATAACAGATCACAGCGTGAGAGAAACCCTCAAAATTACTGACAGAGCTTATATAATAGACAAGGGAGAGATCATCGTCCAGGGAACACCGGATGAGATTGTTAATTCAGATAAAGTTAAGCAGTCTTACCTAGGGGAGGGATTTAGACTTGAGTGATTTCTCTGGAGGAATTTTAAGATAGAAAAATGGCTTTAAAACAACAGCTGAGTCAGAAGCAGACTCAAAAACTCATCCTCGCCCCTGCTTTGCAGCAAGCCATAAGAATGCTTCCTTTAACAAACTTAGAGATAATTGAGGTCATTGATGATGAGTTATCTGAGAACCCTCTGCTTGAAATTAAAGGAGAAACAGTCAAAGAAGAACAGGAAGACCGGAAAGAAAAAGAACAGGGACTGGACTCTGGTGAGAATGATGAGCCTTTTGAAGCAGAAAATGACCCTGAGTTTGAGGCCATGTATGAGCAGTACTTTGACAATAGGTTCCATTCTATTTATATGGGCAAAAAGGAAGCGCCGGATTATGAAAACTTTATCTCCAAAGAGCTCTCACTTTGGGAACGGCTTAATTGGCAGGCCAATTTGACTTTTTTCGATGAAAAAGATAAGGAAATCGCTTATTATATCATAGGGAATATTGATGAGGACGGGTATTTGACCATTTCTTTAGAAGATGTTTCCCGCTCTGTGAAAGCCCCTTTGGATAAAGTCAATAAAGCGAGAGAAAAGATAATGAGATTCGATCCCATAGGTGTGGGAAGTCTTTCTCTTAAAGAAGTTCTTCTGGTTCAGTTGGATTATTTGGAAATAGACAGCGCGAATTTGCGGAAAATCATTCATGACCACTTAGACCTTTTAGAAAAGTCCCGTTTTGAGGAGCTGTCCAACGTTATGGGCATCAGTCTATCAGAGGTAAAAGAGCTGATTAAAGAGATCCGGAGATTGAATCCAAAGCCGGGAACCATGTACTCTCAGGAGAGAACAGATTTTATTGTGCCGGATATTATTGTGGAGAAAAAAGACGGAGAATTCGCCATAAAGGTTAACACTGAAGGCATTCCCAGCCTTAGGATCAATAAGTTTTACAGAAAGCTGATAGCTCGTGCATCAAAGGAAAACCCTGAAGCTTATGAATTTCTAAAAGATAAATTAAAGAAAGCCTTTTGGTTTTTGCGAAGTTTGGACCAGAGAAATAACACCATTTATAAAGTCGCAAATTTTATCGTCAACAAACAAAAAGACTTTTTAGAGAAAGGACTGGATTACATCAAACCGCTGACCTTGGTTGAACTGGCTGAAGAAATTGGAGTTCATGAGTCAACGGTGGGACGGGTTGTGGCTAATAAACATATGATGACTCCAAGAGGAGTATTCCCTTTAAAATATTTTTTCCATAAAGCTCTTTCTGGAGAATCAGGAGAAGAGGTTTCCACTCTTCGGATAAAAGAGAGAATGAAAAAGCTTATAGAAAATGAGGAAAGAATTTATCCTTTGAGTGATGTAGAAATAAGTGATATTTTAGCAAAAGAAGATTTCAATATCGCAAGACGGACAGTGGCAAAATACAGGAAACAGTTAAAAATCCCGCCTTCTCACATAAGGAAAAGAAAATATTTGATGGAGGAACCATGATTAATATCAATTATACGGGAAGACAGATCAATATCACGCCTGAGATAAGAGATTTCTGTGAAAAACGGATCAAAAGTATTGGCAAGTTAATAAAATCTCCTGCTGAGATGGACATTGTGTTATCTGTAGAAAAATACCGACACCAAGCAGAGATAAACATTTCTGCAAAAGGATTCACTCTCAATGCGGCTGAAGAGACTCAGGATATGATTTCTTCTTTGGGTGCTGCTTTTGAGAATATTGAGAGACAGGTGAAAAAAGAAAAAGAAAAGATGAGACAGCGCAAAAGAAGAATAAGAAAGGAAGCAGAGTCCTTTCCAGATGAGACCGGGTCCCAAATACAGGGAACCAGGATTATAAGGGATAATGATTATATCTTAAAACCCATGTCCGTGGAGGAGGCATCCCTTTTATTTGACCCGAAAAAGAAAAGTGTTTTTGTTTTTAAGGATATCGATACCCAGAAATGGGCGGTTTTGTATAAAAGAAAAGATAAAAATTTAGGTCTGATTGAACTTGAATAGAATAGAGAGAGAAAATTGAAAGTAAGCAATTTATTAACCAATGATAGGGTCATCTTAGAGTTAGAAAGGGAAACGCGTGACCAGGTTTTAAAAGAAATGGTCTCCTTTCTGAAAGAGAAAAACAAGTCCATAAAAGAAAAAGAGCTGTATGAGCGGCTCATACAGAGGGAAAAGCTCGGCAGCACAGCCATTGGAGAAGGATTTGCTATCCCGCACTGCAAAGTAAAATCTGCGAAAGAGTTAAATGTGCTTATGGGTATATCCGGAAAGGGTATTGACTTTGGTTCTCAGGATAAAAAGCTGACCCATGTTTTTTTCCTGGTGGTTTCTTCACCTGATAATCCGAGTGTCAATTTACAGGCACTGGCTGCTATCGCTCATCTTATCCGGAAGTCCAAGAATCTGGTAAAAAAAGTTATCAGGGCGAGAAATATAAGTGAGGTTTTAACTGTTATCCAAAACGAAGAGGAACGTATAGATGAGTCGGACTGACCAGAATTCTTCTCCCAAAGACAGGGATTCTAATCAGAAAGTGATCTCAGGGGGGATGCTTCAAGTCAATGGGCTTGGAGTCTTGATCAGAGGAGACAGCGGAGTGGGAAAAAGCGAGAGTTCTTTGGAGCTGATATCCAGAGGATGGCGTTTCATCTCCGATGATGTGACCAATGTAAAAAAAGTATCAGAAAAGAAATTAATGGGAACCTCCCCTGCCTTGAGCCGTTACTTTATGGAGATAAGAGGGCTCGGCATTATCAATATCAAACAGATCTTTGGTTCCAAGTCTATCTGCAAGCGCTCAACTATAGATTTGGTGATAAACTTAAAGAAATGGGAACCCGATAGAGAATATGATCGACTCGGGTTGGATTCGCTGGAAAAACATGAGCTTTTGGATGTGAAAATTCCCCAAATTGTGATTCCTGTGGCCCCGGGCCGGAATATCGCCACCTTGATAGAAGTGGCGTGCAAAGTGCAGATATTGAAAGAAAAAGGCTATCATGCGCCTAAAGAGATTTCCATGAGGCTGGACAAAACCATTGAATCAAAATTAAAGAAAAAAAAGACAAAATGACTGATTACAATTTCTTGATTATAACAGGATTATCTGGTTCTGGAAAAACAATTGCCAGCCGGTTTTTTGAGGACTTTGGTTATTACTGTATGGATAACATACCTGCAAAGCTGATTCCGAATTTTGTGGAACTGTGGAGAAAAAAAGAATTTCAGATAGATAAAGTGGCTTTTGTCGTTGATATAAGAGAGGCGGGATTTGTTTCAGAGTTTCCTAAGATTCTAAAAAAGATCCGCAAGAAAGTTTCTCCCTGTGTCATATTTATGGAAGCTTCAGATGAAACCTTGGTAAAAAGATTCAGTGAAAGCCGGCGCCCCCACCCCGTGACAGAGGGGAAGACAGTCATTGAGAACATTCAACTGGAAAGGAAAAAGTTGGCTGAAATCAAGAGCCTTTCAGATGAAGTCATTGATACTTCAAAAATAAATATTTCTGACTTAAAAAAGCTGATTTCTGACCGGTTTTTAAAAAAAGGAGAATACAGGATCCAGATCATGCTCATTAGCTTTGGATATAAATATGGAATTCCTTTAGATTCAGACCTTGTTTTTGATACCCGGTTTTTACCAAATCCCCATTATATTGATGAGTTAAGAGAGAAGACAGGAAAGGAAAAACCAGTTGCGGATTACATTTATAATTCTGAAAAGACCCAAGAATATCTCCACGGATTGTTTGAATTCATTGATTATCAGCTGCCCCATTTTATTGAAGAAGGAAAGAGTTATTTAACCATTTCAATCGGCTGTACCGGGGGAAGGCATAGGTCAGTTGCTGTGTGTGAATGGCTGAAAAAACATCTGGAGAAAAAAAAGTATAGCATTCAAATTTCGCATCGTGATATATTCAGATAGGACCTATTTTTTAGTTAGGGCATAAAGAGCTTAATGATTTGAATGATACATGATAAAATAAATACTGGATTGATGTTAACAAAGATGAAACATTATGAACAGGATATAAAATGATCGGCGGTGTTATTGTTTCTCACGGAAAATTAGCTGAAGAGCTTCTGAATGCCCTCACCATTATTTTAGGTGAAGCTGTGAATATAGAAGCCCTTTCAATTGGCTGGTATAGCGATGTGGAAGAGTCAAAGAAGAAAATAAATGAAAGCATAAAAAGGGTGGACCAGAAAAATGGAGTGCTTATTTTTACAGATATGTTTGGGGGGACTCCCTCTAACCTGAGTTTTAGCTTCTTAAAGGACAATCAGGTTGAGATCATAACCGGAATCAATCTGCCGATGCTCATCAAGTTTGTTTCCTTGCAGAGGAGCAATAATTTAAAAGATGTTGCAAAAAAAGTAGTGGAACAAGGGAAGAAAAATATACATCTTGCCAGTGCTCTGCTCAAAACAAAAAGTTGATCATTAGCTGGGTTTCATGGTTAAAAAAACAGTAGAAATAAAAAATAAATTAGGCCTGCATGCAAGAGCTGCTGTTAAATTTGTCAATTTGGCAAACAGATTTGCCTCTTCCATAAAGATCGTCAAAGACGGCAATGAAACGGACGGGAAAAGTGTTTTGGGAATTCTGACCTTAGCAGCTGTCCAGGGCTCAGAGATCCAATTAAAGGTAGAGGGAAGAGATGAGAAAATGGCGGTCCAAGCACTACAAGATCTGATCGATGATAAATTTCATGAAAAAGAGTGAGTTCAGATGGAATATCTTAGGCTGAGAGGAATCGGGGTTTCTCCTGGTATTGCGGTGGGAGAAGTTCATCTGTCAGAAGGAGTGGTCTTTACTTCCCGAAAAAATGATATTAAGCCAGAACATGTAGATAGAGAGCTGGATAGGTTGGAGGATGCGGTCAGCAAAACAGAGGAACAGCTGAAAAAGATAAAAGAGGAAATCGGCAAAAAAGTTGGAGCTGATCATTCTTTTATTTTTGAAGCCCATCTTTTTATTCTTAAAGACAAAAATCTTCTTTTTAGAATTAAGGAGATCATCAAAGATGAGAAAACAAATGCTGAAAGAGCTATCTCTAAAGTGTTTGATGAGTATTCTGAAATGTTCCGGTCGATTGAGGATGAGTATTTTAAGCAGCGTGAATATGACTTAAAGGATGTCCTTTCAAAAATTTATTTAAATCTGGAGTCGGATAAAAAATTAGAAAAAGACGATGGCAAGGAAAAAATATTAGTGGCCCATGAGCTGCTTCCTTCAGAGGCTGCTTCCAAGCTGGGACAAGGAAATGTCCTTGCTGTGGCACTGGATATAGGAGGCACCACTTCACACACCGCTATTTTAGCCCGCTCCCTGAATATTCCTGCGGTAATGGGATTAAGCGAGGTCACACGAAAGGTCAAGGATGGAGACACGTTAATTGTGGACGGCACTAATGGAGAAGTGATCATCAATCCTCCTTTAGCCACTCGGAGAGAGTTTGAAAGCAAGCAGAAAAAATACGACAGCTACATAAAAGAACTGAAAAAGACAGCCAAGCTAGAATCCAAGACCTTGGATGGTGTCAGATTCTATCCGTTAGCTAATATTGAACTCCCTGAGGAAGTCAATCTTGCCTTTTCTATGGGAGCGGAAGGAATCGGGCTTTTCAGGACAGAATTCATTTTTTTCCAGAGAAAAAAACTTCCCTCTGAAGAAGATCACTACAAGATTTATTCTCAGCTAGCAAAAAACTCGGGAAAAAAACCCGTTTATATAAGAACGGTTGATATCGGGGGAGAAAAGAATCTCCCTCAAATGAATGTTGAAAAAGAGCCTAATCCAGCCCTGGGGCTCAGAGGACTCCGGCTTTCATTAAGGGAAAGGTATCATTTTAAAACACAGTTGAGAGCTATACTCAGGGCCAGTGCCCTAAATAAAAATGTTCGTATCATGCTTCCCATGGTTACAGGTGTTGAGGAAGTAGAGGAAGCCAAGATGATTATTGGAGAGATAAAGGAAGAATTGACCGCACAAAAGTTAAAGTATGACCCAAATATACTCCTGGGGATTATGATTGAAGTTCCTGCTGCGGCAGCTATAGCGGACAGTCTTGTCAAGGAAGTGGATTATGTGAGTATAGGAACCAATGACCTTGTTCAGTATTACCTTGCTGTGGATAGGTCAAATGAACTGGTTTCTTATTTATTTAAACCCCTCCATCCGTCCGTGTTGAGACTGTTGAAATTCGTTATAGAGAGTGCTCAAAAAGAGAAAAAAGAAGTTGCTGTGTGCGGAGAAATGGCGGCAGATCCGCTTTCTGCTTTAGCTTTGTTAGGGCTGGGATTGAGAAGTTTCAGTATGAATCCTGTGTTTATCCCCAAGATAAAAAAGGCCTTACGGTCGGTTGAATACAAGAATATACAAGAAATAGTTAAACATGCCTTAAACCTACGAACAGTCCGGGAAGTAGAAGAACATTTTCTAGAAAATGTTTTATACAAACACCCTAAAGCTCTGTTGTTAGCAGAATGACCTGAGTTTTATTCAAACTTTTGAGTTTTTCACTCTTCCGTAGACGTCTTTAAGCCGGACAATGTCGTTTTCGTCTGATTTTCCTATCCAGATTTCCATGATCCTTGCAGGGTGCTTTCCCACATTCCGGACTTGATGCGGGATTTTAAGGGGGATGAATATTTCTTCATTTTTTTTAGGCTTCCACACTCTTTTGCCGACAGTTACTTCCAGACCTCTGTCAAGAGCGACCCAAAACTCGCTGCGGTGATGATGGTATTGAAGAGAAAGGGAAGCATTTGGTTTTACAGTGATGAGCTTTATACTTCCTGCCTCTTGATGAGGATAGGAACGGAATTTTCCCCAGGGTCGGTGGTCTTCGATAATCTTTTTTCTGAATTCTCTTTCTTTTTCTGAAAGGGTCTTTTTGCTTGCAGAGGTGGTTCTCTTTTTAGTCATCATTATCAGTCATAAAATGCTCTGTTTGGAGTTAATGGGTTTAAAAGGGGACGTCCTCGTCTTCACTGTCTGTGTCTGGCATGTTCTGGTCTGAAGGAAAGTCGGACTCATCCTCGAGATCAGGGGGGGATTGAATGGTTTCTGTATCTCCTCTTTTTCCGAGTAGGGTGATCTGATAGGCATGGATTTTTGTGGTGTATCTTTGATTGCCTTTGCGGTCCTCCCATTTGTCTGTTCTCAGCCTTCCTTCAATAAGAACCTGTTTGCCTTTTGATAAATACTTTTCACAGAATTCTGCAGTTTTACCCCAGGATACGACCCTATGCCATTCAGTTCGGTCTTCACTTTCTTTTGTTTGTGGATTGAAGATCCGCTCATTGGTGGCTAATGAGTAATTGGCTACGGCCCTGTTGGATTGAGGAATATATCTGACTTCAGGATCCGCACCGAGTCTCCCTACTAAAATGACCTTGTTGTAGCTGTTTATATCTCTCATTATAAAATCCTAGATCTTATTTCCTTTATTTTTTCTTGGGCGATTCTGGTCTCTTCTTCAAGTGGAAATTTGCTGATGAGAAGCTTGAATACAGCTAAAGCCTCTTCTTCTTTTTCCATTTCCATCAGGCTGATGCCTTTTTTAAGGTAAGCTGCGGGAACTCTATCTCCTTCCGGGTAGCTTAGAATAAGGACATTGAATTTCTTTACGGCTTCTTCATGCTTTTCCTGGCTGAAATAGCATTCACCGATCCAGTAGAGTGCATTGTCGGCAAGAGGGCTTTCGGGAAAGTTTTCCAGATAGATTTCAAAACCTTCAATGGCTAATTGAAAATTGCCTTTCAGGTAATCAGACCGGGCTAAGTTGTAGACTTCTTGAGGAGACAGATCAGGATCAAGGGGAGTCTTGGGCTTCTGTTCTTCTTCAGATATCTCTGTTTGTTCCTCGGTTGATTCTTGTTCGGATTTACTTAGAGCTTCTTCAGAAGCTGTTTCTTCTGTATCTGAAGGGATGGTTTTTGCTGACTGTTTGATTTCAATTAAATCCTCTGAAATTTGTGAAAGGCGAGAACTCAGCGAGTCGAATCTCTCAAGTATGATTTGGTACTGAGCAGGGACCTTTTCTTGTTCTTTATTGAGGTCTGCTTGTTGGGTCCGAATGATCTTAATCAATTGGTAAATTTCATCTAACTGCTTTTTTATGGAACGGATGGATTCCTGGTTTTGCTTTATTTTTTCTTCTAGGTCATGAATCTTCTGTTTCAGTATCTGCACATCTTTGTATATGAGCTCGTAAGCTTTTTGGCTTTTTTGGATTCCTAAAAGCAGTATGGGACACAAGAAGAGAAGAATGATCCCAGAGTAAATCCTTTTGGCCATAGATGAAAAGGTCTATTTTTCTATTATAGTGAATTCATCTCTTCTATTTTTCTGCCAAGCGATTTCATTATGACCAGGATCTAAGGGCTGGCTTTTTCCATAGGAAATGATTTCTATTCTATCTGGGGAAATTCCCAAAGAAATAAGATAGTCCCGAGCGCTCTGGGCTCTTTTTTCTCCGAGAGCAAGGTTGTATTCCTCGGTTCCGCGTTCGTCACAGTGACCTTCGATCAATATTTTTACGCTTTCCCATTTTTTCAGCCACTGGGCGTTTTTTTCAAGAATCGGCTTTGCATCTTCTCTGATGAAATATTTATCAAAATCAAAATGGATCATTTCAAGAGGCTGTTCTGAGTTGATTTCTTCCAGGGTCTTTTGTTCAAATATTTCTTCCTCTGTTAATTCTGGTTCTTTGGCTGGAGGTTTTTCTACTTTTTCAACTTTGGGCTGTTCTTGGACCTGGGGGGGAGGGGGTGGAGTTTCTTCGACTTTTTTCCTGCAGGAGGAAAAGAGTGAAAAGACCAACAGAAAAGAGACGGACAGTACAATAAATTTTTTCATGGGTACTCCTTTGAATTTAATGTTTTTGTAAGATACATTTTTTCCAGGTATGTTGTCTATGTCTATATACAATGAATATATGCTGTTGTCAAATAGTATAAGAAATTTTATTTTCGAGACCAGTTGGGCAGTTTGTTTTCACCATTGGAAGTAAGGCGTCTTAAATGACTTCCGTCATAATCAATAGAATAAATTTGGATAGTTCCTGTACGGTTGGATGAAAAAATTATATGACGTCCATCAGGAGACCAGGAAGGGCTTTCATTCCGGGAATAACCCTCTGTTAGCTTTATAATGCGGTCTGTTCTGAGATTGAGGACATAAAGGTCAAATACAGCCGCGACTCTGGAAACATACACGATCCTGTCTCCTGTGGGGGCCCATGCTGGCGCGTCGTGATAATTCCCTCCAAAGCTGCGCCTGCGGACATTGGACCCTTCGGCATCCATGATGTATATTTGAGGAGAGCCCAGCCGGTCGGATGTGAACGCGATTTCCCTATTGTTGGGGGACCAGGATGGAGCCGTATCTATGGCGTTGTTGTAAGTGAGACGCCTGATGTTTTTTCCGTTGGTGTCCGCGATATAAATTTCTGAATTAGACTCGTCTTCAGTGGAGCAGAAGGCCATTTTTTTACCGTCGTAGGAAAAATCAGCCCCAAAGCTGGTGCCTTTGTCCATGACCAGAGTCCTTTGGCCTTCAAAAGGATTGAAAAGATAAAGAGCGGCTTTCTGTCCGTCATAAGCTGTATAGGCAATGGTTCTTCCGTCAGCAGACCAAGCTGGCATATAATCTCTGGATTTATTGAATGTCAAACGGGTCTGATTGTGGCCGTCGTAATCCATCATATAAAGCTCGTCATTCCCGTTGCGGTTGGAGACGAAAACGATTTTGGTGGTAAAAATAGGGGGTTCTCCGTATAGAATCATAAACTCATTGGACACCTTATGCCCCACCAAACGCAGTAGACTTGGATCCGATTGGTATTTTTTCCCTTTGATGAACCGGGAGGATTTGACATCATATGTTTTTGCTTCAAACAATAGAGAGCCGTCCTCGCTTTGAGTGACTTCTCCGCTCAGAAGGAGTTTGGCTTCAATGGATTCCCAGTTTTTAAAATTAATATCCTCTGGATTTAAGGGGTCAATATATTTGTAGTAATCTTCATGAAGAGGCTTGAACACTCTGCTGTATTCAAGGTCAGAAATGATGACTTCTCTTAAAATCGATGCTGCTGAAGTCAATTCTGAAGAATTGTTTTTTGTTATGAATTGGGGAACAGCTACAGGAATAACAGGCATGCCTTCTCTGATCCTCATCACGACTTCCTGCTGGGGGCTGGAATTGATCCCCATAGGAAATAAAACGAATAAGACTAAAAATGGAATGGAAGCAGAAGTTATTTTTTTCATTGGGTATGCTCAAATATTATGCGGAGTAAAAGGTATTCTTCTTTGTATTCTGCAGGCAAAGGAGGGAATGGAGCTGAGGAGCGCACCGCACGTATTGCTGAGAGGTCAAGAGACTTTACCCTGCTTGATTCCACTATTTCTGGTTCTGATATATGACCATCCTGGTAGATCCGGAAGGATATCGTGGTAAAATAATCCCCGCTGAGACCGGTGCTTATCCGAGAAGTGTACCAATTATTGGAAATTCTTCCGTGCAATGTCTGCAAATACCAGGTATACGGAAAAGAGGATAAGCCTATTTGAGAAGAGTATTCTGAGCCAAAACCAACTCCTCCTCCTCCTCCTCCTCCGATTCTCAAACCAGTGCCGCTTCCTTCTGTTCCTGAATCCGATTTATCTGTCTTTGTTTGAGCTGAAGATGTTTCCGTGGATTTTTGGATCACAGTTTTTTTTGTGAGGTCGACCTTTTTTTCTTTTTTTGGCTTGTCTACAGGGTGTCTGAGGGATGATTTTTGTTCTTCTATGTTTTGAGGGACGGTGAGGTCGCTGAGGCTTTCTCTTTCTGGAAGAGAGGTTTCCTCTGTTATTTCAGTTTCTGGGGCTTCACCTGGGGATCCTCCGGGGGGTCCTCCCATCCCGCCGCTTCCTCCTCCCCCTCCTCCGGGAAAAGAGACTACGTTCACATAATGGACCAATCCTTTTTGAGAATGAGTTGGAAAGTGGGGAGAAACAAGGACCAATATAAAGATCAAAAGATGTAGGGATGCTGATAGAATGAGGGCCTGTCTGAATGATTTAAATTCTCTGGAGGGCAAAGATTGACTCATCCGTCTTCTTTCTCCTCTAAAGGTTTAACAACCAGCCCCACTACCTGAATGCCCGCTTTTTTAACAATATCCAGTATTCGAATAACAAATCCATAGGGGAGACTCTCGTCAGCTCTTATAAAAACGATCTTTTTTTCTTTCCCGTAAAAATATTCTTTGAGCCGCTGCTCTAACAGAAATTGATTGATGACCTGGTCTTCTATGTGAATGAACTTATCGCTGGTAATGGTTAAGGTCAGCCCTTCTTCAGCAGGAGCAGATTCGGTTTCTGCCTGGGGAAGGTCGACTCCAATTCCTGACTGCATCATTGGAGCGGTGACCATAAATATGATCAGGAGCACCAGCATGACGTCAACTAGAGGGGTTACGTTGATCTGGGATAGTGAGGTGCCAACCTCTTTTTTACTTATAGGCCTGTATTTAAATGCCATAGAGTCGTTCGGTTATGGTGATAAATTCAATGGAAAAATCTTCCATATCGCTCACGGTCTCTTTGATCTTCTGCAGGAAGTGGTTGTAAGCAATCACTGCGGGAATAGCTGCAAAAAGTCCGAGAGCAGTGGCGACCAGAGCCTCTGCGATGCCCGGGGCTACTGTTACCAGACTGGCAGACTTTTTGACTCCGATACCAATAAAAGAATCCATAATGCCCCACACGGTTCCAAAAAGCCCTATGAAGGGAGTGACACTTCCTGTGGTAGCCAAAAAACTCATCATTTTTTCCAGCCGTTTGACTTCTTTGTTTGAGGCTTTAATAAAAGCTCTGTTTATGCTTTCCAGGTTTTCAGAAGTAAGAGGGGATTCTGGATTGGACTTCTTGGTATAGGCCAGCACTTTGAATCCTGATTTAAATAGAGAAGCCAGGGGACTGGCTTTATATTTTTGGGAAGCATTGTTGACTTCTGCCAGGTTTCTGCTTTTTTTAAAAACAGACATAAATTTTTCAGATTCTTTCTCAAGGGTTTTAAAAGTCTTTCTTTTAAAGTATATGACTGCCCAGGAGAACACTGAAAAAAGCAGAAGTATTAACAAGGTTATTTTGACGACGATGCTGGCTTCGAAGATAAGTTGGATAAAGTTCATTTTCGAGTTCAAAAAGTAGCATACACCCGAAATATTGTCAACCTGACCTATTCATAAAAAAATGGCGATGTTTTCATTATTAATTTATTTCCAGCGATTTACAAGTATTTATTAAGAACAATACCTTGAACATTTTTTCTGATTGCATTTTTATTTTAATCGCCATTTTTCTACCTTACAGGCGAGCCGATCTCGCGGCATCTGCTTCGTTACAGGGCATTCGCAGTGAAGGACCACACCTTCATGCCCTGGCGCCTCGCATCTGCCGCAACCTCGACTCGTGAATAAACCATCTTTCACCTGGTTTATTCATCAAAGCTCCCACAGGGTGATTGACAAATAAAAAGAGAAATAATAGATTAATATTCCGAAATCAGATGATAAAAAAAATGATGGGAAAAATCGGATTATTCTTAAAAGGGATTCGAATTTACCCTGCACGGTTTCTGGCCGTAAGTTTTGTGATTACCATATTTATTGGAACAGTGCTGCTGTGCATGCCCTTCAGCGTCACTTCTGGCCCTATTTCATTTACAGATGCTCTGTTCACTTCAACTTCAGCGGTTTGTGTGACCGGGCTTATCGTTCAGGATACAGGCACTTATTTTTCTCCTGTAGGGCAGGTTATCATCATGATGCTTTTCCAAATCGGTGGTCTGGGGATTATGACTTTTTCCACCCTTGTTCTTCTGGTGGCGGGGAAAAGCATTGCCATAAGAGACGGGATATCCCTTAAAGAAGATTTTATTCATTCCAAATCCATAAGAGTTCATTCTTTGATTAGGAATGTCTTTTTATACACTCTATGCATAGAAGCGTTGGGGACATTGTTTTTTTATTTAAAATTCCACCATGAATTTCCGAATGGAAAAGCTTTGTTCCACTCTGTTTTTCACTCCATTTCTGCTTTTTGTAATGCAGGATTTTGTCTGTATAAGAACAGCTTTGAAGCGTTTCAAGGAGATATCGGGGTCAACTTAAACCTCATTGTCCTCATAATTTTGGGAGGGCTTGGTTTTATGGTGCTGAGAGAAACCAGCGGTTTTTTTATTAAACTTCTCAAAAAACAAAGGGTCAGATTTTCTCTGCACACCAAAGTGGTTTATAGAGTGACCTTTTTTCTTATCTTATTTTCTTCGGTTTTATTCTTTATCTTGGAGCACAATCATTCATTGAAAAATTTTTCCCTTAAAAAAAAGATCCTCTCTTCAATTTTTCAAGTGGTGACTCCCCGGACAGCTGGTTTTAACACCATGGATTTAAACACTTTGGGCCTGGGCATGGTTTTTTTCTTGATCATTTTGATGTTTATAGGAGCTTCTCCGGGCTCATCAGGGGGAGGAGTCAAGACCACCACTGCAGGAGCGGTGTTTGCTTTTTTAAGGTCAAAGATGTTAGCCCGTGAATCAGTCAGTCTATCTAACCGGACTCTCGGAGTTAAGCAGATAACCAAAGCTTTCACAGTCATCACTCTTGGAATTTGTGTTACTTGTGTTTCCGTATTTATTCTTCTTATTACTCAACCCGGGGTGGAAATGAGGGAAGTTTTTTTTGAGGTTTTTTCAGCTTTTGGTACTGTGGGGCTTTCTCTAGGATTGACTCCTCGCTTGAATGACATAGGAAAGATTGTGATCATTCTGACCATGTATATTGGAAGGATCGGCCCTCTTACTTTTCTTTATATTTTCAGTCGTGAAATCCCTAAGGGAAGGTATGATTATGTTGAAGAATCCATCATGATTGGATAAAATTAACCTGACCTATTCATAAAAAAATGGCGATTAAAATGAAAGTAAAAACAAACAAAAAGTTTTCAGTTATCATTTTTGTAAAAAGCATGTAAATCCTTGAAAGCAAAACAAAAGATTGAACATCGCCATTTTTTTATGAATAATCCAGGTTAATTGTCAGGAGAAAAAAACAATGAAATTTGGAGTCATTGGGCTGGGGAGCTTTGGTTTACACATAACAAAGACCTTATTTGAAATGGGAGAAGAGGTTCTGGCTATTGACCACGATAAAGATAGGGTTGATAAGGCTAAGAATCTTGCCTCCCACGCAGTACACATGGAGGCAGCTGATAAAGAAAATCTAAAAGCCGTGGGGATCCGGGAGATGGATGTGGTGATCGTGAGTCTAGGCCCCAATATGGAGGGTTCCATACTCACGGTCCATTATCTTTCTGAGATGAAGATTAAGCGCATCATAGCTAAGGCTCTTTCTGTAGATCACCAGAAGATACTGGAAGCTGTGGGGGCTTCAGATGTGATTTATCCTGAAAGAGATATGGCTGTGAAGACAGCCATGAAACTGAGCAATCCTAATGTCCTGGATTTTTTGCCTTTAACCTCTGGGATTGAGATAAGAGAAATCGCTCCTCCAGAGGAGTTCATAGGAAAAAGCCTGAAGGAATTGGATTTGATAAATAGATTTGAGATACAGGTCATAGCGGCTAGAGGTCTGATACCGGAAAAAACCACTCTGATACCCAAAGCAGACTTTGTCATTAAAGACAGTGATATATTGGTAGTTATAGGGCCTAAAAAGCAGCTGAAAAAGTTGGGTTCAAAGTGACAAAATTTTTCTCAATATATCAAGTGCTACCTGTTTAGCAAAGGCACCGCTTTCTTTAACTGGTCCCACGCAGGAGGGACAGCCTTCTTTACAGGGACACACATGGATGGTTTTCATGCAGTATTCAAGAAGCTTTTTCTCTAGCTCAAACAGAGACGGACTCAAGCCAATTCCGCCGGGGAAATTATCATAAATAAAGATATTGGGTTCAAAATTCTCTTGGGAAAAAATGATATTCTCTGCTTCTTTCAGCATTTTAAGCCTGATGTCTCTAGGGGGGACTGATTTGCCTGTAGAATTGTCTCCTACTGAAACTCCTATATCATGCAGGTCGCACATCATAAAAATAGGGGATACATGATGCAAACAGTAAGACAGGCCGAACAGGCCGTTAATTTTTTGTTCTGAAGAAAAGGAAAGGGATGAAAGAACAGGAGCGGGTATGGTTAGCCAGTAGGCTGTGGTGTGCATCTCATTCTGAGGAAGGGTCAGCTCCCCTGCCCCCACATTTTCCATGGTATGAAATTTGATTTTTTTAAAGCCCACCACCTGAGTGGCCACGTGCACTTCCCCATGGGATATGCTGAAGTTTTCCAAGCTTTTCTGATCGAATTCGTCTAAAATCTTTATCTTGGTGTAATCAATGGCATCGGTGTAGTAGTCTACGTCTGTTTTCTTGACATAAGCTTTCCTCTGTTCAAAGTCGAGTTTTTCTACGTAATACTGCTCTCCTTCGCACATGTATATGGCTTTAGGATGAAGTGCTGTGAGAGCAGAGGAAAAATCAACCTCTGCAATCACATCAGTCTTTTTTGTCAGATCCACCACCACAAAATTATCCGAACTTATGCTCCTGAGACTGACTTCGTCAGCAGGATAGGCTTCAGATGTCCAGTGCCATTTGCCTTTGGAATGCATGACCAGGTTTTCGTCTTCCAGAAAGCGGAGAATGTCCTCTATATTGACTTTTCCAAATTTTTCTCCATCTTTAAAGGGAAGTTCAAACACAGCACATTCAATATGACTGACCAGGATTGACAGATTGTCTGGATTTATCAGAGCCTTTTCAGGGTTTTTTGAGAAAAAGTAATCCGGATTATTGATGATGAACTGATCCAGAGGGGAGCTGGAGGCGACCAGGACAGCTGCAGAAATGCCTGACCTGCGGCCAGCCCTGCCTGACCGCTGCCAGGTACTGGAAATGGTTCCCGGATATCCCGCTAAAACAGCCACGTCCAGACTGCCTATATCAATTCCCAGCTCCAGGGCGTTAGTGGAGACCACACCCAGTATTTTCCCTTCTCTTAAATTCTTTTCGATTTCTCTTCTTTTTTTCGGGAGATATCCTCCTCGGTAGCCCCGTATGATTCCCTCTTTTCTGACTTTATCTTCAAAATCTTTTTTGAGATAAGTGAGAAGCACTTCAGTGATGAGGCGGCTCTGAGCAAAGACAATCGTCTGAAGGTTATTTTTGATAAAGATTGAGGCCACAGACCGAGCCTCTCCCACATAGGAGCGTCTGATGCCTAAGTATTTGTTGACCACCGGAGGATTGTAAAATATAAAATGTTTTTCTCCTTGGGGAGCTCCGTTATCATCTATGAGGGTAACGGGTTCCTCTATTGTCTTCTGGGCCATTTCAACTGGATTGGCAATAGTGGCAGTGCAGAGAATAAATTGAGGTGATGAGCCGTAGAAACGGGCGATTCTTTTAAGCCTTCTTAAAATATTTGCCAGATGGCTCCCGAATATCCCCCTGTAATTATGAAGCTCATCAATAACTATGTACTTTAAATTTTCAAACAGTTTGATCCATTTGGTGTGATGAGGAAGAATTCCTGTGTGAAGCATGTCAGGATTTGTGAGGATGATATGTCCCCTTGCTCTTATGGCCTTCCGGGCATCCTGGGGAGTGTCTCCGTCATAGGTAAAAATTCTGATTTCTTCGGGCAGAAGTTTAATGGTTTCATCCAGTTCGGATTTCTGGTCCTGCGATAATGCCTTTGTAGGGAAAAGATAGATCGATCTGGAGGAGGGATTTTTCAGAATAGAATCCAGGACTGGGAGATTGTAGCACAGAGTTTTTCCTGAGGCGGTGGGGGTCACAACCACGATATTTTTGTTTTCCCGGCAGAGCTGCCAGGAATCAAATTGATGTGAGTAGAGTTTGGAAAATCCCTTTTCTTTGAAAGCTTTTTCAAGGGAAGGATGGATGTCTGGGGGATATTCTTTATAGCGGCCCTGTTTGGGAGGGAGGTGTTTGATTATTTTAATGGAGTCGGTTCGGCTTCCTTCCACTCTTAATCGGTCCAGGGATTTTAAAATATTCTTTCCCATAATTTTTCATATTAACTCATTTTGGTCAATATATAAAGACGGTTTCAAAAATGATTTTTAGGTGAAGTAAACGTCTCCAGAAACGTTATGAGGGGAGAGGGCAAAATATAATATATATATATCACAGAAAAAAAAAGGTTTCTTAAGTGAGAAGAAAGTTGCCTATCAATAAAGAAAAGACTAAAATAATTGGTCATGTTTAGTGAGATAAAAATTAAAAAGGCTGCGCAGCATAATCTTAAAAATATAGATGTCAATCTTCCCAGAAACAAGATGATTGTTATCACTGGACCCAGCGGGTCTGGAAAATCCTCCCTTGCTTTTGATACCTTGTTTGCTGAAGGCCAGAGGAGGTATATTGAATGCTTGTCAGCTTATGCCAGACAGTACCTCGAACAGATGGAAAAACCAGAGATGGAATCCATTGAAGGGATATCTCCCTCCATTTCCATTGACCAGAGAACCATTTCCACAAACCCGCGTTCCACAGTAGGGACTGTGATCGAGGTGTATGACTTTCTGAGGCTGCTGTTTGCAAGGGTAGGCACCCCTCATTGTCCTCAATGCGGCCGCAAAGTAAGCTCTCAGACTTCCCAACAGATATTAGAAAAAATATTACAGAAAAATAAAGGCCGTACCTTAAAAATTCTTTCTCCGGTTGTCAAAGGGAGAAAAGGAGAATATGGAAAGCTGTTTGAGAGGATGAGGAAAAAAGGATTTCTTTGGGCCAGGGTGGATGGGCAGTTTCGTGAGCTGGAGAGTGAAATAAGTTTAACCAGAACTAAAATACATCATATTGAAGTTTTAGTGGATGAAGTGGCTGTATCCTCAGAATCAGCTTCAAGACTCAAGGAGTCGGTTGAAAAAGCCTTAGAAATGTCAGAGGGAGACCTGATTCTGGTGGATGAAAAAGGAGACGAGGTCCTCTATTCTTTGAATCTCCTGTGTCCTTTTTGTGAGATCAGTCTTCCTGAGCTGGAGCCCCGAACGTTTTCCTTTAACAGTCCGTACGGAGCCTGTCCCCACTGCAATGGTATTGGATTCAAGACAACTTCAGACAGCCGGGGAAAGCTTGGTGTGAGTGAGGAACTGTGCCCTTTTTGCATGGGGAGCCGCCTGAGAAAGGAAAGTCTGTCAGTAAAAATAAAAAACAAAAATATTTTTGAATTGAGCTGCCTCCCCATTCAAAGGCTGAGGCAGGAACTTCAGAGCTTTGGGTTTGATGATAAAGACCGCTTCATAGCAGCTAGGATTCTAAAGGAAATCCATTCCCGTCTTTTTGTCATGGACAGGTTAGGAATGTCCTATCTTCATTTAGCAAGGACCACCAGTTCACTTTCGGGAGGAGAAGCGCGCCGGATTCGTCTGGCGGCCCAGGTTGGAATTCAGTTGAGAGGGGTGCTTTATGTGCTGGATGAACCAACCATAGGGCTTCACCAAAAAGACAACCAGAGACTCATCTCTCTGCTGAAAGAAGTAAGAGATCAGGGAAATTCTGTGGTGGTGGTTGAACATGACGAACAGACCATTCGTTCAGCAGACTTTATTTTGGATTTGGGACCTGGAGCCGGTGAAAAAGGGGGAGAGAAAGTTGCGGAAGGAAGCTTTGAACAGATTGTCTCATCTTATGATTCATTGACTTCAAAGTACCTAAGACATCAGAAATTTATTTCCACACCCAAAAAAAGAAGAATTCCCAAAAGATGGTTGACTATCAAGAATGCGGCTGAACACAATTTGAAGAACATTGATGTTCAATTTCCGGTTTCAGCTTTTACTGTGGTCACAGGTCTTTCTGGATCGGGAAAAAGCACTCTGGTCTATGATATTCTGTATAAGAAGCTGTCAAACATTTATCACAATTCAAAAAGCAGACCAGGAACCCATGATTCTATTACAGGGATAGAAAGCATTAACAAAGTGGTCTCTGTTGATCAGAAACCGATCGGGAGGACTCCTCGTTCCAATCCAGCAACCTACACGGGATTATTTACTGAATTGAGAAAACTGTTTGCTATGACCCCAGAGGCTAAAATGAGGGGATTCAAGCCGGGCAGATTCAGCTTTAATATCCCCGGAGGGAGATGTGAAGAATGCCGTGGTGCAGGATTGAGAAAAATTGAAATGCATTTCCTCCCGGATGTTTTTGTCACATGTGACCGATGCGGAGGAAGACGTTATAATAAAGAAACCCTCGAAGTTCGCTACAAGGGAAAAACCACTGCAGATTTTCTTGAAATGACAGTCAGTGAGGCCTATGAATATTTGAAAGCTCATCCCAAGTTGAAATCCAAATTAGGAATACTGAATCGGGTAGGCCTCAGTTATCTCCGACTTGGACAGCCTGCCCCTCAGCTTTCAGGTGGAGAGGCTCAGAGGATCAAGCTGACCAAGGAATTGAGCAAAAAAAACACCGGGCAGACAGTTTATATCTTAGACGAACCCACCACCGGACTTCATTTTGATGATGTCAGAAAGCTTTTAAAAGTACTTTCTGAACTGGTCACTTTAGGAAATACAGTTATTGTTATTGAACATAATCTTGATGTTATTAAGTTTGCGGATTATATTATTGATTTGGGGCCTGAAGGGGGAGATGAAGGAGGGTGGGTCGTGGCTTCTGGTTCCCCTGAAAGAGTGGCGGAAGAAAAAAAGTCTTATACTGGTTGGTTTTTGAAAAAAGTGCTTCAGGGGGACAAAAGTTTTTTTAAAAAAAATTAAGATTGGAGGAAAAATGAGAAAAAACAAATCCTCGGGTTTGGTGTCATTGTCAGTATGTTTTGCTTTGATTTTTCTTTTTCAGAGCGTTCTTTTGGGAGAAAAAGCATTATCTACCGAACAGTTGGATATCTTCAAATGGAGACATATCGGACCCTTTACTTTTTCAGGAAGAATGACTGACTTTGCTGTTCCCAAAGGTCAAAGTAAGGTGTATTATGTAGCCACTGCTTCTGGAGGGATATGGAAGACAGAGGACGGAGGGATCAGCTTCTCATCCATATTTGACGACTATGGAAACATGAGTATAGGAAATATTGCCGTGGCTCCCTCAGACCCGAACAGAGTGTATGTAGGCACCGGTGAAGCATTGCACGCAAGGTCGAGCGCCCACGGAAATGGAATGTGGAGGTCTGATGATGCGGGGAAGACATGGAAGCACATTGGTCTTGAGGAAAGTTATTTCATTCCTAAAATAGCAGTGGATCATAAAAATCCAGACATCGTGTATGTAGCGGCTGAAGGGAAACTCTATGATAATGAAATGGACTGTCAGCGGGGATTGTATAAAACAGTGGATGGCGGAGAGACATGGGAGAGAGTGCTGGACCTCAAAGACAGAGGCGTGGGTGATTTTGTCATTGATCCTACCAATTCTAATGTGGTCATAGCTGGGGCCTATAAGACCTACAGAAGGACCTGGACTTTTATTGACAGACAGCCTGAAAACCATTTTTATAAAACAGTGGATGGTGGAAAGACCTGGAAGAAATTGACCAACGGCCTTCCTTTGGATATAAAGACAGGCTGGAACGGCATAACCCTATATCCCAAGGACTCCCGTATTGTCTATATACGCATGGACGAGGAAGTGGACCTCGGTTTGGACCAGCGCGAGAACCGGCAGCTCTACAGAGCGGGCCGTTTGTTTAAAGATGATTATTATTTCAACAAGTTCAAGGCTTATAAAATAGCTCCAGCTCTTATGAAGATGGTTGATTTTGAGCCTCTTGCTGCAGAAAACGAAAGGGAATTAGTGGAAAAGATCAATGAATTGATAAAGGATAAGGATTTCCTCAAAGATACAGATGTAAACCTGGATGAGTTTATAAAAAAAGCAAAGCAGGTCTATAAAAAGCAGGATGATATTCTTGATGAGATGGCAGAAGTTGAAGAGCTGCTGAATGAAGCAAAACAATCTGAACAAAAACAAGGGGAAGAAGAAGGAGATGAAAAAGAACCTAAAGGAAGGCATCAAGTCTTCAACCGGTTTGTCATTCAGACTCTTTATGCTCCTGTTTTTCAAGCCATGGAACCTGTGACCAAATCAGGAGTTATCTATCGATCTGAAGACCAGGGAGAGACCTGGAGGAGAATGACTGAATACAAAATATCCGGCGGAAGCATCCAGGTCAATGACATCGAAGCTGGTTATTCAGGAAGGATTGAAGTGGATCCAAACAATGACCAGATTCTGTATGCGGTGGAAGTCTATCCCAAAGTTTCTGAAGATGGAGGAAAGACCTTTAAAAATACCACCTGGTCGGGATGGCACAAATGCCATGTGGATATGAGGGGAATATGGATCGACCCTCTTGATTCGGATCATATTTTATCTGCCAATGACGGGGGAGTCAGTGAAACTTGGGATAGAGGAAAGCACTGGTCGCAAAAAGAAACCATAAGCGCCCAACAGTTTTACGACATATCCGTTGATAATGAAATGCCTTATCATGTGATGGGCGGAACCCAGGATAACGGCAGTTGGATCGGCCCCTCGCAGAACAGGAATCAGTATGGAGTTTATCCTGCGGACTGGACTTATCTTCCCTCAGGAGATGGTTTTTATGTGGTCAGGGACTGGTGGAACCCAGAGTTTATTTATTTTGAAAGTCAGTTTGGCAATTCCAGAAGGATGAATTTAAAAACCGGAGAAATCATCAGCCTTTCCAAGCGAAACACTCAGGAGGAAAGAGAAGCCGGCAAAGACCCTGAAAGGTATCAGTGGGATGCGCCTATAGTGCTGTCCCCCCACAACCCAGGGATTGTGTATGTCTGTTCCCAGCATGTGCATATGTCCGCCAGCCGGGGAGAACCCGGTACTTTTGTGACCATAAGTCCTGACCTTTCCAAGAAAAATAAAGAACGGATTGAGCTTTCTAAACTGACCAATCTTCAGTACGCCACTATCTATACCTTTGCAGAATCACCTGTTAAACCCGGTGTGTACTGGGCTGGAACTGATGACGGGAACCTCCAGCTCAGCACTGACGGAGGAAACAGCTGGATCAATATCACGGAAAAGTTCTATCAGGAAAACAGCAAACCAAAAACAGGAGCACAAGAAGCCAGAATTCCTTATGACAGATGGGTGACTAAAGTGGAGCCTTCAGCACACAAACTGGAACGATGCTATGTCACTTATTCTGGTTACAGGACTCATAATGAGGATGATTCCTATATATATGTGACAGAAGATATGGGGAAGACATGGAAAAACCTATCCGGAGGAATGAAAAATCCAGTTAGAGATATTGAAGAGGACCCCGATAATCCAGATATTCTTTATCTGGCAACTGATTACGGGCTTTTTGTGTCAATTGACAGAGGAGAGACGTGGGAAAATATGTCTTCTTCAGCCCCTGATGTGATCATCATGAGTCTGGACATCCAGGAAAGGGAAAGAGATCTGGCCATAGGGACCTACGGAAGAGGCATATACACAGCGGATATATATCCGTTTAAAGAGTTTTCCAATGAAGCCTTAGAGAAAGAACACCATCTCTTTGAGATTCAGCGGGCTGTGAAATGGAATAGGTATGAGCGAAGAGGCCAGACCTATGGAGAATTTGCGAGAGTACCCAATCCGGATGTGGGGGCCACATTTTATTATTTTCTTAAAGAGAAGACAGAGCCTGTGAAGATATCCATTAGAGACCTGAAGGGCCAAGAGCTTTTTGCCATAAAAGGCGGTTCAGACCAAGGATTGCATAAAATATTCTGGGACCTCAGAAAAAAACCGGAAGAAGAGGATGATACGTCTAGATGGAGGAGAAGAGGAGAAATTGTTGATGCCGGGAACTATGAAGTGGTTTTAGTCATCGGAGATAAGGAAGTTATGAGTCAAACTTTAAAAATCATTGATGACCCCCTGTTTCATTGATTGGATAGAAAGAAGAGACTGATTTCAGGAAAAAACTGAGATTTAAAAAAGGATTTTTAGTTAAGGAGATTTTAGAGAAGTGTCATTTGATGATATTGTTGGTAATGAGAGAGCCAAAAGCATTCTGAGGAAATCTCTGATGAGGGGAAGGGTTCCCAGTGCCCTTTTGTTTTCTGGGCCCAGAGGAGTTGGCAAGAGGGACGCAGCTTTGGTTCTTGCTAAGGCCCTGAACTGCCTCCAAAAAAAAGACGACTCTTGTGGGGAGTGCTCATCATGTAGAGCCATTGACAAGATAGACCGAGGGACTTTTCCGGATGTGATGAAGATAAAAGCTGAAAAGGATATTATAAAGATCGATCAAATAAGGCTGATCAAACAAGCTGCTTACCTGAAACCAATGAGAGGGAAAAGAAGAGTGTTCATAGTGGAACAAGCAGAGAAAATGAATCAAGAGGCTTCCAATTCTTTACTAAAAGTCTTAGAGGAGCCCCCTCTGTTTTCTCATATCATCCTCACCACGGAAAATCTTTTTTCCATACTGCCAACCATAAAGTCGCGGTGTCAGATTTTGAAATTTGTGCAGATTTCCGGATATGATATTCAGAAAAAATTGATAGAGAAAGGAACCGACGAACAAAGGGCCAAAATTATCTCTCTTTTAGTGCAGGGCAATTTAGAGCAAGCGCTGGAATTTGATTTGGAAGAAGCCGAGGACCAGAGGAGGAAAGCATTCCAAATGTTTTCCTCTTTAGTAAAAGGTAAAAAAACTGCCAGCATTTTTAAAAAATATTCAAGGATGCAGAAAAATAATTTTATCGAGAGCATGGAGCCCCTGTTAGAGATGATGTCATCTTTTTGCAGAGATATAATATTGCTAAAAATAGGGAAAAGAGATGAGTTGTTGATTAATCCGGATTATAAGGATAAATTGAGTGAGATTGAAAAAATCCTGGGTTTTGAGGAAACCGTGGAGTGTTTAAGAGTGATCGAAGAATGCATTGGATTGCTTGAGCGGAACATAAACAAAAAGATTCTCATGAATTCTATGACAGTCAACTTAATGGACAGAAGAAATGTCTGAAATAGTTTATGTGTTTTCTGAGCGCCTCCAAAAGGTATTTCGAGCTGATAAAAAGGAATTTGATTTAAAAACAGGAGACATCTGTTTGATTGAATCTCCTCTGGGGGGTGAGCTGGCCGTGGTGGTGGATGCCCCTAAGAAAATAAGAAAAAACCTTAAAGCTGACAAGGGAGCTGCAAATGTTATTCGTAAAGCCACGGAAAAAGACAAAGAAAAGTTTGCCTGGATGAGAAAGAAAGAGAAGGAAGCTTTTGACTTCTGCCTGACGAAAATAAAAGAACGCAAACTCCCCATGAAACTGGTAAGAGTGAGATATTTTTTTGATGAGAAGAAGGGCATTTTCTACTACACAGCAGATGGTCGGATTGATTTTAGGGCTCTGGTTAAGGACCTGGCTAAACGGTTCCGGATGAGAATTGAGATGCGTCAGATTGGAGTTAGAGACGAGGCGAAAATGATCGGAGGGGTGGGCGTTTGCGGACGCAGGCTGTGCTGTGCCAGTTTTATGAAAAGTTTTGAGCCGGTGACAATACAAAAGGCAAAAAGACAGAATATAACCATAAATCCCACCAAGATATCAGGACTTTGCGGCCGGCTTATGTGCTGTCTTGCTTTTGAGGAAGAAAGCAAGGGTCGCATGTACAGTGAAGAAGAGGAAGTAGAAGAAGATTAATTTTAGATTTTAAGACACCGGGTCACCCGAAAGCTCTACTGGGTATTCTGCCATGTAAACTGGATTTTACTCGATTCACTGATGAGGGTTCCTTGGGGTGAAAAAGCTTTTACCTGCCAGAAATAGCTTTTTCCTGGAGTCATTTTTGATTTGATCTCTTCAGGAAGGGATATGTAATTGTTCTGAGTGGTTTTTTCCCAGATCAGCTCATCATTGGATATCAAGACTTTGTATTCGATGTCTTTCCCTACGGCTTCCCACCTGAATTCAGAGGGAACAGCCTTGGAGATAAGAGTGATGGAGCGTCCTCTGACAGCCTCTTCTGTGATCATAAACTCAGGGGTTTTATCTGTTACATTGGGAATAATGGCAAAAACCACGATTAAAATCAAAGCTGCAGTTAAAGCTGCAGATATGAGAGGTTTGGGGGATAAAAAGTCCATAACTTTTTCATAAATTGGATTTTTTGATTCTTCTTCTATCCGGATATCTTTAAATATGGTATCCGCCTTGTTTTTAATGGTCCAGATAAGTTCATTTTTTTCTTTAATTTGTTCAAAACAGTGGGGACAATTGAAAAAATGTTTTTCAAATTTTTCTTTTTTCTCCCTGCTCAGTCTGTTGAACAAGTAATCATCAATTAGGTTCTCATATCTGCATTTATCCATTGATCTCACCCCTAATTTAATTTCATTAGTTTAGTCGAAATAAATGCATAATTACGGAAGATTTTATTCATTTATTAGCTTTTTTAGTAATTTTTGGGCATAATGCACTCTTTCGCTCACTCTTCTGGGAGAAATGCCCAGTCTTTCAGCCACTTCTTTCCGGGCGAGCCCCTTATAATAGTAAAGATATAACACTTTTTTATATTTTGGTTTTAGTTCTTCTAGTTTTTCTGCCAGAATTTCTGATCTTTCCTTTTTTTCTATCTGTATATAGGGATCTGGGAACGGGTCGGCTTCAGGAATGAATTTCTTTAGTTTTTTGTTTTTTTGTCTTATGTAGTCCACGATTCTTCTTCTTGTTATGGTGTAAATAAAGGTGCCTATGGAAGATTCGCCTTTGAATTCACCATTTTTTATTTTTTCTATGGTATTGAGCATAATTTCATTAACGATATCTTCCCATTCAGGGGTATGGGAGCCGATTGATTTTTTTACTTTATAGGTAACGATAGGCCGGTATTGAGAAGTGATTTTATTAAGGTCGTAAGAGTTATCTTCTTTTTTCACTTTCAGTCATTATAAAGGGTGTTTTATACATTAGCAAGTGTGGAATTTTCGTGATGAAGGTGGGGGAACTATTGATTTTGCTTTGCTTTGCTGAGGTAGGCTTCAATGTTGGTCAGTATTTCTCTGGGTTTGCTTCCTTTGGAGGGTCCCACGATTCCTTCCTGCTCCATCTGGTCAAGGATTCTTGCTGCTCTCGCATATCCTAATTTTAGTTTTCTTTGAAGATAGGATGCAGAAGCCTGCTCTGTACTCAAAACCAGTTCCACTGCTTTTTCAAACAGTTCATCTTTTTCTTCAGATTCATCTTTTTCTTCGCTGGGAGATTTTTTTAAGGTCTTGACGATTTTTTCATCATATTCAGGTTTTCTTTGCCCTTTTATGTGTTTCAACAAGCGACTTATCTCTTGGAGAGAGATAAAGGAGCTGTGAAGTCTTAAGATTTTTGGATAGTTGGGGGGCATAAAAAGCATGTCTCCTCTGCCTAAAAGTTTTTCTGCACCTCCCGTATCAATGATGATTTGGGAGTCTATTTTTGAAGGAACCCTGAACGCAATCCGGCAGGAAAAATTGTTCTTGATGGTTCCTGTAATCACATCCGTGGAAGGACGTTGAGTGGCCATAACCAGATGAATTCCCACGGCTCTGGCTAATTGGGCCAGCCTCCCTATACAGTATTCCGCTTCCTTATCCCCGATCATCATCAACTCTGCCAGTTCGTCAATGATTATGACAATATGAGGGAGGGGCTTTAAAGGCTCTTCTCCCAGACCCAGGTCCAGCTTATCCGTTGTAGAGAGTTCTTTGATCTGGCGGTTGTATTGGTCAATGTCGCGCACTTTTAAGCGGCCCAAAGCATGGTATCTCTCTTCCATTTTTTTTATGGAATCGTAGAGGATGCGGCTGGCTTTATGGGGATTCTTTACCACAGGACAAAGAAGATGGGGGATCCCATCGTAGAGAGAGAACTCCAGTCTTTTGGGATCGATCAATATGATCCTCACTTCATCTGGAGTGGCTTTATAGAGAAAGCTGGCGATAATAGAGTTCAAAGCCACACTTTTGCCAGTCCCTGTGGCACCTGCAATGAGCAGATGAGGCATTATGGAAAGGTCAGTGACATAGGGTTCTCCATGGATGGTCTTTCCCAGTCCGACGGATAGCTTAGAGGGTGCTTCCATGAATTTTTGAGTTTGGAGAACATCTCTGAGTTTAATGACCTCCCTCTTGTTGTTGGGTATTTCGATTCCCAGGGAGGATTTCCCGGGTATGCGCTGGATTCTCAATGATTCGGCGCCTAAAGCAAGGGAAAGGTCCTCTGCTCTGCTGGCTACTTGGCTCACTTTGACTCCGGGGCTGGGATAAAATTCGTAAGTGGTGACGATAGGGCCAGGATGGTATTCTCTGACTTCTCCTATGACCTTAAACTGAGAAAGTTTATCTTCAATGATTTGCTTTTTTTCATAAAGTTCATTTTTATCTATTTTCTCTGCTTCTTTTCCAGGATCAAGCAGGCTCAAAGGCGGGAATTGATAGTCTCCTTTATGGCTCAATTCCGGGAAAAGAAAGCCTTCCGAAGAAGTCTTTTTATGTTTGGATGGTTCAGGTACTGAAGAGTCAGCAGCCTTTTTGGGCAGCCCTGTTTTTTTGGGCTTGGGTTGGGAATATTTTTCCACAACTTTTTTTCTCATTTTTTCTTTGTTTTTTTGTTTTTGATAGTCCGTGACCTTTATTCTCAGTTCTTTAAACAAGAATTTAAAAAACCTTACCAGGAAATCAAAAATTTTTCTCATTGGGATATGGGTAGAGAAAAGAATAACCACAATCAGAAGCCCGAATAATAGGATAAAAGAACCGATATGATTGAAATATTTAATCAACAGAGAAGAGGACAGCTCTCCTATAACACCGCCGGCTGACATTTCACTCCCTTTCCAGGAGGTCTGGTTGAATATCAGTGAGAAAAGAGGGCAGAGTATCAAGCATATTAAAAAGCTTTCTCCTGCCCGAGAAAGGAAGCCTCCTTTCTTTTTAGGGAAAAATAGCTGAAAACCAAGCAGAATAAATGCGACAGGAAGCACAAATGAGCTGAGCCCCAAAAATTGAAGGAGGGCTTCTGAAAAAGAGGCTCCGACTTTGCCTCCGTAGTTTTGGACTTTCTGGTTCATACTGGAAACAGAGGCCCAGGATGGGTCACTGGGGTGGTAGCTCAACAGGCTGACAATAAGAAAAGCAGAAATAATAAGGAGAACAACCCCGGATATTTCGCGTTTGATGCGGTTCTGGACAGTTTTTCTCTGTTTTTTTGTTTTTTCCTTTGCTTTTTTTCTTTTAGCCATCTAAAAAATTATACCATATTTGATTATCATGATTGAAACTATTTGCTATGTTCGGTTTTGAGGTGTCATTCAGCCACAACGGAATCACATTTTAGATTTACTTGTAAGATTCTGGTATAAGGAGGCAAACTCATCTAAGGACACTTTTTCAGGCCGAATATTGGAGTCCAAACTGCTTTCCTGAAAACACTTCTTTATTTGCTCAGGGGTAAAGCCCATGGATTTGAGATTGTTTCTAAGTTTTTTTCTTCTTTGAGAAAAAGCCTTCTTGATGAAGCTTTTAAATTGTTCTGTATTGAGCAAAGGATAAAGGGGCTGGTTTCTCTTTTTTAAGGAGATAAACGTAGATTTTACTTTAGGGGGAGGGACAAAGCTTCCCGGCGAAAGGTGAAACTGAATTTTAGAAGAAAATATATTTTGTAATAAAATGGAGAGAGGGGCGTACTTTTTCGAACCCGGTGGAGCACATACTCTTTCAGCCACTTCTTTTTGAAGCATAAAATGGCATTCTTTTATGTTCTCGTGCTCTTTGAGAAGCTTAAACAGTATTTGGGAAGATATGGAATAAGGAAGATTCCCCACTAACTTAACTTCCCTTGATGGGATTATGTGATTGAAGTTTGTCTTAAGAACATCTTTATGAAGGATTTTAAGGTTGGAGGGTTTGTTTTGCTCAAGATAAGAAATCAGGGATTTATCTTTTTCAAGAGCAATGACGTGACCAGCTTTTTCAGCCAATAAAAAGGTAAGGGATCCTTTTCCCGCTCCTATCTCTATGATCAAATCCTTTTTCTGGGGGGAAATGCAGTCAACGATTTTTTTGAGCAGTTCAGGATTGGTTAAAAAGTGTTGGCCCATTGCTTTCTTGGGATTTTTTTTCATAACTTTATTCTATGATTATTTTTTCTTATAATCCATTGGAATTTTGAATTTTAAAATGAGTTGAGGTATTATATTTAGGAGAAAAATCCATGGGAAAAAATAGAGCGAGTGTTCAAAAGGAACTGCTGGAGAAGAAATCTGCATTTAGAAAATACCAGGAGCTTTTTATAGGAGAAAAAGGTCTGTGGAGTTTTATTAAGTATGAGCTTATTGTCTTATTTTTCTCTTGGGTACCAGGAGCTCTGGGCATTTTCCTGAGAAAGATTTTCTATCCACTTTTGTTTAAAAAAATGGGAAAGGGAGTTGCGTTGGGCCATCACGTAACCCTACGTCATCCTCATAAAATATCCATATCTGATAATTCATTTATTGATGACTACTCTGTTTTAGACGCTAAAGGTAAGGATAATCAGGGAATCCGTATAGGCAAAAATGCTTATATTGGGCGAAATACTGTATTAAGCTGTAAAGGCGGGTCAATATTTCTGGATGATTATGCCAATATTTCTGCAAATTGTTCGCTTCTTTCTGAGACAGTCATAGAAATTGGTCAGTACACTTTTCTCGCTGGTCATTGTTATTTAGTAGCTGGAGGAAATCACCGATTCGACAGAACAGATATTCCGATTATGCTGCAGCCTTCCCTAGATAAAGGGGGCATCCGAGTGAGGGATGACTGCTGGCTGGGGGCTTCTGTCGTGGTGCTGGACGGAGTATCATTGGGGAGGGGTTGTGTGATCGGAGCCGGGGCTGTGGTAAACAAATCGCTTCCTGAATATACCATTGCGGTTGGCGTTCCTGCAAAGAAGATAGGGCAGAGGAACAAACCGGACTAGGGTCATCATACGTGATTCCGAAAAAGATAAAAGAACAGTCTGCCGGGGCCTTAATTTATTTTTCATTCATTGCGCTGGGCCTTTCTTTTTATTTCAGCATTTGGTTCCAATCAAATTCTTTTTCTATAGATAACCACAGCTTCAGTCCTCCGGTTTTTCTTGTGCTGGTCTTATCTGCTGTGTTTTTTATTGCCCTTGTCTTACTATGGAGGAGCGCAGCTTTCATTGAGAGTAAGGTATTTGAGAAGGAAATTTCTTTTTTTCTAAACAAGGATTTGCTTTCCTTTGTTCCGTTAGGGCTCTCTCTTTTTTCTCCCTTAATTTTGTCTCATTACTTGACTGCGGGTGATTTAAAGGTCCGGTTGAAGATTCTGGGTGCTCTTATGGTAGGGGGATTTTTAGTCATAAAGTGGGTGCAGTTCAGCCGTTCTGAAAAGGGGCGGGAATGTTCAGAAAAGATACTTAATGTTTTCAAAAAGATTCCAACTGGAAAAAAGATATTGGTTTTATTTTTATTTTCCTTGGTTATCTATAATATTTGCAGTTTGATGATGATCCGCAACGGGAGAGACTTTACCGGAGATGAACCTTATTATCTTCTCACTGCCCACAGCCTTTATAAAGACCAGGATATCAATGTGGCTAACAATTATGCTGACAAGGATTATTTTCATTTTTATTCCAAAGAAAAATATCCTGGACTGAAATTGGGGATGTATGCCCGGACAGGGAAAAAGGGGAATCAATCCATTTACCCAATAAATCTTCCGGGCATTTCTGTTCTTATGCTGCCTCATTATTGGCTGGGGCAGTTTTTCGAGGGGGAAACCCGCACATTCATTTTAAGTGCGAGTCTTTCTTTTTGGGCGGCTTTGCTGGGAGTTCAGCTTTTTCTTCTTTTTCAAGACATCTGGGGAAGAGAAAAAATCTCTCTTTTTTTCTGGTTTCTGTATTCTTTCACAGTGCCCGTGCTTTTCTATTCTGTCCATCTCTATCCAGAAATAGTGGCTGCATTTTTATCTCTCTATGTATTCAGAAAAGTCCGTTTCAAAAAGTCTATTTCTGTTTTTCAAGTTACGTTGTGTGGCTTTTTTCTCGCGCCGTTATTTTGGTTGGGTTTGAAGTACAACATGATATTCTGGCCTCTTTTTCTGGTTTCTATTTATTTTCTGTTAAAAGAACAGAAAGTACGCTGGAAAATAATCTGTTTTATGATTTTTCCTGCTGTATCCATGGTCTTGTTTTCTTATTTTGTTTATTCTCTTTACGGGACCATAAATCCTATTTCCCTATATGAAGGGATTATGACGCCTGAAAAAATAAAGGCTTTTAAAGAGCTGGTGTTGAGCATTCCTGTTTGGTTGAGAATCGACAGTTTTTTTGATTACTTCCTTGACCAAAGAGATGGGCTGCTTTTATACGCTCCTTTTTATTTTTTTATGCTTACAGGACTGATTGAAATGTTCAGAAGGTCCAAGAAAGATTTTATTTCAGTTCTCTTTATTTCTCTCCCGTTTCTTTTGAATTATGCCTTTCTGACCCACAGGCAGGGATATTGCCCTCAGGGGAGAATTTTAACGCCGCTGTCCTGGATTTTGATGTGGCTGGTGGGATATTTTTTTATTTACAACAAGAAAAAAATATATTCCTGCTTATTTTTCATCTGCTGTATGGTCAGTGTCATCATTGTTGTGATTCTCTTGACCCATCCTTCTTTTCTTTATCAGTCTACCACACATATTCATACCTTTAGAGCCGGAGATTTGTTTTTATTTTTAAGCAGCCTCCACATTTATGTTCCGGGATTTTTGCCTTCCTTCATTAAAGTCAACAACCTGTCTTATGTCCCGAATTTTGTCTGGCTGGGACTTTTAATTGTTTTTATGGTGGGGTATCTGTACAAGAAAGATCGGTTTCTTAATATAAGGTCAAATTTGACTCCGGTGTTTACCTCAGCGGGTTTTATCCTCCTGTTCTTTTGGCTGGTTCTTTATCCCAGGGTGGTTTTGATTCATCCGGAAAAAGCAGATTATCCTACAGGAGAAAAACTGACCTTTTATTCCTTGAGTCGTGCTGCTGAAATGAAGCAGGCCGGTGAATTCAGGCTCTCTCAGGATAACCGGAGCTATCAGTTTTTCTTTACCTCATGGCGAAAGATTAAAAGATTAGAGGTGGAGTTTAAATCCTTACAAGGCGGACATAGAGTGGTAGGCAGATATTTTGACCGGTTATTCTTTGATGGTCAGGTTTCTGAACAGGGAAAGTCAACAGGAATCCAGGACCTGCCTTGTTCTTCTTACAAAAATGCCAATCTTTATTTGTTGGAAGTAAAGGTCAGCCGGATTTCTCCTGATGCTCCAAGAAGCCCTTTATATCTGTCCATCAGACCTCAATATTAACTGGTATTATTCATAAAAAAATGGTGATGAAATTGAGGTGTGGCTTGAGCTCCCTTCAG
>CAYULB010000007.1:0-68095 GCA_964445575.1 uncultured Eubacteriales bacterium
AATTAAAATGCTGAGAAAAATCGTCCGGAATGGTGGCAATTATAGAAAAGTGATTTTTTATATGATCACTTCCTACCCATTTCTTCCTGCATCAATCAATAACGCCTCTGGACGGTTTTCTTTTTTATAAATGTATTATTGGAAGGGCTTGTCTCAAGACAAGCCCTTCCGGCTTAACAAGCGACCACCTCTTTATGGAAGCTTGTTGAGAAAAAGTGTGGAATATTTCCACTTTTTTGGTGAATGTATGAAAAATACATTCCTTTGACTTAAGAAGGATTTCTTATAATCCTTTTGTTTTTAATGACTTAGAAAATTGAGGATTAAAAATAAAATTAAAATTTAGATTGGCACAATTTTTGCAGCAAAGATAATAAGGATACATTAAATGGGAAATTTAAAGAAGAAAATTCTAATCATTGACCCTGATAGTGAAGATAGAAATTCGCTTTCTTCCTTTCTTCAAGGCAGTCAATATCAAGTGGATACAGGCAAAGGACTTGCTGATGCCGTAAAAAAAATCACAAAGAACCACTATCATTGTGTTATAATGGCAGTCGAGCTTCCTGAAATGGAAGGATATGAAGCTGTTTCTATAATAAAAAACATAGACCCGGAAACAAAAGTCATAATGACTACAAAAAAGAATACCAAACATTTGGAAGCAAAGGTAAGAGAACAAGATATATTCTTTTATTTCATAAAATCTTTTGGAAAAGAAGAATTAAAACTGGCAATCAATAATGCATTCAGTAAATAAAGGAGAAAAATAATGGAAAAATCAAAAGCAAAGATTTTGGTCATCGACGATGATCCTGATTTCAGAGATGCCATAGTTCCGATCCTTTGCTCAGCATCCTATGAAGCCATCACAGCTTCTAATCCTGAAGAAGGAAAAGAAAAGATCCTAAAAGAAAAACCTGACCTCATTCTGCTCGACATCATGATGGACAGTCTGTTTGATGGATTCTCACTGTGCCATGACATAAAGACCTCTAAAGAATTCAAATCAGTCCAAGATACACCAGTGATTTTTATTTCAGCAGTGAAAGAAGTGACTGGTTCCCGATTTCAATTCAAGGGGGATAAAGAGGGCATGGAAGGTCCGGATGATTATATAGACAAACCAGTCAAAGCAGATGACTTAATCGAACGTATAGAAAGGCTGCTGAAAAAATGAACAGAGGAAAGGAAGACCTCCCAACATCCGGACTGCTGGATAACAAAGAAAAGGAACTTAGAAATTCTTTTCTGCTGCAGGTAAAAAATATCCCGGGAGGTGAGAGTATAAAAAAATGCATTCAGTGCGGCACATGCACCGCGACTTGTCCTGTCAGCTATACCATGGATATAACTCCAAGAGAAATCATTGCCCTTTTCAGAGCCAAAGAGATCGACACCATACTTTCAAGCAGAACCATCTGGATCTGCGCTTCCTGTTACTCCTGTACGGTTCGCTGCCCCCAAGGAGTTAAGGTGACTGATATCATTTATACTCTCAAGCGGCTGGCCATAGAAAATAAGATTTTTCCCAAGAGATTTCCAGTATATGCTCTATCCAACTCTTTTGTATGGCTTGTGAATCGATTGGGGCTCAGCTATGAACCCGGTCTTATCGTTTCTTATTATCTGAAAACAAACCCTTTTAAACTTTTGGGAATGTTCCCTATGTTTATAAAATTAGCTCTGAAAGGTAGAATAGGGTTCTTCCCCAAAAAAATAAAAAATACAAATAACTTTTCTAAAATGCTAAAGGAAGCAGAGATACTGGAAAATATTATCCCGATGCAGTAATAATCTATAACTATTCTTCTCTCCCTTCCTTTTTTTATTCTGGAGGCTAAAATGAAATACTCTTATTATCCGGGATGTAGTCTTGAAGCATCTGCTAAAGGATATGATGAATCTGTCCACTTTGTTTTCAATAAATTAGGGCTGGAACTCACTGAAATAGGTGACTGGAACTGCTGCGGAGCTACTTATTACATGGCTACCAAAGAAACCATGTCTCTGGTTATCTCTGCCAGAAATTTAGCCCTGGCTGAAAAACAAGGTTTGGACATCGTAGCCCCGTGCAGCTCATGCTACACCATTCTCTATAAAACAAACTATATTTTAAAGAACAACCTCATTCTTAAGGAAAAAGTCAACCAAGCACTGAGAAAAGTCGGACTGGAATACAATCTAAAGGTAAAGGTCAGACACCCTCTTGAAGTGCTGGTCAATGACGTGGGAATCGATACCATTGCTTTAAAAACAGAGAAGTCTCTAGAAGGACTGAAAATCGCTCAATACTACGGATGTCAAATAGTCAGACCTGAAAGAGGGCTGGATGACAAAGACAATCCACAAATGATGGATTCCCTTTGTAAGGCCCTGGGAGCTGAAAATGTTTATTTCCCTATGAAAACTCAGTGCTGCGGGGGAATGCTCATGACAACATATCCTGACGTGGGTTTAGGCCTTAATAAAAAACTTTTGGAATGTGCTGAGGAAAACAAGGCCGATATCATTGTCACCACCTGTCCTTTGTGCCAAATTAATTTAGAAGCCTATCAAAACAAAATAAATAAAAAATTCGAGACAGATTTTAAGACGCCCGTGCTGTTTTTCACTCAAATCATCGGCTATGCTCTGGGGGGTGACCCCCGTGAATTGGGACTTCACCGTCAATTAATACCCTTTAGACTTGGAGAAAAAACAGGAGAGGAATTAAGATGACAGACAACAATATAAAAATAGGTGTTTATATTTGCCACTGCGGATCTAACATCGCTGGAACCGTAGATGTGGAAAAATCTCGGGAAAAAATAGAAAACTATCCCCATGTTAAGGTGGCCCGTGATTATAAATTCATGTGCTCAGAACCCGGGCAAGAACTGATCATAAATGACATCAAAGAAAAAGGATTAAACCGAATCGTGGTTGCTTCCTGTTCTCCGCTAATGCACGAACCAACCTTCCGGATGGCCTGCGAAAAAGCAGGAGTTAACCGATATCTTTTTCAGATGGTCAATATTAGAGAACAGTGTTCATGGGTTCATAAAGATATTGACAAAGCTACGGAAAAGGCAACTTCTCTTATAAAAGCAGCCATAAACAGAGTCGCACTTCAGCAGCCTCTCAAACCAGTAAAAGTCGATGTCAATCCAGACACCTTAATTGTCGGTGCAGGAATCGCCGGAATCCAGGCTGCACTAGAGATTGCTGAATCAGGAAGCCGAGTCTATCTGGTGGAAAAAGAATCCACTATCGGTGGCAAAATGGCGAAATTTGATAAAACTTTCCCCACTCTTGATTGCTCTGCTTGCATTCTGACTCCCAAGATGGTTTCTGTAGCTCAAAACAAGAACATTGAACTCCTCAGCTTCAGCGAAGTGGAAGAAGTGGAAGGAGCCATCGGTAATTTTAAAGTCAAAGTAAGAAAGAAAGCCCGCTTCGTCAAAGATGACTGTACTTCCTGTGGAGAATGTTCTGAAGTATGTCCCATAAGGATCCCCAATCCTTTTGAAGAAAATCAGTCATCCCGTTCAGCTATCTATAAAACTTTCCCTCAGGCAATTCCCAATACCTATGTGATCGATAAAGCCGACCGCCCTCCCTGCCGGGAGACCTGCCCCATTGACCAGGAAGCAGCTGGCTACGTAACGCTCATCTCAAAGGGGCGCTATGAAGAAGCTGCCAGTCTTATAAGGAAGCAGAACGCACTTCCCAGTGTTTGCGGACGTGTCTGCTACCATCCCTGTGAATCAGAATGCAGCCGAAAATTTGTGGATAATGCCGTTTCCATAAAAAATCTCAAGAGATTTGCTATTGACTGGGAGCTTGAAAATAAGGGAGCTCCCCAACCTCCCAAGACAGAAGAAAAAAAAGAACAGAAGATAGCCATAGTAGGTTCCGGCCCCTCAGGTCTTGTTTGCGGACATGATTTAGCTCTCAAGGGTTATCAGGTCACCATCTATGAACAGCTTCCCGTGGAAGGAGGAATGCTCTCGGTCGGCATCCCTGAATACAGGCTTCCCAAAAAAATCCTTAAAAGGGATATCGATTACATAAAAAAACTGGGAGTTGAGATAAAGACAAATAAAGCCCTTGGAAAAGACTTTGATATAGACAGCCTCAAAAAAGACGGATTTGATGCCATTTATGTTGCTACCGGGGCTCACAGCAGTAGAAAAATGAATATTCTTGGTGAAGATGAATATGAAGGTGTCTATCACGGAGTTGATTTCCTTAGAAACATAAATCTCAACAAACCTCAGCCTGTAGGAAAAAATGTCGCCATAATCGGAGGAGGAAACACAGCTATAGATGCTGCCCGAACCGCTCTGCGCATGGATGCGGATGAAGTGACCATCCTTTACAGAAGGACCAGAAAAGAGATGCCCGCTGAAGAAGCTGAAATCAAAGCTGCTGAGGAAGAAGGAATCAAAGTCAAGTATTTAACAGCTCCTGTGGAAGTCTTGGGAAAATCCAAAAAAGTTACCGGAATGAAATGCATCAAAATGGAACTTGGAGAACCTGACTCAAGCGGCCGAAGGAGACCCATCCCTATAGAAGGCAGCGAGTATGAGCTGGATATTGATACCATCATCATCGCGGTCAGCCAGTCTCCAGAAATTGATTATGCAGAAAAAGAAGAACATCTCAAACTCACCAAATGGAACACCATTGTAGTCAATTCCGAATCCATGGAAACCGAAATTGAAGGAGTCTTTGCAGGAGGAGATGTGGTTCGGGGGCCAGATGCCGTCATCACCGCTATGGGAGACGGTAAGCGGGCTGCTGAATCAATTGATAAGTACCTTAAGGGAGAACCTTTAAAGGACTTCAAAACAAGAAGATGTCCTCCACTGCCAGAAAGAAATGAAAACGACCGTCCCCATCCGTATTCACCTCCTTTTAAAGATATCGCCAAACAAGAGCGGACTAAAATGAAGGAACTTGACCCCGAACAGCGCAAAAAATCATTTGATGAGGTCGAACTGGGATACTCTGAAGAGGAGGTTAAAAAAGAAGCTTCCCGATGCTTAAACTGCGGATTATGCGTAGAGTGTCATGTTTGCGAAACAGTTTGTGAGGCAAATGCCATAAATCATGATATGAAAGACGAAATCAAAGAGATCAATGTTGGCCAGGTCCTTGTTACGACAGGTTTCCAGACCATCAATTCCGATGCCCTGACTCCCTATGGTTATGGAGAGTTTGAAAATGTCTACACCAGCCTGGAGTTCGAAAGAATTGTAAGTTCCACAGGTCCCACTCAGGGAAAAATTGTGATGAAAAACGGCCAAGAGCCCCAATCCATTGGAATCATACACTGTGTGGGCTCTAGAGACATAAACTTCCATCCTTACTGCTCGCGTGTCTGCTGCATGTATGCTCTGAAATTCGCCCATCTGATAAAGGATCGAACCAATGCTGAAGTCTATCAATTCTACATTGATATGCGCTCCTTTGGAAAAGGATATGAAGAATTTTATTCCAGGATACTGGATGAAGATGTCAATATTATTCGGGGAAAAGTATCTGAAGTGATTCGCTCCAGCCACAGTCATAACGGTGATTCACCCTTGATAATCAAATGCGAAGATACTCTGATAAAAAAATACCGAGCAATTCCTGTAGATATGGTCATCGTCTGCAATGCCATGGAACCCCAATCTGACGTAGAAAATATAGGAAGACTTTTCTCCATCAGTCAAAGCCCGGATGGCTTCTTTTTAGAGAAACATCCAAAACTTGACCCGACCAGCACATCTACAGACGGAGTCTATATTGCCGGGTGCTGTCAAGGACCTAAAGATATTCCGGATACTGTAGCCCAAGCAAATTCAGCTGCAGCGAGAATCCTTTCCAATATTTCTAAAGGCGAAATTGAACTTGAACCCATACAAGCTGAAATCGACCCAGAGCTCTGCTCAGGCTGCAGACTCTGTAACAATCTGTGTCCCTACGGAGCGATAACTTTTGACGAAGAAAAAAATATATCTGTAGTAAACGAAGCACTCTGCAAAGGATGTGGAACTTGTGTGGCAGCCTGTCCTTCCTCAGCTTCTTCGGCCAACCATTTCTCTGATACCCAGATCATTGCAGAAATAGAGGGCAATTTACGAGAATAGATTTTGAAAAAATATAGCTCTGGACAACAGGGCTTTAACTCGTATAAACTAGTATTAATCGATTGAAAGAAAAATCATGGAAGAAAACAAAAATTCTGTAGTCATTATAGATGATGAAGAATCAATGAGGGATTCCTGCCGTATGATACTGGAAAAAGATGGGTTCCTGACCGAAACAGCAGAGAACGGAGAAAAAGGTCTTGATAAAATCAAAGAAATGAAACCTGATATTGCACTGGTCGACTTGAAAATGCCTGGCATTGGAGGCTTGGATGTGTTAGAAAAAATAAACGAGATATCCCCCAATACCATACCCATTGTTATCACAGGCTATGCCACAGTGGAATCTGCTGTTGAAGCCATGAAAAAAGGGGCCTATGACTTTCTCCCCAAACCATTCACACCGGAACAGCTGAGGGTCATCATAAAAAGAGGATTGGAAAAAATAAAGCTGTCAAGGGAAGCTGAAACACTGAGGAACGAAAAAAAACTCATAGAAGAAAATTTTATCACAATGGTTTCCCATCAGCTCAGAAGTCCCCTGGTGGCCATTGCACAGTATTTCGAAGTCATGCTTTCTGGTTCAGTGGGAGAAATGTCAAAGCAGCATAAAGAGATGCTGACCAAAGCCAGAGACCGGGTTGAAAGCCTATTAAACCTTATTAATGACTGGCTGGATGCAGCTCGCATCGACAAAGGACAGCTGGTAGAAAAATTCAAACCCGTCTCTCTCTTTGAAATTTTAAAAAATCAAGTGGAATTCATAAAACCTCTTGCAGAAAAAAATAATATATCCCTTAATGTCGAGCCTCCCTCAGGGAGCACCACGGTAATGGGAGACAAAGAAACTCTGGAACAGGCATTTTCAAATTTGCTCAGCAACGCCGTTAAATACAATCAACCAAATGGATCGGTCACTGTTACCTTCCAGGAAAATGACGACAAGATCACTACTGAAATCAAAGATACCGGCATCGGAATAGAAAAAAAGCACCTGCCCCATTTATTCAATCAATTTTTCCGCGTCAGCCGAAGCGAAGACAAAAAGGGGAAAGGCTCTGGATTGGGACTTTCAATATGCAAAAAAATAGTCGATGCTCACTCTGGTACTATAGATGTCTCCAGTGTCCCAGGAGAAGGAACCACTTTTTCAGTGTCTCTTCCTAAACAAGAGGAAAAAGAAAGCTGAGCCGGCATTCGATAGTTAATCTTCTGCAGATTAAATCTAAAATGTAAAGGGAAGCAGAGAAGCATCATGACAAAAACCCTTGTTCTTGGCTTAGGAAATGAACTATACGGTGATGATGGTATAGGTATCTACATCATCCAGCACATAAACGAAAAAACAGACTTAAAAAATGAATTAACCTCTTTTTGTGAATCAGTGGAATTTAAACCGTGCAGTCAAACCGGGCTTTCACTCTTAGATGTCATCATAGGATACGACTCCTTGGTCATCATAGATACCATAAAAAAAGCAAATCCATGTACTGGAAAAATCCATGTGATGGAAGGAAATGAACTCAGATACATACCTGGTCCCTCCCCTCATTATGTATCCATTCCTCAGTCCATAGAAATCGGGAAAAAACTGGGGCTAAAAGTCCCATCCAGCATAAAAATCATAGCCATTGAAGCTAAAAATATGTACAATCTTGGAGAAATTTTGACGGAAGAAATGAAAAAGAAAGTGCCAGAGATATTAATAATATTGAAATCTTTGTTAAAAGAGATATCAAAATGAAAAAACAAGAAATCATGGTCCTTCAAGACCTGCTCGGTTCAAACAAAAAAATAGCCGGAGAAATTCGGAAAAAGCTCTCAGAAAAGGGAATTCTGGCTGTCAATTTGCTCAGTTCCCCTGGAGCCGGCAAGACTGCACTGCTGGAAAAACTTTCAGAGATTTTAAGTCCAGATTATAAAATGGCGGTCATAGAAGGAGACATTGAAACAGAAAGAGATGCAGAAAGAATACGGGCTAAAGGAATTCCAGCATGGCAGATATCTACTGGGGGAGCCTGCCATCTGGATGCTAAAATGATAGGCAAATTGTTCTCTGAAATCCCTCCTGATTTGGATTTTCTGTTTATAGAAAATGTGGGCAATCTGGTTTGTCCTGCCAGTTTTGACCTTGGGGAAAGCCTCAGGTGCGTCCTTCTCTCCATTCCTGAAGGAGATGACAAACCCAAAAAGTACCCCAAAGCATTCATAACGTCAGATGTTCTTATCATAAGCAAAACAGACCTTTTGAATAAACTGCCTTTTGATATAGAGCGGGCTCAAAAAGAAGGCTTGGAAGTGAACCCAAAAATAAAAATATTTAGGACCAGTGCTGTTGAGGGGACCGGAATCCCAGATTTTGCAGACTTCCTTATTAAAAACTTAAAAAAACTGAAGCATTCAAATGCATGAACTTTCTCTAGTGGCTAACCTTTTTGAAATCATGGAACAGAAGGCAAAGCAAGAAAATGCCCAAAAAATCACCTATGTTAAACTTAAAGTGGGAGTAGTGTCTGGAGCTGTTCCAGAACTTTTGAAGACCGCTTTTGATATCTACAAAAAAGATACTATTGCCTCAGACGCAAAGCTTGAAATCGAAAAAGTCCCTCTCAAACTCAAATGCAAAAAATGCGGATCAGTGACAACAAAAGATGACCTGGTGCTGAACTGCAGCCAATGCAGCTCCACTGACCTTGAAACCTTGGCCGGGACAGATTTATATCTGGAAAAAATGGAGCTCGAAATTGAATAAAAGGGGTCAGCTTTTTAGAAAAAATTATTTATTTAGGTATTTATTTTTTCAAAAAAATGCTATAATACTATTAATCAGTAAAGGTCTGTCTTTAGGGACAGGCCGGTTTCGTTCTGTAGGAGAGGACCATTTTTATAAGTGGCATCCTCCAGTTTGGAACCTTGAGTACTTTAGGAAAGGAGAATGCCACAATGGCTAACGGAACTGTTAAATGGTTCAATAGCAGCAAAGGTTACGGCTTCATTGAGCAGGAAGACGGACCTGATGTGTTTGTTCATCATTCAGCGATCAACGCATCGGGTTTCAAGTCGCTCAAAGAAGGCGATAAGGTGACCTTTGAGATCGAACAGGGTCCCAAAGGGCCTGCGGCGAAAAACGTAACCGTAGTCTAGCTCGAAACCATTAAAACACTAAAAGGGCGTTCTCTTCATCGAGAATGCCCTTTTTATTTATACTAACTTTCCATTAACAAATACCTAGAGTGAGCTGATTCGAAATTCATACAACCTGGATTTGTGAATAATCAAGATCAAACAAAAAAAATAGAACCGTCACCTAGCCTGGATTATTCACGAGTCAAGGTTGCGGCAGATGCGAGGCACAGGGCATGAAGCCGTGGTCCTTCACTGCGAATGCCCTGCAACGAAGCAGATGCCGTGAGATCGGCTCGCCTGAAAGGTAAAAAAATGGCGATTAAAATAGAAAATTCAAAGAGGGAAAATGTTCAAGACATTGTTCTTGAAAAAATCTTGTATATCGCTGAAAATAAGTTGATAATGAAAACATCGCCATTTTTTTATGAATAGGTCAGGTTAGTTTAGTTTAAAATAAATTCAATATGCGTTTTATAAGTGACCTTCACATCCATTCTCACTTCTCTCGGGCTACCAGCAAGCAGCTAGTGCCGGAATTTATTGACTACTGGGCAAGACTCAAAGGGATCTCTGCAGTGGGCACAGGGGACTTCACTCATCCTGGCTGGCTCAACGAACTTAAAGAAAAATTAGAACCAGTAGAAGATGGTCTGTTTGAACTTAAAAAAAAATTCAAAAAAAACCTAGACATCCCTAAGCCAAAAAATCTTTGTTCTGAAGTGAGATTTATCTTGTCCACAGAGATAAGCAGTATTTACAAAAAAAATAGTAAAGTCAGAAAAGTGCACAATGTCATTTTGTCTCCAGACTTTGCCACAGCTGAAAAAATTCAGAAATCCCTTCTGAAGATCGGTGGAAATATTACATCTGATGGGAGGCCGATTTTAGGTCTTGATTCCAAAGATCTGCTGGAAATGACCCTAGAGGCTTCTGATAAGACATTCTTTATCCCCGCTCATATTTGGACTCCATGGTTTTCTGTGCTCGGTTCAAAATCAGGATTTGATTCTATAGAAGAGTGTTTTGAAGACCTAACCCCATTAATATCTGCGGTTGAGACAGGCCTTTCTACAGATGCTCCCATGCACTGGATGTGTACGTTTCTGGACAGATTCAATTTGGTATCAAATTCCGATGCACACTCTTCTGAAAAACTGGGCCGCAATGCCAACATTTTTAACACAGAACTGACATACTCACACATCATCAAAGCCCTGGAATCAGGGGACCCAGATAAATTTAAAGGAACCATAGACCTATTCCCTCAAGAAGGAAAATACCACTATGACGGACACAGAAAATGCGGAATAAGATGGAACCCAGTTCAAACCCTTCAAAACAAAAAAATCTGTCCTCAATGTGGGAAAAAAGTCACCATAGGGGTGATGCATAGAGTGGTGGAACTATCAGACCGGGAAGATCTTGATGAACGTCCCAACAAGCTTCCTTTCATCTCCATAATCCCCTTAAAAGAAATTCTATCTGAAATAACAGGGGTCGGCTCCACATCAAAAGCAGTTGATTCAGAATATTTTTCCCTGATCCGGAGCTGCGGTCCTGAACTGCACATCCTTCTTGACCTTCCTCCTGAAGAGCTTAATAAAAGAGGATTTGAAGTTTTAGCCGAAGCTGTGAAAAGAATGCGCAACAGGCAGGTTATTATCCAAGAAGGTTTTGATGGTGAGTATGGAAGAATTCGCGTCTTTAATCACAAGAAATCATTCACCAGGGAAAGTCAAAAAAATCTTTTTCACAAAAAAACAGAAGCCCCTTCTGTTGTGCCGAAACGAAAAATCATTAATTTTGACCTCAAGGATTATAGAAAGCTTCAGAAAAAAATTCCCCCCGCCCCTTCTCAACTTTTACTTGAAGCAAAGGAAAACCAGACAGAAAAACAAAAAGAACTGCTGTCAGTGAAACATCTTAATACAGAGCAAAAACAAGCTGTGGAGCATAACAAAGGTCCGGCAGCTGTCATTGCTGGCCCAGGAACCGGTAAAACACATACTCTCTGCTGCAGAATGGCCTATATAATCCAAAGGAATAAAACACCTCCTGGAAATATCCTTGCTGTCACCTTTACAAATAAGGCCGCAGGAGAGATGAAGAACAGACTTAATGACATGGTTGGCCACAAATCAAAACTCACTGGAATCCGTGTGGCAACCTTTCATGCCTTTGGATATGAAATACTCAAAAAACACTGTGAACTTCTGAACAGAAGTAAAAACTTTTCAATTATAAGCGAGGAAGAGAGAACTGACTTTCTTCAAGATATATTCGGCTTCAAACATCAAAAAGCAACCGCGACCGCCAAAGTTATTAAAGAGGCCAAACAAAACCTGAGAATGCTCGAAGAGGCCAAAGAGTCTCCTCTTTGTTCTCTTCTTACATCATATGAAGAAAAACTCATAGAATCTGATCTGTTTGATATTGACGACTGTATATATCAGCCCCTGTTTCTTTTCTCCAACTTTCCTTCCCTGTTAATTCAATACAGAAAAAGTATTTCCTGCATGCTCGTAGATGAGTTCCAGGATATAAACTGTGTTCAATATGAGATAATGAGAAAAATTATGCCTGAACAGGATGCTTCTCTTTATATCATTGGAGATCCGGACCAATCCATATACGGATTTCGGGGAGCAGGCCCCCGTTTTCTGAATGATTTTCTAAAAGACTATCCCAAAGCATCCATCTACAGACTAAAACAGAGTTATAGGTGCTCCGATCTTATTCTCAGAGCTTCAGGAAAACTAGTCCAAAAAAATGAGTTTGAAAGAGACCATTTGAAAGGTCTTTTCAGGGGAGTGAAAGTCAACCTCGTTTCAAACGCAACTGAGAAGAGTGAAGCAGAATTTGTAGCCCGCAGAATAGAGGATATTATCGGAGGAGTGCGTTTTTTTTCAATTGATTCTGAAATAAGCGAAGGTGAAGAAAAAGAAGGGATAAACAGTTTTTCTGATTTTGCAGTATTGTGCCGAACAAAAGAACAAATGAAACCCATTGAAAAAGCTTTTAACGACCACAGCATCCCCTTTCAAAAAGTAGGGGAAACTCCTTTTTTCCGTGAAGAGCCCCTAAAATCAGTCCTAAATGTCTATAGGCTCAGCCTTCATCAAGAAAATGCTTTTCTCAAACAAAGCTTAATCAGAAAAAAAACCATTAAGGCTGGATATATCTCTGGTCTTCCTGATCTAACAGAAAACAAGCCGGTCAGAGAAGGACTTACCAGCATCATCAACCATTTCTTTTCCCGAGAAAAAAAGTCGGCCGAGGATTCTATCAAGAAACTTTTGGATCTGGCCGAAGATTATAAAAACAATACAGAAGAATTTTTAAAGCACATCTCTCTAGGTTCAGGTGCTGACACCCATGATTCTTCTCTTGAAAGCATAGCTTTAATGACACTTCATGCTGCCAAAGGGCTGGAATTCACCTGTGTTTTTATCACAGGATGTGAAGAGGGCATTCTCCCGTACTCTCTTTTCCCGGGGCATAAAGCAGACCGAGAAGAAGAAAGACGAATTTTGTATGTAGGCATGACCCGAGCTAAAAAACATCTCTATTTAACTTACGCAAAAAGGAGATTTATTCAAGGAAAATGCTTTGAGTTAAAAAGAAGCAGTTTCTTGGATGATATTGAAGCCGCTTTTATAAAAAGCACGGTTTCTCCATTCCAACGAAAAAAAACTCCCCAGATGAAGCTATTCTCTTAAACCCAACAAAAATATCATGGAAGAATCTTTCATTCCGTGATATGCATACACATTGTCTTTTGACGGGAGAGAGATTCCTCGCTGGGGAATCGAACGGGTGACGAATCCCATGCCTTCTCCCCTCATAATGGTGTTGAAGATTCTCACAAATCTTATTCAAAGTTTGACAACCTTTCTCAAGAGTGCTAAAAAGCTTTCAAGTTAGGTAAAAAATACAAACAAGAAAAATGCTTAGGTCATTATTCTTGAAAAAATCTTGTGCATTGCTGAAAATAAAATAATAATAAACTCATCACAATTTTTTTATGAATGGATCAGGTAAATTGAAGATACCCCTAAACAAGCACTTTTTTTTCACCAGAACAGAATGTCCTGTCTGTTCAAGCCCCAATATCAAACCATTCAGAAAAAGAAATGTTTCCTATAAAGACTTTAATCACAACCAGATTAAAATCACTGACAGTGACTATGGAAAAATTTGGGACCTAAGCCGATGCTTTGACTGCACCCATATCTTTGCAAATCCCTGTCCCACTTCAGAATACATTCAATCCCTATACAAAAAAATAAAAGATCCTTCCTATGAAGAAGAGACAGCGGGACGCAAAAAAAATTTTTTTCCTATCCTTTGGAACACCCATGAAATCCTTCCAGGACGGGGGAATATATTTGATGTGGGAGCTGCCACAGGAATTTTCTTAAACCTGGCCCAAAAATATGGGTGGAATCCTGATGGTATTGAAGCCAGCACATGGGCGGTTGATAGAGCAAGAGAAAAATACAATCTTAATATTCAAAAGGGCACCTTTGAATCAGCCGAACTTAAAAAGGATCACTACCAAGCTGTCACTATGATCGATTTTATTGAACACATTCCCCATCCCTTTAAAGCTGTCCTCAAAGCACAAGAAATTTTAAGACCTGGAGGGCTGCTGTGCCTGGTCACCCCAAACCAGCACAGTCTAGCTGCTAAATTATCAGGCAGAAAATGGTGGCATTTCAGGCCAGCACACATTCACTATTTCACAAAAAAAAGCCTTCAGATTCTTATGCAGAATGCAGGATTTAAAACAGTCAAAATAAGAAGTTACTACTGGACTTTTTCTGCTCACTATCTTATCTCAAGGTTTAACATTCTGAGCTTTTTAATAGACAATCACATTCTTTCTTCTTTTTTCAAAAAAATTCCGATAAAATTGGCTCTAGGTGATTCAATAGAGCTTTATGCTCAAAAAATAGATTGACATGAACTCCTATCTAAAAGCAGCTCGACCTGAAAGATGGCCCAGAAGCCTTGCTATCTTTGTGGGAACTGCCTCCTTCTTTCTGCTTAACAGAGAGCAGAGTGCTGCCTTAAGTCTCAACATGATTCTATTGAGGTCCCTGTTTATTTTCCTCCTGACATGGGCTATCTCCACAGCTAATTATATCATTAATGAGATAGTGGACGCTCCTTTTGACATTCACCACCCTACTAAAAAGAACCGCCCCTTAATCCGAGGAGAGATCAGAAAGTTTCCGTTTCTCTTTTTGGGACTGATACTTTCTCTAAGCAGCCTTACAGCAGCCTTTTTGTTCTTTAATAAAGCTTTCTTTTTCTCTTTGCTGGCACTGTTGGTGGCAGGATTTATTTACAATCTAAAACCCATTAGAACCAAAGACATTCCTTTTCTTGATTCCATATCTGAATCGGCCAACAATCCTATCCGTTTTTTTATTGGATGGTATGCTTTTGCACAAACTGAAAATTTTCCTCCTCTGTCTCTCATAGTGAGCTGGTGGGCTTTTGGAAATTTTCTTATGGTCGCCAAAAGACTCTCGGAATTCAGGTTCCTTAAAGAAAATGCTGGGAATTACAGGGCTTCGTTAAAAAGATACTCCAAAATATCACTTATTCTAGGGATGGTCATAAGTGTGTTGTTCTTTTTTGCAGCATTCTTTTATTTTGCCCTATCCTTTAAGCTCCAATCCTTCTGTTATCTTTCTCCCCTGCTGTTTATATACTTTATTATTTTTTTCAAACACACACTGCAAAAAAAAGAAGTTATGGAAGAACCAGAAAGACTGCTTAAAAATCCTTGGTTTGCCGGCTACACCCTGTTTTTGATATTGATTTTTTTCACTTCTTTTCTTATGGACAAAATGGGGCATTAGCAAGAAGGATTCCTACTCTGAGTTTATTCATAAGTTGACAAAAACAGTACCGCCTTACCTGTTTACCTTGTTTTTCTGCCGAGTCTATTGGGATTAATTTTCTTGTTCTTGTTTTTATCCTGCAGCTTATGATAAATTAATATTGACTTTTTGAAAGGGAATAGTGATGCAAACAGCAGAAGTGATATTAAAACTTTTACTGGCCACTGCTTTAGGGGGACTCATCGGCTTGGAAAGAGAATCCAGCCGAAAACCAGCAGGGCTTAGAACGAATATCCTTATATGTCTTGGCTCAACCATGGTGATGATCTTGTCAGGGCTTCTTCTTGAGGGGAAAGAGACATCCATGGGAGACCTGACTCGGATAGCCGCTGGAGTCATAACAGGGATCGGTTTTATTGGGGCAGGCACCATAATCCAGTCTAAAGGTATGGTCATCGGGCTCACCACTGCGGCTGGAATCTGGGCTGTCTCTGTGCTGGGACTTGTTATTGGATCTGGGTATTATCTCTTTGCTGTTATTTTCACGGTTATTGTCATCCTAAATCTTTTTATTCTAGGAAAAATTGAAAAAGAGCACATAAAGAAAGGAACATACCGCTACACTGTCAAATCTGAATCTTCCAAAAAAATATTACTGGATATTAAGAAAATCGCTCTTCATGAAGGCATAAAATTCAAAGAAATTTCCCATAAAAAAGAAGGAGCCCTTACCATCATCTCCTTTGCCTTTGAGGCCCCCGATGAAAACGAACAATGTTTCTACAAGAGCCTTACAGATCTAAAAGAAATCAAAGAACTTAATATTGATTAAAAAAAAGCTTCTTCTCGCAACCACTAATCAAGGAAAAGTAAATGAGATACAAAACTTTCTCTCATCCTTTCCTTTAGAAATCATCTCTATTAAGGATATAAGTTCTGCCTACTTGTTCATAGAGACCGGAAAAACTTTTATGGAAAATGCAGCGGGAAAAGCTCTTTTTTACAGTCGAATATGGCCGGGATTAACTCTGGGAGAAGATTCAGGGCTTGAAATAGAAAAATTGGCTGGAGCTCCCGGAGTATTATCCGCTAGGTATTCAGGAAACCATGCCACAGATGAAAAGAATATAGAAAAAGTACTGCATCAATTAAGAGGAGTTCCTGAAGAAAAAAGAAGAGCAAGATTTGTATGCTGTATGGTGTTAGCTGAAAAGGATAAGATAATACATAAAATCAAGGAACACACCTCAGGATATATCCTTACCCAAAAAAAAGGAAATCATGGGTTTGGTTATGATCCCATATTTTTTTGCTCTCCCTTAAACAAGACCTTTGCCCAGCTCACCCCTGAAGAAAAAAATTCAGTCAGCCACAGGGGAAAAGCTTTAAAAAAATTAAAGGCTTTTCTCCAGCAATATCTCTAAACAAAAATTATCCCTATGCCAACCTAAGTAGATAGAAAACAGAAGCAAAAGTTAACCTCAGCTTACACTTACAAATAACTCTCTCCTCTAAATTACTGATATGTCTAGGTTTATCAAATTCTCCCTTTTGGCCTGGATTTTGCTTTTACTAAATTGAAAGGAGGTTTAAATGAAAAATTTAACCATTAAAAGCTTGACTGCTGGATTGGTCATTGTCTTGGCATTCACAACAGGCTTAGCAGCAGTGGGGGGGATTCATCCGGGACAGGAGGCTGAAAAGATCAATATCAATACAGCTTCTCTGGCCGAACTCCAGAAACTGCCCCGTATAGGAGAAGTTGTGGCTCAAAGAATCATTGATTATAGGGAGAAAAACGGAAAGTTCACCAAGATCGAAGAAATAATGAAGGTGAGGGGAATCGGAGAAAAAACATTTGAAAGCTTTAAAGACCTGATCACGGTGGGATCAAAGAATTAAAAGAAGAGAGGGGCCTTCCCTCTCTTCTTTTTCTGTTTAAGACCGAGGATGACTTTTTTTATAGACTTCCAGAAGTCTCTTCAAATCGAGATGAGTGTACTTTTGAGTGGTGGCCAGGCTTTCATGCCCTAAAAGTTCCTGTATCACCCGCAGGTCTGCCCCTCGGCTCAGCAAATGGGAAGCAAATGAATGACGCAGGGAATGAGGACTGAGCTTTCTTTTGATTGCTGATTTTTTGAAATATTCATCCACGATTCGCTGGACCGATCTGGGAGTCAGCCTCCCGCCTCTGTAATTTAAAAACACGGGGTTTTTATCAATATCCCCTTTGTGAATAAGAAATCTCTTTTGTAGGTACTGTCTGAGTTTTTTCTCAGCCACAGTTCCAAAAGGAACTATGCGTTCTTTTTTTCCTTTGCCACGGACCCGGACTAGTCTCTCCTCAAAGTTTACATCGACAAGGTCTATTCCCACTAATTCACTGACCCTCAGGCCAGTGGCATAAAGCAACTCAAGCATAGCTCTATCTCTCATATCCAGCGGCTTTTCAGAGTCAGGAAGGTCTAGAAACAAGGCCATCTCTTCTTCAGACAAAAAAGAAGGGACATTTTTTTCCTGCTTGGGAGTACTGACCATCTTAGCAGGATTTTCTTTTATCCAATTCCTGTGAACACAGTACTGATAAAATGAGCGTACCGCAGCCAATTTGCGCGCCGCACTCGATTTTTTTATATTATTTTGATACAGAAAAGCTAAGAAGCTTCTGATAAGAATATTATCCGCGTGCTTGTATTTTATTTTTTTGGAATGGATAAAAGATAAATACTGCTCAATATCCCGTCTGTAAGCTGATACGGTATGCTTGGAGAAATTTTTTTCATACTTAAAATAATCTAGAAACTGCTCTAACTCTTTAATCACTCTGAGTCAGCCTTGTTATCCCTGCTTTTCTCCCATATTTTATCTTTATCAATAAACTTCTTATAACCACATCCGTCCTGACTACAATATAAATAGGGTTTTCCTTTAATCAAATTTTTTTTGAATATTATTTTTCTTCCGCATTCCGGACAAGACCGGGAGACCGGCTCATCCCATGAAGCAAATTTACATTTAGGAAAATTGCTGCACCCATAAAAAATTTTACCCTTTCTTGTTTTTTTTATCACCAAAGAACCACTGCATTCTGGACAATCAATCCCGGTATCCTTTTTCTCCTTTTTAATATATTTGCATTTTGGATAATTGGAACAAGCAATAAAAGAACCGTAGCGGCCTTGACGCACCACCATCTGGGAACCGCATTGGGGACATTTCTCATCCACTGGCTTGGCTTCCTTTTTATTAAGGCTTTTTTTAAAACGACATTCAGGAAACCCTGAACAGGCTTTGAATTTTCCATATCTTCCCGACTTTATAACCAGGGGTCGTCCGCATTCTGGACAATTTTCTTCAGAAGGAATGCCTTTGGTTTTCACTCCTTCTTTCCTGCTTGCTCTCTCCAAGTCTTTTTCAAGAAGCTCATTATAAGATTTTATATACTCCAGCCAGCTCTTTTCGCCCTCGCTAATAAGGTCGAGGGCCTCTTCAAGCTGAGCAGTAAACTCATACTGCATTAAATCAGAAAAATTTTTAATCAAATAACTATTAACAAAAATTCCAACCTCAGTAGGGATAAACCTTCCTTTCCTCTTCAACACATAATCTCTGTCTTGGATGGTCGAGATAATGGGAGCGTAAGTACTGGGACGGCCTATTCCTCTGAACTCTAGCTCCTTAACGAGTGTTCCCTCTGAATAACGAGGAGGAGGTTGTGTGAATTTTTGTTCGCTGTCAAGTTTTTCCAGTTTAAGCTTTTCACCCTTTTCTGCTGACGGGAGTCTGACATCTTTGCTTTTTATATTGGGATAGGCAGCAAGAAATCCTTTAAATTTCATGACCTCTCCTTTAGCTCGAAAATGATAGCTCCCGGCTTTTATTTCAAACACAGTCTCTTCCACTTTGGCAACGCTCATTTGAGAAGCAATGAATCGATCCCATATCATTGAATAGATCTTGAGCTCATCTTTGTTCAAATACTGTTTTACTTTTTCTGGAGGAAGGTCAAAACAAGTGGGCCGTATAGCTTCATGTGCGTCTTGTGCTTTTTTCTTATTTTTAAACCTTCGGGGAGTTTTTGAGAGGTAATCCTTTGAATATTTTCTTTCTATATAGGCTCTTCCCCCTTTAATAGCTTGTTCTGAAATCCGAACAGAATCGGTTCTCATGTAAGTGATGAGTCCCACCAATCCTCTCTCCCCTATTTCCAAACCTTCATAGAGTTTTTGAGCAATCATCATGGTCTTTTTTACAGGAAACTTGTTTATACGGAAACTGTCCTGCTGAAGGGTGCTTGTTATGTAGGGAGGATAGGGATTCTTTCTTTTTAACTTGACTTTCAAGTCTTGGAGATAAAAGTGAGCTTTCTTCAGATCAGATAAAATCTTCTCAGCTGTCTGGCCGTCTTGAATCTTTGCTTTTTTTTCCTTTATTTTTACCAGGTCTGCGGTAAATGCAGGAGGTGATGAAGCTTTGAGGTGAGCGGTTATATTCCAGAATTCTTTAGGAACAAAATCATTTATTTCTTTCTCTCGTTCACAAATCAACCGAAGCGTTATGGACTGCACTCTTCCTGCACTCAAGCCTTTCCCTATCTTCTTCCATAAAAGGGGACTTATCCTGTAACCCACTAACCTATCCAGAATCCTTCTTGCCTGTTGAGCTTTTATTTTATCTTCATCCAAAGAAAGGACTTTCTTAAAAGCATCTTCCACTGCATTCTTTGTTATTTCATGGAAAAGGACCCGGTGGATGTTGCTGTTGTGGTCTTTTAAAACCTCTGATAAATGCCAGCAAATGGCCTCTCCTTCTCTATCCGGATCAGCAGCTAATAATATGGAGTCATTCTTTTCAGCTTCCTTCTTAAGTTGAGAGACAACCTTTTTCTTTTCTGGGATTATTAGGAATTCGGGAGTAAAGTCTTTTTCCATATCAACTCCCATCCTGTTTTTAGGGAGGTCTCGGATATGTCCCAGGGAAGCCCTGACTTCATAATCCGAACCTAGATATCGACTTAAGGTCTTTGCTTTTGCTGGAGATTCAACTATGACTAATTTTTTATCCATTACCATTTCCTCTGAAAAAATTTACCTGGACTTTGAGTTATCAATCCCTTGAGTTCTAGTTTCAAAAGAACTGATAATACTTCGGATACACTCTTGCCCGTTTTTTTGACTATAAAATCTACATGAGTTAGAGAATCATCCCTGAGATTCTTGATGATATCTCTTTCAAGAGAATCCAATTTAATTTTTTCTTTTCTCAGGGCTGAAGGCTCAGGGATCATATTTTCTTGGACATAAGGGGGCAATTCCTCTATCACGTCCTCCCATTTTTCAACAAGCTTGGCTCCATTTTTTATTAACCAGTTGGTTCCCTTGCTCAAAGGAGAAGTAATGTTCCCCGGCACAGCCATGACCTCTCTATTCTGTTCCAAAGCAAGCTTGGCTGATATGAGTGAACCGCTCCTCTCAGTTGCTTCAGTCACTATTACAGCCAAACTCAACCCACTGATAATCCTATTCCTTAATGGAAAGTGGAATCCCAGCGGCTTTGACTTCAGAGGGTATTCTGTTATTACCAATCCGGATTCAGTCATCTTTTTAAAAAGCCCTTTGTTGTCTCTGGGATAAATGAAATCCAGCCCAGAGCCCAATACAGCCACAGTATGTCCTCCTTTCAAAGCTCCCCAGTGAGCTGCAGAGTCGATTCCAACAGCCATCCCGCTGACGATCACAATCCCACGGGAAGCTAACTCAAATGCCAGTTTTTCAGCTACGGCTCTTCCGTAAGGGGACGACCTTCGAGCCCCTACTATCGAGACGGCAGGGACTTTGAGTAAATCTAAATTCCCTACACAATAGAGGACGTAAGGTGGATCAAAAATTTCTCTTAAACATTCAGGATATTTTTCATCCTCTACGGTTAGGACTGTATATCCCTTTTTATTTATTCTGTCAAGTTCCCTTAAAGCTCTTTCTAATGTTCGGGGAGCCTTTATGGAATCAATGGTCTCTTTTTTGAGGTTTAAACCATCAAAATCATTCTTATTGGCTTTGAATATCTCTTTAACATTAGAGAATCTTTGAAAAATCTTCTTCGCAGAGCCTAAGTCTTCAGCAAATAAAAGATTAAAAGCTATCCAATATTTAAGATTTTCTTCCAACTTCTCCGTTTTTTAAAAAAATTATTTTATCAAGAATTAATGAAAACGCAAGTCACAATGCCTATTCAGAGGCCATTTAAGAGTAAGGAACCAGATGAGTAAAAAACTCCTGCCCCTGCTCCTGTCATGAGACAAGCCGGAGTAGCCGCAAGCAAAGCCCGAAGGCCGATTCTGGAAAGGTCTTTCATTCTTTTTGGTGCCAAAGCACTGATTCCTCCAATAAAGATGGCCAGTGATGCAAAATGGGCAAAGCCGCAGAGTGCATAAGAAGCAATGATGGCAGACCTAGGGTGTCTCAGAGTGTTTTCAGCCAATAGTTTTGCTAAATTCTTATAAGAGACCACTTCTGTAGCCACTGTCCTTTCTCCAAGAAGCTTAGCGATTTCAAATGCATCACTGGGTGGAACTCCCAATACAATGGCAAAAGGATAAAAAATATACCCCAGAATCGACCTCATGGACCCATTGAAATCAATGTTAAAAAGATTGTTAACTTGGCCTCCTAACTACCCAAAATCAGACCTAAAAGGGCAACCAAACCTAAAAAATACTGCGGGTACTCTTTATTTAAAAATTATTCTCCAACATATAAAAAGACTCTCTAATAAAAGAATCTGTCTCATTTTACTGGTTATTTGTCCTTTATCTCAATAATTTTTTTTCTGCTGGCAAAACCTCTAACAATGCTGACCCGGGCTTTTGGAACATCAAAATAATCAGCCACTCTTTCCACAAGTTCCTTGTTTGCTTTTCCCTTTTCTGGAGGGGCTTTTATTTTTATTTTAAAATTTCTTTCTCCCACTTCTTTTATTTCTGATTCAGTTGAACCCGGGGTGACCTTCACAGAAATGCGCACCTACTGTCTCCTCTATCCTCTATCAAAATGATACGGGTCATAACTAGAAGGAATAAGTCCGGGGTCCCAGCAGCTGAAGAGCGTATTGAGAAAGTGAATTAACCACAACAGTGTCTATTAAAAAAATCAACACAAAAGCAATGATAGGGCTGATATCCAATCCCCCAAACTTATAAGGGGGCACAAATCTTCTAATGGGAGCTAAAACAGGCTCTGTTAATCTATAGAGAACTAATCTGACTTTATATAAAGAAGGAGTTCTGATCCAGGAGAGAATAACATGAGCAAAGATGACCCATATATATATATTGAGAATCACATGAGTGATCCTTGATAAGCCATACAATAAATTTGCAAATAGAGTCATACTTCCACCTTTGATTTATTCCTGATCACGTGTTTGTATTTTTCAAAAAGCTCTTTGAGCTGCCTTTCAGTAATAATGTATCCCCTTATATAGAAGGAAAGATTTGGCCTTAAAGGGTCATTCGTTTTTAAAAGAACATATTCTCTTAGGGAACCTGTTTTATCAGAAGAACTTATTTCAATTACAACTTTTCTTTGACCGTTGGATGGGATTTTTAGGGACTTCTTCAACTCTTTTCCTTGAGTAAAAAAACGCGCAGCTTTATGGGAAAATGTCACTTCCAATTCCAGCTCGCCGGTATTTCTTACCACCGCTTCGCAACTGATATCCTCCCCCTGGAGAATCAACCCGATATCCATGCTGGTCTTTTCAAGCCTGATTTTAGGACCCGGCGGAACCTCTACATTTGCAGAAACAGAGAGGACACTCCGAGACTCTTTTGGGTCATTGGAATAGACATAGATATATTTGGAGACATTTCCACTATATCCTCTGGTGTTAAAGGTGACTTTAAGACTCCCTTTTTCCCCTGGCTCCAGATTCTTCTTGGAAGCGAGCACCGCGGTGCATCCACAAGAAGTCTTGATGTCTTTTATAATAAGGAGTGAATTCCCCGCGTTCTCAAACATAAAATTATGGGTCAGAATTTCTCCCCCCTTGACTTTTCCAAAGTTAATTTTTTTGCTGTCAAATTTTATATCCGGAGAATCCAAAGCACTCAGATAACCAGACAAGACCCCTAAAAACAGAACAAAAAATAAAACAGCTGTCTTTTTTCCTCTCATCATTCACTCCCTTCTTTAAAGTGCTATTATGATAACATTTTTTATGAGCTCTGTTAAAGGTTTACTCCACTATGTTTCTTGACAGTTAAATTACCCTTCTCTATAATTCCCTTCAAAGGACGGCTCAAGTGAAAAAAATAAAAAAGAAAAGTAATTTTATATTATTGTTATTCTCAATTCAATTTATCCTTTTCTCTCATTTCTACGGATTTCCTCAGGATGAACAAGCAACGCTCAAAGTCGTCACTGAACTTGCAAACATTCGGGCTGAACCTGATATAGGAAGCCCCATTATCCATCTGGCAAGCCAGGGGACACTTATGGAAATTCTCGGACAGGAAGGACCGTGGTTCCATGTTAAAATCTTAATTGATGAGCAAAAGAAAATTGAAGGGTATGTGCATGAAAGTTTAGTGGAAAAAATTCTTCCTGAGATGCCTGAAGAAGAAAGGGAAATCAGAAAAGAACCAGAAAAAGAAACTGCTGAGACTCCCAAAATTGAAGCGCAAACTACAGTAAGAAAAAAGCCTTATTTTTTGAGAGATTCTCAGGTTTATGTCAGTCTCTCAGGAGGCGCTCATTACGCCTTAGTGGGAGACTTAAACAAAGGAACCCAAGGGTTTGCAGATTACTACCAAAGCATTCTTAAAACCGAACAAACCGGCAATGTGGAACCACTTCATCTGAATTCTGTATTGGGAGGAGAAGTAGGGATTCATTTAGGACAAGGATTTCATCTGGGAATAGGAGCTGACTTTTGTCGAGGCCAAAAAGAAAGTTCAGTGGAATTCACTCAACCTGCCTTTTTAAACGTTCAAACCCAATCTGAAATAAAATTTATTCCCATCCGCCTCGTTCTTTCCTATCATATAACTCCTGAATTCTTTATTAAGGGGGGGCTTGAATACACTCTGGCTGAATGCAGATATTTTTACAAAATCACAGAAAGCAATGCCTGGACGGAATGGAACGGGAACGCTGACTCCAGTCAATTGGGAGGAGTCATGAGCCTTGGATATGTTCATGACTTAAGTAGAAATCTCAGTATGTTTATAGAAGCTTCCGGACGTTACGCAAAAGTCAAGAACCTCAAAGGAGAGGGAACCTATAAAGACTCAGATGACCTGGAGTACACAGAAAAAGGATATATGTACATATATCAAGGAGAAGCCTCAGGCCAAGAATCTTTTTCCCTTTTGTTCATTAGGGATAAAATGCCCTCAGGATATGGAGTCTCAAATCCTGAAAAAGCATCTCTTGATTTATCCGGCTTTTCCCTCAAAGCCGGAATTAAAATAAGGTTTGACCTTTTTTAGCAGAGCAATATGCTGGGAATGTACCCCTCTGAATAAGGGAGTTATCTTTTTTATGCGAAATCCTGATTTTTCTGCTTCCTGAATAAATTCTTTTTTGGATATCATGTTTATATTTGTCCTGCTCTTTCCTCCCATTTTTCTAATCTTTCTCTGAAGTCTGTGCAGAATATTCAGGCGGTAAAAAGAAACCATCACCCAATCAGATGTGACACGGAAAAATTCCTTTAGAATTTGAATGCGCTGGTTTTTTTCATGGACATGGTGAAAAAACCTCATACAAAAGACTCCCTCCAATGCTTCATCCTCAAACGGCAGCCCTTCCGCCGCATCACATGCTACCCCGATTCCCCCGTTCATCTCTAAAAAAATACGCCTTTGTACGGCTCTTTTGACCATAGAAAAAGAGACATCCCCGCTAATAAACCACTGGCTTTTTTGGGCAAGCAATCCTGAAAACCTCCCAAAACCGCAGGGCAGGTCAAGAATCCTGGCCCTTTCTTTGTCTCTTTCCCCAAACAGGCTGTTTATGACTCTCCTTTCCTTCCAGTCGACTATCTTCTGGTCAAAACCGTGGTATCTTTTTTTCTCATAATCAAGGACTTCATGGGTATTAAAAGTGGTTCTTTTTTTTCTCACCTCGACTCCTTTTCAACTGATATCAATGCTGATTTCTTAAGAGTCAATCACTCATCTGATTTAAAATAAATATATACAGGCTTTTCTGTTAACAGGACCTTCTGGCCCCAAAAATCAGCTTCTTTCCCATCTCTATCAAATGCTTTTAAGATCTGTTTCGAAAAGGTATGGGTCAAACTCCCTTTCGGGGTCCAACAAACCGCAAAGATATCTAAGTCTTTCCTAAACATAAATATCTCCGCAGCAGAGTTTGGTTCCTTTTTTATAAACACACTTTTGCTTAATTTATCTACAACGGTTTTCAAAGCAAAAAAAGAAGGCCTTTTTCTCCACCGTCCCCCTAGGTTATCAATGAGTCCATAACCTGGAGCCGCAAGCTGCCACCAGTATATCCTCTTTATCAGTCCTGGAGTCAAAGCCAACATAGAGTAGCGGACAAGAAAGTTTGCCTGCTGCTCCTCAGTTACATTGGGATTTCCTGAAGCAGGAGAATATTTTCCCGTCCCTTTTATAGGCCAGTTGTATTCAGTGATCCACAGTTCCTTTCCCTTAAAGCTGCATTTATCTACCACTGCCTTCAGTAAAGCTATTTTTTTTGTAAGGTCCCATCCGAATTGACTGTTTTCAGGAGCTCCTACCCTGTCAACGTATAAAAGAGAAGTAATCCTATCAAAAAAGAGATGTTTTAAAACAGGGGGGTAAAGGTGAAACTCAAAATCAATTACCGCAGGGCCCAGCAATTTTATACCGAATTTTTTTGCCATCCTGAAACCAGGCTCTGCAAGCTCTAAATACTCCTTATAATTCCATAATCCCCATTTTGTCCGGTTCCAAGCGTGGCCTATTTCAAAAAATCTGCACCTCCCTGAAAAACGTGAAAAAACATGTTCCAGAAAATCAACCCATTTCTTCTGATCAATCACATCCTCGCGCTGCTGAATCAATGCAATCACCACATCCATTCCTTTTTCTTTCAGCAAGTCCACAAAGACCTCATATTCTGAGAGACTCTTTCTCTCCCAAGAAGGGATCCGGACCAGAGTGTTTTTGACTCCAATCTGTCTTAATGAATCCAGGATTTCACTCTGGTTGTTTTTTAATAGAGAAACGGAAACTCCAAAAGGGTCTTTAATGTGGATAGGATTTTTATAGAGTGATTTCATGTGCTTTCTGTAGCAGGTCAGGATGGGAATCAACTTCTGCAGGTTTGACACTATCATTTTTAAGTAACTCCCCGTGTATCGGAAGTGGTGTTTGAAACGCTCTGAGCGCGAAGCAACATTATGAGGTTGATCCGCATAGGGATTCCATCTAAAATTATTAGGAGCTACTTTCATTTTCTATTGAATCCTTAAAGCCTCGGCTATCTTTTTAATGCCGAGTTTTTTCTTAATGTGAAGATATCCGGAAAAAATTTTCTTATTCAATCTATACCATTTCCAGTAAAAACCCTTGAGGGATACAGGAGTTAAATAGAGTTTAAGAAAATATCTCTGATAATGAAAAGGTATACCAAGACGGATGAGGCTTTTCAAGCTTCGTAAGAGCGAAAAAAACCTTATCTCTTTTACCCGGTTGGTATCAATAAGAAACAGTCTATATCCTCCTTTACGGCGGCAAACCAGGACATTCCCATCTGACAAGTCCCGGTGAAGGATCTTTCTCTTCCTTACACGAGAAAGCAGCCCAGCTAATTCTTTAAGCAGATTCTCGGTTTCTTCCTCCGGCAGACTCTGGAACAAATTTCTTATTTCCTGAGCTCCCTTTACTCTTTCTGAAAAAAAATAACATTCTGTAACCATTCTCCTCTTTCTCTTCTCTAAAAAAGCGATCGGGAATGGAGTGGGAATATCATTTCTGCTCAGAAGACTGCTTCCATACCAAGCCTTTTTGGCTTTAGATGGGACGATCGCGCTTTTTATTCTGTTGATGCCTCTAGTGCGAAAAGATTTAATGACCACTTGATGCATTTTCCCCTTTAATTTTACATCCAAAGCTCCCACCCGATTTCTAGAGTCCAGCAGAATCCTTATGGAAGGCCTCTGCCATAAACTTTCAGGACAGGCTAGCATCTTGAGGAAACCTTCCTGATGAAATCCAGGGCTTACCTTTCCCTGGTAACCTTGTTTAGAAATGGAAATCCCAAATTCTTTTTTTTTCAATGTACAGCCTATGTCTCTCTTAGCTGACCTAACAGCATAAAAATGATGACAGTCAATTTCTTTTTTCACTATTATAAACTCTCTTCAGATGTTTTGAAACATTCAAGGTGAATTCCTTATTTATTTCTAAAAAGATAGCCTCTCTCCATTGAAACCCAAGGGGGATAATCCCGGATTCATCATTATGGTAAAGCCCCTTGGCTGATGCTTCTGAACGAGTACAGTTCATTGATTTATTCCTACAAATATGGTATAAATGTATTGAAATAATAACTTTTATATTCATAAACAATATTTATGTTTTCCCCAGTTGTTCGAAGCAAAGGAAGGGGAAATGAGAAAAATTGCACTCATAATATTCTTCATTTTTCTAGGCAGCTTGTCTGCCCTGTCTATTCAGGAAGAAAAGCCGTTTTCTTTCAGGAACATTAAAAACGATCAAGACTCTTCTGGCTTGGAGTTGTTTTCTCTGGCTCCTGTTTATAACAACACAAAAATCTCCCCAGCGTTTCCTCCTGCTGTATCAACTTCCCCAACACTATCCTGTGAAAAAACAGAACCCTCGCCTTTAAAAACTATCAGCAAAGAATTCAGTCTTCACCAAAACAATTCTGCTCCATTCAACTTTACCCTTCCCCGTTATGAACTGTCGTATCTTGATGGAACAGCGTCTTATTCCACTGCTTTCATGGAAATAAGTGGTATTAACCTTGCAGTTTGGTCTTTTGATAAATTCATCCTCAAAAAAACGTGGGCTCAGATATCAGTTGGCTCTATCTACAACAATCTTAACAACGGATTTGAATGGGACAATGGAACCTTTATAAGCAACCAATTTGCCCACCCCTATCATGGAGCTATGTATTTCTCTGCAGCCCGGCTGAACGGTCTGGATTTCATGGAATCCGTTTTATTTACTACTTCTGGAAGCTTGATGTGGGAGCTGTTCTTTGAGTCAAACTATCCTTCAATCAATGACACAGTCATGACAACTCTGGGAGGAGTGGTCCTGGGAGGTCCTCTTTTTCAAATCGCTGGAATGCTGATGAGCCAACAGCAGGCTGGCATCAAAGGTATCTTTCAGAAATCTTTGATGACTCTCATCAATCCCTATTTTGGCTACAGCTCATTATCAGGTAAAAACTCTGGGTTAAATTTTTTTACTGAAGACCATCACTATAGTTTTCATTTGCCCTTAGGTACTTACTGGTCTTCAACCAACATCCAAAAATATCTGGTAGGAATCTGTATTGAAAATAAAGATTTTAGGGAAAAAGACCTCATCAAAATCAAACCCTATGACTGGTTTCTCCTTGACTTTCAGCTGGGGATCAGCAGGGAAGGTCCCTGGGACAAAGAAATCTCAACTACAGTCTTACTCAGTGGAGCAAAAACAGAATTCGGACTCAGCGGTCTGTTTGGAGTCTATGATTACATAGACACTCAGATCATTGACAGGGTCTCAGCAGCCGGAGTGGGAATCGGAGCGGTCTCAACTTTTCATTCTGAACCGGACTTCTTTACTGACACTTCCGGGGTGGTATCCTTTATTTTTGGGGGTTCCAGTCCCTCACTGGATACTGAAAGATGCCATTTCGGCCAAGTAGACCAAAAACCTTATTATTTTGGACCGGGTATGATGTCCAGGTTTAGAATAGAAACAGGGAAAAAAGGATTTGGCAGCATTCTTGCTAAATTTTCGCACTACTGGATCAACTCGCTCTTTTCTGAAGCTAAAGAGTCTTTATCTATTTCTTCATTTAACCTGAAGTTCGCCGTAACCAAAAATTCATATGTCAATCTGGGATATGACTGCTACATCAGACAGGGTACAATCATGAAAAAAAACGAAGCTTCCTTCCATGGAGCCATGAAGGTTTTCTTTGTCCATAAATTTTAACTTTCAGCAGGAATTTTTTCTTTTAAGCACTCCTAAATCAAAAAGAATTTAATGATTGCCAAAATCCCCTTTGTTGTATATAGTTCTATAAATTAAGGAGATTCAAATCGAATTCTAAAAGGAGGAACCCATGAAAAAAAGAACATTTACATCGACCTGGTTGATTTTAACTTTGCTCTTCTGTTTTCCTTTTTTGAGTTATTCAGAGACAAATACATCTGAAGACAATGGCAACTTAGATTTACTGAATTCTCTTTCCCTTTCTGCTTTTAAATTAAGGTCTATCGGGCCTGCACTGACCTCCGGAAGGATATCTGATTTTGCCATGAATCCAGAAAATCCGAGCGAATTTTATGTAGCCTCTTCATCAGGGGGGGTATGGAAAACCATCAACGCAGGAACTACCTTCACTCCCATCTTCGACCATCAAGGGTCCTATTCCATAGGATGCATCACTATGGACCCCAATAATTTTAATATCATTTGGGTGGGTACAGGGGAAAACAACAATCAAAGAAGCGTTGGCTATGGAGACGGCATATACAAATCTTTAGACGGAGGAGCTTCCTGGAAGCATATGGGACTTAAAAATTCAGAACACATTGGAATGATCACGGTAGACCCCCGGGATTCCAACGTGGTCTATGTGGCTGCTTATGGTCCCCTATGGAGTGCCGGTGGAGACAGAGGCCTTTACAAAAGTACAGATGGGGGAGAAACCTGGACTCCTATTCTCACCATAAGCGAACACACCGGTATAAATGAAGCCCATCTTGATCCCAGGAATCCAGACATAATCTATGCAGCCGCACATCAGCGCCGAAGGCATGTTTTTACACTTATTGACGGAGGACCGGAATCAGGACTTTATAAATCCGTTGATGCTGGAAAAACCTGGGAAAAAATCAACAAAGGACTTCCCTCCGGAGACAAAGGAAGGATAGGACTTGCTGTTTCACCGGCTGACCCCGATTATATTTATGCTATTGTTGAGGCAAAAACTGGACAGGGAGGCTTCTTTCGAAGTTTAAACGGAGGTGCCTCCTGGGAGAAAAGGAGCAGCTATTCCTCTTCTGGAAATTACTACCAGGAAATCATTTGTGACCCCAAGGATAAAAACCGCGTCTACTCCATGGATACCTTTCTTCAGGTAACTGACGACGGTGGAAAAACATGGACAGCTCTAGGAGACCGCAGCAAACACTGGGACAGCCACGCCCTGTGGATCAATCCCAGAAATCCTCGTTACTACCTTAACGGTAATGATGGAGGTGTGTATGAATCTTTTGACAGGGGAGATACGTGGAAATATATGCCCAATCTTCCTGTCACCCAATTTTATAAAATCGCTGTTGATTATGACGAACCTTTTTACAACGTCTATGGAGGCACCCAGGACAACTACAGTCTGGGCGGTCCTTCCCGGACCACCAGCGCTCATGGGATTGTCAATGCAGACTGGTATACTACCCAAGGAGGGGATGGGTTTGAGTCCCAGGTAGACCCTGAAAATCCGAACATAGTCTATGCCCAGTCCCAGTATGGGAATCTAATCCGCTTTGATAAGAAAAGCGGAGAAAAAATGGGAATTCAGCCCAAACCCAGAAAAGGAGAAAACGAATACCGATGGAATTGGGACGCTCCTCTTCTTATAAGCCCTCACTCACAGACCCGTTTGTACTTTGCAGCAAACAAATTATTCCGGAGTGATGACAGAGGAAACACCTGGAAAGTGATCAGCCCTGACTTAACCAGACAGATCGACCGAAACAAACTTGAAGTGATGGGAAGAATCTGGCCCATGGATGCAGTAGCTAAGAATGCCTCGACTTCCCCCTATGGGACTATTGTGGCTCTAGATGAATCTCCAGTGCAGGAGGACATGGTGTATGTGGGCACGGACGACGGACGGATTCAAGTGACTGAGGACGGAGGCAAAAATTGGAGAAAGATAGATAAGTTTCCCGGAGTCCCTGAGAGAACCTATGTGAACGACATCATCGCCTCCCATCATGATCGAAACACCGTCTACGCAGCCTTTAATAACCATAAAAACGGAGACTTTAAACCGTATGTTCTCAAGAGCAGTGATGCGGGAAAAACCTGGACTTCTCTTGCTTCAGATCTTCCGGAACGGGGTTCTGTTTATGCTTTAGCCGAAGACCACATCAACAAAAACCTTCTCTTTGCTGGTACTGAATTTGGAGTTTTTGCCTCTTTGGATGGAGGAATGAGCTGGAAGCAGCTCAAAAACGGTCTGCCAACCATTGCAGTCCGGGATATCGCGATACAAAAAAGAGAAAATGACTTGGGCTTGGCCACCTTTGGCCGCGGGATCTACATCCTGGATGATTATTCTCCTATGCGGTCTCTGACCGAAGACCTACTCAAAAAAGAAGGGCATATATTTCCCATAAAAGACGCTCTCATGTTTGTTGAAAAAACTCCCCTAGGCACACTTGGTTCCAGGAGCAAAGGTTTTCAGGGCGAAAACTACTTCACAGCTCCAAATCCTCCTGTAGCCGCCACCTTTACTTATTACCTTAAAGAGAACATCCAAACATTGAGGGAAAAGAGAAAACAAGAAGAAAGAGAAAAATTCCAAAAGAACCAGCCGGTGTATTATCCTTCTTATGAACAGATGAAAGCAGAAGAAGAGGAGCTGGCACCCTACCTTATTTTTACCATCATGGATGAAGAGGACCAGGTAGTAAGATACCTAAGGGCGCCTGCAGGAAAAGGACTGCACCGCATAAACTGGGACCTCCGTTATCCAGACCTCAGCCCAACCAATACGGGAGAAGCCGACCCAACCTCCTCAGGCTCTTCGTCCACCTTTGTTCTGCCTGGTACGTACAAAGTATTTATGTCCCAGTGTGTCCAGGGAGAAATCATCCAACTAACGGATTCTGTGGTCTTTGAAGCGAAAACTCTCGGAAACGCCTCCCTTCCCGCGGAAGGCAAAGCAGCTTTAGTGGAATTTCAAAGAAAAGTCCGCCGGCTCAGCCATTCTGTAAACGCAGCTTCTCGAGTACTGAGAGACCTGAACACCCGCATTACTCTTTATAAAGCCGCTTTAAAGAGTGTCACAGTCCCCCATAAAGAATTGTTTTCTCAAATCATAGACCTAGAGAAAAAACTGGCAGAAATCCAGCGCCGGATGTATGGAGATTCTCTAAAAAGAAGACTTGACCTTGATGCAGAACCGGGACTGGCAAGGCGGATCAGTTCCATCATCTACGAACAGTGGAAATCAACATCCGCTCCCACTCAAACTCAAAAAGACAATTATCAAATCGTGGAGGAAGAATTTACGCCCATTTACCAGGAAATAAAGAAAATCATGGAAGAAGAAGTAAAAAACATCGAGCAGAAACTCAATGAAATAGGAGCTCCTTACACACCCGGACGACTCCCTGACTGGAAATGAAAAAATAAAGGCACTTAAAAAGAAGACATGCCCGGCGCTTGATAAATAGAAGAGGGTGTTATATCATAATTTTTTGGAGAAAAAAATATGAGTATAGATCCCCACTTGCTTGAAATCCTGGCTTGCCCAATCTGCAAAACAGAGGTGAAGCTGACTTCAGATGAACAAGGACTCAAATGCGTCAAATGCCATAGGATCTACCCCATAAAAGATGAAATCCCAGTTATGCTCATTGATGAGGCCACCATTGAGCCGGAAAGACCGACCAAGGATTGACCCAGGAAAAATCAGAAACGTCCTTTTAGTGAGGCTGAGGAGGATGGGAGACGTCATCATGACTACTCCTGCGGTCTCAGTCCTAAAAAAAAATTTCCCGGCTGCATCTTTATCCTATGTGATAGAAAAACCCTATTCAGACCTTATTGAAGGAAATCCTCATATAAACCAAACCATTGTCCTTCCCTCTCATTCCAATTCTAAATATTTTTTTTCTTTGCTCAAAAAAATAAGAGAGGAAAAATATGACACTGTGATCGACTTCCACGGAGGCCCCAGAGCTTCTCTCATCACTCTTTTTTCAGGAGCAGAATTAAAAATCGGATACAGAATAAAATACAAACACTTCATTTATCACATAAAACAGCCCCGAAGCTCTGAGACAGGCTATATTCATTCTGTTGAAAACCACGTTAATTTAGTGAAATCACTGGGGATAAAATCAGGAGCCATCCCTCCTCTTTATATCCCGCTTTCTACTCAGGATGAAAAGGAGAAAATCTCTCAAATACTTTCCCAATACAAACTTTCCGCTTCGAAAACAATCTCTATCCATATTGGAGCCGGGAATAGATTTAGAGACTGGGGAGTGAAAAATCATATTAAATTATGCCGCCTTCTTACTAAAATTCCTGAGGTAAAAATTGTTCTCCTGGGAGCAGAACAAGACAGAGCATCTGCTGAGTCAATCTCAGCCCAAACCGGGCCCAGATCTATCTCTTTAGCAGGGGACTTAAAGCTGAGAGAGGTCAGAGATATCATTTCTCATTCATTGCTTTTCATAGGTCCGGACAGCGGCCCCATGCACATCGCCGCTTCCACCAGAACTCCTATTGTGGCACTTTTCGGCCCAACTCTGCCTGATAATTTCGGCCCATGGCGGGCTACTTATAAAATTATCCAGAAACAATTTGACTGCCGACCCTGCAGACAAAAAGAGTGTATTCATAAAGACTTTCCATGCCTCCAGCAAATCACCCCAGAGCAAGTGTATAAAGAAAGTATGGGATTTTTAACCAGGCAGTCTATCACATAGATAACTTTTTCTAAAAAAATCCTCCTGCCTCCTTTATTAACCCAGAAGGGGTTACCTTGTTTTCATATTTATATTTGTTTATGCCATCATTGATTTGAAGTGGGAACCGTGATAGATATAGAAGGAGGCTTTAGATGGAAAAGATTCATACCACAGAAAACATGGTTCATACCTATGAAGCAGATTTTAAGGGAAAAGCCCATTTTCATTCCCTGCTCAATTACCTACAGGAAGCTGCTGCCCAACAGGCTGATGCCCTAGGATTCGGGTTTAAAGACCTCATACAGAGTAAACTCTGCTGGCTTCTATCCCGGTATCACATCAAAGTCCTTGGTTATCCACGCCTGGGAGACAGACTCCTGGTTTCAACGTGGCCATCAGGAATGCAGGGAACTTTTGCTTTAAGAGATTTCATAATCAGCGACCAAAAAGGGCATCCACTCCTGCTGGCCACTTCTTCCTGGGTTCTCTGGGACCTACAAAAAAAGAAGCCTTCTTCCTTAGAAAGCTTGCTTTCAGAAAACCAAATCCTTGAAAGAAGAGCTTTGGAAGACTTTTTTCAGCCTCTTCCCCCACTCACCAAGCCACATCATGAAGCCAGCTTCAGAGTAATGGTAAAAGACTTGGATGTAAACAAACATGTAAACAATGTTGTTTACATCCAGTGGGCACTTGAATCTGTACCCAAAGATGTTCTGCTAAAAAAACACCCTCTTGAAATTGAAGCCGCTTATAAAGCTGAGGCCTTCTTTGGAGAAAAAGTTATATCAAGAGTGCAGCCGATAGACAGAGAAGGCAGCCATAGCTATCGGCACCAGATAATAAATAAAAAGAAAGGAAAAGAGCTTGCTCGCCTCATAAGTGTTTGGGAATAAAGAATCAAAACCCATACAAAGCCGCATGACTTTACTTCTGCTTTCTTAAAATCAAAGGTAAAAAACTTTTGAGCCAGCAGCAAAATCATAATCTGAAACAAAATAGAGTTTCTTCTGATCAAAATTCAGTGACAAATCATTTTGAATATCTGGATGGATGGTACAAGAAAGAACTGGATGAAAAAGGATGACCTTGAAGATTTCTTCCGACTCTGTCAAAAAATAGAAGCAGGAATGAGACAAGAAAACAGAGAAGGAGGGAAAACTGAGTTCTTGCTGTTTGAAAAGCCCAAGCTGCCCTATTGTAAGGAGACACTTAGAAGAAAAAGGAGAAAGCCCTTCCTATCAAAAACCTCCTTTTTTTCTTCATTGGGTGAACAAACTGTTTTTCAGGATACCTGGCCGGATATACCGGGCTATCAAGAAATGATTTTATCCCAGATGCTTCCAGCACACCACGCCGGAACAAGGATAAAGAGAAAGAGCATCTCTGGACTAACTCCTGTGACCTTTTTTTGGAAATTTGAAGTTTTTTTATTTCTGTTATATCATCTTTTTATTCTTACAAAAGAGTTGCCATGAAATGAAAATATCACATCTTATCCCCGCAGCTGTTGCCTTGTATCTGCTTTTCTCAATGATCTCTATTTCAGTCAGCCAAGCCATGCTGGGGATTGCTTTTATTCTCTGGGTCATTCATTTAATCAAGACAAAACAGAAAATCGAATTCCCTGGATTTTTCTGGGCTCTCCTTGCTTACAGTTTTCTCTCTCTTATCGCTTGTGTTTTTTCTGACAATCCCGAGGTAAGTTTTACCGAAAGTCGTGAACTTCTCCTTTTTCTCATTATCCCCATTGTCTATACCGGCTTTCAAAGGGTCAAAGACATTAAAACAGCGAATCTAGCTCTTTTGGCTTCGGGATTGGTCAGTGTCTTGTTTTCATTTCTTATCTTTATATTCAAGCAGGAACCCGGAGAGAGAATTTCTGGGTTCATGGGGCATTATATGACTCAGGCCGGAGTGCTTCTTTTGTTTGCTACCCTGGCACTCAGTATGCTTCTCTTTTCCCGCACCTACATAAAGTATATCTGGGGGGGTGCTTTTGTTATTTCTTCAATAGCTCTGGTACTCACCCTTACCAGAAATGCATGGATCGGCCTGGTGGTTTCAGTTGTTGTGCTGCTTCTTCTCTACAAGCCCAAACTTGTGGCTGTGATTCCGGCCGTTCTTGCCCTGACGTTTCTCATAAGCCCAAAAAACATTAAACAAAGAGCTTTGAGTGTTTTCAGCCTGAAGAGCTATTCAAACGCCATAAGGATAGAATATCTCAAAACAGGTTGGGAAATCATCAAAGAATATCCCCTCTTCGGCACCGGACCTGACACCGTGGATGTGATATTTCAAAATCCTAAATACAACCTCTCACATGATGCCCGTAATAATGTCCATCTCCACAATAACATCATCCAAATCGCAGCTGAAAGGGGACTATTCACACTTCTGAGCTGGATGGTCTTTATGGCCTGGGCTTTTCTCTCTTTATTGAAACGAATCAAGAATCGACATCCCTCTCTCTTTCCTTTGACAGCTGCAGCTTTAGCCAACCTGCTGGCTCTATTCACAGCAGGACTTTTCGAATACAACTTCGGTGATTCTGAGGTTTTAACCCTGTTTCTCTATTTAATAACCATGCCTTTCGCCGCAGAAAGAGCACTGAATCCAGAAGAAACGCAATAGGAATGGCAAAAATTCGGAAAAAATTATCTGGTCTTCTCCTTGTTCTGTTATTTTTTTATTTTCTCTGGCTGACTTTCCAAATCCTCAGTTTCAGAAATTATAAGGAATCCAAAGAACCATCATTTTCTAAAGAAATAATGGGAGCCTATCACATCCACTCCACTTTTTCTGACGGCAAAAAAAGCCTCCCAAAAATCGCAGAGTATGCATCCAAGTCTTCTCTTGATTTCTGCATTCTGACAGACCATGGAAATCCAAATTTTGAAAGCCTGGAAAGCCAAGGCTGGGAAAAAGGGGTACTAGTTCTGGCAGGAAGTGAACTTTCGGTCAACAGGGGCCACCTGGTAGCCCTCGGTTTTGACTATCCCCAAAATAAATTTTCTCAAGAGGCAGAATCTGCAGCTTATCAGATAGCTGAACTCAATGGGTTCTCCATCATTGCGCATCCTTATTCAAAAACAAAGTGGACATGGGGGGAATATGCGGGTTATTCAGGAATAGAAATCATCAATGCAGATGCAATGGCCAGAAGAAATTCTGTCCATTTGCTGCCTTACCTTCCAGCTCTGCTGGTAAAGCCTGAACTCCCTATTCTGAAAACAATTAAGAACCCAACTCCAAATCTCATGAAATGGGATTGGCTCAATAAAGATTTTACAGTTTATGGCTACTACAGCACAGACGCCCATATGCTCTACAGCCCTTTATTTTCTCTTTTAAGAATCCACCTCCTTCTCGAAGAAAACCTATCCTTGGTTTTTGAAAAAGCAAAGAATCAAGTTTTCCATGCTCTTGAAAACGGCCGCTTCTTTAACAGCATTGATGCAGCGGCTCCAGCCACAGGTTTTAGGTTCTGGGGAGAAACAGAAAATAACAAAATTTTTATGGGCGAATCCTTATTGTTTAACAAAAAAGTTTCTTTTTTTGTCAAAACACCGGATTCTTTATCTTGTAAAACAGTTCTCATCCATAACGGAAAGCCTATCCTGACAGAAACAAAAGAGCTGGTCTCATTCACTCCCACTGAACCGGGAGTATACCGAGTGGAAGTTTTCCTTCTTGAAAAAACACCCCTGGACAAATCATGTCCCTGGATCCTTTCCAATCCAATTTTTCTAAGGGAAAAAGCAGATGATTGAAGCAAACAAAAAAAATTTAGAAACCATCATAAACAAATTCAGAGGACGGCGACTCCTGGTCCTCGGTGACATCATGTTTGACAGATACATATGGGGGAAAGTCGAAAGAATCTCCCCTGAAGCTCCTGTTCCTGTGGTTCAGGTGAATAGAGACACACTCTGTCTGGGAGGAGCGGGAAATGTGTACCAAAACCTAAAAAGCCTGGGGGCTTTCCCTATTCTATTAGGGACAGTGGGAAATGATGAAGAGGGAAAATGGATTAAGAAGAACCTTGACTATAAAAAAGGCATTTTTACTTCCCAAAACCGGCCTACTACCACCAAAACAAGAATCATTGCTCATCAGCAGCAGGTTGTCAGGGTAGATAAAGAAGGAAAGGAACCTCTATCTCAAAAAATAAATGAAAAAATTCTAGATTTCATCCAAAAAGAAACCTACGAAGGCATATTAATATCCGACTATAATAAAGGAGTGGTCAATTCAAGTCTTATGAATGATCTCCTCTCTTTTACCCAGAAGAAAAAAATACCCGTATTTGTAGACCCAAAAAAAGAAAATATCACTCATTTCTCTCCGATAACTCTTCTTACTCCCAACCACCATGAAGCATCTTCTATAGTCAACCATCCTTGCGAAGAAGACCCAGAAACAGAAAATGCAGGGATTGAGATCCTTTCTCTTATTGATACAAAATACCTGATTATAAAGCGGGGTAAAAAAGGAATGACTGTATTTGATAAAAACAAGCATCCCATCCATATACCTACCACAGCCCAGGAAGTCTATGATATCACTGGTGCGGGAGATACAGTCATTGCCACAGCAAGCCTGTCCCTTCTTTCGGGTGCTTCCCTTCAGGAATCCGCTTTTCTGGCAAATACAGCCGCAGGAATTGTAGTCGGTAAAATGGGAACAGCAGCTGTTACCTCCCAGGAACTTATAAACCTGCTGAAAAAATCACAAACCAAGAAATAAAAAAGCTATATGTTGAGCTCCAGCTGTCCCTTTTGGGCATCTTTTCTCTCTTTCTCTATTTGATCCAAGATATCTGAGGTTATGTCTCCAGTGGGATAGATTCCATCAAAACAGGCTCCGCAAAATTCAGTAAGCTCTTTATTCTCCCTATGAACCGCTTTTTTTAAGGATTCCAGGGGCTGATAGATCACTTTATCCGCGTTTATTTCTTTGGCCACCTGGTCCTCATTTAAATTCCCGGCAATAAATTCAGTGTGGGTCTGCATATCAATCCCATAGACACAGGGATATCTCAAGGGAGGAGAGTAGGAAGCAAAATACACCTTTTTTGCTCCACAGGCTCTCGCCATTTCAATAATGGAGCGGGAGGTATTTCCCCTTACTATGCTGTCATCAACGATCAGTACATTTTTATTTTTAAATTCGGAAAGTATGGGATTGAGTTTCTGTTTAATGGAAGTCCTTCGTGATTTTTCAGAGGGCATGATAAAGGTCCTCCCGATATAACGATTTTTTACCAGGGCTTCCCTATATTTGAGGTTGAGTTTGCGGGAAATCTCAATGGCAGCATCCCGGGCTGAGTCAGGAACTGGAATGACTACATCTATCTTTAAACCTTTCTTTTTTATCTCCTCAGCCAGAAAGCGGCCCAAATTGATGCGGCTTTTATAAACATTGACTCCGTCAATAATAGAATCCGGCCGAGCAAAGTAAACCCATTCAAAAAGGCAGGGAGTGTGACGCTTTGTTTGAAATTTTCGGGCATGAAGCCTTCCTTTGTTATCTATGAACAAGACTTCCCCTGGTTTTATGTCTTTGATCTTTGTGAAATTGGTCAAGTTTAAGCTGACGCTCTCTGAAGCAAAAGCAAAAGACTTGAAAAGACCTTGCTTTCGTTCACCAAAGACCAGGGGTTTTATACCAAAAGGGTCTCTAAAAGCCAGCATCCCTTGTTCCGCAATATAAGCGACCACTGAAAAGCTGCCCTTTACCTTGCCAAACACTCCCTTAACTGCCTTAAAAATATGTTCTGGCTTGAGTGCTTTTATTTTTTGTCTTTCTAACTCACTCGCAAATGTATTCAGAATGATTTCCACATCATTGTCTGAACTTAAAATCCGGCGGTATTTTTCAAAAAGTTCTTTTTTTAATCCGGAATAATTTACTACATTCCCGTTATGGGCCATCATGATGCCAAAGGGTGAATTCACAAAAAAAGGCTGGGCATCTTCACCTCTTCCCCCTCCTATGGTGGGATAGCGGGTATGACCAATCCCTATGTGTCCGGTCAATCTTCGGGCATTTTCCTGGTTAAAGATATCATTCACCAGACCGTTTCCTTTTTTGGTATGGAAACGGCCATCATAAGTCATAATTCCTGCTGAATCCTGACCCCTGTGCTGAATGGCCAGCATCCCCTTGTATAAATCTTCAAACACATCCTCGGACCCGTAGATCCCGATGATTCCGCACATTGGCTCACTCCATTAAAATCTAACTTTGTATTATAACTTATAATTACATTTTCGGGAAATTCATCCCTGTTTTTTCCAAAACAGTGCCGTCATACCTGTTTACCTTGTTTTTTCGTCTATTTTGTCTATTCAGTTCGTTTAGTGTGATAGGAACGAAACGGGTAAGCGGTTAATGAGGAATAGGATGTTGGCTTTTTTTATGAATGATACACGCCCCGCCAGTATTGGAGTAAATCCTCCAAAGTCTTCTCAATCGGGATCTCTGGGGTCCAAAAAATTTCCTCTCTTATTTTCTGGTTGTTCCCCACTAACACAGGAATATCAACTTTTCTCATTTTAGCTTCATCTGTCTCCACATCTATTTTTACTTCCGAATTTTTCAAAAGAATATCCAGTATTTTTTTAAGAGAAATAGACTTTCCGAAGGATACATTATAGACTTGACCTTTTCTCCCTTTTTTTATCAGAGAATAATAAGCCTTAACCACATCTCTAACATCCACAAAATCTCTCTCAACTTGTATATTCCCCACCTTTATTAGAGGAGGAGACAGTCCTTTCTCGATTCTTGCGATCTGACTGGCCCAGTCAGAACAAACAAAATCAGGACTCTGGCCGGGTCCTGTGTGTGGAAAAGACCTGGCAATAACAATGTCCAAATCTTCAATTTTTATGTAGTAGCGGCACAGCTCTTCTCCGCTCAATTTAGTAAAGGCATAAGGGCTTAAAGAACGAACCGGATCCGTCTCACTCAACAACTTAGAGTTAGGCTTTAAGGAACCATAGACCTCTGAAGAACTGACAAAAAGAGTCCTGGCATCTGGGCTGAATTTTCTTACCGCCTCAAATAGATTTAGGGTGCCGATTATATTGACTTCAAAGGTCTCTTTTCTCCTCTTCCAAGACTGCCCCACATTAGATACCGCCGCAAAATGAAAGACAGACTCAGGCTTAGAAATCTTAATGATTTCTTCAAGTCTTTTCTCAGAACAAATATCTGCTTTTTTTATGTAACATTTTGGATGATTGAGACTCTGTCCAGGCTCATCCGGATAACATATTCCATAAATCTCGGCACCGGTCTTTTTCAAAAATTCAATAAAATGGCTCCCTACAAATCCGGTAGCACCTGTTACAAATACCCTCAATGTTAAACTCTATCCCTCCAGTAATCCAGCAGGTCTCTTAAAGATTGGTTGAACGGGATTTTCGGTTCCCAGCCAGTGATCTTTCGAAACTTGGTGCTGTCAGACAGAAGGATCGGAACATCAGAGGGCCTCAGCCGGTCTGGATCTACTTTGACTTCTACATCATCACCAGCAAGGGAAAGGAGCCTATCAAGAATTTCTTTGATCTGATAAGCTTTTCCTGTTCCAATGTTGTAAACCTCTCCTTTCCTGCCCTTTTCCAAGCTCAACCAATAGGCGCGTACCATATCTCTTACATCCGTGAAATCCCTTTTAGCGTCAAGATTTCCTACATATATCACGGGTTCCTGCTTTTTCTTCTCAATCATGGCGATCTGCTTGGCAAAATTAGAACAAATAAAAACTTCTCCCCTCCGGGGTCCGGTATGATTAAAACCCCTGGTCCTCACCACATCCAAACCATAACTTTTAAAATACTGGTACGCAAGAAAGTCTTGAGCTACTTTACTCACCGCATAGGGACTTAATGGTCTTAAGTGATTGTCCTCCTTCATAGGCACTTCATCAGGGTGAACCAGGCCATATTCTTCGCTGGACCCGGCAATCTGGATCCGTGGGTTTATTCCCAAACTCAACACAGCTTCAAACAAATTTATTTCTCCCACCGCATTGATAGAAAAGGTTTCGGCAGGACATTTCCATGAAGTGGGAACAAAGCTCTGAGCTGCCAGATGAAATATGCGATCCGGTTTAATCTGGTAAAGTGCCTTCTCCAGAGAAACTATATCTTTTAAGTCAGCCTCATAAAGATGTATTTTGTCCAACACATGATTGATATTATCCATCCGGCTTCTCCACCGTATGAATCCATAGACTTCCACATCTTTATGCTCTGACAATATGTAATCCGTAAGATGACTCCCAGCAAATCCTGTTATCCCGGTGATCAGAACTCTCATCATTCCTCCTTTTTATAATCCTCTGAGTTTCTGCTCTTGTAATATTTTCTATAAAAATCCTTAAACTCTGGTTTTTTTTGTTTGATTTCCCTCCACCACTCCTCATTCTGTTTGTACCAATACACAGTTTCCTCTAAACCCTCCTCGAATTTTTTTTCAGGCTTCCAGCCCAAAGACTGAATTTTCTGGCAGTCAAGAGAATACCGCCTATCATGACCTGGTCTATCTTTCACAAGCCTTATCAGACTTCTTGGTTTGCCCAGAAAGTCTAGAATTTTTTCAGCCACTTCAATGTTTTTTTTCTCACAACCGGCTCCGATATTATAATCTTCGCCAATCCTACCCTTTCTAAGAACACAATCCATTGCCCGGCAGTTATCCCGGACAAAAAGCCAATCCCTCTGGTTCTCACCCCTTCCGTACAAGGGAAGCTCTTTATCATCCAAAGCATTGGTAATAAAAAGTGGAATGAATTTTTCAGGAAACTGATAAGGACCATAATTGTTACTGGGCCTCACAATCATAACCGGTGCACCATAGGTAATATGATAAGAGTTAACAAGATGGTCTGCTCCTGCTTTGGATGCAGCATAAGGAGAAGACGGATTAAAGGCAACACTTTCCTTAAAAAACCCTTTATCAGAACTTCCGTAAACTTCATCTGTGGAAACATAAAGGAAGACCTCTATTTCAGATTTTTTTTGCGCATCCAGCAGGATAAAGGTGCCGAAAACATCAGTTAGCACGAATTCTCCTGCAGACAAAATGGAACGATCAACATGAGTCTCTGCTGCCAAATGCACCACAATGTGAACTTTTTTAAAGACCTCCTCGACCAGCTTCTTATCCCTTATGTCTCCTTTAATGAATTCATAGCGGGGATTATTTCGAATGTCCTTAAGATTATCAAGGTTTCCCGCATAGGTAAGACAGTCCAAATTAACAATCCTACAGTGGTCATATTTCTCCAGCAAAAAATGAATTAAGTTGCTTCCAATAAAGCCTGCCCCACCTGTAACCAGGATGGTCTTATCATTAAGAGACCGATCATCCATCCTTTCTTCTCCACTGAAAAGGTATTTCATCGGTATGAGCATCAAGCCTGTACTCATCAGGATTCTTATAGTTATAAAGATCTGTGGGTGCATTGACCACCACAGCTTCTTTCTGACTCACGCACATCCATCCATGATACACTCCGGGTGGAATTTGAATAAGTATAGGATTGTGTTCGCCCATATAAAACTGATTGATTTCGCCGAAGGTTGGGGATTCCTCTCTGCTGTCATATAGAGCAATTTTGAGCAATCCGCAAATGCAGGCTACATTATCAGTCTGCTTCTTGTGCAAATGCCATGCTTTCACAACATTCGGATAAGTGGTGGTCACATAAACTTGACCAAACTGAATGAAAATGTCGTCATCTGATCTCAGAATCTCCATAAGACGCCCTCTTTCGTCAGGGATAACTTTTAATTTTTTTATCCTCACTCCTTTGATCATGTTTTTCTCCTAATCTATATGATTCCTCATTAAAATTTCTCTTGAATCCTTATCGGATCTCTATCTCACTCTGATCCCCCACTGTAAACCTGAACACTGAAGGCTTTGCAGGGCACTTATACAACTTTACTTTTTTGCCAATAAGACTTCTGTCTATCCTGCTTCCGATGTCTGTAATTTCACTTTTTTCCAAGACTATACTGTGTTCGATCTCGGTTCCTACAATCCTGCAGTCGTTTTGAATGGAGGTAAAAGGTCCAATATAGGAATCATGTATCAAGGTATTGCTCCCGATTATGGCAGGACCCCGGATTTCACTATCTTTCACTACAGCTCCCTTTTCCAGTACAATCCGGCCTTTTAGGTTTGACTTCTTATCAACTCTTCCCAGAATACAGGTAGAAATTGACTCTAATATCAATCGATTAGCATCCAAAATGTCATCAATTTTCCCCGTATCCTTCCACCAATCCTGCACAGTATGAGACTCAACTCTAAATCCTTTATCAATCAGATACTGAATGGCATCGGTTATCTCAAGCTCATTCCTCCATGAGGGGTTAATTGATTTTACTGCTTCAAAAATATTTGAATCAAACATATACACTCCCACCAGCGCCAGATTGGTGGAAGGATTTTTCGGTTTTTCAACCAGTTTAACCACTCTCCCTTTGTCAAGTTCAGCAACTCCAAACATCTGAGGATTCGGAACTTCAGTCAGCAATATCATTGAATTCGGCCTACTTTGATTGAATTTATTCACTAACGAATCAAGACTGTCTTTAAGAATATTGTCACCGAGATACATCACAAAATTATCTTTTTTTATGAAGTCCTCTGAGATTTTAACAGCGTGGGCCAAGCCAAGGGGACTTTCTTGTTCTATATAAGAAATGTTTACTCGCCATTTCGAGCCATCCCCCACAGCATCCATGATTTCATTCTTTGTTTCTCCGACTACTATTCCTATTTCATTAATCCCGGCACATTTTAACGATTCAATCCCGTAGAACAACACCGGTTTATTTGCGACAGGCACCAGCTGTTTAGCCCGTGTAAAAGTCAACGGCCGAAGCCTGGTGCCCTTTCCTCCACTTAATATGAGTCCTTTCATTATTATCTCTCTTTACCTTAGACTGATTCTTAAAATCCAAATCCCCCCAGAAAATTTCCTGTTTTCCCAATATTTCCCAGCCCTAATGAAAAGCCAAATTGAATTTCTGGTTTATCCCGAAAATAAAACACCCGAAAATCTGCTGCAAAGTCAAGACACTGATAATGGTATACTAAAGAAGCCGCAGAATAAAGCAGCTTTTTTTCCTGCAGATTGTAATCAATTTGAGACCTTGCCTCTAAAGAAAGGGCAGGAATTTTCCATCCTCCGTACACACTGATCTGATGTCTTTCCCATAAGGATTCTTCTCTGTATGGATTAACACTTTTATACCAATTTAATCTCAAAAACCAATCGTCACTGGGATTGCCCAGGTTTGCTCCCGCTCTTATTCTTGAGAGCGTCCCATAATAAGGATTCCAAGAAACAGAAGCATCCAGGCTGTATTTTTCAACAGGATAGAACCTGAGATTTCCATTTATATCAGAAAATTCAGGAATTTCTCCATTGACCTGATAAATCCTCAGAGGACTGTCCTCAGGACTCAAATAGAAAGACTGGCTTAAGCCCAATGACAAGATTTCCCGGGGCATATTATTTTTTTTTATCAGAAAACGATTTGTCAGGCCGTATCTGACATAGTGGTTGGTGTAAAAATAAGTCGCTGTGATGATCCTCTCAGAATGGGCAACCGGACTGTCAAATCGATAAGTCAGTGACGGTTCAATGATGTGCTTTAATTTAGGACTGCCCGTTGAATCAAAAAAGACTCGATTGAAAACAGGACCTAAAAATTCCATGTTTATTGTCTGGCTGTTTACAAAAAGAGGCTCATTCACCACTTCTTCTGTTCCTTGTTTATAACTCTGGAAATAATAGATTGAACTGGAAGAAACCTCTGAATTTAAAGTAAACCAAGGCACACGGTTAAAGGGAAGACTTAATTTTGGATAAAATGATAAATGCTGGGATTTTTTCTGCGTTCCGCTCTCATAGGCAGAGTCCCACCCATATTCCCAAGCTTTAAATTCAGCATTAAAAGATAAATAAAGAGGAGAAAATATCTTGATTTTAGATGAACTAAAAGATACTTCCGGAACGCTGTGTTTTATTATAGACCTATCCTCCTCGGGAAAATAGGTTTCAAAACGAGAAACGCGTGCATTGAAATTAAAATAAGACCATGACCGGCTCAAGTAAACCTCTGACCGCTTATTCGCCACCACTGCTCTTTGAAAATTATTATCAAACTCTCTTAAAAAATCAAAAGAGCTCTGATAATCAACATCTGCCGTGAGATTGAAATTTAAAGGAAGGGGATTGGAATGCTTCAGTCGGAAAATATAAGCATTTTCTTCTACCTGCTTATATTCAGGATTGTTTGACCTGAAATAAAACAAATCCATCTGGCCTCGAGAATCATTAGAAAAAATATATCTGTACTGAAGCCCTCCCCCAAATCCCCGAGCAGAATAATAATTAAAATGAGCCGTGGCATCCATATTTCTTTTTATAGCCCAGTAAAATCCCTGTTCAAAAGTCATCCCTTTGCTTCCTGAGTAACCAATGTTGGGCATTAAAAAGCCTGTGGACCTTTCTTCTCCCACTGGATATCTCATATAAGGCAGGTAAAAAACAGGAATTTTCTTTATGGAAAATACAGAATTCCACATCTCAATATAATCATCTTGTTTATAATTTGCTTTTGAACAGGAAAATTTCCACCTTGGGACGACTTGAGTGCACGAGGTAAACCAGGCTTTCTTCAATCGATAAAATACCTCGTTTTCTCTTTCCACAGTTTCCGCTTCATAAGTAATGTCGGGTTTTGATATTCCATGGACTTGTTTGAGTTCTCCTCTAGAAGTATTCAGATCGATCTGTACCTGTTCCATACTTATGACTTCCCCGGGCAGATGAACTGAAACATTCCCTTTCGCTATAACATTATTTGTTTTGATGTCCAACTCCGCCCAATCCGCAAAAATTTTAGTGTCTTTATAATGGATCTCAACATTTCCGGATGCAATCACTTTACCGTTGGCTTTTTCTTTATACTGAGCAATGACCTTAACCACAGATGGGTCCTCTTCCTGCGCTAAACTCACAGCAGCTATGAGAGGGATGAAGAGAATTATAAGGTATAAACAAGTTGTTTTTTTTTCATACATTCAGAATAGAATTTAACACAACCCCCTATTGAAATCAATACAGCGAACTTGACACACGCAGGGATTCGAAAGATAATAATAAAAAGTCAAATCCAAAAAAAATATTCTTAAAATAAATCAAACTGAAAAATTTTTATGCAACAAAAGAAATCCTCCCAATCAAAAAAAGAGAATTTCCGCAATATCATAGAACTCAGCTCCATCGGCCTCGCTCTTCCTTCTTCTATAGCCATAGGGCTTTTTTTTGGTTACTACCTGGATAAATTATTTGGAACTCACCCCTGGCTTCTGATTGTTTTCCTTTTATTTGGTATTGCTTCAGGTATAATATCCCTTATCAGAGGAATAAACAAATACAAAGAAGATTAGCCTGAAATAAAATATCCAGGGGATCCAAATGGACTGGAACAACCAAAACATCGACGAAAAGATACTCAAGCGTATTCCAGAAGAAATCATTGTTTCTTCCTTTATTCTTTCTCTGGGAGCTTATCTCCTCTTTGACCTTCTGACTGCAGCGATTCTGCTGTTAGGCGGAATGACGGCTGTGGTCAGTTTTGTTTGGCTGAAACACTCTATAACTAAAATTCTGTTTCTTGAGAAAAAGAAAGCTATAAAATCAGCAGCTTTTTTTTACGCACTCAGGCTTATATTGATTATTACGTTAATATTTATTATAATTTTTCTTTTCAAGAACAAAATTTTAGCCTTTGCGGCCGGCTTTTCGACTATAATGGTTGCCTTCTTGATGGAAGGTGTGGCTGCCGTTTCGAAAACAATAAAATGGAAGAGCTAGAACACAGCCTGTACATCGTAGACCTATTTAACAAAATATTCAGTAAGCCTGCGTCCTGGGTTCTGTCTTTTTTCGGAATCCAAATCAAAAATCCAGAACATTTCATCCCTGATTATGTGGTGATGAGTATCCTTGCCGCAGGGGTACTTATCCTTTTTTTCTATCTTGCCTCGAAAAATTTAAGCCTCATTCCTTCCAAACTCCAGAGCTTTCTGGAATTATTGATCAATACTTTTGAAAACCAGCTGGTTGAGATTATTGGAGAAAAGGGAAAGAAATATGTCCCCTTGGTCGCCACTATTGGAATATTCATCTTTACCAGTAATATACTCGGCCTTATACCCGGACTTATGTCTCCCACCAGCAACCTGAATGTAACAGTGGCCTGTGCTCTGGTTGTTTTTGTCTATTACCATCTGCAGGGGATAAAAAGCCAAGGCTTTTTTAGATACCTCAAACATTTTATAGGCCCCATCCCTTTTCTTGCTCCCTTAATGCTGCCCATAGAAATAATCAGCCACTTTTCCAGGGTCGTCTCTTTGTCTATACGTCTTTTTGGAAACATATTTGCCGAAGAGCTTTTAATCGTTGTTATGATTTCTATAATTCCATTCTTTCTCCCTCTCCCATTTATGGTGGTAGCTATTTTTACCGCCCTTATACAAGCTTTCGTATTTGTCATGCTGACATGCATTTATCTGGCAGGAGCCGTAGCTCAGGAGGAAGAACATTAAACTAAAAGGAGAAAAAAATGATTAAAAATTTAAAACCCTTGATTTTACTGTTATTCTTTTTAATGGTGATGAGTGCTCCCCTACTTGCCCAAGAAGCTGAACTTTCCAATAACAGAGCTTCTCTCTTTAAACTATCCTTGATCATAGGAGCAGCTGTCATTACTCTCGCCGCAGCAGCTGGTATCTTTGGACAGGCTAAAGCTATAAGCAGTGCCTGCGAGGGAATCTCCAGAAATCCAAATTCCGGCCCTCATATAAGATTCCTGTTGATCTTCGGTCTTGTTCTCATCGAAACTCTTGTTATCTACGCTCTTCTTATTTCCATCATCATCCTCATGGTAAAGTGGGGCCAGTACGTATAAACAAAAATCCCAAACAATCGGGAAAATGCACCTCTCTGTCTTCAGCCTTATTAAAACAACTTTTAAAAGATTCAGTGAAGACAGATGTGGAAATTTTTCTATAATTATCTCTTATTTCACTTTACTCTGTGCCATACCCCTGGTTGCACTTTTTGCTTTCGTAACCACTAAAGTTCTGGGAAGCGCTGAACTTGCTTTTCGAAGTCTCAATATTCTCTCCGATGAATTTTTTGCCCAGTTCGATCCCCTCTTTTTTGAGCGGGTACAAGCTATATCTCAAAACATAGAAAATCTGGGCTGGTTTGGCCTAGCAGGATCTTTCATAGCCGCCAGCTTTCTGTTTTCCAAACTTATTTATTCAATCAATTTTATTTTCAAAGCAAACTATCAGAAATCCTTTTTCTACAACCGTCTTATGGAATACCTGATCATGTTTGTTCTGGGGGTGATAATGCTTATCTCTCTTTCTATAACTGCTATATGGACTGCGCTTCACAGGACCCTGAAAGAAAGCGACATCATAGCCAAGCACATCAATCCCAAGGTAGTTTCTCTCGCAAACAATTTTTTTCTGCAATATCTTATCCCCCTAACTCTAACTTTTGTGGTATTTTTCATTCTTTATAAATTCATTCCTGAAGTAAAAGTCCACACCAAAGCAGCAGTCATAGCGGCTGCAATCAGCACTTTGCTATGGGAAGTCTTTAAGCGCCTCTTTGTTTTTTATGTGGCCCATCTTTCTGCAATAGGAATAGTCTTATCAAAACTGCTCCAAGGGACTCTGACTTCCATAATATTTTTTCTTCTTTGGATATCCTTTTCCCTGATGATTTTATTCTGGGGCGCAGAACTGGCAGCTGTGCTGAATGAGAGGATCCATGAAAAAAAAGCCTGATAAACTTGTTCCCCCTTTTACGGTCAGTCAACTCGCCGAGTATTTGAACTGTCCCTATGAGGGAGAGGAAAAAACCATCATCAAGGGAGTCTCCAATTTAGAAAAAGCAGAAAAAGGAGACTTGGTTTTTTTCTCTCAAAAAAAATTCAGGAAATCCCTGGAGTCAACTCAAGCTTCTTGTGCCATCGTCCCCCCTGATGAAAAATTCAGCCGGATACCTACCATTAAATCAGATAATCCCCACTTAAGCTTTATCAAGGTCATTGAACTTTTCTACTCTCCTGAATTTCCTGAACCAGGAATTCATCCCAGTGCTTTTGTATCCCAGACCGCCCGGATTGGGTCTGATGTCTCTGTAGGAGCTTTTACTTCTATAGGCGACCGTGTTGTCGTGGGAGACAAAACCATTATCTATCCTCTGGTTGCTGTTTATCCAAATGTAAAGATTGGTAAAAATTGTATCATACATTCAAATGTTTCAATTCGGAGTTCCACTGAAATTGGGAATGGCGTCATCATTCATAATGGAGTCACCCTTGGTTCTGACGGCTTTGGATATGTTAAGAAAAAAGATCAGGCCTACACCAAAGTCCCCCAGATCGGCAGGCTGATCATAAAAGACAACGTAGAAATTGGCTCGAACACAGCTGTAGACAGAGCTTCCTTAGAAAGCACCATCATTCACAAAGGAGTTAAAATAGATAATCTGGTTCAGATAGCCCACAATGTGGAAATAGGGGAAAATTCAATCATTGCTGGACAAACCGGTATAAGCGGCAGTGTAAAAATAGGGAAAAATGTAATCATGGGAGGCCAAGTCGGAATCGCAGACCACATAGAAATAGGCGATAACACAATCATAGCCGCTAAAACCGGTGTTTCCGGGAACCTCCAATCCAATTCCATTGTGGCAGGCTATCCTCATCAAGACATGAGGACCTGGAGAAAGATTTGGGCCTCTTTATCCCAACTCCGACCTATGATCAAAGAGGTAAACCGGCTTAAAAAACGGATAGAAAATTTGGAGAAAGAAAAATAAAACTCCAAGCCTGAATAATTCCTTATTTAGATTTATTGTTTATTTTGTTCAATATACTCGTTTACAGCAAGACCTGCCTCAACTCCGGCTCCTACGGCAGTGGCAACCTGATTGCTGCAGGAATCGGTCACATCCCCTGCAGCAAATATCCCAGGTTCTGAAGTCGCCATATCTTTCCTGACTTTGATTTCTCCATCTTCATTTAAATCCACCAGGCTCTTAATCACAGCTGTATTGGGAACCATGCCTATGGAAACAAACATGCCGTCTAGTTTCAATTCCCACTGCTTATCTTCTTTGAGGTTAAAGATTTTTGCCGCTTGTATTTTCTGGTCTCCCTTAATTTCCTTGACTACGGAATTCAAGATAAACTCTATTTTGCGGTTTTCTTTAGCTCTTTTTTGAAGCAATTTTTCTGCTCTAAATTGTTCCCTCCGATGAATGATAGTCACCTTTCTTGCAAACTTAGTCAAAAACAGGGCTTCTGTTAAAGCATAGCTTCCTCCACCAACAACCGCCACTCTCTTCTCTCTAAAAAAAGCTCCATCACAGGTAGCACAATAAGACACTCCTTTCCCTGTGAACTGTGCTTCACCCGGTACGTTTAATTTTCTGTGACTCGACCCCGTGGCAATAATAACACATCTGGTCGGATATTCTTTTTCATCTGTGAATACCCTCAAAACTTTTTCCTTTCTCTTAACACTCTTAACCTCATTCTGTTTGATGTAGCATCCAAATTTTAAGGCCTGAGACCTGAACCTCTCTGCCAGTGAATAGGTATCGATACCCTCAGGAAAACCCGGGTAATTCTCTATTCTGTCTGTCAATAAGATCTGACCTCCGGGCATGCCTTTATCTAAAATAAGAGTCTTCAGCAAAGCTCGTCCTGTATAAATTCCTGCTGACAAACCAGCTGGGCCGGCTCCGACAATGACCACATCATAGATTTGCTTCATAAAACTCATCCTTTCTGAATTGTTTTCTACCCCCAGCCCAATTTTTCTTGAACAAGGTCAAAATAGTTCCGTTTGGGGGAGGAAATTAAAGAAAGAGCAAAGTTGCTGCTCTTTATCCTCACCTCCTCGTTTTTCTTTATTAAATTCCCTCTCTGCCCATCAAGGGTAAGGTAAGTTTTTTCTCCGCCAGAAAAAATCTTTATAAAGACTTTTGATTCCGAGGAGATGACCATAGGGCGGAATGTAAGGGTATGAGGACAGATAGGAGAAATGATCAAAGCTGGAATATGAGGCTGGATAATGGGTCCTCCTGCAGAAAGGGAATAAGCCGTGGAACCTGTGGGGGTAGATATGATAATTCCGTCTACCCGCGGAATCGCTATCTGCTTCTGATTTATCCATATCTCACAGCTTATCATCCTTGCCAAAGCCCCTTTATTGATCACCACATCATTCAAACAGAGAAATGTTCTTTCCCTGTGAAAAACCTCCAACATCTGCCTGTGGCTGACAATGGAATCATTTCCGTTTAGATATTCCTCTAAGGTTAAAATCATTTCATCAAGAGGGACTTCAGTTAAAAAACCAAGGCTTCCCATATTCACTCCCATTACCGGCACTCCTGACTCAGCCGCTAGATGAGCTACACTCAAAAGAGTCCCATCTCCTCCCAACACTACTACTAAATCAACCTTTCCCGGAATTTTTTCTCTAGATAATCCTTTATTGTTCTTCATTTTATCTGCAGCGAACTTTTCCAGGACACATTCAATTCCCTTTTTCTGAAAGTAGAAAACCAGCTCTTTTAATACCTTTTCAATATTAGGAGCATGAGGCTTTATAATAAATCCCACTCTTTTAATTTCTCTCATTCCAAACAGCCTCCTTTATCATTATCCTTAATTCCTGGGAACTAAGGCCGTCCCCGCTTACAGAACACAATAAAAAAAATTCTCTGTTTCCTTTTTGCCCTCTAACCGGGCTTTCTATTAAACCTTGGACTTTCAGACCTAACTTAAGGACTTGCTCTGCGGTTCTGTTCAGTACCTCTTCATGAACATTGGAGTCCTTAATGATTCCGTTCTTTCCTACCAGATTTTTCTCTGCTTCAAACTGAGGCTTAATCAAGGAGATAATCTTCCCTTTGTTTAATATATTTTGAACAGCTGGGAGAACCTTTAAAATTGAGATAAAGGAAAGATCCATAGTCACAAGCTGAATTTCTTCTTTAAAGTCTGATTTTTTCAAATATCTTGCGTTCTTTCTTATGAGAATAACCCTGGGATCGTTCCTCAGCTTCCACTCGATCTGCCTGGTATCCACATCAACGGCGTAAATTCTTTTTGCTCCTCTCTGAAGCATACAATCTGTAAACCCACCTGTAGATGCTCCCAAGTCCGCAACTGTCATCCCTCTTACATCCAAACCAAATTCATCTAGAGCTTTCTCTAATTTAAACCCACCGCGCCCTACATAAGGAAGAGTTCTTTCTACAAAAAAGTCTGTTTCCCTATCAATGAAATCGCCTGGTTTTTCCACCCTTTTTCCTGAAGCCCTGACCAGTCCAGCCATGATCAATGCTTTTGCCTTTGTTCGATTTTTGACAAATCCCTTATCCACAAGGAGTTTATCAGCCCTTTCCTTCATTTTAAGTCATGTTTTTTGGTTCTTATACAAACTTCTTATATGCTCAACAATACCGTTCGCATCCAACCCAAACATTTTTCTTATCTGCTCTGCCTTTCCTACAGGGTATATCTCTGTTGGAATGGCTATTCTTTTAAACTTAACATCAAATCTATTCCTGCTGTCCAATAACTCCCGGACCGCACTTCCGAATCCCCCTGATACAATGCCTTCTTCTGCGGTGACAATGGCATTCCCTTTTTTTGCAAAACTAAGAATCATATCCTCATCCAGAGGCCTGGCAAATCTTGCGTTCATAACAGCAAGACTTATTCCCTCTGTCTCAAGCTTTTCCGCTGCTTCCACACAGGAATAAACCATATGACCATAGGCAATAAGGAGGTCTTTCCCTTCCTTTAAAAGTTCTCCTTTCCCAATGGGGATATCTTTAAATCCTTTATCCATAGGGACTCCAAATGCTTTCCCCTTAGGGAATCGTATAGCAACCGGATGGTTATAAGAAAAAGAAGAACTCAACATATGGCGCAGCTCATTTTCATCTTTAGGTGCCATAACAATCATATTAGGAAGATGCCTTAGATAGACAATATCATTGATTCCCTGATGGGTGGGACCATCATCAGGGACAATCCCAGCTCGGTCTAACGCAAAAACTAGGGGAATATCCATCAAGCCCACATCGTGATAAAGCTGGTCATAGGCTCTTTGGAGAAATGATGAATAGATAGCCACCACAGGCTTGAATCCATTCAACGCTAAGGCAGCAGAAAAATCAACCGCATGCTGTTCAGCAATACCCACATCAAAAAAACGATCAGGAAATCTATTGGTAAAATTCTTAAGTCCTGTCCCCTCGGGCATTGCAGCTGTAACAGCCATGATTCTTTCATCTTTTTCCGCCAGTTCTTCGAGGGCCTTGCCAAAAACAGATGAAAATGTGGGACGAGGGTCCTTGTTTTCCATTTGACCTGTCTTGATGTCAAAGGGATGAGCACTATGGAACTTTGAAGGGTCACTTTGAGCAGGAAGATAACCCTTTCCTTTCTGAGTTGCACACAAGACAATTACCGGCCCATCATAATGCTTGGCTTCCTCAAAGGCTTCTATCAAAGACCTGATGCTGTGCCCTTCCACCGCCCCAATATAACGGATTCCCAGTTCCTCAAACACCAAACCAGGAAAAAAAGTCTTTTTTATCGCTTCTTCAAAAGCTCTTCCTGCTTTTATCAACGGCCACCCAATCACTGGAATGGCTTTAAGAAAAGTTTTTGCATGGTCTTTCAGTCTTAAATAATGCTGACCGGAGACAAGATACGTGAGATATTTAGATAAGGCTCCCACGTTCGGGGAAATGGACATCTCATTGTAATTGAGAACGATCACTATCTGTTCTCTATGGTGGCCTATCTGGTTCAGAGCTTCCCATGCCATCCCTCCAGTAAGGCCTCCATCTCCAACCACAGCGATTATATTATGGTTCTGCTTTTTTCTGTTTCTGGCCACCGCCATTCCCATAGCAGCTGATAGGGCTGTCGAAGCATGTCCTGTATTAAAGACATCATGTCTGCTTTCTTCTCTGACTGGGAATCCGGAAATGCCGTCCATGGTTCTGAGCTTATAAAATCTATCCTTCCGGCCCGTGATTATTTTATGAGTGTAGCACTGATGTCCCACATCCCATATTATTTTATCTTTTGGAGAATCGAACACATAATTCAAAGCTAATGTCAATTCAACTACACCCAGATTAGGAGAAAGGTGCCCTCCGTTCTTTGACACAACCTTAATGATCAGATTCCTAATTTCTCCAGCAAGAAGATAAAGCTCCTTTATGGAAAGTGACTTTAAATCACGAGGGTGATTTATTCGGTCAAGGATATTTTGATTACCCATTATGACTGTTGACCTCCAAAAGCTTTAATGCCAAGTATTTCAGTTCACCAGACTTTATGGAACTTTTATCTAAAGCTTTTACCGCTGAATTAACACATTGAAAAAGCTTTTTCCTGGCTTTGCTGCGGCCGTAAAAAAAGAGTGTATTGGGACTAAACAGCTCTCCTTTCTGAATGTCTTCCTTGGAATCAAGGATATCATCTCTTATTTGAAATGCAAACCCGAGATTCTCTGCATACTCTTTTAAGGCCTTCTTCTCATCAGAAGAAGCTTTTCCCAGAATGGCTCCGGTCATCACCGATGCTAAGATAAGACTTCCTGTCTTTTTATAAACCAACGATTGATAGTCCTCCCATTTGAAATTATCTGAAGAGGCCTTGATGTCTAGATATTGGCCGCCTACCATACCTGAAATCCCAGCAGAGTAGCTGATCTCCTTTGTGGCTTCAACTTTTTCTGGAAGGTCCTGGGCTTCAACACAAGCCCTCGAAAGAATCTCAAAAGCTAATGTCAGCAAAGCGTCTCCGGAAAGAATAGCCACATCTTCTCCAAATGCTTTGTGACAGGAAGGCTTCCCCCGTCTAAAATCATCATCATCCATTGCCGGGAGGTCATCGTGTATCAAGGAATAATTATGAATAAGCTCAATGGCACAGGCAAAAGGAAGGGCTTTTTCACTCCCACATCCGAAATATTCCCCTGTGGCCAATACCAGGATTGGCCTGAATCTTTTCCCCCCTGAAAAAACTGAATACTTCATAGAATCTTCCAGTTCTCCTTGATAACCCTGGAATATTTCCTTCAGCCGGCTCTCAATCAAACTTCTTTTGCTTTGAATCTTCTCTTCTATTTTCATTTTTTAAAACGGGAGGGGTTCATCATCCCCATCATCTGGATCTTCTTCATCCTTGTTCTCTTCTGAAGAATCCTTTTCCACTTCCTCTATATCAAAAGGCTTAGCCGAAACATTCCCTTCTTCGTCTTTAAGAAGGATCTCAACTTTTTTTTCAGCTTTTTTGAGTTCATTTCTTAAAAACTTAGCCAGCTTCACTCCTTTTTCAAATAGTTTTAAAGACTCATCCAAAGACAGATTTCCCTGCTCTAATTTCTCTACAGTTGTTTCTAAATCCTTGAGTGCTTTCTCAAAATTAAGCTCTTTCATTGTTGTCTCCTAATACACGTTAAATTATTTTTTCTTGTATCTGTCTTCAATCCCTTTTTGCTTGTCCACTGAATCCACCTTACAGCTAAACTCTCCTTTAAAAAAAGAAACAGTCATTTTTTTTCCTTTCTCAACCTCATCAACAGTCTGGACCAGTTTATCTTTTCCGCTTTCCCAGCACAAGGTATATCCCTTTTTCAATATATTCAAAGGGCTCAGACTGTGCAATTGGGAAGCCAGCATCTCCCATCTGCTTTGGAGGCGGCCCATTTTTTCTCTAATGAGAGAGGTCATTTTTTCTTCTGCCAGTCTTACATCTGACCTGTATTCAGCCATTTTTTTCTGCTCGTCCTGGATAAAATCAAAAGCTCTTATCTCCAGGTCATCGACAAGCTGCGATAAATGATACAGACGTTCTTTGAACCTTTGGAAAGCCCGATGTCTAATCATCTCCATGACCCTATTTTTTCTTTCCTGGGTCATATACCTCATTTGGTGCTGCATTCTCCTTTCCAAACTCTCAATCCTCTCCGCAAAAGCCTGCTCCTTTTCTATAAGAATTTCTGCTGCTGCTGAAGGTGTGGAGGCTCGCTTGTCAGCAACAAAGTCTGCGATGGTGAAATCAATCTCGTGGCCCACCGCTGAAATTATGGGAACAAGACACCGGGATATGGCTCTGGCAACCTTTTCTTCATTAAACGCCCATAAATCTTCTATAGAGCCTCCTCCTCTCCCCACAATAATGACATCTATATCCGGAACCTCCCCCAAGTAATCCAAAGCCTCTACTATCTCCTCTGCCGCCCCTTCTCCCTGGACTCTTACGGGAAAAATCATAATGTGGAGCTTTGCAAATCTTCTCTCAATTGTCTGAAGGATATCAATTATGGCTGCTCCTCTTGGAGAAGTTATCACTCCAACCTTTTTGGGAAGCAGAGGAATTTTTCTCTTTTTTTCGGATTTAAAAAGCCCTTCTTCTTCCAGCTTCTTCTTCAACTGCTCAAAAGCAAGTTGAAGAGCTCCTTTCCCTTTAGGTTCCACTGCCTCTACCTGGATCTGGTATTGACCTCTCTGTGAATACACACTGATAGGTCCTTTACAAATAACCTGTATTCCATCCTTCATTTCAAAAGGTATTTTTGCAGCATTGGAGCGCCACATAACAGCTCGCAGCTGAGCCTTTTCATCTTTCAAATCAAAATATAGATGCTGGGAATGAGCACGCTTAAAATTAGACACTTCTCCTTCTACCCAAACCAACGGGAATTTGCTTTCCAGCTCATTTTTAATGAGACGAGTGATTTCCGAAACCGAGTAGACTTTTATTTTTTCTGGAATGCTGTTATTCTTCACCTTCCCCACCCATTTTCACTCTTTCAATCCATAAAGTCTTTCCAGTTGGGAGGTCAACCTCCAGGTAGACGGCATTGAGGATAAATCCTTCCTTTGAGGGTCCAAATCTCTGAGGACGAAAAGTGAGGAATCTGTCCACAGCCTGCTCTTTTTTAATGCCAATGACCGACTGATATCCCCCCACCATTCCTACATCTGTAATGTACCCTGTCCCTTGGGGAAGGATTCTTTCGTCTGCTGTGGCCACATGAGTGTGAGTGCCAAGTACGGCAGAAACTCTTCCATCAAGATACCAACCTAAAGCCTGTTTCTCAGAAGTTGCTTCGGCGTGAAAATCCACAAGAATAACAGAAGTCTTTTTTTCTAAGATTTCAATCTGCTGATCAGCTATTCTAAAGGGACAATCAATGGGTTCCATAAACACCCTTCCCTGCAGGTTTAAAAAAGCCACTTTTCTGCCTTTAGGGTCCTCCACGGTACAGGCTCCTCTTCCTGGACACGGAGGTGGATAATTCGCAGGCCTGATGAGCCGGGGTTCCTGGTCTAAATAATCCAGTGCTTCCTTTTTATCCCAAACATGATTGCCTGAAGTCAAAACATCAACACTTGAAAAAAGTTCTTTCCCGACTTTTTCTGTAACGCCGATTCCCCCTGCAGAGTTCTCCCCATTTCCAGCAATGAGCGAAGGTTGGTACTTCTCCTTTAAATAAGAAAGACATCTTTTTAAGCCATTTCTCCCGGGCCTTCCTATAATATCACCGAAAAACAACAGCTTTAGTTTATCTTGCATACTCCACTGCTCTCATTTCCCGGATAACCGTCACCTTTATTTGGCCTGGATAATCCAGCTCATCTTTTATCTTTCTGGCAATGTCTTTAGCAACCGATGAAGCTTGTTCATCAGAAATCCTCTGGCTCTCAACGATAATCCTTATTTCACGGCCCGCCTGAAGAGCAAACGCTTTCGCCACTCCCTTAAAAGAATTAGCGATCTCTTCAAGCTTTTCCAGCCTCTTAATGTATGTCTCCAAAAGCTCTCTTCTTGCTCCTGGCCGAGCAGCTGAAAGTGTGTCAGCAGCCTGGACCAGCACCGCTTCTACAGAAGGAAATTCAATGTCCCTATGATGAGAAGCAATGGCGTCACAGACTTCTCTGGACTCTCCATATTTCTTAGTTAAGGACACACTGAGTTCGGTGTGGGTTCCTTCTACTTCCCTGTCGACAGCTTTTCCTATATCGTGCAGTAATCCAGCTCTTAAGGAAACTTTCTCATTAGCTCCCAATTCTTTAGCCATCAAGGCTGAAAGATAAGCCACTTCTTTGGAATGCTGGAGAACATTCTGACCAAAACTGGTTCTGTACTTCAATTTGCCCAGTATTTTTATCAGCTCGGGATGCAGATCTTGAATCCTAAGTCCTAAGGCTACTGATTCTCCTTCCTGTTTGATCTTCTCATCTAATTCCTTTTTTACTTTCTCAACCACATCTTCAATCCTGGCGGGATGTATCCGGCCGTCAACAATAAGTTTTTCAATCGCCAACCGGGCTGTTTCTCTGCGGATAGGATCAAAACTCGAAAGAATCACGGCCTCCGGAGTATCATCTACAATGATATCCACCCCTGTGGCCATTTCTAAAGATCGGATATTTCTTCCTTCTCTTCCGATAATTCGGCCTTTCATATCATCAGAAGGAAGGTCAACCACAGACACAGTGGTTTCAACAACATGTTCAGCGGCAGATCTCTGAATAGCCTGACTAATGATATCTCTGGCTATGTTTTGGCACTTTTCTTTTGTTTCCTCCTCAATCTCCTTCACTATTTGTACAGATTCAAGTTTCGCCTCATCTTCTATGTGCTTAATCAGCTCCCTTTTTGCTTCTTCTTGGGTAAAATTCCCTACTCTTTCCAATTCAGCAATAGCTTTCTGTCTCAATTCTTGGTTTTCTTTTTCCTTCCCCTCCAGGTCACGCTCCCGGGCATACAACATCTGCTCCTTATTTGAATTGTTTCTTTCTTTTCGCTCCAAATTTTTAAACTTCCTTTCTAAATTTTCCTCCTTTTGGACAAGCCTCCTCTCCATGTCACTGAGTTTCCTGCGCTTGTTTCTCGTTTGATTCTCAAACTCAGACTTTAAATTGAGAAATTTTTCCTTAGCCTCTATGGAAGCTTCCCTCTTGATCTTTTCTGCTTCCTCCTGAGCCTTTTCGATTATTTCTTTTGCTTCTTCCTTAGCCCTTAAAACTGACTGGACTCCTGACTTTTTCTTTATCAAAAAAAACACCAGGAACCCATTTAAGAGCCCGAAAAAAACAAAAGCGATGATTACGCCCAAATTCACTTCTATCACCTCCAACTACCGGGCGACAGAGGAGACAAAAGTTAGGAGGTATGTTTAAATCAAAAAAGAGAATCAACAGTTGGTAATGAACTAAGCATCAATAACTTTAACACCTTTTTCCCTAAAAAATATTTCATTTATTTACTCTATTCCCATTATTCAAAATTTATTTTCTTGCACGTTCCTCTTCTTTATGTTCAATTATATTTTTTGAAATATGATCCTCCAAGCTTTCAATTTCTCTCTCCATGTGCCCTATAGCTTCATTTAATTTATCTAACTTCTTTTGTGAAAGAAAAAATTCATCTGCAATGTTTAAAGCGGCCAGCACCGCTATTTTTAAAGTGTCTTTTGATTTAGACTTCATCGCCACCTTACGCATTTTCTTGTCTACATATGAAGTAAGGTGACTGACATACTTTTCATCCTCAGCTCCTTTTACTTTTATTCTAAATTTCTGGTCAAATATTTCGATTTCAATAACTTTATCAATCATATCCCGATTTTATCGATTTTACCAATTATCGACTCTATCCTTTTCTTAATCTCTTCTCTCTCATTTTGGAAAGACTTTAGATTTTCACCTAACTTCCCCGCTTCTTTGGCTTTAAGAGCCAGCTCTTTCTTCTCCCTTTTCAACTCATCTAATTCCTGATTCATCCTTTCATTCTCAGCAGAAAGCTCATTGATGTAATCGAGAATCTTTCCGATTTTCCCTTCTAGGATTTTAATCCTTTCCAGTTCGCTTGTCAATCTTGGCCTCCTCCCCTTAAATTTAACCCGAATTCTGTATTCAAAGCCTTAATAATTTTTTCTTGAAACGTGTCTGCTTCTTCCGCAAGAAGGGTCCTTTCAGGATGACGAAAAACAAAACGAAAAGACAAACTCACCTTATCTTTAGGTATTCCCTTCCCTTTAAATCGATCATACAAAATATAATCTTCAAGGTAAGGTATTTTCAGCTTTTCAATACAGTCCTTTATCCCCTGATAACTTACAGCCTGGTCAGAAAGAAAAGAAATATCCCGGACTATCCCAGGATAACGGCTAACCGGGGAGTATTTAAAAGATTTGGGCTGTTTTTCGAGCAGGCTCCCCAGGTTTATCTCTGCAGCCCATACTGGTTCTTCAATAGAATAGGCATCAACGATAGACTTTTTTAAGCCCCCCATGACTCCAATTTTTTCTCCCTTATAGTATAAACTGAGGGAATAGTTTTCTTCAAAAAAAGGACCCTCTTCTTTTTTAAAAGAAAAGTCATCAAACTTGAGATGATGAAACAGTTCTTCGCAAGTTCCTTTCAAATGGAAAAAATCTGACCTCTCCGGCTCCTTCTGCCAAAAATCAATATCCAACTGTCCCATGGTGGCAAAGGCAAGAGAATATCTTTCAAAACACTCTTCATCTTTTTTAAAAAATATATTGCCAATCTCAAAAACATGAACTCCTTCAGCTCCTCTGTTTATGTTCCAGGCTGTATTCACAAGAAGTCCTTCCAGTATAGTGGTCCTTAATAAAGAGGCTTTTGATGAAACCGGATTTCTTATTTCAACGGCATCCAATCCTGTTTTGAACAGTTTTTCTTTCTCTGAGTCCATAAAGCTGTAGTTAACAACTTCGTCAAATCCTTTATGGAGAAAAACTTCTCTAACATTGTCTTCAAATTCTTTCCTTTTATTGAATTCTAAATTAATCCCCCGCCATACGGGAAGATGGGAGGGAATATTGTCGTATCCGTAAAAACGAGCTATTTCTTCTATCAAATCAGCTTCCCGCGATATATCCACTCTAAAAGAAGGGACTTGTACCCTCCATATCCCTTCCCTCTGCTTTTCAAATTGAAATCCGATCCTTTTTAAAAAATCAATGATAAAATCTTCTTCAATTTCAATCCCCAAGAGCTCTGAAACGCGGTGATGACGCAGCACCACAGTCCTGATTTTTCTGGGTTTAGGATAGACATCGACCATGCCGTGAAGGGCTTTTCCTCCCGTCTGTGTTAATAACGACGCCACCATACGCGCAGCTTCTGGGGGGAAAGAAATATCAGTTCCCCTCTCAAAACGATACGAAGCATCTGTTTGGAGACCTATTTTTTTCCATGTTTTGCGAATAGATACTGGATCAAAACAAGCACTTTCAATAAATATATCCCGGCTTTCTTCTGTAACAGCGGTGTCTTCTCCCCCTACTACTCCTGCAATAGCTACAGGTCTTTGCTCATCCGCAATGACCAGCATATCATTAGTCAGAGCAATCTTCTCTCCTCCCAGAATTTTAATTTCTTCTCCTTTCCTGGCCTTCCTCACGATGATTTTATTTCCTTTGAGTTTATCCAAATCAAAAGCATGAATAGGCTGGGCAGTAGAAAACAAAACATAATTGGTCACATCCACAACATTGTTCACGGGAGATAATCCCATGGACTGAATCCTCTTTTTCAACCATGAAGGAGAATGGCCTCCTTGGACTTCTTTCACAATCATCCCACAGTACCGGGGACAAAGGTCCTCTTCCAGTACCTGAACATCAAACACATCCGTTATCTTCTCCGTACCCTCCACCAATGGAAATTTTCGTTCCTTCAGGGAAGTCCCCCGACTGGCAGCAATTTCCCTGGCAACCCCCAAATGACCGAGAGTATCGGGTCGGTTTGCATAGGTCTCAACCTCAAGAATAGCATCTCCATCCCGCTCTTCCCAATGGTCCACCAACAGACCAATATTATTCATTTCTTCGACCAGTTCTTCAGGGAATATTTTCAAATCCAGATATTCCTTTAACCAGCTTATGCTTATCTTCATTTTAAGAAAACTGCCTTATAAATCTTAAGTCGTTCTCATAAAAATTCCTTAAATCAGGAATCCTGAAAGAAAACATGGCGGTTCTATCAATACCCATTCCAAAAGCGAATCCGGAATACTTTTCAGGATCAATATTGACATTCTTTAAAACCTGAGGATCGACCATGCCCGCTCCGAGAATTTCTATCCATCCCGCTCCATTGCACACCCGGCAGTTTTTGTCTTCGCCGCGGCAGACCGTACAGCCGATATCTACTTCAGCAGAGGGCTCAGTAAAAGGAAAGAAACTGGGTCTGAATCTTATCTTGATTTTTTCATGATAAAGTGCTTTCAGGAAATATTCCAGAGTTCCTTTTAAGTGAGCAAAGGTTATCCCTAAGTCAACCACTAAACCTTCCACTTGAAAAAACATAGGGATATGAGTGGGATCGGGAGTTTCCCTACGATACACTTTGCCTGGATTTATCATTCTTATGGGAGGCTTCTTTTTTTCCATAACTCTTATCTGTACAGGAGAAGTATGAGTTCTCAGGAGCAGGTCATCGCTTAAATAAAGGGTGTCCCAATCATCCCTGGCCGGATGATGGGGGGGGAAATTTAATGCTTCAAAATTATAATAATCAGTTTCTATTTCCGGTCCATCTTCAATAGTAAATCCCATGTGTAAAAATATCTGTTCAATCCTTTTTTTATACTTCAGGATAGGATGAGGAGCCCCTCTATACCTCCTTTTCCCTGGAAGAGTCAGGTCTGTCTCAGACCCAATGTATTCAGTATCTTGAATCTCTATGGAATATTCTTCAAGCTTCTGCTGAACATAAGTTTTGAATTCATTAATCATTTTCCCGACTTCAGGCTTATCATCAGGAGAAACATCTTTCAACTCTTTCAACAGGAGTGTTATCCGGCCCTTTTTCCGGCTTAAGTAAGTGTTCCGCAGCTTCTCGAGAGACTCTTTATCCTTTACCTGGCTCAGCATCTCATCAAAACTGCTCCACAGTACTTTGATTTTGCTTTTTAAATCGACCATTTCAAGCTGACTTTTCTTATTTTAAGCTTTCTTTGCCTCTTTGACAATCTGAGAAAATGTATCCGGAGAATTGACCGCAAGTTCTGCTAATATTTTTCTGTCTAATTCTATACCCTGCTTTTTTAATCCCTTTATGAATCGACTATAAGAAATTCCATGATTGTTCGCTGCTGCCTTGATCCGGGTAATCCATAAACGCCTGAAGTCCCTTTTCCGGTTTCTTCGGTCTCTGTAAGAATACTGGAGCGCTCTTTCCACAGCTTCTTTTGCTGTTTTGTAATTATGACTTCTTGCTCCCCAATATCCTTTAGCTTGTTTGAGTATTTTTGATCTTCTTTTTCTTCTTTTTGTTCCTCTTTTAACTCTTGGCATTTTTATCTCCCTCTGGAAAAAAGTTTAATTCTCTTGGTTTTCCACAAGCCTTAATCAAATCCAGCCAGCAGATGCTTATCTTTATTAAAAATCGTAAGGCAGCATCCTTTTGATACGCTGGCGGTCAACAGATTTTATCTGGCCGGGCTTTCTCAAACCTCTTTTTCGTTTTGCTGACTTCTTAGTGAGTATGTGTCCTCTGTTAGCTTTGCTGTAGAGGACTTTCTTATTTTTAGTTATCTTAAATCTTTTTTTTGCGCCTTTATGCGTTTTCAGTTTTGGCATCTCTCTCTCCTGGTTTAATGGGACTCAGTAGCGTGGAAACAGCCCATGGCTGCCTCCTGACCTTTCCATCTTTTTTTCCTAAGTCTTTGACGTCTTCAAAAACTCTGTCTATCAGACTGTATGCAAGTTCAGGTTTTGCTTTCTCTCGTCCCCTCAACATGACAGTCACTTTCACTTTATTCCCCTCTTTGAGAAATCTTTCAATATGCTTTACCTTAAAACTGTAGTCATGAATACTGATTTTTGGCCTGAACTTAATTTCTTTGGTTTGGACTTGTTTCTGGTGCTTTTTGGCTTCCTGTTCCCTTTTATGCAAATCATAAAGATATTTACCATAATCGAGAACTCGGCACACCGGAGGTTTGGCATCAGGAGCTACTTCCACTAAATCTAATTCTTTTTCTTTAGCCATTGACAGCGCTTCTTCAATAGGGACTATCCCCACCTGGTTTTTATTCTCATCTATCAATCTCACTTTTTTAGCCGTTATCATTTCATTTGTCCTGTGAGGCTTTTTCTTTCTCCTTCTTGAATAAAACTTGGGTGTTACGATGATAAACCTCCTTTAAAGATTAATTTCTAAATCCTTATTTTCATTTAATTCCAATATTTTTTCAAGAAACTCTTTGAAATTAAACTGGCCCTTGTCTCCTTCTGTATGGATTCGTACCGATACGCCTTCCTTTTCAACCTCTCTATCACCCACTACCAAGATGAGAGGCGCTTTATTCTTCTCCGCGTCTCTTATCTTATATCCAACCTTCTCCCTCCGGATATCAACTTCTGTTCTCAGGTTCACTTTCTTTAGTTCCTGCCTCAATTTTTCTGCATACGGATTGTGCCTGTCAGCAATAGGAATGATTATAATCTGAACAGGAGCCAGCCACAAAGGAAAATTCCCGTTATAATGTTCTATCAATATGCCAAAAAACCTTTCTAATGAACCAAGGAGAGCCCGGTGAATCATAAAAGGCCTGTGAAATTCACCATCTTCTCCCACATAGTTTAGGTCAAATTTTTCTGATAAATTGAAATCCAGCTGAATGGTGGTGCACTGCCAAGACCTTTTTAGAGCGTCTTTGATTTTTATATCAATTTTAGGCCCATAAAAGACCCCCTCTCCTTCGTCCACACTGAAATCAATTTTCTCGGCTTTAAGAGCTCTTTCCAAGGCTTTCGTTGCCTCATCCCAATCATTCACAGATCCGCTGAATTTCTCGGGTCTGGTTGAGAGAAAAACATCAAAGTCCTCGAAGCCAAAAGTCCTAAGTACTCTCAGAGCCATGGAAATCGTCCTTCTTATCTCCTCTTCCAACTGATCTGGGCGGCAGAAAATATGAGCGTCATCCTGGGTAAACCCTCTGACTCTGAGAAGGCCGTGCAGCACACCCCCTCGTTCATATCGATAGACCGTACCTAACTCAGCCCATCTTAAAGGAAGCTCTCGATAGCTCCTTTGTGCTGACTGATAAACCATGATATGAAAAGGGCAGTTCATGGGTTTCAATTGATACTTTACATTGTCACTGATTAAAGAAGGGTAAAGAGCATCATAAAACTCAGTATGTCCGCTTGTTTCCCACACCTTGAGTTTGGCTATATGAGGAGAGTAAATAAGGTCATATCCTTCTTTAAAATGTTCTTTTCTCCAATAATCCTCTATCACAGCTCTGACCGCAGCTCCCTTAGGATGCCAGAGGATCAGACCTCCTCCTAAATTTTCATCCGTGCTGAAAAGATCCAATTCAGGACCCAGTTTCCGGTGGTCTCTTTTCTTGGCTTCCTCCAGCATATGAAGATAATCCTTAAGCTCTTTCTTATTAAAAAATGCAGTGCCGTAAACCCTCTGGAGCTGCTGGCTGCTTTCATCCCCTTTCCAATACGCCCCCGAAACAGAAAGCAATTTAAAATGCTTGATAGCTCCGGTAGATGGGATATGAGGCCCCAAACAGAAATCCACAAAATCTCCCTGTCTGTAACAAGAAACCTCTTTGTCCCCCTTTTCTTTGATCAGCTCAACCTTTAAATCCTGGCCTAATTTCTCAAACAGCTCAATGGCTTCTTGCTTAGTGCAGGTGAATTTTTCTAAAGGAATATCCTGGTCTGAAATCTCTCTCATCCTCTTTTCTATGGATTCTAAATCTTCTGGTGTGAAGGGTTTATCCCTTAAGAAATCATAATAAAAACCGTCTTCAACTGCTGGGCCCACTCCAGTCTTGGTGCCTGGAAAGAGGTCAAGAACAGCATGCGCTAAAAGATGAGAAGCACTGTGTCTTAAAGTATCTAAGCTGAAATTAGGTTCTCTGCTTTTCTTTTTTTCCGACATTTTTTGAATTCCTAAAGGGATGTCTTCTTTTCATTTTCTGACCTAACCCCCAAAGAAGAGGACAGATTTTCTAGCTTGTTCTCAATATCTCTATATAACTACAAAAATCAATCTTCATTCTAAGGTTAAGCAAATTTTACATTTTTCTTTAACTCGAACTAACATCTTTCTCTTTCAAGTGGTAGGCGCGGAGGGTTTCGAACCCTCGACCTCTTCCGCGTCAAGGAAGCACTCTCCCACTGAGCTACGCGCCTTTTTCCCGACTCACAAGCTTATATATATTAAAGGTTTGGATGAGTTCTGTCAATAAAAATGGGATTCCAGGTATTTCAAAGATATATTATTTCAGCACTCAAGTCTTTGAGAGACAGCAGCGCTACCGAATTTTTTCCAGTCAACCATCCTCCTGTTTCTCCCGGATTTATGATAATAATGCCTCTGTTTTTGCTTATTTCCGGTTTATGGGTGTGACCATAGATAATAACATGATAATTGCCTGCTGCTTTATAGTCTTTCACCTTAAAGTGAGTATGGGTTACCAGAAAATTCACTTTCTTATTAGCAAAGGTAAGAGGTTCTTTAGAGATGGTCCCTAACGACTCAAATGCCTTTTTCAATCCTTTTTTTTCTCCATCACAGTTTCCAAAAACCGCCTTTACAGGACATTTAAGCTGCTCCAATTTTCTGGCTGCAAAGGGAGCTACAAAATCACCCGCATGGATAACCAATTCACATTCAACACTGTTAAAAAATGAAACAGCCTTGTTTACAGCATTACAATTATCATGAGAATCAGACATGATTCCGATCATTTGTGTCTCCTTCCAATTATCCTGACCTATTCAAAAAAAGGGCAATGTTTTCATTATTATTTTCATTTAAGCGATATGCAAGGCTTTTTCAAGAACAAATAAATAGGAAATGGCAAAAAGCGCATAAAGATGCTCCCTGATAGGCCTAGTTTA
>CAYULB010000008.1:0-49283 GCA_964445575.1 uncultured Eubacteriales bacterium
TTTTGTCAATTGCGATTATAGAGTCCAAAAGCCTCTGGTCTTGCAGGAAAACATATTTTCTTTGGGAATGCCTGTACCCGTGTCTTTGAATAGGATCTCGATGTATTTTTTATTTTGTGAGAATCGGCTCGTTATGGTCAGAGTGCCGCCGTTGGGCATGGCCTCGGATGCGTTCAGCATCAAATTCCAGAAAAATGCCTCACGTCTTCTCCGGGTAAGTGCGCCGGTTCAAATCAGGCCGAGCTTCCAGCCTTTCAGTGCTTTTTTGCCCAGCCTGTAAACAGCTGAGAGGATAACAGCCAACACAGCCGGCTTGATCCCGAAGAAAAAAGGCTCGACCGCCGGAATGCTGCCATAGCTGGCATACAACCAGACAAATCCGCAGGTAATGGCTGCCGCCGGAAATATAAAGGAGGCGCCTGCGACTATGAGTCCAGCCAGTCCGCCTCGATGGTATCCACAGTGAATGGCCATATCAGTGGAGTTAGGCCCTGGAATCAAATTCGTTGCTCCAACCAGGTCCAAAAAATGCTGATGATCCATCCATTTCCGTTTGGTAACTACCTAATTTTCCATCATAGCTATGTGGGCTGCCGGACCCCCAGAGGCGATGACTCCCAGATTCAGGAACAAAAAGGAGATTTCTTTTATCATTTGATTCTCATATTTCCATTGACATTTACAGTGGATGAATATATTATCGTATATCGTTAACGAAAAACAATATTAAAATGGAGTACAGAGACCTTTATTCAGGATTAATAAGACTCCATATCCTCTATCATGCCGGTAAAGAACCGGTTTACGGGCTGTGGCTTATAGAGGAGCTGGGCCGCCATGGGTACAAAATTAGCCCAGGCACTCTGTATCCCATTCTGCACAATATGGAGAAACGCGGATATTTGATCTCAGAAAAACTGATCCATCAAGGGAAGTATCGAAGAGTCTACCGGATCACTGAACAAGGTGTGCAGGCGCTCAAAGCCTCCAATTCAAAAGTAAGGGAGCTGTTCAAAGAACTTATTGAAGAAAAGTAAGATATGAATATTCTAAAAATCAAGTTAATTCGGACTCTGTTCTCCAGCACAACCTATCCGATAATCGCCCAGGTTCTGCTCTTTTTTGCTTTTGCCGCTCTTATCTATGGAGGGATTGTTATCCCGGATATGGATGAAAACCTGGTTAAGATATTGAGAAACACCAATTATGCCGCTCTCTTTGTCTGGTCCCTATGGTGGCCCCTCATTATTCTCAGCGCGATTATTTTTGGAAGAGTCTGGTGTCAGGTTTGCCCCATGGAACTGGTGAATTCACTCCTGAGCAAGATCGGGCTCAAAAAGAAAATCCCAAAATTCTTCAAATCAGGTTGGGTCATCTCGATTTTTTACACCCTCATCCTCATCGTTATTATCCATACCTTTTGGGCCCACCGCTATCCCAGGCGGATGGCGTTGTATCTGATCCTGCTTTTTGGTGTGACGATCGTTTTAGGTCTGATCTTTGAAAAGAGAGCTTTCTGCAATTATGTCTGTCCGGTTGGCCATCTGCTTGGTCTTTATGCCCAATGTTCTCCGCTGGAGTGGAGGGCTAAGGACCTGACGGTGTGTAAGGAATGCTCAACCAAAGACTGCATCGCACCGAAAAACTACTACACTCTGAAAAGACGGAGCTGCACGAGCAATCTCTATCCGGCGGCCATCAAGGACAACCGCCGCTGTCTCCTCTGTACGCAGTGCCTCAAGGTCTGCCCATACAGCAATCTCCGGCTCTCTCTGCGAAAGCCCATGGCTGACTTTTTCCGTTCGGTAAGGCTGAACAACGCAGAATTCTTTTTTATCTTTGTGGTCAGCGGCTTTGTCATCCATGAAATCTATGTAGAATGGGCGGCAGCCAAGAACGTTCTCTATTATGTGCCGGCTCAGATCACTGCGTTTTTAGGATTATCGGGAGAACCTTCCTACCTTTTGCGCGGGATCGTTCTTTTTTTAGTCCTGCCCGCTCTGCTCTTCTTTGTCCCATCGGTATTAGCGAAATTCTTTGGAAAAACATCTCTTATCGATGCAGCCAAAAGATTCAGCCTCCTTGTCCTTCCTGTCATGGCAGCGGGACATATCATGAAGTCTCTCTTTAAGATCACGTCCAGAATACCCTACTACAAGTACTTAGGCAGTGAACCTCTGGGCTGGGATACGGCTCATCTCATATCTTCGGGACAAATCCAGCTGGCCAAGGGTTTCATCGATTTTATCTCTCCTTTTTTAAGTTTTATAGCTGTCTTTTTATTTGGAGGATCGCTGGTATTTTCTTCGTTCCTTGTTTGGAGAGACAAGAGTCCAAAGTTCGGAAGTAAAGGCGCAAAGCTCTCCCTACATACCGGATTAATCGTATATGCTCTTATCTATATTGTTATGATTATTCTATGGCGATTTTAAGCCCGGTTCAATCCTTTTTCCAAAAATCGCAAACCAACTTGACATCTCTTATTTTATAATATATAATTCAAGAATTAAGAAATTATGAAACAAATAAATAATAACATCAAAAAATCAATTTTTCAAGCTCAAGCCGAAATTTGTGCATCTCTTTCCAACGGGAAGAGGCTTCAAATCATTGACCTTCTCGGGGACGAAGAACTTTCTTTCGGAGAACTCTCTAATAAACTGAATATCGAGAAGCCTAACCTCGCCCAGCATTTATTCGTTCTCAAAGAACGGGGTATCATCGAAATGCGAAGGCAGGGAAGAAACACTTTTTACAGAATATCGGACTCAAGAGTTAATGAAGCTTGCCAAATGATGAGAAAGGTTCTCATGGATCAAATTAGAAAAAAAATGGCTTTGCTCGAGCTAGAATGAATAAAATTTTGGAATGAAGACTGTGAACAAACTAAATAAGCTGGCAGCAACTGCAAAAAGAGAAAATATTTTATCGCATTGAGGAGATCAATCTAATGTCAGAGACGTTGACTATTAGCCTATTTACTACTCCATATGTATTTGAGAACACATATTCAGCCCTGAAGATTGCTGAAGCAGCTCTACATAAAGGATACACAGTAACCATTTTTCCTTCTGCTGATGGAGTCCATAATTTTACATTGAATCAAAAAGCCAGAGGGATTCCGAATGCTCAAGAAGAGTTTAAGAACCTAATTGACAAAGGATTAAACGTAGAGCTTTGCGGAACCTGTCTTAATTTTCGGGGGATAAAAAAAGACGACCTCTTAGACATGGCTAAACCAAGCTCTATGGGTAAATTGTGTGATCTTATTGAAAAAAGCGACGTCTTTTTGACTCTCACATTCTAAATTTGGATAAAGCAACATGAATGAATCACTGTGCATTTTAGTAAGGCGAGCACCCTACGGGACAATCCATGCGGCTGAGGCCTTTAGACATTTAACAGGAGCATTGAATTCAGGGTTGAAGGTGACCGCCATCCTGGTTGATGACGGCATCTATATGGCTAAGAACAACCAAAAAACACAGACGTTTGGATGGACATCCTTATCCGAGTCTTTAACTTCATTCTTAAATAATGTGAAGGGAAAAGATGCCAAGGTCTATATACACGATTCCTCCTTAAAAGTCCGAGGCCTGGAGAAAGAGCATCTAATAGAAGGAATAGAACTGATGGATGATAAAAAATTAGCCGAACTATTGAGCATGTCCCATTCAGTGATGTTATTTTAAAATGTCAAAAACAGATTCAATACTTTTGGTCATTTCAAGCTCACTAAGGGAACCTAATGGATTAAGAGCCCTTGAATTAACAAATCAAATCAGGCTCCAAGGAAAAAAGACAGGAGTCTACCTTCTCCAAAATGCTGTTCTTGGCGGTGTCAACGAAGAAGCTAAAAAACTAATAGAGGCTCATATAAACTCGGGCATAGATATTTTCTGTTCAAAAGAAGACCTCACAATGCGGGGATTGACGGAAAAAGATCTTCACCCGCAAATACAGATATCCGATTATTCTAATTTAGTTGACTTGATGATGGAGAGATATGACAAAGTAATGGGAGCATTTTAAGACGGAATGAAAAAACAAATAAAAACCAAGGTAATATTTTTAGTAATTTGTTTTTGTCTGGCAGGGTATTCTGCAAGGGGCCAATATAAATTGGAAATCGATGAACAGACAAGAGCTGAAATAGGAATTTGGGGCCAAGCGTGGTACCAATTTGTAGAAAACGGGAAAAATAATGGGGCAGACCTGAATGACTTTATGATCAGACGGTTCTATTTTTATTTTAAAGGGCAAGTAACCCAATATTTCAGTTTCTTTGCCCATATTGCTGCAGACCGAATTGGGCAGGAAGGGATTAGTATTCCATCTTTGGGACTTGGAAGCGGGTTGACAGCCCGTGATTTTTGGATCACTTTTAAACCAAGTGAAGTCTTCATGCTCCAAGCAGGAAGAATGTATATCCCATTTACCCGCCAGTATGGAACCACATCTACAAAAGCTATGCTTATCACGGATCTCCCATTCTTACAGGGGGGAGTGCGTGGAAGTATCTTCTATGCCAGTAAAGTAGGCAGAGACGACGGTATCACACTCTGGGGCAATCCATTTAATGGGCGTGTTCAATATAGGTTTATGGTTTCTGAGGGAGTGGAAGGCGATAACAATCCTGACGACAAACTGAGATATGTAGGGAGGATAGCGCTCAATCTGCTTGAACCTGAAAAAAATTGGTTCAATCAGGGAACCTATCTGGGTGAGAAAAAGGTGCTGAGCCTCGGCCTTGGGTATGACATGCAGAATGATCTTACATTGAGTGGACTCGGTGGAAGGAACAACCGAGCCTGGACTGCGGATGTTTTCTTTGACTATCCTATAGGCCATGGGGCATTGACCGTTGAAGCCTCCTATATCGACAATGAAAACAGCACCCAACAACATAATTTCTCTAGTCTAGCGCCTGGGGATGATGCACAAAATTTATACGTTCAGGCAGGGTATCTCTTTGCAGGTAAAATCGGATCAGGAAGGATCCAGGTTTATGTACGCTATGAGACCATAGATGTTGATAGGAAGGAAGGCACAAACTTTATAAGTACGGGGTTGAACTACTACATTAAAGGACACAATGCAAAACTTAGTGCGGATTATACTCACGTGGAACACGGAAACTCAAGGGAACACCAAAGTATTGCAACTTTTCAATTAACTATAGGTTTCTAACGATTATGCGGCGTTCTTGTCGATTAAGAGTTTTTAAATGATCAAGTCAGTTCAAACGCCAAGGCAAATTAGAAGTCCTTACTTCAATGAGTGTCTCTGCCGCCCATTACAGTCAACAGGACGTCTGTTTCTGAAATCTCCGTTGGGTCTATCTCCAATATATCTCTGGATAGGACGACAAAATCGGCATACTTTCCGGCTGTCAGCGTTCCCCGAATATTTTCTTGAAAATTCCCAAAAGCGACATTGACGGTATAGTGGCGCAAGGCGGCTTCAACCGAGATACAGCCCTTCGGGTACCATCCGCCGGGAGGATTTCCGCTCTCCGTCATTCGGGTCGCTGCAACTTCAATTCCTCTCAATACATCGTAGGTCATGACAGGGTAGTCACTGCCAAAAATTTGTATCACTCCCGCGTCGTCATATATCGAAAATGAGTCAGCATACTGAGCCCGCTCCGGTCCTAATACCACCGCAAAGTTTTCCAGTACCGTTGCATCAGGGTTGGCAAACATCGGTTGGGTTGACGCAATTACAAAAGATAAGAAATTGGTTTTTCTGTTGGTGATGATTTTTCCTCCATTTCACCAAATTTTCGCCCTCCAAGCGACTTCATCACTCATCATACATATAAAATAAAGGACAAGTCAGCAAGAAACCCACAGAAAATAGAGAACATAAGAAAATCAGCGGAATAGAGGCATAGAAAGAATAGAGGCATCCCTTGTCCCTGATTCAGGAGTCTAGAGTTTCACATGTATTCTGATAGTTCCTCAGCCGCAATAGAGAGCTGAGCTTGAGGAGGCAGGGGGGCAAAAAAAATTAGGTAAACAGGTATGACGGCACTGTTTTTTATGGTAAATTATAGGGCGGATCATCAATCTAAAGACGTGGGCGGTTAGCTCAGCTGGGAGAGCGTGGCGTTCGCAACGCTGAGGTCGGGGGTTCGAGTCCCCTACCGTCCACCACTTTATTATTTATGACTTTGGCCCCAATTAAAAAATAGGGAAATGAGTAAACTGTCCCCAATTAAATTTGTGGTTGACTGCATGCTGGGAAAACTGGCTAAGTGGCTGAGGATCCTGGGATTTGATACTCTTTTTTTCTCCAAAGCAGAGGATGAAGAGCTTATTGACATAGCCCAAAAGCAACGCCGAATTTTGCTGACCAGGGACACTGGGATCGTTGAAAAAGCAGACCAGATCAAGGTACTTTTCATCAAAAGCGAGCACTGGAAAGCACAGGTCAAGCAGGTTTTGGATGAGTTGAATCTCAGAGAGCATATCAAGCCTTATTCAAGATGCATTGAGTGTAATGTTCCGCTCAAATCCATACCCAAAAAGCAGGCTAAGAATCTAGTGACTCCTTTTGTTTTTGAGCGCTCCAGCTCCTTTTCTCTGTGCCCCAAATGCGGTCGGGTGTTCTGGCCCGGGACGCATCACAGCGATATGAATTTTAAGATTGAAGATATATTGGAAAAAGATTAGCTAAAGATTTAAATAAAAAAGAATCCTCACGATTTTTCATTTTTTTTTTGCAAAAATATTTTATTTAAAAGCAACCTTTTTGCCCTCAATTTCATCCTTAATGCTGAGTGAGACCCATGAGAGAAACAGAAACGACTATGATTTATCCTAATCCCAGCACCAAATGTCCTGAATATGATAGAATAGCTTCAAAAACCGAGGAATCTATTATGGATAAAGAAGAGAACAAAGACGATGCAATCCTGTTTGACCTTATTGACCGGTCTCGTGAAGGAGATCAAAGTGCCATGGAATCTATTTATGAAAAGCTCAAAGGGAAATTTTTCGGTGTTTCCTATTGGTACACACAGAACCGGGCTGCTGCAGAGGACATCCTTCAGGATTCGTTTATTAAGATATTCACCAATTTGCACCGTCTTGATGATAATCAAGCGTTTCTGAGCTGGTCTTACCGGATTGTGGTGAATACCTGCATCAGTTATTTAAGGAAAGCCAGGAGGCAGACTCAAAAGTCAGTTTCCTTAGACAGTGTGAAGGATTTTGTGGGAGAAGATAAGTGCGGAGAAAATGAAGACCTGAAGAAAAAAACAATTAAAGAAGCGCTCAAAGAACTGCCTTCTGGCCTGAGGAGCGTTTTTATCCTTCACGATGTTCAGGGATATAAACACAAAGAGGTGGCTGAGATTTTGAAATGTTCAGAGGGCACCTCAAAATCCCAGCTTTTCAAAGCAAGAGAAAAGCTGAGAAAAAAACTTTTAGCCATGCAGGTCCTATAAAAGGAGATTAAAATGAGATGCAAAAAAGCCAAAAAGCTCATCAGCGATTACATTGACGGGGAACTGAATTCTTCCAAGAGTTCTTCTTTAGAAGAACACCTCAAAGAATGTGAAGAATGCCGAAAAACACTGGAGAGTTATGAGACTATCACCCAAGCAGCTCAAGAATTCAATGCTGGCTCTCCTTCTCCTTTTGTCTGGACCCGGATCAAACAGGAGCTCAAGACATCAGTCCCTTCTTACGGTGCATCCGGGAAAGGGAAAAGGATGTGGAGCTGGACTCCCCAGCTCAAATACGCGGTGGGGCTTTTGTCAGTTTTCGTAGTGATTGGAGCTGCTGTCATTGGTATTTACCGCCTGGGAAATCAAGGCCAAACAAATCATCTTGACCCGCAGGATAAAGTGATTGCCAATCTCAAAGAGGCAGAAAGACACTACAAGCTGGCTATAGAATCTATGAGGAAAGCAGTGGACGCGCAGGATAATGGAATGGCCCCTGAAGTGGCTGAGGTTTTCCAAACCAACCTGGAATTGATTGATTCCTCTATTGCTGCCTGCCGCGAAGCAGTTCTTAACGACCCTAAGGATATTGAATCTAGAAATATCCTGCTGGCCGCGTATAAAGAGAAGGCTAATTTGCTTTATAAACTTTTAACCGTTAAAGAAATTTCTCCCAGAAGAGGAGAATCAGAGACCAAAATATAATTAGGAGGAAAGATATGATAAAAAAGATTAGTTCGATTTTAGTCATCCTGGGTGTGTTTTTATTCATGGGGCTATCACCCCAGTATTCACTGGCTGACCAGAAATACAAGCAGGAATTTGAAGACACGGTGGCTCTTTCTAAAACCGGAACAGTTATGCTCAGGAACATCTCCGGGGATATTGAAATCAAGACCTGGAACAAAGCAGAAGTCTCCATAAAAGCTGTTAAATCCACCGAAGCTTCTTCAGAAAAGACAGCTCAAGAGAGGTTTGATCTGGTAAAGATAGATGTTTCCAAACGGGGAGACACGCTTTCCATAAAGACAGAATATCCCAAGGATAATTCGTTGAGCCGAAAAATCAAGAATTTTTCAGTTGATTTTTGGCTGGTTATTCCCGAACAGGCTGAGGCAGATATCCATTCAGTAAGCGGTGACATCTACGCTGAAAAAATCGGCGGAAAGCTTGTAGCCGAGACCGTGAGCGGAGATGTGGATGTCAAGGAAACGGCCAGCTTCACCAGGGCAAAATCTGTGAGCGGTGATGTGACAGTGTCCCGTTCATCTAACGGCGTAGATTGTGATTCAGTAAGCGGTGACCTGGAGTTAGAGAATATCACAGGGGATGCGGATTTGAAGACTGTCTCCGGAAACATAACAGTCCGAAACATAAAAGAAGGAGACATTGAAGCGGAGACCATAAGTGGAAAAGTTGAATTGGTGGATGTGAAAGGAGCGGTAAAAGTCAATGCAGAATCTTTAAGCGGCCGAGTCGAGTATGTCGGAGATATAAACACCAGTGGACGCTACTACATAAAGTCTCACAGCGGGGGGATTTACCTCCGAATACCCGGAAACTCCGCCTTTGATTTAAAGGCAAAGACTTTCAGTGGAAGCATTAACAGTGACTTTGAGATCACCATTTCAGGAAAAATCAGCAAGAGAGAGCTTAATGGAAAAGTAAACAATGGAGGTGCTGATATAGAAGTTAAGACCTTCAGCGGAGACATTCATATCCTCAAGCGCTGACCACAACACAGATTCCCAGCGATAGACTCATGGTTCAGGGCAGTTACCTGCTGCCCTGAGCCTTTTTTTTATGAATAGTTCAGGTTATTTTTCTTCCATGATAATAGCGGCATAGGTTTCGATTCCAGTCCACAGGTTCCCGATTCTCAGGTTCTCGTCCGGCTGATGCTGGTTGTTGTCATGATTGGCAATGGGGACTCCTATTATAGGAACGTTCAGAGTCTCATGGAATAGATAGATGGGAAGAGAGCCCCCTAAAGAAGGAAGAAGCACCGGAGTTTGTTCGCTGTGTTTGGTGACTGCCTGGATGACCTTCTCAATAAGAGGAGAGTCCATGGGAGTTTTATAAGCTTTATAGCCTTCCTCAGACTTTAAAACTTTGGCGATTTTGTCATACTTTATCCGCGTCTGAACATCCGGGTCTCTGGACACCACATGATATCCCTGTTCTTTGATATGGTTAATGACTTTTTGTCTCATGTCATCCGGTTCATTACCTTTGACCATCCGGATGTCTATGGCTGCTGTGGCATAAGGGGGGATAATGGTCCGGGCCTGGTTTCCCACCCAGCCGCTTTGAATTCCGTTCACATTAATAGCCGGGTACTGAATGGCTTCCAGCAGACTGTCCCAATTTTGTTCGGGTTTGGAGAAGCCGTATATTTCCTTTATTTCTTTTTCATAGGGGGGAATTGATTTCAGGGCTTTTTTTTCTGTTTTGGTTAAAGGAGTCATGGTGTCATAAAAACCTTTGATTTTCACCCGACCGTTGGTGTCTCGCATAGAAGCCAGGAGATAAGCTAATCTGACTGCTGGATTGGGAGCCCAGTTTCCATAATGACCGCTGTGCACACTGGTGTTGGGGCCGTACACTGTGATTTCCATGCTGGTGATTCCCCTAGCTCCAAAAAACAGAGTGGGGTCTCCTGAATAATAGGCAGGCCCGTCGCACATAAAAAGCACATCGCATTTCAGAAGTTCTCCGTGTTTTTTGAGAAAGGGTTCCAGATTGGTGGAGCCAGCTTCTTCCTCACCTTCGAAGATGAATTTCAGATTTTTCAAAGGAATGCCCGCTTCAGTGAGGGCATCCACAGCAGTTAAGAGTCCGATGATAGGGGCCCGGTCATCACTGGAGCCCCGGGCATAGATTCTCCAGTCTTGGTGGATTTTTTTACCTGGCGCCGGGAACGGGATAGGGCGAGGTTCCTGGGTTCCAACTTTTAGTTTTCCCGGCCTTAGAGCCGGTTCAAAAGGAGGGGTATCTGTCCATTTTTCAGGATCCACGGGCTGCCCGTCGTAGTGAACATAAAACAGGTAGGTTTGGGTGGCCCGGGGATTGTTCAGTTCGCCGTAGACAATGGGATTCCCTTGGGTTTCCATTATCTGAGTCTTGATTCCCCTTTTTTCCATCATGGATTTGATAAACTGGGCGTTTTTCCGGATGTTTTCTCTGTCAGAAGAGACATTAGGGATGGAGAGAAGGGTCATGAATTCTTTGAGTATCTGATGTTCATGATTCTCACGGTGCTGCCGGACTTTTTTTATGGAAGAAGAGGCCCCGGAAGTTACGGCTGCCCCAAAGATAAAGGCCGCTATAAGAAAAAGATTACATATGATTTTCATGATTGTCCTCCTTTTTTATCTATTTCATTTTATTTGAATATAAATTATTTAACAACTGTTTAAGGCAAGTATGTCAAAAACTATTCAGAGGGGAAAGGGCAAGGGATGAGGCGTCCACTATGAGGGCTGAGCGGGCATGGTTCCTTTCAGAGGCCTGGAGCTCGCCGGAGCCATTAATCGGCTGAGGACTTTAGCTGTTGTTCAAGAAGAGAGATAATTAACCTGACCCATTCACAAAAGAGTCAAGTGAATCAAAAGATTTATTTTGTATTTTTAATAATATTCTTTTATAATGCCTAAATCATTTAATCTTATTGAAAGATATGAAAATTAAAATAAGGGGCATTTGAATGAAAAAGAAGATAGGGATTTTTGTCTCCGTGATATTTGTTTTATTATTGTCTTCTGCACAGATGTGGAGTCTGCCTCCTATTCATTTCTCCATAACCACTGATATTCTTGAGCTCCTGGATGAAGATTATCAGTTAGAAGTGATGTATTACACTTCCTCTAGATCCGCATTTTCGGTCAGATTGGGGTATTACAGGACTATCGAAGACCCGCCAAATGAAGAAGGCCTTAAGGAATACGCTGAGGGAAACAGACATTGGGAACTAGGAGGAAGGTGGAGGCTTTTTCTTATGGACAGAGCCCCGAATCTCCTTTTTGTGGGAGCTGGATTTGATAACAGGCCTCAGGATAACACCATCACTCCTCTTGGAGAAGTGGGATTTAATTTGGCCTTAAAGCCGGTTATAGTGAGTCTTCTGGTGTTCGGCGGTTACGAAATCCATGTTTATGGTTCAGGTGAGGACCGGTTTGTCAAGGGGATCGAATTAAGAGCCGGAGTCGGATTTTAGGTTCAGTATCTCCAGCTTTTCAAATCAGCTCCTTCAGGCGCTGTTTCAAGTATTCTTTGAACAATTCTGGGTATGAACATTTGGTTGTATCTAAGCCTTGAAATGGCATTGGGTCTTGCATGATCTCCGTTCCAGCAGTGTTCGGCTCTGTCTCCATAGTCAATTTCTCCTTCATAGTATGGATTTTCAGTGTTTTCCAGGAATTCTTCCATAAGATAGACCGCATTGTTTAAATAATAATTGTCCATGTCCCCGCAGTAGATGTGAATCTTTCCTCTGAGTTTGGGGCCCAGAGTTTCCCAATCTCTTTCCAGGATGTACCGAAGGTCATAATTCTCGCGCCAGTATTCAGCCACTTCATGATTGATATCTCCGGTCATCTTATCCCAAATAGGCTTGGGGTATCCATCTTCTCCCACTGGTGAATAAACAGCCTGCCATATATCCCACTGCTGGCCTGAGCGTGAGTGAGTTCCCAACACAAATTCTCTGTGGTTCATCTCTTCAAGGGTGCAGCTTATGTGACCGAGATAATCTCTCCTCCCTGGTCTGGGTGTTTTTTTCCACTGGCTGTCCAGATAATAAGCATTTTTATGTTCATAAATATTGACCACAGTATAAGCCCGGAAGTCAATGGGATCTGGGCAGGCTGCATAGCATCCATTGTACTCATCAGGGTAAAAGACCTGAGCGGCGAGAGCTTCCCACCCTCCTGTGGAACCTCCGTATAAGAATCGGGCCCATCCTTTGCCGATTCCTCTGAATTTTTCTTCGATAAAAGGGATCAGTTCATAGGTGATGGCATCTCCGTAAGGGCCGAGGTTGGCAGAGTTGACCGCATAAGAGTCATCATAATAAGGATTGGGGTGCTGGATTTCGATAACAAGAACCCGCGGAAAGTCAGGCCCTGTCCACTCCTTATAAAACTTATAAGCGTATTCCTGCTGGATAAGATTGTAACCTTCGAGATCAAATCGTTCGCTGTATTCGGGCTCTAAATCCTTATCTGGAGGTTTTTCTCTGAATCCGCTGAAAGTGTAAGGAAAATGTCCATGAAATATAACCAGGGGATATTTGGCATCAGGATGATCATCAAATCCTTCCGGTAAAAGCACATGAGCTCCCAAATGCATGGGCCGGCCCCAAAATTCAGTTAACAGTTTGCTTTGTATCTTAACGTGTTTGATGTATTTTGTTTCGGGAGGGTCAGGAATGGGAGGAATTTTATTATCCAACTTTATTTTGATCTGCTCATTTTTGGCTGGATCAATATTAATTTTTGTTGGTGTGCTGTAGAGATTTCCAGGTGATTGATTCCATCTCTGGCCCTCACCCCTGTCCATGGGAAGCTTGACTGTGTGACCATCAGAGCGGTTGAATGTTTCATATCTGTGGAGAAGAGCCTGCACAAAATATTCACCCTTTGGAATATCAGCGATGCTTTTTAAAGGGTATCCGAAAACATCGGAATCAATCACAGCTTCTTCTTCAGGCTGGAGGTTTTCTGTGTTTATTCCAAAAATAAGTTGAGTGTCTGGACCATCTGATATTTGAAAACGGGGTTCTGTGCTTTCATTGTCGGATATCATCAATAACACCCTTCCGTCTAGGGGTTCCTTAGAAAGTTCTTCTGGAAATGAGATTTGAAAGGCAACATTTGACTTTTGGTTTGAATCCTGTGTTTGACAGCTTATCAAAGCCAAAACAATCATGATTGATAAAAAAGCCAGAGGTGCGAGATTTTTTAAATGTCTTTTTTTCATAAATGTTCTCTCCTTATCAAACAATTATTGTTGTTGTGTCATCAATTTAATTTAAAGTGCATTAATTTTCAAACATTATATAAGATAAAAATGAAAAGCACATTTGTGGATAAATATCCAATCATCCAAGAACTGGGAAAGTGCGGAATGAAGGCTGTGTAACTAATGTTTTTATTTTTGGATGTTTTCTCTCAGACGTTGAAAAAAAGCTTGTGCTTCCTCAAAATCTTTGTCCTTAATGATATGCTTTAAAAATTCCAAGCGCTGTGTGACCTTTTCCAGTTGGGGGAGAGAATAGGGGCTAAACAAAATCTCAGCAAGAAGATAATCGTCTTCAGCTAACAGCCCATTGGCGATTTCAAGGTGCTTTTTAAATGTGGTGCCGGGGACAGCTGAGGTATCCATGTGAGCGGCAAAGACCAAAGTGGAAGCAAAGGGAAATGCCAGAGAATAAGCGATAATTTGGTCATGTTTTTCAAAAGAGTATTCAAAAATATTCATTCCATAGGATTTGAAAAATTCTTTAAAAAACAAGATTCCTTTGGGATCTGATTCCTTGATGATGATTACATTCTCTTCTTCGAGCTTTTCCACATTAGCAAAGGTGGGACCAAACATGGGATGGGTGGATACGAAGCGGAATCCACATCGATTATAAAATCGAGGAATATTTCCCTTGACTGAAGCCGTGTCTGCAAGAATACAAGAATCAGGCAAAAAAGGAATAGCTGTTTCAAAGGCCTGGATGGTGTTCTGGATACTTACAGCATTGATAAGAATTTCAGGTTGAAATTCTTTTATTTCTGATATGTCTTTGAATACAGTCAGATGCTTCTTTGACTGGGTTTTTTGGCTTGCTTTATCATAGATTCCTATGGCATGAATTTTCTTGAGGTTTTCAGCCAACCAGCTCCCCATATGACCAGCGCCTAAAATAGCAATATTCATGATTCCTCCTTCTGGTTCATTTTTTGGATTCTGCGGCTTTCGTGGATGATTTTCTTGAAAATCTTTTTTGCAAATTTTTCCCGCATGCAATCAAAGCCTTTTGTCTCTTTCTTTATTTGGCCCATAACTTGAGTCTCTCTTTCTAAATCCTTAATTTTAGATTTAAATTTTTTGGCCTGTATAGAAAGAGAAAATCTCTGATTCAATTTTTCTAAAATTTGTTTATCGATGATGTTAATTTGCCTTCTGATATCCTCAAGATTCATTTTTTCTCCATATTCTTTGGATTTTTTGGGCTTGAAGCATTAAGTCAGCTAAAACAATGGCTGTGGATGCTTCGATGATAACAGGTATTCTTAAGGCAATACATGTATCGTGTCGACCCTTAATAGTCAGAGTTTCCTGGTTGCCTGTCCGAATATTTACTGTGGTTTGTGGTTTGGGAATGCTCGGAGTAGGCCTGACTGCCGCCCGATAAACAAGTTCATTGCCATTTGTTATCCCGCCGTTTATTCCCCCTGAATGGTTGGAAGCTGTTTTTCCTTGTTTGTTCATGAAGTTATCATTACATTCACTTCCCCTCATTTTACTGCAGGCGAATCCGCTACCAAACTCTATTCCTTTTATCCCAGGGACAGAAAAAACAATATGGCTGACAAGAGATTCAACAGAGTCGAAAAAAGGCTCTCCTAATCCTGGGAAAAGATTGTTAACTCGGCATTCAACCAAGCCTCCTATAGAATCATTTTCTTGGGAAACTTTTTTGATAGTTTTGGAAATATTTTTGCATCCCCCGACTTCTAATAGCTTAGCTGTGACCTTAATGGGGTGAATCATTTTTTTAGCGATCACGCCAGCTGCGACCAGCCCAACTGTCATCCGACCAGAGAATTGTCCTCCACCCCTGAAATCATTGAATCCACCGTATTTTTGGTAAGCCACCCAATCCGCGTGTCCGGGCCGGGGAAGCTCTCTAAAAGATTCATAGTCTTTGGAATGAGCTCTTTTGTTTCGAAAAGAAATTAAAATAGGAGTTCCAGTTGCTTTGCCATCCAAAATTCCAGTCATAAAAAAAGGCTTATCTGATTCCAGACGTTGGGTAGTACCAAAAGCACTGGGTTTCCTTTTTTCTAAGTCTAATACAAAGTCATTTGAATTTAGGGGAAGGCCTGCAGGAACTCCATCCACCACAACTCCCACATAACTTCCATGGGATTCCCCGAATATGTTTATGTGGAAACATTTTCCAAAAGAATTCATCTTATATTCCCTCCTATGGATATTAAATCTTTAAAAAAATTGGGATAGGATTTTGCTACGCATTCCCATTTGTGGATGTGGACACTTTTCCTTGCTTTCAAACCTGCTACCGCTTCTGCCATAGCAATTCTGTGGTCATTGTGGGAGAACACATTCCCTCCTTTAAGATCTCCTCCTCTTATGAGTAATTTATTATTATCAAGACAAATATCAGCACCCATTTTTCGGAATTCAGAAACAAGAGAAAGAGCCCGGTTGCTCTCTTTGTGCTTTAACCGATTGGCTCCTGTTATCTTGCTGAGTCCTGGAGCAAAGCAGGCAAGCACTGTGAGAGCGGGTATTAAATCAGGACAGTGAATGGCATTGAATACAAATGAATTGAGCTTATTTTGAGAAACAGTGACTTTATTGTCTGCTGTTTGAATATTTGCTCCTGCTTTATGGAGTGCTTTGAGGATTTGCTTGTCGGCTTGGGCAGATTTCATGTTTAACCCGGTTACTGTGACCTTGCCTGATATAGCTCCTGCTGCAAGAAGGAAAGAGGCTCCGGACCAATCCCCTTCAACTGGGTAAACAGTTCTGGAATATTTCTGGTTTCCGGGAATCGGGAATTTGCTTAGGGCTTTGTCTTTTTCTACTTTAATCCCGAAGTCATGGAGCAGTTCCAGTGTCATCAGTATGTAGGGTTTGCTATTCAGATTCTGGACTCTAATCTCAGAATTTCCTTTACAAAGGGGAAGTGCCATCAATAGTCCAGAAAGAAACTGAGAAGTCAAGGAACCATCAATGCTTATTTTTCCAAAGCCCAGCGGTCCTTTTACCTTTAGAGGAGGGAATCCATTTTGAGCCATACACTGTGCGCCTAAGGATTCCAAAGGGTATTCCATCATATCCATGGGTCTATTTGATAAAGATCCTTTTCCTTTCAGAGTTAATTTTTTTCTTAATAAACAAGCGATGGGAGTAAACAAGCGCATGCATAAGCCAGATTCTCCACAATGTAACGAACTCTTTCTTGGATTGATTCCGCCTTTGACTTTAATTCCTTGAGGAATAAGTTGGATTGTTGCTCCCAAGTCTTGAATGATTTGGAATGCGGTTTGAGCATCTTGGCACTGTGAGGGGGAAAGAATCTGTGTTTTTCCTGGAGACAGAAGAGCTGCGGCTGCAGCTCGGATGGTCATGCTTTTTGAAGGAGGCGCCTTAATCGACCCGTTGATTAGGGATGGTTTGATAGATTTCATTTTTAATCCTCAGAGCTGTTTCCTTAATTTTTTTCGTGGGAGAAGGAACCACCAAATCAGAAGCTTTGGCATAATGAGGAATTCTTGACATCAAGAGTTGTTTGGTTTCACTCAGGGAAGAATCGAATAACAAGGGTCTAGATTTTAAATCTATCCTTTTTAGAGACTCTTCCAGGGGAGTCCATAACCATATGACGTGGCAGGATTTTCTCAGTTCATTAAATGTATTAAAGTCTAAAACCGCGCCTCCTCCCAAAGAAAAAACTGTATTTTTGGATTTCTGTAAAGCTTTGGTTATAAAAGATTTTTCTATTTCACGAAATTTTTTTTCTCCGTTTTTTTTAAAGATTTCATTAATACAAAGTCCTTCTGCATTCTCAATAATTTGATCGGTATCTAAAAAATTAGCGTTGATTTTTTCAGCTAATGCTCTGCCTGTTGCTGTTTTTCCAGTCCCCATAAATCCAATCAAAGCTATGTTGGATTTATGAACATTCCTATTGTCCATGAGTTTCTTTTTGATTGATTTTTTTACTTTTTTCGAAACATCAATGCCTGTCATTAGTTGGAATGATAAAAAAGCCTGGAATAAGAGCCAATCCAATCCGCTGATGAAATTAATTTTTTTTTGTTTTGTTAAATGAGTTGGAACAGGATTTTTATAGCTTGCGTTAAGGAAATTCAGATTATGGGGCCATTTTTGGCAATTAAAACAGTTTGGAAGTCTGGGAACACAGGAGATAAATACATCGCATTCAGGAATAATTTTTCCTACATGTTCGATCGGAGCATAATCACATTCCAAGTCATGAGCTGCTTTTTTGGCTTTGGATTTTGTGCGGTTCACGAGAATGACTTGAGCGGCTCTTGATTTCATAAGTCCATGCACAGCAGCTTTGCCTGCACCCCCTGCCCCCAAGACCAAACATTTCTTACCTTGAACAGATACTCGGTTTGTAATTAAAGCCTGAGTGACTCCATAGGAATCTGTATTAAATCCAGATAAACGGGTGCTGCGGAAAAGAATCAGGTTTACAGCCCGAATTTGTTTGGCTGTTGGAGAGATTTCATGTACAAACGGAACCGCTTGTTCTTTGAAAGGGGAAGTCAAATTTAATCCACAGATTTTCATTTCTTTTCCTATTTCCAGGGATTCATGAGCGCTTGATGATAATATTCTTGTATAGTGAGCATTTATATTGAAATGATTAAACAGTGTGTTGTAGATTTGAGGACTTTGGCTGAACATAATCGGATTACCAGTTACAGCATATAGTTTGAATTTACTCATGTTTTATTATCCTGAAAATGTTTTCTAAAGTATCTTTATCCAGCTGGCCATCTGCGGTTTCTCTCCCCTTTTCTAAAGAGGCATAACTGAACGGGCTTCCGCAGAATAAGGAAGCGATACGGGTGATTCTTCCTATTTTTCCCATACCAATCACGATAACTGGGCGTTTGTCCTGGAGGAGTCCTAAAAGCTGTGAGTTTTCTTGTTTTGTCCGAACATAGCAAGCTATTTTTGCGATGTGGGCTCCTTTTGAAAAGCTTATATTTATCAGTTGCTTAAGCCTGTTTAAGGGAGGAGTTCCGCTGAAATCATGAAAAGACAAGATCAATTTGCAGTTATGTTGGGAAGCTTTTTTTATCACCTCTTTTAATAAAGATTCCTCTGTTTTTATCTCCATATCTACAAAGGCAGCCCCAGCTTCTATGGCTTCAATGAGCAATTTTTTTCTTTTTGGTTCAGAGTACCTTCCTGGTCTGCAGGTAGCTATAAGCTTGGGATGTGAGGAGAAAATTTTATAGACGTCTTTGCTGTATAAAGAGATTTGGTCTAAGCGGATCTCAGCAAAGGAAAGTTTTTGAAGTGCCTTTAAGCATAAATCAGTATTGTTTTCCTTAAGACTGACACAGATCATAGATATATTCCTTTAATTGGTTGATGGAAATTTTTCTTACCTCTGCTTTTCCTATATGTTTAAGAAAAACGAAGTGAAGACTCTCTTTCTCCTTTTTTTTGTCATTTTTTATAGTTTTGAGAATAGAACGTGAGGAGACAGATAAAGAGGGATCCAGGTTTATTTTTTGGAGAAGATTAATTATCCTAGAAGATTCTTTTTGGGTGAGCATTCCCTTTTTTTCTGACATTCTTGTGGCAAATGCCATCCCAGCTCCAACAGCTCTCCCATGAGAAAGGCCTTCCGTCATTTCCAGTGCATGTCCCAGGGTATGGCCGAAGTTGAGCTTCCTTCTTTCGTTTTTTTCTTGGAAGTCTTTTTGTACTATATTTGATTTAATTCGGATAGATTTGAATACAATTTTATTCAATACCTTTTTGTCAAGCCCAATGATTTTGTGCCACATTTTTTCAATATCAGAGAAGAGAGTTGGACTCGCAATAAGAGCGTGTTTTATTATTTCTGTCAACCCACATAAGATTTCTTCTTGAGGGAGTGTCTGAAGAAAATTAAAATCTAAAAGTATAGATCTCGGATGAGAAAAGGTGCCGATGGTGTTTTTATAACCCTGGAAATTAACCCCGTTTTTCCCTCCTATGGAAGCATCTGTTTGGGAAAGAAGAGTGGTTGGAACAAGAATGAAATCGATTCCTCTCATGTAAGTCGATGCAACAAATCCCGTGAGGTCACTCACCACTCCTCCTCCTAATCCTATGGCAGTCCAAGATCGGTCTACATCTAATTGGAGAAACTTGTGATATATCTTTTTTACCAAGGACAATGTCTTCTTCCTTTCCCCTGGCTTTAAGATGATAGTTCTTTTTTGAGGAACCAATCCTTTGACCAGAGAAAAAACATTTCGATCAGTTATAAAAACATGATCTTTGTTCTTTGCTAGAAGAGGCAGTTTTTCCTTGTAATTAATTTTATAAATAGGGCAATCTCCAAAAATAAAGGTCCTATCAGATTGGTTCAATTTATTTTCTCCATAAACTTTTTGAGAGAAAACACATTGTCAACTATTTTAGAGAAAACGAGGGGGGTCAGTGACTGTTGTTTGTCACTCAGCGCTTTTTCAGGCTGATTATGGACTTCTAAAATCAATCCATCAGCTCCTGACACAACAGCAGCCAAACTCATTGAAGGAATCAAACTTACTTTCCCAGTCGCATGAGCTGGATCAACGATTATAGGAAGATGAGAGAGCTCTTTTATAGCAGGAATCGCACTTAAATCCAGAGTGTTACGGCAATAGGTTTCAAAAGTTCTTATTCCCCTTTCACAAAGAATGACATTGGGATTTCCTTCATTTAGAATATATTCGGCGCAGTTCAACCATTCTTCGAGAGTGGAATACATGCCTCTCTTAAGCAGTACAGGGTGTCTGCTTTTCCCTACTTCTTTTAGAAGAGAGAAATTTTGGATGTTTCGAGCTCCTATTTGGAGGATATCTACATATTCACACATCCAGACTACATCCCGGGAATCCATGACTTCGGAAACTACAGGCAGCCCGGTTTCTTTTTTTGCCTTTTTCAGTATCTTTAGACCCTGTAAACCAAGCCCCTGAAATTTATAAGGAGATGTTCTCGGCTTAAAGGCGCCTCCTCTGAGCATATTTGCTCCGGCTTTTTTTACGGCGTGAGCGATAGTTAAAGTTTGTTTTTCATTTTCAACGCTACAGGGTCCTGCAATAACGACAAAATCCTTTCCAATAGTTATTTTCTCAACCTTGATAAGAGTCTTTGATTTATTTTTAATTGATACAAGTTTTATGTTTTCCATTTTTATCCTCAATGAATTTATAGTCTAAAAAAATTAGAGATTCTTGTTTGGGGAGTATAAATAGGGAATGTTTCTATTATGGACGCTTAGGAGCGTCCGTAGTAGGTATAGGATGCGAAAGAAGAAAGACCAAGAGTGATAATGAATTGCGTTATCTTGGCTTCTCCAATCATAGTGTGAGAAATATAACACAAATCATCATTTAAAGTCAAGGCAGAATCACAACTTGTTTATTGGTTGAGGTTGTAATAAAATCGAACTGGTTATTATCATTTTCAGGAGGAAATATCAGATGAAAAGACATAGAGTGTTTATTTTGTTTTTTTTGCTTTTTGGACTCAGTGCTTTTCCTCTCTATTCATCTATAGAGGAAAAAGTCTCGGGAATGAAGAAATATTCCGGATATTTTAATTTTTACTGGGATGAACAAAAAGGAGAAATCTGGCTCGAGATAGATAAAATGGAGCTTGAATTTCTGTATGTCCATTCTCTTCGGGCAGGGCTGGGTTCCAATGATATAGGGCTTGACCGGAATCAGCTGGGTGGGACCAAGGTGGTCAAGTTTATCAGGATGGGGCCAAAGGTTTTTCTTCTAGAACCCAATACCCGTTACCGGGCCGTGACCGACAATCCCTATGAGAAAAAAGCTGTGGATGAGGCGTTTGCTGATTCAATAATATGGGGATTTGAGGTCGGTGCCGAACAAAATGGAAAAGTTCTGGTCAATGCGACGCCATTTATTCTCAGAGATGCTCATGGAGTCATAAGGACTATAAGGCGTGCTGGCCAGGGTGACTACAGGCTTGATCCTTCCCGGTCAAGTGTGTTTTTGCCCTACACAAAAAATTTTCCTAAAAACAGTGAATTTGAAGCCCTTTTGACTTTCATTTTCCCTAATCCCGGGGGTTATGTCCGCGAGGTGGCACCGGATGCCGGTGCGGTTACTTTGCGACAGCACCATTCCTTTATAGAGCTTCCTGATGAAGGATTTGAACCTCGAAAGTATGACCCCCGCTCCAATTTTTCAAGTTTCAGTTACATAGATTACTCAGCTCCTGTAGGGAGGAACATGGAGAAAAGATTCATAAGAAGGCATCGATTGAAAAAAAAAGACCCGTCAGCCAAAATGAGCGAACCTGTAGAGCCCCTAATTTATTATGTAGACAGGGGCTGTCCGGAGCCCATTTTGTCTGCTCTTATAGAAGGAGCCAGCTGGTGGAATGAAGCGTTTGAAGAGATCGGATACAAAGATGCTTTTCAGGTAAAGGTTTTGCCTGAAGGAGCTGATCCCATGGATGTCCGTTATAATGTGATCAACTGGGTTCACCGTTCCAAAAGAGGCTGGTCATACGGAGCCTCTGTCACAGACCCCAGAACCGGAGAAATCATCAAGGGACATGTGGCCCTGGGTTCTTTAAGGATAAGACAGGATTTTCTCATTGGCGAGGCATTGACTGCTGATTATGATAAAAAGGGTGAAGTTCCTGAACAAATCCTGGATATGGCTTTAGCCCGAATCAGGCAGCTTTCCTGTCATGAGGTGGGGCACACTCTGGGCCTGGGGCACAATTATGCAGCCAGTGTGAATGACCGGGCTTCAGTCATGGACTATCCTCATCCCTTGATTGAAATCAGTGAGGACGGAAATATTGACCTTTCTAATTCTTATGCCAAGGGAGTGGGAGAGTGGGATAAGGTATCCATAGCCTATGGCTATCAAGATTTTCCAGAAGGAACAGATGAGGAGAAAGAGATCAAGTCTATTTTAGATAATGCGTTCTCTCAAGGGCTTTATTTTTTAGCAGGTCAGGATGCCCGCCCTGGAAGTGCACATCCACTGGCGGCAGTGTGGGACAATGGGAAAAATCCTACGGATGAGCTCAAGAGAATCATGCAGGTCCGCTCTGCGGCTCTTCAATCTTTTTCTAAAAGCAGAATCCGCTACGGAGAACCCGTTGGCCTGCTCCGGAGACTCATTGTTCCGGTGTATCTGCTTCACAGATATCAGGTCGAAGCCGCTGCCAGTGTATTAGGAGGATTGGTCTATAACCATAGGCTCAGGGGGGATGTCCAAGAGGACCCCCGAATAGTCCCGGCTTTGGAACAGGAAAGGGCTTTGGATGCTCTTCTTCAGACCGTAAGTCCTGAGAATCTTGTCCTGGATGAAACAATCTTAAAGGACCTCCCTCCTCTTCCCCCAGGGTATAGAGAGGACCGGGAAATGTTTCAGGGATACACAGGGCTGACTTTTGACCCTTTGGGTGCGGCTGAAGCCTGTGCACAGATGACTTTTGATTCCATTCTTCATCCTTCAAGATGTGCCCGAATGATCGAATATCATTCACGGTTAAAAGATGCTCCCGGCTTGGATGATGTGTTGGACAAAATGATTGATGCTACATGGAAGAGCCCGGCTGGAGAAGGAATGCATGCTCAAATTAAAAAGACAGTGGATCATATTTTGTTGAAAAGTCTTATGAAACTGGCTGTGAGTCCTCAAAGTTCCGGGATGGTTAAAGAGGTGGTATTTTTTAAGCTTGATGAGTTGAAAAAATGGTGTGAAAGCCGGATTTTATCGGTTCCTGAGACTGAAGAAAAAGCTCATTATCACTATGGTGTGTTTCAGATCAAGCAGTTTCAAGAAAACCCGGAGAAGTTTGAGAGAGAAATCTCAGTACATATTCCTCCGGGAGCGCCTATAGGCGGGAAAAATTGACATTTGAATCAAAAATCCGATATTGATAATGAGATGAAAGGTCTGATACTTTTTTGGATTGTTTCATTGGGATGTGGGGGATTGATTTTCACTTTTCCCAAAACAGGCGAAGACAAGACAAGCACTGCTGAAGACCTGATCATCCAGATCTATGACGAAGTAAGAGAAATGGGTTTGAGAGAGGGAGAAGATTTCATAAACAGAGATTTCCACTTTGACCTGGATGGAAGAAAGCAGAACAGAGAAGAACACATATTGGTATTTGGTTATTCTTTTCTGGAACAGCAGATATTTTCTATTCAGATCACTTATTATGAGGATGAAGGAAGCAAGAGTTATCAGGGGAGAGCCGAAAAGATCAAAGATATTGACTGTGTGATAACAGACGGAGAAGCAGAAATTAAACAGAGCCGTTACTCAAAAAAAGAAATTCAGGAGATACTGCCGAAGATTCTAGATGGAATAAAAAAAGAAAAAGAGCTCTTAAAGTTAATTCGGAAATCAGCATAATCCCGGCAAACTTCTAATCTTCGAGCTTATGGACAAGAAGTCCGCTTCTCAATTTCGGTTCAAACCAGGTTGATTTCGGGGGCATCACTTTACCTGAATCAGCAATATCCATGAGCTCTTTCACTGAAGTGGGATACAGGGCAAAAGCAACTTTAAATCGTCCGCTGTCCACTAATCTCTGTAGTTCTTCCAACCCCCTGATTCCTCCCACAAAATCAATATCATCACTGGTCCTGGGGTCTTTGATTCCAAAAAAGGGCCTTAAGAGATTTTTCTGAAGACAAGAGATATCTAAACTTTCAACAGGGTCATGGTGCTGGACCAGTTCTGGCTTCACAGTCAGTTTGTACCAATTCTTGTCCATGTACATTCCGAACTCGCCTTTTTTCTTTGGTTTGTAGGGTTTGGAGCCAACTTTTTCAACAGTGAAATTTTCATCCAATGCTTTAAACAGCTCTTCAGAAGTGTGGCCGTTGAGATTTTTTAAAACCCGGTTATAGTCCATGATATGAAGTTGATTGTCCGGGAATAAGACTGCAAGAAAGAAATTGTACTCTTCATTTCCCGAATGATTGGGATTGGAGGCTTTCCTTTTTTCTGCAACCTTGGCTCCAGAAGCAGAGCGGTGATGTCCATCCGCCACATAGATGAAATCGATTTTATTAAATTCATCGATGATCGCATTGGAAAGAGAATCATCTTTTATGACCCATACGGTGTGTTTGATGCCGTCAGAAGCTGTGAAGTCGTAGATTGGCTTTTCCTTAACGGCTTTTTTGACCAGTTTGTCTATGCTGCGCTTTGCTTTATAGGTCAAAAACACAGGGCCTGTATTGGCATTAGTGGTATCCACGTGCTTGATTCGGTCTGCCTCCTTAGCCGGTCTGGTGTGTTCATGCTTTTTTATCACATCCTTGTTATAATCTTCGGCAGAAACACATCCTACGATTCCATACTGTTCTCTTTGGCCCATTTTCTGCTTATAGATATAAAGTCTGGGCTGGTCTTCCTGGATTAAAATACTTTCTTTAATGAACTTGTTTAAATTCTCTCTTGCTTTCTCATAGACCTCATCGGAATACAGGTCCGTGTCTTCTGATAAATCCACTTCTGGTTTGACCACATGCAGAAAAGAATAAGGATTGCCTTTGACCAGTTCCCTGGCTTCTTCACTGCTCACCACATCATAAGGAAAGGAAGCGACTTTTTCTTCCAATCCTTTTCTGGGTCTCAGGGCTTTGAATTTCCTTAATACAACCATTATTGACTCCTTATTTTATTAAAAGTATGTTTTTCTGACATCCGTCAATAAAATGACATCCCTCCTTGGTAAAAACACCGTCTTCTTCAAATCCGATTCTGACATCCTGTCCGTCCCATTCCGGAACACTGGTGGTGCTGCTGAACTCAATGGCGTAACAGGTATTGTATCGGAGGGGGTATTCCATTTCTATACGGATCCCTTCAGGAGCTTTGTCAGGTGCTCTGGCATCCATGGAACATCCTGCGGCATGGCCGTGGATTCCTAAGGGATGAGAATAGATGAGGGGCCTGAGTCCTGCCTCTGTGGCTTTTTTCATAGCTAAGTCTGTGATTTCGTTTCCTGTCCTCCCTTCTTTAAATTCATTCATGAAAATTTCTGCCACTTTAAGGGTACGCTCCATGGCTTTTTTAAGTCCCTCTGGAGCATCCTGTTCCCCAATTTGACACACATAGGCCTGCCACTGCATATCTGTACACAATCCAAGGTATTTTATGCCCACATCACAATGAAGAAGGTCCCCTCTTCGGATGACTTCTGGATTTTCTTTGTATTTTTCAGCTATTTTCTCATATCTCTGGATGCTGATAGAGGGTTGAAACCAGGTATCTAAACCCAAATCTGTGATTTTTTGACGGATCCACCAGACAACATCATCGGTGGTGGTAATATCTGGAGTGATTACCTTATTGGAAAAAAACTCAGCTATGATATCATGAGCAATCCCGCAGATATGACGGTAGACACTGAGTTCCTGAGGACTTCGGGTTTCCAGCCATCCCAGGCACAGGTTTTCAGCGGAGACAAATCGAGACGAAAGCTCAGGCCCGAGCGCTTTCTCCAGTTTTTCCTTCATGCTTGATGTCAGGCCATCTGCAAAGCGGAAAGTGGGAGAGACATTGATTCCTATTTTTTGGGGATTGATTTTTCTTATGACTTCAGCCAGGCTTTCAAACTGCTTTTTCTTTTTGTCTTCCCAGGTGCTTTTATACCATTTGCCCATGCCGTAATAACTGCCTGACAGCCTCTCCACTCCTCTGCCTTCTCCTCGGTCATGAAACATCAGAATAGAGGTCCTGCGCGCGGCCATGGTTGGTTCCGGGACTAAGCTCATATAAACGGGGTCTTCATTGTATTCCCGGTTTATGATAAGCCAAAAGTCAATGTTTTCTTTTCTCATTAACTGAGGAATTATGTTCTCCAGCCTCCATTCCAGCCATTGGTTCATCACCTCTGCTCTTTTCTTCTCTGGCAGGATATTGTGGATATCTCCGACATCAGCCGGCCTGCTTTCTTGAGAAAAGAGCAATCCGGATAGACCAATTAAAATAAGGACTGATGGAATTAACAAAAGTAAGTATTTTCTTAAATGGTTCATGTAAACCTCCTCGGTTAAATATATCATAACTGTGAGACTATCCCAACAGTTTTTGAGGTAAGGATTAAAAACGTATTGGCCCTGGCGCCTCGCATCTGCAGCAATCTCGGCTCATGAATAATCCAGGTTGGATGTCATGGAGAAAACTTTTTTGGCGGCTTATGATTTTTTAGGCTTTGGATAGTTTGCGCAGTAGAGACCGGCAGGCTTTGGGAGATTCAATGAAAAGGTTGGCTTGAGTGGGACCGTATCCCACTTTTATGGTAAATGCTTTGGCGGGAAGGATTTTAAACATCTCCTCGTCGGTCCAATCGTCCCCCAGCGCGAGAATGAAATCCCATTGTTTCATTCTTAAAAAATGATCAGCGGCTATTCCTTTGTTGATACCAGCGACCCTGACCTCTATGACTTTGTTGCCGTGCATCAATTGAAGATTAGTATGAGCTAGATATTCGCTGAGATTGTCAAAAAGCTCATTGGAGCGTATCTCTCCTAATTCCGGGCTGGCATTGCGGTAATGCCAAGCTAGGCCGAATTCTTTTTCTTCCACAAATGACCCGGGAACCCGGGATTCATAATTTTTTAGAATAGGCTTTATCCGGATTTTCCATTGAGTGTCGGTACTCCCTTTCTTTTCCCATTTTTCATTAAAGGAGGGCTTGATCCATGACCCGTGTTCAGCCACCATGGAGCATTGGATATCTCCCAGCCACTTTTCCATAGTTTCCCGGTCCCGACCGCTTATCATCACCAGCTTATTTTCTGTTTTTTTGGAAAGAGTGATGAGCAGTCTTTTTAATTCGTTATCGGGTTTGGCATCCTCTGGTTTTTTTGAAAAAGAGATCAGAGTTCCGTCATAATCAAAAAGAAGCAGCCTTTTTTGGCTTTTCTGGTAATCAGCTATGATTTTCTTTTCTTGCTGCTGATTTAATTTTCGTTGCTCTCTGGCAGCTTGAAGGTTTTTGGTTTCATGAATATTGCTAATAAAACTTTGAACCCACTGTTTGATGTCGTATTCCATTATGCGTTTTCTCATAGTCTTCATGCGGGATATTTTTTCTTTTTGACTCATGGTAAGAGCTTTTTTTATGGCTTCCACTATCTCATTTTTATTGTGGACATTAACGATCAATGCTTCTCCCAATTCCTCGGCTGATCCAGCAGTCCCGCTGAGGATAAGGACTCCGTTGTGGTCATTTTTTGCAGCCACGTATTCCTTGGCGACCAGATTCATGCCGTCTCTTACCGGAGTGACCAGAGCGATATCAGCGGCTGAGTAGAGAGAGAGGAGTTTTTTGAAAGGACGGGAGCGGTAGATATAATTTACCGGAGTCCAGCTGGGAGTCCCAAATCGGCCGTTTATGTTTCCCACCAGTCTGTCGATTTCCTTTTTCAGCTGTTTGTAGTGACTGACTTTGGTTCTTGATGGCACGCAGAGCATGATATAAGTTATTTTTCCCCGCCAATTCTGATTTTTTACCAGGAAAGATTCAAAGGCTTTCAGCCGATGAGGTATTCCCTTGGAATAATCCAAACGGTCAACTGAAAGTATTATTTTCTTGTTTTTTCCTATGCGTCTCCGGCACTCTTCTGTCTCTTTCTGCACTTCCGGGTCAGCAAGCAGCTCATTGTTTTTCTCAACATCCACTCCCATGGGGAAATTGTCTACCCGCACGATTCGGTCATCAATTTGGATGGATCCGAATTCATGTTCATAACCCAGAAGCCTTAAGGTGCTGCTCAAGAAGTGCCTTGCATATTCATAAGTATGGAATCCCAAAAGGTCTGCTCCGAGCAGTCCTTCCAGAATTTCTGTTCTCCAAGGAAGGATTCTGAATATTTCAGACGAAGGAAAAGGGATGTGAAGAAAAAAGCCTATGGAACATTTAGAAAGCACCTTCCTTATCATTTTGGGAAGAAGCATGAGGTGATAGTCATGAATCCAAAATGTACTTTCAGCGTCTGCTGTTTCCATAACCTCCTGGAAAAATTTTTGGTTTGCTTTTTTATAGGCTTTCCATTCGGTTTCTTCAAAAGTACTGTATGAGGGGAAGTAGTGAAACAAGGGCCATAAAGTCCTGTTTGAAAAACCGTAGTAATATTTATCCACTTCTGAACGGGAAAGAAAGACCGGATAGCATTTGTGTTCATTAATAAGCTTTTGTTTAATGAAATTTTTTTCCCTGGTGTTTCTGGGAATATAACCCGGCCACCCAACAAAGTTAACCTTTTGCTTTTCTTTAAGAGAGCGAAGGCCAGTGGCAAGGCCGCCCGGGCTTTCATTAAAGTTGATTTTATTCTTTTTTCTGCTTACGGTAACAGGAAGCCTGTTGGAAACTACGATAAGTCTGTTCTTTGGTTGTTTTTTATTTCCCATAAAATTCGAATCAACTGGTAGTTTAACCTTTTTGGTTTATAAATTCAAATTTTAGGCGCTCATTAAAAAATCCATTTAAATTGAAGGGTTTATTTTAAGAGGCAGAAAATTTGATTATTACCCAAGAATATGAGATAATTTGTAATTCATGAGAATTGCAATTCTTATTTTTCAGGATAATCCCATAAGTTGTTAGGCCCTATGACTTATCTTTCGCTAAATAACAAGCTCATCTTGAAAAAATTCAAACACTTTAGAATCAAACCAAAAAGGAGAATAAGTCTTTCAGATGGCAAGTAATCCAGATTTATACCGCCAGGAAAAAATTAACAAGAAAAAAAATTTGGAGCCTGATAAAAAGGAAAAGATTCAAAAAATTCTCCATTTGGGCAGAAAAAGAGGGTATATCTTTTTAAAAGAAATTAATGGGCTGCTTGAAAATGGATTTGATACAGAAAAAGAGTTCGATGAATTTATTGATTATTTAGAAAAATATAAAATTAAGATCAGAAACAGCAAGAGAGATATCGAACAACAGCCCAGGAGAGCGGAAAGGACACGAATAAGAGGGATTGAAAGGACTACAGACCCGGTCAAGCTTTATTTGAAAGAGATGGGAAGCATTTCACTTCTATCCAGAGAGGGAGAGGTAGCCCTGGCAAGGCAGATTGAAAGAAGCGAGAGGAATGTTTTAAAAGCTATTTCAACCACACCTTTTTTAATTGAATTGATTCATGATGTTGAAGAAAGGTATGAGAAGAATAAAAGGGTTATCAATTATATGTTTGATTACGATGATTGCAGTGTTGAAGAAGAAGGCCCGAACGAAAAAGAAATCCAGATTTTTAACATAATATCACAGATCAAAGAATGTTATTCCTTGATCAATCGGATTCCTAACTCTGAGAGAAATCAGATAAAGCGGCTTCGGATTCTTTCCAAGATATATCTTTTATTCAGGTCTCTTCAAATAAAACCTGAGGTGATTGAAAAAGCTTGTGAAAATTTGCGCTTAAAGCTGGAGGGAATATTCAGGCTGGAAGAAATCAAAGAGGATCTGGAGGCTCAATACAGGCGGAAGCGGAGTAAAAAGAACAAGCTCAAAGTCAGGAAGCAGATAAAAGACACAGAAAAATTGATTCAGAATATACAGGCCGAGGTGGGAATAGGATTTGATGAGATGAAAACAATCATGAGAAAAATCAAGATGGAAGAGAAGATGAGCAAGCAGGCAAAAGAGGAGCTGGTTGCCGCAAACCTGAGGCTGGTCATTTCAATTGCCAAAAAATATGTGAACAGAGGTCTTCATTTCCTGGATTTGATTCAAGAAGGAAATACAGGACTGATTAAAGCTGTAAATAAATTTGAATACAAGCGCGGATATAAATTTTCTACATATGCCACCTGGTGGATCAGACAGGCTATTACCAGGGCCGTTTGTGACCAAGCCAGGACCATAAGGATTCCGGTTCATATGATTGAGACCATAAACAAACTCATCAAACAATCTCAAACGTTTGTTCAGGAAAAAGGGCGTGAACCCAAATGTGAAGAGTTAGCTAAAAGAATGGGCATGCCTGTCTCCAAGGTAAGGAAGATCATCAAGCTTTCGCAGGCGCCCATTTCACTGGAGACTCCCATTGGGGAGGACAATGACAGCCAGTTGGGGGATTTTATTGAGGACAAGATTTTACCTTCTCCTCCTGATGCGGTAGTGAATATTACTTTAAAAGAAAAAATAGATGAAGTATTAGATACCGTCACAGAAAGAGAAGCCAAGGTGCTTCGAATGAGGTTCGGATTGGGAAGCGGGAATGAACACACCCTTGAAGAGGTCGGTCAGCAGTTTAAGGTCACAAGAGAAAGAATAAGGCAAATCGAAGCCAAAGCACTAAGGAAATTGAGAGGACCTCGCCGGAGACAAAAATTAAAATCTTTCTTAAATGATTATTAATCCGGGTTAAAGCAGAGATTCAAAATAGCTGATGATTTCCTCTGTATCAATTCCGTCAAAGCATCTTACTTGAGAACATTTTTTAAAAGACTTGTCAATGCAGGTTATGTTTTTGCAGGAAGGATTTCCCTCAAATGCTCTGGCAGGGGCGTTCTGGAATGAATCCAAATGTTCATCAGAGAAAGAATCATAGCCATACAGCTTGCTGGGAGTGGCTCCAAATATTCCTATGACGGCGGTTTTGTTTCTGAATGTTTGGTATGAATCTGTAAAAACCTTTTCTGCAGCTGCTATATGCATAGGACCGGTATCTGCTGATATAAATATATCTGCTTTATCAGCAAGAGCCACATAAACATCTAAGGGAGTTTTTTGAGGAAGAAGAATGATCTTCCTTTTGAAGTGTTCAGGAATTTCATTCAGAATATTGGTCTCTATATTTAAATACGAGTAGCCTTTGTTCATAAGAACCTGATCCACAGAAGACGATGACAAGACAGCTTTCATGATTTCAATCTGCAATTTTAAAGGGATTAAAGTATAAGGAGAGGAAGAATCCGGATTAAAAAACACTGTTTTTTTCTGGAATGAGATTCCCAGCTTCTCTGCGGTTTTCTCTGACCTTAAAAGAAGGCCTCCGGAAGCATATAATCTATGCTTTAAGGGGGCGTCTTTACAAAGGCTTTGGTCAAATCCCGCCGGATCGATCCTACAGGCAATATTTTTTGCAAGCTGATTTAACTGGAGGGTGAGGTGTGCTTTTTGAATGTTTGAGCTCAGAGCTCTTATCACACGGGACATAAATCTTATAGGGCAAATCACTTTTGTTTTATGGTATTTCAGTGCTGAGAATGAAAGATAGGGGCAGAAATTGAAAGCAATGTCATAACTGTTTTTTATCAATATTTTCTTCAGCTCATCCATGTCTTTTTGGGAGGGGATTCCACTTTTTTCAAAAAGGGGATGATGAACATCCACATAAGGATTTGCCTTAATAAGAGGAAAGGCTTTTTTTTTATATATGTAATGGATTTCTGATTCAGGAAAGCATTTTTTCAAAACTTCTGCAAACGGCTGGTGATTCAAGGCATCTCCTATGTTGACATCAGGGACAATAAGGAATCTATGGGGATTATTCAGCTTACGGAGACTTTTATCTTCCCACTGCTGAATAAAGGCGTCTAGTCTTCTGCTGTGGGAAATAAATCTTAAGAAAGAATCCAGTAAAGGGGAAGATATCCTGTCAACAAGCCGTACCGCTCTTTCAATATGCTTCATATTAAATTAATTTAATAGACACTTTATAAAAGTATACAAAAAATGATTTTCTATGAGAAGGGGTTCAGTTTTTTGGTTAAGATTTATTTATCGATATAACCCAGAGTCCTCAGTCTTTCGAGCATCTCTTCTGTGATTTTTTCCTGCCTTTCATTTCTTCTTTGAGTGCTGTCCATTTCTTTCATTATTTCTTTGAGAAAATTGAAAAGTTTATCTTTTATTACCAAATTCTCTTCAAAAAGATTGTTTCTTTCTGAGGGGTCTTTTTTTATATTATAAAGCTCTACAGTTGATGTTATGCTGGGAGGGGGATGTTCAAAATACTTGAATGTTTGTGGGGTATACCTCTTATTGAATATAATTTTATAGTCGTTCTGTATCACAGCGATTTTGCCGGGAAGCAGTTCAAAAGGCTTGAATTTATATATAGAAGAGAGTATGGGTCTGTCGAGATTTTTTCCGCTTTTTATCAATGGAATAAGAGACTGCCCTCTAATGTCTTTGGAATGCTTGATCCCGTAATAATCCATAATAGTGGGAAGAATATCTTGAAGACTGACATTATCATGGATCGTTTTTCCTCTATATTTTTGTTCCGGAAATTTTATCAATAAAGGAATCCTGATTTGTTCATCGTATAAGTCAGAACCATGAGCCCATCTTTGGTGTTCGAAAAACTCCTCTCCATGGTCTGAAAGCAGAATGATCATGGAGTTTTGATAAAGGTCCTGGTTTTTTAAAAAATCGATGAATTCACCAAAATAGTGATCAAAACTCAATATCTCTGCATCATAAAGCGCTTTAACGTCTTCGATAAAGTCCTCATCTGTTTTTTTGAATATAAATCGGTTTCCTCCCAGGTCTTTGTTAAAGTCAAATTCTTTTAATTGAGTCTTTCTTGGAATTTGTTTTAAAAATTCTTCCGGGGCGTTGTGAGGGGCATGCACATGATAGGTGTGAAGGAAATAAAAGGCTTTCGGAAATTTTGACTCTATTAATTTAATCCGGGCTTCTTCAAACATCACAGCAGAGGCTTTGGGTGAATAAAGGTCGTTGTTGCTCCAGTAAAGGTCAAATCCTCTGTAAAAGCCGAACAGAGCATCGACTTTAACCCCTCCATTGTAGCTGATGGTCACAAAGTCACGGGAGAGGTTTTCTGGGAAATAAGCAACATCATAGGAGAGAGGAAAGATAGAAGGTGGTTTTGTCCGGACAAGCTTCTGATTTTTTATTTGATATTCAGCTCTTTCTTCCACTTGGTGCTCATGTTCATGAAGAGAGGTGAACAGACTCATATGAGATGTGACGGTCCAGGAGGAATTGGAGAATGCATTTTGGAAAACTACCGAATCCTCTGCAAACTCTTCTATATGGGGAGTTGTTTCTCTGTCATATCCGTACAAGCTCATATGAAGGGAGCTTAAGGTGTCTGCAGAAATCAGAAACACATTTGTTCTTTGTTCCTTGGGAAGGGATTTGTAGATAATGGGTTTGGAAAATATGACCTCCAGGTCATCTTGACTTTGAAGGATTATTTTTTGGTTCTTTGAGAGGCTTAAAGAGAAAGTTATGTCATTGAAGCCTTTTTTCAAGGGAATGATGCGGTGAGGTTGAGTTTCCTGTTCTTTTTCTGAGGCTGAAGAGGTTACTTCCAGGTCCCCTTTTTCTTCTGCAAGGCAGCTTAAGTTGATATTGAGCTCTCCCGAAAGAGGGCTTTTTAGAGTCATGGAATTACTTTTGGTTTCAAATCGGAAGGTTACAAATTTGTGGTGATAATAAAGATTATCAACCCGGTCTTTTTTTAATAAGTTCAGATTGATATCTCTGGTTTCTTTTCTTTCAGCGCTGGCTCTATAAAAAATTTGTTTTTCAGCGCAGCTTGAGAAGATAAACAGGAATACTGCCCAAAAAATGATGAGTTTTATTTTGATTTTCATATCTGTATCCAGCGTTTTGATTAAGTAAGCATCAAGAGTCATATTAGCATAGAAAACAGGAGACAGTAAATAGAGAGAAGAATGAAATTTAAGGATGGCTTGTGCAAAATGGTATCGGGTTGACAAGTGAGTCCTGGAGTGGCAAACTTGAGTGAAGTTCAATGAAACATTTCTGTCAGGATATCTTTGCTTTTAGAAAGCGGGCACTTACCCTTGTCTTTATCATAATCGTGTCCCCTTTTTATTTGGCCGGGAGTATGCACTTCACCAATGTAACCCAAAAATATAATGTGGCTGGATACAGCTATTTTGGAGATCATGGGGTCTGCTGGGTAGATGTCAACAGTGACGGGCGGCTTGACCTATACATTAAAATTGAAGATGCCAAAGGAAGACTCAGTGTTGAAAATATTTTGTACATAAATTACGGAGATTATTTTCTGGATGAGGCTCTATCCCGGGGTGTTGCTGATGCCTATCCTCTGGGAACCCATGGAGCTGTATTTGCTGACCTGGACAGGGATAAGGATTTTGATTTGTTTTCAACCACGACTTATAAAGAGATAAGCCCTTCTTTCAATCATATATATAAAAACGATGGCACCGGTTATTTTGTAGACATCACCGATCAAATCAGTCCTCCTCAAGACAGAGATACTGCTTCTCGAGGCGTGGCTGCTGCTGATTTTGATGGGGATGGAGATATAGATTTGTATTTTTCAAATCCTTTATCTGAATTCAATGCTTTCTCCTCACAGCCTTCTCCACCACAAAAGTTAAAAAATTTCTACATGAACATCGGAGACGGGACCTTTACTTGGGAGTACCGGGGGATCGACTGGAACGGATTTGTTCAGGGAGTCAGCGCTGTGGATATTGACCAGGATGGGGACATAGACATCGCGGAGGCAAAGTGGGCTTCTCCCTCTACCATATATCTCAATGATGGAAGTGGAAATTTTCATGATGCTGGAGCAAGTTTAGGTCTTCCTCAAACCATTAATCTCAAAGATAATGGAATGAGTTTTTCTGATGTAGATAATGACGGGGATTTGGACCTGGCAGTGATTGGCCATCATGGAATTGATTTGTATAAAAACCAGGGCGGAATATTTCAAAAATACGCATCCATGACTACGGCAGAGAACAAGCCGGGTTTTCACTGCTGTTTTGGAGATTTTGACCATGACGGGGACCTTGACCTGTATGAATCAGGAGGGTATATCTATCAGAATGACGGCCAGGGGAATTTTTTATCTGTGTCTCTAAATGTCAGTGCTTTGATGGCTTCTCTTAAAACGGTTGACCCCAGGGGGAGTGCATTGGGGGATTTTGATGGAGACGGAGATTTAGATATCTACATCACGGATAAAAGAGGCTACAATGTGCTTTTAAGAAATGATGTGGATGATTCAAACTGGATACAAGTGGAGATTCTTTCTGACCAGACCGGGGGAGTGGGGGGACTGGGCGCTAAAGTCAGCTTATATGAATCGGGCCATCTGGGAGAAGCGGAGTTTTTAAAAGGATTTCGTGAGGTCACCGGAGAATACGGCTATTTGGCCCAGGATATGCCCTCGGTTCATTTTGGAGCATTCCAGGGTCTTGAATATGATATAGAAATTAAATTTTTAGACGGCAAGCAGAGGATTCTTTCTGGGATTACGCCTGGACAGAAAATTCAAACAGCCTATATTTTGCCCCCTCTAAATTTAAATGGACAGAGAGAATTGAATAAGGCTCTTTTCTATTATGAAAACGTTATCCAGCTCACCTGGAATGCCAACCCAGGAAATGAAAATATCACCAGGTACAGGGTTTATAGAATCGAGTCGTGGAGAAAGTTTGAGTATATTGATGAAGTGACCTCAGATGTCTTGATCTACCATGTCCGGAATACATCCACCAGCACTGAATACACATTCGCGGTAACTGCGGTTAACTCCAGCAGCATTGAAGGGGCCCCTGCTTATGTAACGGTGAAGTGATGGAACAATGAGAAAATTCTTTTCCGTTTTTTTGCTGTTTTTTTTAGGGGCTGCTTTCCTTCCTGCTGAGAGTGGGAAGATTAAAAATTCAAGAATTTCTGTATCAGCTGGGATGTATTTTATGCAGGATGAGGTATTTCAACAAGTCTATGGAACTTATGCCTGGATCTTTTGCGGAGAATATTCTTATCGACTCCCTTTTTTATTAAAGGAGCATCTGGAGATAAGTTTGGAGTGTCGCTTTCTTTCTGATAGAGGTGAATTAACAGTGACTAAAGAACCGGTTGAACTTATGATGTCGGATGTTTCTTTTTCCTTGAAATATCTTTTTGATTTAAACAAATTCATCCTTTTTTTGGGACCAGGAATTAACTATGTTACCTATAAAGAAAAGTATCCCCCTGCTTTTCCGGTTTCTTCTATCAAAGGCTCAGTCTCAGGATATAGTTTTCAGGGTGGATGTTATTATGACTTTTCTTCTTCTCTGGGAGCTAAGTTATCGATTCTGTACTGTTATGCCCGGGCCGAAGAAGGGGAAGTCGTGGCTGATATTGGAGGCTTATCCGTAAAAGCCGGGCTTGTTTATCGATTTGATTTTTAACCATTATTATTCATGAACTAAAGTCAGGGAGGTCGAGAGTATGAATAAAACCCTAAAATCAGCTTTTATGATAATTTTCTTTTGCTTAATAGGAACTCATGCTTTTGGAGACAGAAAAGATGTCGTTTTCAAGCTGGGAAGTGAGCTGGAAAAACAAGCGGTTCTGCTGGCAGAAAGCAGTTATAATCATTTTAAAGGATGGAATGGGGTAATAACGGACCAGGAACAGGCAGTTGTTTTTAAGTCAGAGGTTTTTGCAGCCTCCTGCCGTCTCTTTTTAAAATTAACCGCCCAAAGCCCCACTTATTTCAAATCAGGTTATTTAAGGACAAACCTTTATAATGCATTTATCTATCTTTCACGTTCATTTAAGGAAATGGAAGAAGAAATGACCAAGGCAAGAATACTTCCTTATGAACTTTCAAAATGTAGGGAAATATTAGACCGGATGGACTATGAATTTTCCAGATGGCCCTCCAGCGATAACCTTGCTTATCTGCATAGAAAATACATAAAAGCCCGGGACGATACAGTTTATATGATTGAAAGAAAAGGGCCTGGTGATTACATACGAAGGCCTTTTAAGGACCTGGAAAGCCTTTACTACTTTAACTACAGCATTGGAAGGAAAAAAGAGCCTTGGGATTATCTTGAAGAAATAACTCCGGATACTCTTATGAAAATGGAACGGGGGCCTTTGATTGAGCTTAATTTTGAGGGATGCTTGGTTATCGAGAAAAGTTCCCGCCCCAACCGGTCTGTTTATCTGATTGAAAACGGAAAGAAAAGAGGGGTGACTTCTCCCAGAGTTCTAGAACGCCTGGGCGGCTGGGATCGAGTCTATGAAATTCCCAGAGAAGTGATTGATAAATATCCTGAAGGTCAGCCCATAAAATAATCCTGTTTTATTATATCTCTGATCACTCAGTCAGGCTTATTCCACAGACTGCCTTTTCTATTTTCATCCGCTGGGAGAACCCGCTCACCCATTTTTAAATTCACCTGAAACATCCCATGATTCAGCTTGTTCTGTTGCTGCATCCAATAGAGGACATTTGAATAAAAAACAGGACAAAATTATACTGGAAGTTGATATCATTTAGTCTTAAGGATTTCTGGCATGATATTTGCACATTATTATTTGGAATGACAGGGATGGAATATAAATATAATAGAAAAAGGGATGAATCCATGAAAAAACAGGAAAACATATTTGAGAAAATAAACGGGATATTTTTAATGATTATTTTTCTTCTAACTTTTACCCTCCCGGTTTTTTCAGGCTCTCACTACAAATATGCGATAAAAAAAAACCTGGATACCTATTTTGGGCATATAAGCTACATTGAAAATCAAGAATCAAGGCCCATAGTGTATAAGGAAGACCAGCTTTCCCCTGAATATGCAGTTTTGAACTTTCCTATAGCTCCCGGAAACACCATCCAAACTCAGAACAAAGGAAGATGTGAGATTCAGTTTGATACTGGGACGATACTCAGATTGGAAGAAAATACAGAAATAAAATTAGAGACGGTGCTTGCCCAAAGTCTCAGCTCACGAAAAAAAATGACTAATCTGGTCCTTAAAGAGGGAAGTGTTTATGTGATGTACAAAAGTTATATGGTCTTGGAATTATTTCAAGTCATGACACCAAATGCGGCTTTGAATATTGATAAAAATTCAGTGGCTCTCTTGAGCTTCCAGGAAGACGGGACCACAGAAATTGAGGTTATCCGGGGCAAGGTCTCTGCATTATACGGTCTGGATGAGAACAGCCTGGAGCAGGAAAAAATAAAACAGTCACAGGCAGTAAGGATCGGGAAAGAACATAAACTTGAGTATATAGAGGAGACCCCGAGTTCTGATTTTATATCCTGGAACAAAAGTATTAATAAGAATTTTCAAGAACTTCATGAAGGAAAAAGCCCTATTCCTAAGCCTGTTTACAGGTATCCGGATGCTGTTATTTATTTTGCAGAAAAATACTCCACTGTTTATGGAGAATGGATATGGGATGATTTTTATGGGTATGTCTGGAGACCTTTTCATTACCGATATTATCCCAGTGGATGGCACCCTTACTCTTATGGACAGTGGACAGCAGTGAATGGCCAGATGTTCTGGGTACCTAGGGAGCCGTGGGGTTGGGCTCCTTATCATCTTGGAGTCTGGACCTGGCACCAGAAAAAAGGCTGGCTCTGGATACCTGGTTCTGTGTTTTCTCCTGCTTGGGTGTGCTGGGATTATGTGATCCGGCCTGGTATGCTGACGGGTTATTTTATGTGGAGGCCATGGACAGTTTTGGATTGGGCGGATTGGTCTTTTATGCATGTTGATATGATGCCAGAAGATGAAGATTCAGGATCAGGAATGCCTGATCCTGGCATTCATCATGTTAGCTTTCATGATGTAAACCAAAAGAACAATCCTCGTTTCATTTTAGCTGGCAGTTTAAAGAAAATTTTTAAGAATGTGAAAAAAGCCTTGAAACAAGGTGAAAGAGATTTTTTTCTTTCCTACTCCCATATCAGCCGCAGCATTTCATTGGTCAAACACGAATTCATAACATCTCCCAATATACATGAAAAAATCATAAATATGGATGAATTCGGAAAAGATGTTGAGAAAGCTCTCTCTCAACTCTCTCAAGATGAACTTCATGAAAAAATTGTAGAGGCTTTTCACTCTCTAAACAGTTCTCAGGGCATGAGAAAATCAGTGAGAACAGAGAGCGGTTTAAATACGAAAGGTCTTTCTAAAGCCGTAAGCCTTCCAATGATCAAGGAGCCAGTCTCAACAAATCAGGAAGCAAATCAATTAAGATTTAGGGATTGGAATCCCGATATCAAGGTAGCTGGGGAAATGGGAGTATCCATAATCTATTCAGGGAGCAGAAATGAAATAGTCTGTCCCGAGCTTCGTCTTTCTTCTGGAAATGTCCGGATTTCCACGATAAGCAAAATCAGTTCGGGAAGCAGTTTTTACTCTGCAGCGGGGCGAGGAGGAAAGATTTCTGGGGTCAGTAGCACTTCACACAGCGGATCAAAATCATTATCCACAACTTCTAAATCAGGAGAGAAAAGCTCCAGCGGAAAAAAATAATCACCCTATGGGTTTAGAAACTGAGGATGATGGAAGTTTCAGAAAATGGTTTGGAATGGACATTTATAGAACCTTTATGAAGGCGCATGATCTGCCGGGATAAACTGAGCCCTATCCCGGAACCTTCCTTTTTTGTTGAGAAAAAGGGGATGAATATTTTTTCCAGGTTTTCTTTGGGAATACCAGGCCCGTTGTCTCTGACTTCTATGACAATTTTCCCTCTTTTGTCCAGCCTGGCTTCAAGATTAACTTCTGCGTTTTTGTATCCTTCAACAGCTTGTTGAGCATTGAGAAGAAGGTTTATCAGTACTTGTTCTATAAGCTCAGGGTCTGCCGTCAGTTCAAGAGTTTCCGGTTTGACATTAACTTTAAATATGATTTCTTTTTCTTTAAAATCTGCCTGCATCAGTTTTTTGACTCTCAAAAAGAGTTCTTTGATAGGGAATATTTCAAAAATTGGTTTTTTGACTAAGGTCAGGTTTCTGTAAGCATCCACAAAATGCAGCAGTCCCTGGCTTCTTTTTTTTATGGTCCGGGCTGCGTCTTTGATATCTGTCATGGTTTCAGAGACCATGTGTTCATTTACCAGGCTGTTAATAGTGGAGGCAAGAGATGATATGGGAGTTACAGAATTCATGATTTCGTGGGTGAGGACTCTTATCAGCTTCTGCCAAGCTTCGATTTCAGTTTCCTCCAGTTCCCGATGGATGTTCTGCAGAGATACGAGAGAGTATTGTTTTCCGCCAAGCTTAAATTCTGTTTTATAGAGAGCGAGGTGAAGGGGCTCGTTATCTATTTGGACTTTGACCGTGGCCTTTTCTCTTGGTTTGAGGTTTAGAAGGGTTTGGGCCAATTTTTGACTTAGGGGTTGAAGGGATTTTATATTTTTTAGCTGATTTATCCCAAGGAGCTGTTTAGCGGCTCTGTTTATGAGCTCCACTTCTCCATCCGGCTGGAATACCATTAATCCGATTCCAATGTGTCTCACCACAGTCTGCAGATAACGAGCTTGTTCTTCTTTTTCGGCTCTTGTTTTTCGGAATGCGTTAATGACTTCAGTAAAAGAATTCTTCAAGGAGTCAAATGTTTTGCCTCTTCTGTTGTGTTTGAAAGTCTGGGAAAAGTCGCTGTATTTAATGGACTCCAAAAGATGGGTCAGGTCTCTGTTTGTTTTCTCTATATAATGAATCAGAGAATAGGTCTGATAAAAGATCAGGAGTCCGATTATGATCAGCAAGCTGTATAAAGTGGTTTGCGTGATGATGAGGAAAAAGGCAAAAATAGATAAGGAAAGGATCAAAATCCGGATGACGCAGTTGGCTCTGAAGTTTTTAAAGCCCATATTTTTCCATTCTTCTATAGAGAGAAGCTCTGGAGATTCCCAATTCTTTGGCAGTTTGGGATATATTTCCGTTGTTTTTGGTTAAGGCTTTACCAATGGCTTTTTTTTCCAGAGTTGACAAATCAAGTTTTTCAGGTCCATGGGGATTCTCTTTTGATTCAGAGGTGGAAAAGAAAAAATCTGATGGCTGAAGAACACGGGATTCACTCATTATCACAGCTCGTTCTATGGCATGCTGGAGCTCTCTGACATTTCCAGGCCATTTGTATTTTTTCAGCCGCTTAAGAGTCGAAGAACTGATTTTATTTATGGGTTTGCTGTATTTTTTAGCATATACGTTTAAAAAATGTTCAGCAAGAAGAGGGATATCTTCAGTTCTCTCTCTAAGGGGGGGGATTCTTATTTCAACAGTATTTATTCTGTAGAGAAGGTCCTGTCTGAATTTTTTTTTAGCCACCATTTCATGAATATCCAGATTAGTAGCGCATATAAGACGGACATCGATCTCTAAGGATTTATTCGAGCCCAGCCGGGTCACTTTTCTGTTCTCAATGACAGCAAGAAGCTTTGCCTGGAGAGTCAGGGGAAGGTTTCCGATTTCATCTAGAAAAAGAGTTCCTCCAGAAGCCACTTCAAACCGACCGGCTCTGTCTCCTTTGGCATCTGTGAAGGCACCTTTGACATGACCGAAAAGTTCGCTTTCAAAAAGAGTCTCACTCAACGCACCCATGTCCACACCAATAAAGATTTCCTCAGCTCTTGGGGACTGGCGGTGAAGTTCTCTAGCCACCAGCTCTTTTCCGGTTCCGTTTTCACCCAGTATGAGCACATTCGCCTCTGTTTTGGCAACTTTTTGGATGTCAGAAAAGACTTTTTGCATAGCTGGGCTTTTTCCGATGAATTCATGAAAAGGCTGATCCAGATCCTTGCTGAGCTGTTGTTGTTTGGAGCGAAGATTTTTGGCTTCTGTGCGGCTTTGCCTCAAATTCAATGCTGCGGAAAGAGTGGCCAGAAGTCTTTCATTCTGCCAGGGTTTGAGGATAAAATCTGCGGCTCCTTCTTTAATAGCCCGAACCGCCATTTCCACATCCCCATAGGCTGTAATCAAAACCACCACGGCGCTGGGGTCAAGTTCCAGTATTCTATCCAGCCAGTGAAATCCTTCTTCTCCGCTGGTAGCTCCTTTGGCAAAATTCATGTCCAGAAAAATGACATCAAAATTGTCGTTTTTTAAAAGGGATGGAATCAATCCAGGAGATTTTTCAGTATAGACCTGACCCACATATTGTTTGAGAAGAAGACGGGCTGCCTGAAGAATGTCTTCATCATCATCAATGACTAAAATTTTACCGGATTTTTTTTTCATACATTAATCTCCATGACATTTATTATTAAGATTTCTCCATGTGAAATTTGGGTTTGTGAAGAGCGACATTGAAGATTTAGCCTCGTGGTACATGTTTTTAATCCTGCTATATTCATTATTCAAGATGACTACAGAGGTGAAGGGTAAGGGATAAGGAATCCCCTGGGAGGGCTGAGCGGGCAGGGTTCCTCTTTAGAGGAGAGCGAAGCCCGAGCGGGAGAGAGATTCCTCGCTGGGGAATCGAACGGGTGACGAATCCCTTGCCCTCCCCTTCACATATTTTAATTGAACGAAAAGCGCACCTAAATTTCATGATATTTCCATAACTTTTATTTAATGATGCAAGATATGTGCCTTATTGTTCCTTGTTTCTCTTCTGGGTGAATATCATATTTAAAGAAATATATTATACACAAACTGTTCGATATTGAACAGTCTTTGTTCTCTCTTGAACACTTTAATAAGAGGAAACTAGGTTTATCAGAGTGGTTTCCCTGGACATTGGATATGGCATAATAATTGCATAAATAAAGGTTGACATGAAATTGATCCGTTAAAAAAGGAAAAAAATGAGATTTATAAACCTGGATTATTCAAAAAGGTTGAGATTGATTAAGGAGACCTGACATGGGAATGGACAGGAAAATCAAAAAAAAGAAATGGCCACCCAAAAAAATTGCTGCATTTGCAGCCGCAGGATTGTTTGTAATTGTGATTGTCTATATGCTCATTTTCGGAGTAAGTCAGTCGACCCTGAATGTCAAAGCGGAGAGGCTGACCATCTCCACAGTAAAGAGAGGACCTTTCCAGGAGTTTATTCCCATAATGGGAAATGTCCTTCCTATCTATCAGTTTTATTTGAGTGCAGAAGAGGGAGGGACTGTTGAGGAAATCTATATTGAAGCAGGCAATGTGGTGGCAAAAGGAGATAAAATATTAAAGCTGGCCAATACAGACCTTTTGATCAACAGCATGTGGAGAGAGGCTGAGTTGTTCCAGCAGGTCAATAACCTGCGGAATACCCGACTGGATATGGAGCGGTACAGGCTTCAGCTCAGCCAGGATCTGGCCAATATTGACAATGACCTTCAGCAGCAGAAAAGAATATACCAACGTTATCTAAAATTATATGAAGAGGATTTGATTTCTGAACATGATTATGAAATTGCCAAAGACCAGTACGAGTACTTAAAAAAACGCCGTGAGCTGACAGTGGAGAGTCAGCAGAAGGATTTAGAGTTCAGAAAGAATCAGGTTAAAGCATTGGAAGAACAGGTTGAAAGGATGCAGAGCAATTTGGAAGTCATACAAGGGCGGCTTGAAAAATTGACTATCCGGGCTCCCATCTCTGGTCATCTTACGTCCCTGGATGCTGAGATTGGACAGTCAAAGTCAGCAGGGCAGAACATTGGACAAATCGATGTTCTGGATGGTTTCCGAGTCAGAGCGCGCATTGATGAACATTATATTGCCAGAGTTGAAGTGGGTCGAGCAGGGGAATTTGAATTTGCCGGAGAAAAATATCACCTGAAGGTCACCAAAAAATATCCTGAGGTCACTGAGGGGCGTTTTGAAGTTGATTTGGAATTTGTGGGCAAAGAACCTGCAGGAATCACCCGGGGACAAACCCTGCATATCCGACTGGAGTTGGGAGATATTTCAGAGGCGTTGCTTCTTCCCAAGGGTGGATTTTATCAGACTACCGGAGGGAACTGGGTGTATGTGGTAAATCAATCTGAGGAAACAGCTGTCAAGAGAAAGATCAGGCTGGGAAGACAGAACCCAGAGGTTTATGAGGTTCTGGAGGGTCTGGAATCCGGGGAGAAAGTCATTACCTCCTCGTATGAAAGCTTTGGAAATATGGAACGGTTGGTTTTGAAGTAAACTAATGGCAATGAATGTGCGTCTTATATAAAAGAGAGAAGTCCATAAGAAGGAGACTATAAATGATAAAAACAGAGAATCTCAAAAAAATCTACACAACAGAAGAGGTGGAAACAACAGCCCTGAATAATGTGAATCTGGAAATCAAAGCTGGGGAATATGTAGCCATTATGGGGCCGTCTGGATGCGGGAAATCCACCCTGCTCAATGTTCTGGGTTTGATTGATAAGCCGACTGATGGAAAGTATTATTTCATGAATACTGAAGTCTCAGCCTTTTCTGAACGGCGGAGGGCTAATTTAAGGAAAGCTAATATCGGATTTGTGTTCCAGAGCTTTAACTTGATCGATGAACTTACAGTGTTTGAAAATGTTGAGCTTCCTCTTCTTTATCTAGGCTATTCATCTTCAGACCGAAAAAAGAGAGTCCATGAAGTTCTGGAGCAGATGGAAATAATGGCCCGGAAGAACCACTTTCCTCAGCAGCTCTCCGGAGGACAGCAGCAGAGAGTGGCTGTAGCCAGAGCTGTGGTGGCTCGACCTAAGTTGATACTTGCTGACGAACCTACGGGAAATTTGGATTCCGCCCATGGGGAGGAGGTCATGAAAATCTTGGGTGAACTGCATGAGTCTGGAACTACCATTGTGATGGTCACTCATTCACCGTCTTACGCTGAGTATGCTAACCGCACTGTTCATCTTTTTGACGGTCACATCGTTTCAGAAAACCTCCAAGAAGAATTTATGATTTAGAGAAATCATATTGAGATTATGAAAAGGAAGGTAAAAGAAGCGATGTCTTTACGCGAAATTCTGGAAACATTAGCAGAAAAAAAGACCCCTGTCCTGCTCTGTGACAGCCGCAATAAAAAGTGGGAAGCGGGAGATCTTTTAAGAAATCTATCTGCCTCAATGCTGAATAAGAAAGCCCACATCCAAGCGGGATTGTATATTGCTGAGATCAGCGATGCTGGGTATCTGGGAGGGGTTCTGTTCAGATTCCAAAAAAAATAAAGATTTTCATTCAGAATCCAATAATTCCATAATTTCCGGAAAAAGTGGAGACAAGAATGATCAGATGCAAAAAAATCAATAAATATTATTCATCCGGGTTTATTAAGACTTATGCTCTGAGGAACATAGACCTGGACATCAAAGAGGGGGAGTTTGTTACCATTATGGGGCCGTCTGGTGCGGGAAAATCAACTCTTCTTTATATACTAGGAATGCTGGAGAAGCCTTCTGAAGGAGAGTACTTTTTTTATGATAAGCCAGCCCACAGGTTGACTGAAAAACAGCTCACAGACCTTCACAAGAATCACATCGGATTTGTGTTCCAGCAGTATCATCTCATTGATGACCTGACTGTGTATGAAAACCTGGAAACGCCTCTTCTGTATAAGAAGGTTAAAGGATCTGAACGAAAGGGAAAAGTGTGTGACATGCTGGACCGGTTCAATATTGTGGGCAAAAAGAATCTTTTTCCCAATCAGCTCTCCGGGGGACAGCAGCAGAAGGTGGCGGTAGCCAGAGCTGTGATCATCAATCCCAAATTGATCCTGGCCGATGAGCCCACCGGAAACTTGAACACCAAAGAGGGAAAAGAAGTGATGGAGCTTCTCAAAGAGCTCAATGAGGCGGGGACCACCATCATCCAGGTCACTCATTCAGAGAAAAATGCGGCTTACGGCCGGAGGATTATCAATCTGTTGGATGGGTGGATTGTGGATGAACTATAGGAAGAGAAGTTAGTAGGAGATTAAAAATGAACCAAAAGATATTCGCAATCATCATTGCCATCATCATTGTCGTTATTCTGATAGCGTCAGTACTGTTCAGTGGCCAGGAAAATGGAAAAACTCTCACTCTGGAAGAATCCATTATCCTGTCATTGAAGAACAATCTCAGCATAGCAGTCGAGGTCTTGAATCCGGAGCTGGCCGACATTTCCGCTTCCGTGTCAAAGGAGATGTTTCTTCCTTCGCTTTCCTTCAATTACAGCACACAGGAGACCAACAATCCCTCTTATTCCTGGATCGAGGCGGCGGGCCAGGTCGCTTCGATGTATGATGATTACAGTGTTCAACTGGAACAGCTTTTTCCTTTTGGAGGAACGTTATCCGCATCCCTTTATTCTTACAAAAGCGATACCAATCAGAAGTTTCAGACCATAAATCCCCGTTACGGCAGCAGGCTTGCATTCCAATTCACGCAACCTCTTTTGAGGGATTTTGGATTCAAAGTAACCCGGAGAGAAATCCTGGTCGCCAACAACAATGCCCAAATATCAGAAGCTAATTTTAAGGAATCCCTGATTCAGACTATCTATGAGGTGGAAGAGGCTTACTGGGAATATGTGTACAGCCTGGAAGATCTTAAAGCAAAGAAACAGTCCCTGAAGCTGGCCCAGGACTTGCTGACAAAAAACAAAAAAGAAGTGGAAGTAGGAATGATGGCTCCCATTGAGGTCCTGAGCGCAGAATCTGAAGTGGCTGCCAGAGAAGCGGAAATCATCAATGCAGAGAATCTAGTCAGAAACAATGAGGATACTCTCAGAACCATCATCAATCTGGCTGCAGAAGGAGAAAAAAAGGTTCAAAATATCATTCCCGCGGATAAGCCGTCTTATCACCCTAAAGACATCAGCCTTGATGAAGCCCTGGCTGTTGGGATGCAGAATCGTCCTGACCTCGAGGCAAGCCGGTTTGACATTAAAAGCAGAGACATTGAATTGAGCTATGCTAAAAATCAGCTTCTTCCTGCATTGAATCTCCAGGCATCCTACTGGAGTCCGGGGATATCCGGAACTCATATTCTGTATAAAGACAACAATCCTCTCACTGATGTGGTTGTAGGAACCATTCCTGGAGATGCCACCAAAGCTTTGGAAGACGCCTTATCCTTTGCCTATAAGAACTGGTCGATGGGACTGACGCTATCCATTCCTGTAGAGACTATCTTTTCCCGCGCCCAGTTGGCCCAGGCAAAGGTCAGTTTCAGACAGGCTAAACTGAAACTTCAGAATGATGAACAGCAGGCTTTTCTGGAGATCAGGAATGCTGTGAGGAATGTGGAATCCCATTACAAACGCATCCAGGCTTATAAAGCAGCCAGAGAACTGGCAGAGAAAGGCCTGAAAGCTGAAGAAAAAAAGCTGGAAGTAGGACTTTCCACCAATTACACTGTGCTTCAATACCAGCGGGACCTTGCTGATGCCCGAAGCAATGAAATCAGAGCCATTATTGATTACAACCTGGCTTTAGCTGCGCTGGATGCGGCTCTGGGGACCACTCTGGAGAACAAAGGAATCCAATTTTCTCAGATATCCCCGCTCTAAAAAACAGTGATGCCATATCCATTCACTTTTTCTTGATTTAAAAGATTGACTCTTCGCCAAAAGGAGTACCTGGTAAGCAGAACACGGGATTTCTTCCGCGGCATATCTCCGTCCTCGCTTCACCCATCCCCCCGTGGGGAACCCCTTACGCTGCGGGCGGAGACACGCCGCTTCATCACCCTTGTTTGATTCGTCTCCTTTTGAACTCAGGTACTCATTTTTGTGAAGAATCACAGGAAAAATGTTCAAGACAATGTTCTTGATATAATCTTTCCTGTCGCTACAATGAAATTAAGTATAAAAACATCGCCATTTTTTTATGGATAGGTCAGGTGAGAAGAAAGTGAAAACAAGGAGGAAAAAATGTCGTATGCAACAAGGGAGGATGTGGAGAGCAAATTAAAAAGCGGATGGGAGCCGGAATATTTCAATACGCCCGAACCTGTAGAGGAAAAGGAACTCATTGAAACTCCTTACAAAGAAAAATTGAATCCCCACATCAGAATCGTGGTTACAGGAGGGGGCGGTTTTATCGGGGGCGCCATGGTGAGATACCTGAAAGATAAGGGTTTCCGGAATATTGTCACAGCAGATATCAAACCTGTTTATGAATGGTATCAGACTACCGAAGGAGTGGAGAATCTCTGTCTGGACCTCAGGGATCCCAAGAACTGTTATGATTTGGTTCAGGGTTGTGTAGAGGTGTATAATTTTGCTGCGGATATGGGAGGGATGGGTTTTATCGAGACCCATAGAGTGGACTGTTTGATAAACTCCAGCAAAATCAATGACAACATGCTGGAAGCTTCCTGGAAAGCCGGAGCCACCCGGTATTTTTTCTCATCCTCTGCCTGTGCTTATAACACCAACCTGCAGCAGAAGCATGAGGTAGCGGGTCTAAAAGAGAGTGATGCTTATCCGGCGGATGCTGAAAGAGGGTATGGCTGGGAGAAATTGATTGCGGAGCAGAAATGCCAGGAAATGTTCATTGAAAAAGGAATGGAAACTCATATTGCCCGATTCCATAATGTTTACGGGCCTTATGGGACCTGGGACGGAGGAAGGGAGAAAGCACCGGCTGCGCTGGCCCGAAAGGTCATTGCTGTGATGGAGGGAGATGAGGACCATATTTTGATCTGGGGGGATGGAAAACAAAGAAGAAGCTTTATGTACATTGATGACTGTACCGAAGGGATTTTCCGATTGATGCACCACATAAATACCACCGCCACTCCTTTAAATATCGGCTCTGAAGAGATGATTTCTGTGAATGAACTGGTGGATATCATTGAGAATATATTTGATATCAAAGTCAAGCGCAAATACGATACTTCAAAACCCCAGGGAGTAGTGGGCCGGAACAGTGATAACACCATGATCCGAAAATATTTGGGTTGGGAACCCAGCACTCCTTTTGCTGAAGGGATGAAGCCTACTTGTGACTGGATTCAGAAGCAGTACAGAGACCGCAAAGCGGGAAAAAGGACTGTGAGCTAAAGCCCCCCCTTTTTACCCCCGAAGTTGCGAGTGAAGTTGCTGTGAAGTTGGGGTTGTGCTGTGAAGTTGGGTGCTGTGAAGTTGGGGTTGTGCTGTGAAGTTGGGGGACGGGCCCAAGCATCTCTT
>CAYULB010000008.1:49383-57540 GCA_964445575.1 uncultured Eubacteriales bacterium
GTGAAGTTGGGGGACGGGCCCAAGCATCTCTTTTGTAATCAATAAGATAACCTTACTTTTCCACAGTTTTTTGCGCCCAAAACAATGATTTGATAGGCCAAAATCAAATCCATTCAAGCTTTTTACTGTCCAATCTGGGATATTCTCTATCCCTTCATTTTTGTCTTTTTAAATTTTTTAAAAACAAAGACAGCAGAATCAGACTTAAGACCGCCAAGACTATAAAAATCCCGGCTACAGAAAAATCTTCAATAAAAAATACTCAAAGCGGGATTTACTGCCAGTGCGATAATACCGGCCATACCAAAAATAGTAATGACAGAATAAAGAAAAATATCTGCATTGGAAAGTTCCATTTAAACCATTTTTCATAAGGAATCTTGGCCATAGCCAAAGTTCCTATAGTAACACCTGAAGTGGGAATAATCATATTAGTGAATCCATCCCCGAACTGATAAGCGAGCACAGCGGTTTGACGGGTGATGCCGGATAAGTCAGCCAGCTGTGACATAATGGGCATGGTGAGAGCCGCTTTTGTGGATCCGGAAGGGATAAAAAAATTAAAAATGATTTGCACGATGTACTGAAAATCAGCAGCTAAGATTCCAGGAAGCCCGGAAATAGATGAGGACATACTGAAGAGAATGGTATCCATGATTCCTCCCTGTTCAAGAATGACAATGATCCCCCCCACAAATCCCAATATGAGAGCGGCTGAGATCATTTCCCGGCATCCTTTAATAAACGAATCTGCAATTTCGTTCAATCTTTTTCCAGCTATGATGGCGCTTAAAAGGCCCATGGCCAAGAATAGTCCAGCTATTTCCTGGATGTACCATTTAAACATGATGACTCCCAGGATCATAAACACAACCCCTAACAGAAGAATGATCAAGCAGACTGCGTGTCTCCACGTGAAATTCCCCACAAATTTTTGTTTTTCAATCAATTCCTCTCGTCTCTTTTTGTCCTGTTCATACATGATGCTTTTGCGGGGATTTTTCTTTATTTTAACGGCATAGGTCATGACCCATATGATGGTGAAGGCAGTCACTACAAACCATATCAATACCCGGTATCCGATTCCAGAGACTGGTTTGATGTCAGATATTTTTTGGGCTATTTGAAGGGTAAATGGATTTATGAATGCTCCAGCAAATCCTACTCCTGCTGCCAGAAAAGACAGACAGATCCCCACAATAGAATCGTACCCCAGGCTGATAGCCAGAGGGACAAATATCAGCACAAAAGGCATGGCTTCCTCGCACATGCCGAAAACAGCCCCAAACAGAGAAAAAACAGTCATTACAATCGGAATGACCAGTAATTCTTTTCCTTCCAAAATTTTCACCAGCTTTCCAATACCAGCATTGATGGCTCCTGTTTCATTCAGCATATAAAAAGCTCCTCCTACCAGGAATATAAATCCGATGATTTCTGCTAATTTTATAAATCCCTTAAGAGGTGCGGTGAATATTTCTAATATTTGGGGATTGGATTCTTTTTTTTCAAAGGTTCCCTCAACCACAATAGTTCTTGCTGCGTTGTTGATCACGACTTGTTTTCTCTGATAACTCCCCCCAGGAAGGACCCAGGTTAAGGCCGCAGATATGATAATAAGAAAAAAAACAATCACAAACACATTTGGTATCTTTCCCATGGGTACTGTCTATTCCTTTTTTATAAATACGGGTTGAGTGCAGGCGATTCTTCCAGATGATTCAAATATTCTTGCCCTGACATAGAGCTCATTCCCCCTGAATAAATATTTAGCGGCTGTTCCAAAAGATTCCTGCAGGATTTTCCCATTTTTCCCGATAAAAGTAATGGTGTAGGCGGCATCTTTATAAGGCTCTACTTCTATGCTGTATTTATCTTCAGTAACCTGGATATCCTTAAGTTTGACTCCTAATGTGGCATAAAATTCTCCCTTTTCAAGGGCATTGATAATGGCTTCTGTGCTCAATTCTCTGGCTTTAACCATCACCCATCCTGAGCCTGGATTTGATTTTAGAGGAGAAAATTCCCCCGTAAAGTCGTGGGCATCATCTGAAGCAATACCATACATTATTATTCCTTGGGAGAGAATTCTATCCCAGACTTCTTCCATACCCAGCCTGCCCCCAGCTGAAAACAAATTACTATCCGGATGGACATTAAACAGTTCGAATAATTTGACGTTTTTAAGCTGGGATATTTCTTTGTCAGTAAAGGACCATTTCCAATTGGGATGGTTTATTTGAGGAACAGCACCGGCCTGGAGTATGGCATCCACATTGTTCTGCAGAGTTTCTATTACAGAGTTTCCGCGTTGAGGTTTGATGTAAGTTTCTGCCTTGAGGGCATTAAGATGAATAGGAATTCCTTCATAGGAATCTGTTACTTCTTCTCCCTGGATAAGGATAAAGTCGTCAGAGGGATCGGTATCAAGATACTCTATTTCAGTGATGAAGTTGTGGTCTGATATGACCAGAAAGTTGTATTCATGGTCCCGGTACCATCTGATGACTTGGCGTGGATAGGAATCTCCATCTGAGTTGAGAGTGTGGCAGTGAGTATTTCCCTTAAACCATTTGTATTCTTGAGGAAAAGAGGGTAGTGCAAAAAGAATCATAACACTCAAAATAAAAGTAATGCTTTTTCTCATCTTTGGCTCCTTATCTTATTTTCTTTTCTGTTCCATTATAAACAAACTGGATTTTTCTTGCTATTTTTTCCCTAATCTTTCTCGATCTTCTCGTACCTGATAAACTCAACACTCCAAATAGACAAAAAGACTTAACAAGGTTTATGTAGATCTACTCTGGCGCCTCGCATCTGCAGCAATCTCCACTCGTGAATGGTCCAGGCCAGATGATGTTTTACTAAGGAATTCATCCCTTTATGAAAATCTGGAGCTGTATTCTGACTTGAATTGCCTAACTTGTTTAGAGTATGATTATCATCTATGTCATATGCAGGGGTAGATTTATGGTTTTGTTAAGCCTGAATTACTTAAGAAGCACGGTTGAGGAAAAAGACTAAAGTGAAATTATTTGGAAATTTGTCTGTCCGGAAAAAGCTTATGGGCATTATTCTGCTGACATCTTTTCTAAGTCTCGGTTTGGTTTTGTGTGTTAGCGTATGGTACAAACAGAGAACAGAAAGGGCAAAGTTTATAGAAGAGGTAAAACAGCAGGCCCGGTTAATGGGGGAGCACTGCCGGCCAATTCTCTCTTCTAAGGACTTAAAGGACCTTGAGCAGTGCTTATCAAGATGGGAGTTTATCCCTTATATAAGTGAATGTGTGGTCATGAGTCCTGATGGGAAAGCTTTAGCTTCGTACAATCGTTCCGGAGAAAAGATTTTTCCTTCTGCCCCAGAGTCCGTTGAGTTTCAGGACTCTTTTGAATTTAAGGACGAATATCTACTTGTAGTTCACACGATTTCTGAAAACAACCGAATCCAGGGAGAACTAATTGTGCGTGCTTCTGCCTTTGAAATAGAGAGAGAGCTGGGACGCTTTAAGGCGGCAGCGTTGATTTTATTTGTATTAATGCTGGCAGTTGTGTATTTTTTGGCAAAAAATCTCCAGAGGGTTGTTACCAAACCCCTTTCCAATCTGTTAACGGCAACCAAGAATATATCAGGGCAAGGAGAAGCAGGAGCTCGGATAAAAAAACAGAAAAAAAACGAATTTTCAATACTGCGTGATCGATTAAAGTATTTATTAGAGATAGAAAACATGAGAGACACAAAGCTGGAGCAGGTGGAAAAAGCGAGAAAAAAGGCCCTTGAATTAGAGAAAATGGGAAAAGAATATAGAGAGAGATTTGAAAATAATTCTTATGGTATTTTTGTGTTTGAAGCGGTTGATAATGGAGAGGATTTTGTTGTCAAAGACTTGAATAATACCGGAGAAGTCTTGGAACGGATTCACCGTGCTGATTTAATAGGGAAAAGGGTAAACCGGGTTTTTCCTGAAGTGAGGGATTCGGATTTAATGGAAGCCCTTAAGAAAGTCTGGCAGAAAGACACCAAGGAGTTTATCCCTTTTTCGAGAATAAGAAAGGATGAGAAAGGCTGGAGGGAATTTTATATCAGCAAGCTTTCTTCAAATAAGGTTTTGGCTGCATTTCGGGATGTTACAGAAAAAAAAGCTGAAGAAGATTCCAAGCAAAAAGAAAAAGAGGAAGAGAAAAAGAGATTTGAAAAGAAACTTACAGAGGGAGAAGAACAAAAGTTTATAGAAATAGAGAAGAGCGCCCAGAAGAAGTCGCTAAATAAAGAACTGGAAGGGCTTTACTCTGCTGTAGAAAGTGTTCTGGGAGAGCCTCTTGAAAAGATAAATGATTTTAGCAAGTATTTACTGCAGAATTATGCTGAAAAAGTAGATGACAAAGGAAAAGACCAGCTTATTCAGATCCGGGCTGCAAGCCATCGGTTGATGCAGATGACTAAAGAATTCAGTGATCTGGTTGAAATGTCCTTTGACAGATTAAAGCTGGAGCAGGTTGACCTCAGTGATATGGTAAGGAAAAGAGCAGTAAAGCTTAAGGAAGGAAATCCAGAGAGAAAAGCCGAGTTTATTATTCAAAAAGATGTAAAAGTCAAAGCAGATGCTCGTCTGTTGAGTAAAGTGGTTGACTGTTTGCTCTCAAATGCTTGGATTTACTCATCAAAAAAAGCAAATATAAAGATCGAATTCGGAGTTAAAGAAAACAAAGAAGCTGATGAATATTTTATTAAAGATAATGGAATCGGATTTGAGATGAAAGATGTGGAAGAGATGTTTCATCCTTTTAAAAAATTGAATCAGGATGAAGTATTTCCAGGTTCAGGCATGGGGCTGGCTGTGGTAAGGCGCATCATCCATAAGCACGGAGGCACCATCCGTGCTAAAGGAAAGCCGGGAAAAGGAGCTGTGTTCTATTTTACCCTTGGGACTTGAGAAAACCATTTTTCACAATAAAAAGCAGCCATGAAAAAAAGGATTTCATTCATTTTATTATGGAGGTTTATATGTGTAAAAAGTGCATTTCCATTGGTTTTATTTTGATTTTTTCTTTCTATATTTTAGGTTTTAAAGAGCTGCGAGCTCAGGAGAAAGAACAGCAGGAGAACCAGTCCCGTCAGCTTTATCAAGAACTTCCCACTCCTAATACCTATCGGGCTGCCTCAGGGGCTCCAGGGCCAGAATACTGGCAGCAGAGGGTAGGCTATGATATCGCGGTTGAGCTGGATGAGGAAAAGCAGCGCCTGTACGGAGAAGAGGTCATAACTTATTTCAATCATTCACCCCATTCTCTTTCCTACCTATGGGTTCAGCTTGACCAGAATATTCGCGCCAAAGATTCTCTGGCTAATCAAGTCAGTTCAGGAAGGATATCTGATTCCATGTATTTCAGGTCTCTTCAGAGACTGCACAGCAAGTTTGAGGGCGGATTCAAGGTCGAATACGTGAAAGACACCAAAGGAAACGACCTTTTTTATAAAATCGTACACACCATGATGAGAGTGGACCTCCCAGAGGTTTTAGATCCCCATTCGAGATTCTCTTTTAAGATAAAGTGGTGGTATAACATTAATGACAGGGACAAGACCAGGGGAAGGTCTGGCTTCCATTTTTTTGAGGAAGACAAAAATCATGTCTTTGCCATTGCCCAGTTTTTCCCCCGCTTGGCTGTTTACGATGATGTTGAGGGATGGCAGCACAAACAGTTTTTGGGAAGCGGAGAGTTTGCGCTTCCTTTTGGAAATTATACAGTGAGAATCACGGCTCCTTCAGACCATATTATCAGCGCTACAGGGACTTTAAAGAATCCAAATAGAGTGCTGACACCTGAACAGAGGTCGCGGCTTGAAACAGCCCGAAATTCCACTGAAAACACGGTGTTGATTGTAACAGAAGAAGAAGCGGTTCAGAATGAGAAAGAGCGGGCTCAAGACCAGAAGACTTGGATTTTTGAAGCAGAAAATGTTCGGGATTTTGCTTTTGCCAGCTCCAGAAAGTTTATCTGGGATGCCATGGCCGTCAAATTCGGGAACCGTACCGTGCTGGCTATGTCTTATTATGACAAATCCGGGAATCCTCTTTGGGAAAAATACTCCACAAAAGCTGTGGCGCATGCATTAAAGATTTATTCGAAATACACTTTTGATTATCCTTACCCCAAAGCCATATCTGTACTCACCGGCAGTGGGGGGGGAATGGAATATCCTATGATTTCATTTAATGGAGGGAAGCCTGAGCCGGATGGCACTTATTCAGAACGTTTGAAATACAGCCTTATAGGGGTGATCATTCATGAAGTTGGCCATAATTTTTTCCCTATGATTGTGAATTCAGACGAACGCCAGTGGGCATGGATGGATGAGGGTTTGAATACTTTTCTGGAGTATCTTGCGGAGCAGGAATGGAGCAGGGATTTTGCCCAGAGAAACGGGCCGGCTTATACCATGGTGGAATACATGAAAGGAGAAAAGAAATATATGTCTCCCATAATGACAGCTCCAGACGCGGACCTCCATGTAGGAAGCAATGCTTATGCCAAGACTTCTGCAGGTTTGAACATCCTGCGCGAGACTGTTATGGGTCGAGAATTATTTGATTATGCTTTTAAAGAATTTGCCCGGAGATGGAAGTTTAAACATCCTATGCCTGCTGACTTTTTCCGAACCATGGAAGATGCTTCAGGAATAGACCTGGACTGGTTCTGGAGAGGATGGTTCTTTGGCACCGACCATGTCGACATATCTGTTGATGAGATAAAATGGTTCAAAATAAATACAGGAGAGCCGAAACTGGCAAAAGCCATTGAACAGGAGATAAAAAATCGACAGAAAGAGCAGTATATCAGCAGCATTCGCAATGAGAAAGAAATTAAAGAAACCGCAGTGGAAAAGGATGAATCCCTGAGAGATTTTTACGATGAATATGACCCGCTTCAGGTAACTCCAAATGAGGAAGAACAGTACAAAAAATATCTTGAGTCACTGACTGAAGAGGAGAAGGAGATTTTGAATGCGGGATTCCATTATTATGAAGTTACGTTTTCCAATATCGGTGGAATGGTGATGCCTCTTATTATTAAATTTGAGTTCAAAGATGGCTCAGAAGAAGTGATGAGAATTCCAGCTGAGATATGGAGCCGGTTCAATGACCAGGTGAAAAAAGTGTTTGCTTTTAAAAAAGAAGTTCAAAAAATTGTTCTTGATCCATTTCTGGAAACTGCGGATGTGGATGTCAGTAATAATAAACAGACTGTTCCTGATAAACCAGATTATTTCAAAGTAAGAAAGTATGACAGGCGTTCTGAAGAGAATCTGATGCAGAAGGTCAAAGAGATGAAAAAGCAAGAGAATTAAACAGCCCTTGAAGCCGCTCCTTGAATCTATAAAATATAAAATACGGAACATCTTATCATAAATTCTAGGAAATTTGGAATTTTGGCAAGCACTTTCGATAAATATATTGATAGATTTAAATTATTACTATATAATAATTGTTACAAAAAAGAATTTTAGTAAAAATCAACTGAAAGGAGGATATCAAATGAGCCAAACAAAAAAAAACATTGAGGCTGCTTTTGCCGGGGAGTCTCAAGCAAGAAACAAGTATACTTATTTTGCAGAAAAAGCGAGAGAAGAAGGATACCACTACATAGCCATGATATTTGAAGAAACCGCTTTAAATGAAATGGAGCATGCCAGAGATCATTTCAAATTAATGAATGGAGTAGGGACAACTGAAGAGAACCTAAGAAAAGCCATTGAAGGAGAACATTATGAGACAGTGGATATGTATCCTCAGTTTGCCAAACAGGCCAGAGAAGAAGGAAACCAAGAAGCGGCCAGATTGTTTGAGCAGATAGCGAAAATTGAGGAAAATCACAAAAAAAGATATAAAAAACTTTTGGAAATGGTCCAGAATGGAACTGTTTTTAAAAGAGAAGAACCCATCAAGTGGAAGTGCAGTGTTTGTGGATATACAGTTGAAGCAAAAGAACCTCCCAAAAAATGTCCTTCCTGCAGGAACCCAAAAGAATATTATGAGCCTGCGAACATGGATTTCTAAAGGAATAATTTTCCTGACCTATTCATAAAAAAATGACGATGTTTTCATTATCAATTTATTTTCAGCGATATACAAGATTTTTTCAAGGACAATGTCTTGAA
>CAYULB010000009.1:0-52470 GCA_964445575.1 uncultured Eubacteriales bacterium
AGGGATAAGCAAAGCCATTGAGTGGTATAAAAAAAACGGCTGGTTGAATGACTAGGGGGATTGATTGACATTAAGTGATTTGTTTTCTAAAATTTAAATATATTAGAGTGTTTTTATGGCAGAGAAAAAGATTTTAGTGGTTGATTATGATACAAATTGTTTAGAAGATTTGTGCGATGTGGTATCGGGTAAAAACATAAAGGTCATCAAAGCCACTGACGGGCAGAAAGCCTATAATAAATATCAGTCGGAAAAGCCGGACATGATTATTCTTGAAGCCATGCTCCCAAAGCTTCATGGATTTGACCTTTCACAAAAGATTTATAAAGAAACCAAAGGGGAAATCCCTATTATTATTGTAACAGGGTTGTACAAGGGAGCCCAGTACAGGAATGAAGCTATTCGCTCGTTTGGGGCGGCAGCTTATTTTGAAAAACCCTATGATAGAGAAAAACTGACAGAGACCATAAACCGGCTTCTTCATGATGAAGTGAACATCGAAGACGAACTTCCAAGCCCGGAAGCTGTCATAAAAATAGTCCAACAAATGGAAAAGAAGGAAGATTAAACAATGGGAAGCCGATGGACTCGGTGCAATAACTGCCGCCGTATTCTTTACACTCAGGATATTTTAGATAGTTTTTATGTATGTCCGGTTTGTGATTTTCATTTCAGGATTTCAGCTAAGAATAGACTTGAATTGCTCTATGATGATGGCGATTACGAACTTTATGATGAAAATATATATCCCGCGGATCCTCTTGGATTTACAGACTCTAAAAGCTACTCCACCCGTCTAAAAGAACACCAAAAAAAAACTTCTCTAAAGGACGCTGTGCTTAATGCAGAGGGATTTATGGGAGGGAATAAAGTTTTGATATCTGCCATGGAGTTTTCATTTATGGGAGGGAGCATGGGGTCTGTAGTGGGAGAAAAAGTAACCCGTGCTTTTGAGAGAGCTTTAAAGGAGAAAGTCCCCGTAATCGTTATTTCCTGTTCAGGGGGGGCTAGGATGCAGGAAGGGGTTTTATCTTTGATGCAGATGATGAAGACAAGTGCAGCCATAGGAAGGATGGAGAAAGCTGGGGTTCCCTTTATATCCGTGATTACTGATCCCACCACAGGGGGGACCACAGCAAGTTATGCTATGCTGGGGGATATTAATATTGCAGAACCAAACGCCTTGATCGGATTTGCAGGTCCTAGAGTTATTGAACAGACCATTAAAGAAAAACTGCCTAAAGGCTTTCAGAGGTCTGAATTTTTACTAGAGCACGGGATGCTGGATGAAGTGGTCAATAGAAAATATCTGCGTTCTTATCTTATCCGCGCTTTGCGCCTCTTTCTCAATACCCATCCATGAATTACCGCCAGTGTCTAAGTTATTTGGATCATATCCAGACTCTAGGGATAAAATTTGGTCTAGATAATGTTCGTGCGGTATTGAATGAGTTGAAGGAGCCTCAAAAGGAATATTTGACCATACAGGTGGCTGGTTCAAACGGAAAGGGATCTGTCTGTGCCATGGTCACCAAAATACTGACCTTTCATCACATAAGATGTGGTTTGTTTACCTCCCCTCATTTGGTCGACATTGAAGAAAGGATTCGGATCGGGGAAGATCTCATTTCTCGAACAGAATTCTGCCGTCTTCTGTCTTTCATGAAAAAAAAGGTTCAAAGATTGATAGACAAAAAAATGCTGAGAACTCCGCCCACTTATTTTGAATTAATGACTTTACTAGCTCTCCAGTATTTCAAAGAAAAACAGGTGGATCTGGCTGTGCTGGAAGTGGGAATGGGAGGAAGATTTGACGCCACCACTGCAGTGGATCCTTTGATAACAGCAATCACAACCATTTCAGAGGAACACCAGGAATATTTAGGCGCCACTCTATCTCAAATTGCTTTTGAAAAGGCAGGAATCATGAAGCCGAGAGTTCCTGTTATTTCAGGAGTAGAAAATGAGGAGGCACGAACGACAATTAAAGAAAGAGCTGAAGAACTCAGTGCCCCTTATATTGAGGTGTTTGGGCAAAAGAATCACTTTATTGGAAAAAGCACAGAAGGCAGATATTTATTTGATTATGTTTTCAATAATGAACTTTATCAATACCGCCCTTATCTCCCAGGGCGGCACCAGGGAAAAAATGCGGCTGTTGCCATCTGCATAGCGGATCAGATTAGTCAAAAATACAGAAGATTAGAAAAAGACAAAATCATAAAGGGTATTGAGTCTGTGGAATGGGGAGGAAGACTGGAAGTCATTTCCAGGAGACCTTTAATCATTATGGATGGGGCCCACAATATTGAAGGGGCTGAAGCGCTGAGGGAGTATGTAAAGGGGGTGGTGGGGCGACTTTCTGTGCTGATATTTGCAGTGATGAGAGAGAAAAAAATTAAGGAGATTTCAGACATGCTTTTTCCTCTTGCCGACAAAATAATACTGACTCGATTCCAATTCTATAGATCTGCTTCTCCCGAAGAAGTGCTGTCTCAGGTTTCTGGCTGTAAAGATAAAATTACTTGTGAACCTGATCCAGAAAAGGCTTTGAAGACTGCTGTTGAATCTGTTGGCCGGAATGGGTCTCTATTGATCGCTGGTTCTCTGTATGTGGTGGGAGAGATGAAAAGAATCCTAAAAAAGGGGCAGGTTTTATCAAACTTTTAAAATTTTCTTTAGTCATTAGATCCTGAAAACTATCTGCTCGAGTCCTTGCATTTTTAGGGAAAAAATGATACATTTTCATTTAATTTTTTTGATTTAAATTTATTCTAAAATGCTTTCAGTCGACCTGAGTTTAATAGCTGTTTTCCTCACTATATGGATTTTAGTGGCTGTCCTTATTAAAGTGTATTTCAATCCTGTCCGTAAGGTTATGGAAAAAAGACATTCCAAAATATCAGGTGATGAAAAGGCAGGCAAAAAAGCAGGAGAAGAATATCAAAAGGTCATAGAAAAAATAGAAGCTGACCTTAAAGAAGCCCAAAAATCTTCCCTTGAGATAAAAGAGAAATTCCAAATCAAAGCCTTAAAAGAAAAAGAAAAAATGCTGTCGGATATTTCTTCTGAGTGCCGCGCCCAGGTAAAAGAAGCCCAAAAGGACCTGAATGGACAGATAGAACAGCTGAAAAAAAAGATCAGGAAAGAAGGCGGAGATTTGGCAAAAAAAATCGAGCGGAAGATACTAGAGTGAAATTGGATAAAAAAAAACTTTGGCTTGTCTTATGGGTTCTCCCCTGTTTCCTGTTTATGGCTCCGGAGGACCCCGGCCATTCTTCCCATTCCATGGATTTTTTGGGAAAAGTCATAAATTTCGTAGTCCTTTTTGGCGGACTTTTTCTGATTCTTAAAAATCCTGTAAAAAATTATTTCATAAAGAGAAGAAAAAAAGTTGACCTTTCTCTAAAGGAAGCCGCAGAGGCGAGAAAGGAGTCAGAAGAGAGACTCAGTGATGTCCGGGCCAGGCTGAATTCGCTTTCAGAAGAAGTGAAAGAAATCCATGAACAGGCTAAGGAAGAAGGGAAGAAACAGAAAGAAGAAATAATGAGAAGCGCTCAAAAAGAGACTCAGCGCATGAGAGAATTAAGCCAGCAGGAAATCGATTCTATCTTTACTGCGGGCATTAAACAGCTCAGAGCGTACGCAGCTGATTTGACCACTGAAATGGCTGCAGAGAGAATAAAACAAAAAATGTGCCCAAAGCTTCAGGCTGCAATTATTGATAAATCTATAGAAAGGCTTGATAAATTATATGAAAAGTCAAATTCTGGTTAAAAGATACGCTCAAGGTCTTGTGGATTCCATCAAGAATGATAAGGAATTTACGCGGATAGCCAAGGAACTCAAAGATTTTAATGACCTTGTTTCCTCACGCAAAGACCTGAACAATGCCTTATTAAAGCCTTTTATACCTCATTCAAAAGCAAAAAAGATTGCAGAAGACCTATTAAAGAGAGCAAAAGCAGATCCCAAGACACTCCGTTTTATCCTGCTGCTTGCAGAAAGGGAGAGAATTGAACTGCTGGAAGATATTCTCGAGTTCTTACCAGAGACCTGGAATGAAAAAAAGGGCATTGTGACTTTGGAAGTATCTACAGTCATTCCTTTAAGCAAGAGTCAGGAAAAGAGATTGGAGAAAAAGCTAGAGAAAATAGAGGAAAAGCCAGTCTCTTTAAATTACAAGATTGATAAGGACTTAATGGGAGGTCTTTCTATAAGAAAAGAAAATACTTTTTGGGATGTTTCTATTAAGGGAGACCTTCTGAAGCTTGGAGAGAAAATTAAACAAGGATAGAAAGATGGAGATAAAAGCAGATGAAATAAGTAAAATCATTCAACAACAGATCGAGGGATACAAGACAGATATAAACACAAAAGAAGTGGGGGCAGTTATTTCAGTTGGAGATGGGATTGCTAGAGTTTATGGACTGGACCATGTAATGGCCAATGAATTAGTGGAGTTCCCAAATGAAGTGTACGGGTTGGCTTTAAATCTTGAAGAGGACAATGTAGGAGTGGTCCTTTTAGGAGAGAGCCACATGGTTAAAGAAGGGGATGCAGTCAAACGAACTCATAAGATTATTCAGGTTCCTTCAGGTCCGGAAATGATAGGAAGAGTTGTGGACCCTCTCGGGAGACCGCTTGATGAAAAGGGGCCCGTGAAGTCGAAAAATTTTATGAATATCGAACGGCTTGCTCCCGGTGTTATTGAGCGCATGCCGGTTAAAGAACCGCTGCAGACAGGATTGGTGTCCATTGACAGTATGATACCTATAGGAAGAGGGCAGAGAGAGCTAATCATCGGCGACAGACAGACCGGAAAAACTGCCATAGCTGTTGACACTATCATAAATCAAAAAGGGAAAGATGTTGTCTGTATCTATGTGGCCATAGGACAAAAGAACTCTACCATTGCTTATATTGTCAAAGCCCTGGAAGATCACGGGGCTATGGATTATTCCATAGTTGTTTCTTCTTCAGCCAGTGATCCTTCCCCCCTTCAGTATCTGGCTCCTTACAGCGGCTGTGCTATGGGAGAATATTTCAGGGACAATGGCAAACATGCTCTGGTTGTGTATGACGACCTTTCAAAACATGCAGCGGCTTATAGAGAAATATCACTTCTACTGCGCCGACCGCCGGGAAGAGAGGCTTTTCCCGGAGATGTTTTTTATTTGCACTCCAGGCTTCTTGAAAGAGCGGCAAAATACTCAGAAGAAAGGGGAGGAGGCTCGCTAACCGCACTCCCTATTGTTGAGACCCAAGCCGGGGATGTTTCAGGATACATTTCCACTAATGTCATTTCTATAACTGACGGACAGATATACCTTGAGCCTGAACTATTTAATGCAGGAGTGCGTCCCGCGATTAACATCGGGATTTCTGTTTCAAGAGTGGGAGGGAAGGCTCAGATAAAAGCCATGAAACAAATAGCCGGGAAGCTGAGGCTGGACCTTGCTCAGTATAGGGAGCTGGTTACTTTTGCTCAATTTGGAACCGAACTGGACAAGACAAGTCAGGCCCAGCTTGAAAGAGGGGAAAGGCTTACTGAAATTCTAAAGCAGGATCAGTACCAACCTCTCCCTGTTGAACTGCAGGTGCTGATAATCTATGCTGGAAACAGAGGATTTTTAGATAAGTATAAAGCAGAAGAAATAAAGGAATACCAGAAGAAGCTTTTTGAGTATGCCAGAAAAGAGGGCAGAGACCTGTTGAAAAAAATTGTTCAGAAAAAGGAATTAAATCAGGAAATCGATGAGTCCATAGAGTCTTTATTGAATGATTTTGACAAGGAATTTAAAAAAGAAAAAGAAATAAAAAAAGAACTGGATGAGGGAGAACTTGAGGAGAAAGAGGAAAAAGAGAAACCTGAAGAAAAAGCTGCTTCAAAAACCAAAAGGAAAGAGAAGAAAAAATCTGAAAAAGCCAAAAAAGAGAAAAAAAAGTCAAAAAAACAAAAAAAATCCCGCAGTAAGAATAAAAAGACCAAAAAAGAGAAAAAATGACCGAATTAATTGAATTGAGAAGAAGGGTCAAAAGCGTAAAGAATACCCAGCAGATAACCAAGGCTATGAAAACAGTAGCTTCTGCCAAATTCAAAAAAGCCCAGAAAGATGTTTTAGAAGGAAGGCCTTACTGGCACAATTATCCAAACTTCATTTCTTCTGTGGTGTCTCAAGCTAAACGCAGTTTGCATCCTTTCATGGAAAAAAGAAAGGAAAAGAGGGTGCTGGTGTTGGTCATCACTTCAGACAAGGGACTAGCCGGGGCACTCAATTCCAATCTGCTGGAAATGGCGTTTGGATTTTTGGAAGAGAAAGCCCAACAATGCAGCCTCCAACTGATTTTATTGGGGAAGAAGGCAGTTGTTTTTTTTAACAAAAAAAATTTTAAGGTTATGAAGACGTATTCGGGCAATATTCAAAAATTCACAGACCAAGACCTGCAAGAAATAACCCATACCATAGAGAAGGATTATGTATTTGCCAGAATCGATTCCATTTATGTGGTGTATAACGAATTTAAATCTATATTAAGGCCCAGACCAACTGCAGCCAAGATATTGCCTATTGAACTGAGCGAAGAGGAGGAAAAGCAGGGGGGGATGTGGTATGATTGGGAGCCGGGAGGAAAAAGACTGGTTAAAACACTGCTTCCTCTTTATTTGAAAAACCAAATTCGGCATTTCTATTTTGAATCCATTGCCTCAGAACATGCAGCGAGGATGATGGCCATGGAGAATGCCACCAAAAATGCTGATGATTTGATAAAAGACCTGACTCTGAGAATGAATAAGATCAGGCAGGCATCTATCACTAAAGAGCTTTTAGAAATAATTTCAGCTGTTGATGCTCTTAAGTAAAGACAGTGAGTATGGAGATAAATTATGACAAAGGCAGCAAAAATGTCAAAAAGCAAGAGCCAGAGCAAAAAGAAAAAAGAGCCGGAAAAGAAAAAAGCTAAAAAAAAGCAGAAAATCGGGAAAGTGGTCCAGGTTATGGGACCGGTGGTAGAAGTTGAGTTTAAGGATGTAGAATTACCTAAGATTTATAATGCGGTCCGGGTAACCAGTGAAGGGTTTAAAACTGATAATCCTATTGATATTATACTGGAAGTTGAACAGCATTTAGGAGAGGATAAAGTCAGATGTGTTTCCATGCATCCTACAGGGGGTGTGGCAAGAGGAATGAAAGCCATAGATCTCGAAGATTCCATTCAAGTACCGGTAGGAGAAGAAACTTTGGGCCGGATTATGAATGTGATCGGAGAGCCGGTTGACAATAAAGGCCCTATTAAGACTAAAAAGAAGTATCCTATCCATCGTAAAGCTCCGCCTTTGGAACAGCAGAGCACAGAACTAGAAATGTTTGAAACAGGAATAAAAGTCATTGACCTTATCCAGCCCTTTTTAAAAGGCGGGAAAATCGGGCTTTTTGGGGGAGCTGGCGTTGGAAAAACAGTCATCATTATGGAGCTGATACACAATGTTGGTCAGAAGCATGGGGGATACTCTGTTTTTGCAGGGGTTGGAGAAAGAACCAGAGAAGGCAATGACCTTTGGCTCGAGATGAATGACTCAGGAGTTATCAATAAAACCGCCCTTGTTTTCGGGCAAATGACCGAGCCCCCAGGGGCCAGGCTGAGAGTGGGGCTTACCGCCCTTTCCGTAGCAGAATATTTCCGTGATGAAATGAACCAGGATATTTTGTTGTTTATCGACAATATATTTCGATTTGTCCAGGCCGGTTCAGAAGTTTCTGCCCTGATGGGACGCATGCCCTCAGCCGTGGGATATCAGCCGAATCTATCCACGGAACTGGGAGAACTGGAAGAGAGAATCACGTCCACAAAAAAGGGATCTATCACTTCAGTACAGGCTATATACGTGCCAGCTGATGATTTTACTGACCCTGCTCCAGCAACCACATTTTCTCATTTGGATGCCACAACCAATCTTTCCCGTGCTCTTACTGAAAAAGGGATCTATCCGGCTGTGGATGCTCTTTCTTCTTATTCAAGAATTTTGGACCCCCGGGTCATTGGAGAAGAGCATTATCAAGTTGCCCGGGAAGTTAAGGAAATCCTGCAGAGATATAAAGACCTCCAAGATATCATTACCATCCTTGGGATCGAAGAGCTTTCAGAGGAAGACAAATTGACCGTGGGAAGAGCCCGAAAGATTGAAAGATTCTTGTCCCAGCCTTTTCATGTGGCTGAAGAATTCACAGGGAGAGAAGGAAAATATGTTCCTGTCGAAGAGACGGTAAAGGGGTTCAAAGAGATCGTGGAAGGAAAACACGATGATAAACCGGAACAAGCCTTTTATATGGCTGGAGGAATAGAGGATGTGATAGAAAGGGCTGAGGAGCTGGGTTCAGAATGAGCAGTGAAATAGCTTCCTCCATGAAACTCAAACTGGTATCCACAAAAAAAGTTTTGTTTGAGGGAAATGTTGAGGAGGTAACTCTACCCGGCCTGGAAGGGTATTTGGGAATACTTCCGGGCCACAGACCTTTGTTCACAGCCTTGGGAGAAGGAAAACTGAGCTTTCAAAGGGAGGGAAGGAAAAGGGATTTTTCTGTCCGGGGAGGTTATGCAGAAGTAAAACCAAATACGATTCTTGTTTTTATAAATCCCAGAAAAGATAAAAATGAATCCTCAACTGAAGAAAGAGAATGAAACCCTGGATGCCTTTTATCGGGGAAGAGTCCGTATCCTTCAGAGTGACAAAGGATACCGGTTTTCCGTTGAAGCTCCTCTCTTGGCTGGATTTATCAAAACAGAACCTGAAGATGAACTGCTTGAATTGGGGACAGCAAACGGAATCATTTCTTTGCTCTTAAGTGAAAAGCCCTTTCGGAGAGTGACCGCACTGGAGATTCAGGGATCCCTTGCTGAATTGGCCCAGCGGAACGTGAAGTTAAACAACCTTCAGGACCGGATTAAGATTGTCCATCAGGATTTCAGGAAGTTTAATCCGGGAAGAAAGTTTGACGTTGTGTTTGCCAACCCTCCCTTTTACGAGAAAAACATTGGAAGGGTGAGCGCATCAGCGGAAATATCTATTGCCAAGCATGAAATAAAATGTAACATTTTTGATGTGATGGAAAAAACAGCTGAGTTATTAAAACCCAGGGGAAGAGCTTATTTTATTTTTTCATTCAGACGAAAGGATGATTTTTTAAAAGCCTTAGGAAAGAAGCTCAGGTTAAAAAAGGAAAGACATATAATTCCTTATAAAGGACAAAGGCCGAATATGTTTCTATCAGAGTGTGATTTCAACTCTGATAAGAGCACACTTCTAGCTCCCTTGATTCTTTATAATGAGGATGGGAATTATTCTCAAGAGGCAGAAGCGATTTTTGACGGGAGAATCAATGATAGAGCTTATAAAAAAGTTTAAAGGGTTGTATAAATACAGGGTTCTCATCCGGACTCTAGTGGGACGGGAGCTCAAAGCCCGATACCGAGGAACTGTACTTGGTTTTGTGTGGTCTTTTGTCAATCCCCTGCTGCTGCTCATTGTTTATACCATGGTTTTTGGATTTATTTTAAGGCCCAGGGACCCCAGCTTTGAGCAGTCTCCGTGGCTTTATGCCCTTTTTCTGTTTTGTGGGATTCTCCCATGGCAGATCTGGTTTGCGGCTTCCTCCATGGAATCAGCCAATATTTTGATAGCTCAGGGTAACCTTATCAAAAAAATGCTGTTCCCCACTGAGATCCTGCCCATTGTTTCGGTCACCAGCAATTTTATCCACTTTTTGTTCGGATTTCCTATCCTTCTCCTTTTTGTCCCCCTAATGGGGAAGGCCTATACACCTTATCTTTTATTTTTACCTCTGGTCATCTTGGTCCAATATGTATTCACCTTGGGATTTTGCTTTTTGATATCCTCTTTAACCGTGCATTTTCGTGATATAAAAGATATTTTAGCCAACCTGTTGACTTTTTGGTTTTTCTCAACTCCTATCATCTATCCTATGACTTTTGGGCCGGTCCAAGAGCACACTCTGTTAAAAATTTTTCTTAATTTAAATCCCATGACCCACATAATGTGGGGATACCAGAATTGTATTTTTTATGGGGAGTTGATACGATGGAAAAGGCTGGGGGTTACCTTCATTGTTTCTTTAATCTTGTTTTTTATAGGGTATTATGTGTTTGATAGATTGAGGGATTCTTTTCCAGAGGAGGTTTGATTGCCTGCCATAGAAGTTGAAAATGTTTCCAGAATTTACAAGAAATTTTCAGAGCAGCATCGATTCAAGACCTTTAAAAGCGCTATTTTAAAAGGCGATTTGTTTAAATCCTTGAAATCTGATGAAAAAGTTGTGGCTCTCAACAATATTAATTTTAAAGTAGAAAAAGGCACCACTTTTGGTGTGATAGGGGAAAATGGTTCTGGAAAAAGCACCTTATTGAAAGTTGTTGCTGGAATATCCAAACCCACTGCCGGGAGAGTTCTTGTCAATGGAAAGGTTTCGGCACTGATTGAACTGGGGGCCGGATTTCACCCTGAGATAACAGGCCGTGAGAACATCTACATCAATGGGGTGATGCTGGGTCTCTCAAAAGAAGAAATAGATAAGAAATTCAACGACATTGTCAAATTTGCGGAATTAGAGAATTTTATTGATGCTCCAGTAAAGACCTATTCTTCTGGAATGTATATGCGTCTTGGTTTTTCAATCGCTATTAATGTCAATCCAGATGTTTTGCTCGTTGATGAAGTATTGGCTGTGGGGGATGCTTCATTTGTGCCGAGGTGCCTGGATCGAATAGATGAATTCAGGAGGAAAAAGAAAACGATCCTTTTTGTGAGTCATGACCTGACCACAGTGCATAGAATCTGTGACCGGGTTGCCTGGTTGAAAAATGGGGAAATAAGAGCTATAGGGGACCCCAAGAGAGTTATAGACAGGTACATACAGGATGTTAAAGCCAAAAAAGAGACTGAATTTGAAAAAGAACAGCAGGAGGAAGAGGCAAAAGGCGACCTGGAGCAGGAGAGAAGGGAAAACAGATGGGGAAACCGGGAGATAGAAATAAAAAAGGTCAGAATAATGGACCTTAAAGGCAGGGAAAAACATGTGTTTTCTCCTTCAGACGGAATGGTGATCGAGATGAATTTTCACGCAAAAAATAATATAAAGGATTTTGTTTTTGGCATAGGATTATTCAATTCTCAGGGAGTCTGCTGCTATGAAACAAATACTGTTCTGGAAGGTTATAAAAGTGAATCTTTGAGAGGCAGCGGCAAGGTTACCTGCCAAATCAAGACTCTTAATCTTATCAACGGTACTTATTACTTGGATGTGGCGGCTCACCGGGAGGACGGACTCCCTTATGATTATCACCGCAATCTATACTCTTTCCTGATTTCATCTGAGGACATGGACGGCGGAGTTTATCGTCCGGAGCACACTTGGGGATTTTCGCCAGGCGTTAAAACAACCAAAAGGAAGTAGTCGCGAAGACAGTCTAAAATGGATGAAAAGTTAAAAACTGTTGAAGAGTTGGTAAGTATCAGAGAAAGTCTTAGAAAATCTGGGAAAAAAGTGGCCATGACAAACGGCTGCTTTGATATCCTACATGGAGGACACATCCATTTATTCAGAGAATCAAAAAAATACGGAGATGTCCTGATAGTGGCTTTGAATGATGACTGTTCAATAAAAAAGATAAAAGGGCCTCTGAGGCCTGTTTTTAGTATAAAAGAAAGGGTCCAAATTCTAGAAGCAGTGGAATACATTGATTTTCTGGTGACGTTTAAAGAAAAAACTCCAGAAAAGTTGATTTCGCTTATAGTCCCAGATGTTTTAGTTAAGGGTGGAGATTGGGATAAAGAAGAAATAGTGGGAAAGGACACGGTTGAATCAGCAGGAGGAAAAGTTGTGGTGGCCCCTTATCTTCCCGGGCAGTCTTCTACAGAGATCATCAACAAAGTCCTTCGGTTAAATAAAAATTAACTTGGATTATTCACGAGTCAATAAGCTTATTTATTTTTCTTTCACTCTGTTCTGATGGAACTCTTTAAGACTGTCATAAAACCAGGACCAGATTTTTTTATGGAATGAATAGCTGGGAGGAGAATTTTTTAGAGTCTCCAAAGGAGTGAATTCCTTTTCTTCTTGAGGTGAAAATAAGAATGAAGCCTCTGGGTCCCAGAGAATAGGAAATTCCGGATGGAATTGTATGCCCAGTACATTTTTATATTTCTGGTGCTGTATGGCCTCAATCACTTTTTCATCCAGAGTTGTAGCACATATTTCCATTCCTTTCCCCAATTCATCTACCGCCTGATGATGGGAGGAGCAAATAAGGGGAGTTTCCTGGGGACTAAAACCAAAATCCTGAACAAAGATTCCTTCGGGGGAGAGCTTCAAAGGATGGAGATTATAAGGGAAAAGGTTTTTTCCCGGATACAGTCTTGAGAAAGGATTGAAATGCCAGTTTTCTCTGGGGAGATTCAAAACGTCTTCGTAAAAATTCACTTGATATTTTTCAGACCAAATATCCTGCACCATACTCCCTCCAGTACCAATGTTTAAGGTCTGCTCTCCGAGACATATACCCAGCACTGGAAAGTCAGGATAGGATTCCAGGAGAGGAGTCAATTCATTGTTTTGATAACCTCCCAGGAGATGAAATACCAAAGACAGCTCAAGAAAATGACGAACCGGGGTCCTTGTTGAGGTATGGAGGCTGGTTTTCTCTCCATATATATAAGGCGGGATATCAGCTCCTCCAAAAAAAATAATCCCATCAGAGTTACTAATGATTTTTTTAAATTCAGGGGTGAAATTGTTTTCCTGAAATAGAATTTCTTTACGGATATTTCCTTTTAACTGATGGAATTTTATCCAGTCCAAAGATTTTTCTTTAATCAAAGCATAGGCGCTTTGGTAATCTGTTCGTTCTTGTTCATGAAAGACACCCACTACTTCCAAATTGTCATCACCGAATATCCCTCTTTCTTTGAGTTTAATCAAAGAATTTAGAGTGCTGTAGGAAGGATGCAGTATGCACAATCGGATTTTGTCTGACCCCAAGTTTTTGTTGAAATAGTTCCATTCCTGTTCAGGGGAAGGACCTTTACAGGAAAAAAGCAGAAACAAAAAAACCAAAACAAGGCAGTTTAGCCGGTTAATTTTTCTCATGTGACACCTCTCTGAAATGAATAAAACGAAACCAAAGTCCTGCTGTGGTTTTAAATCCGTGTTTTTTATTTTGAATTTTCTTGCTTTTCATAAACTTTCACCTCATAAGTTTCCCATAACTCAAAAACTTTGATTAAATAGGTCTTGTGTAGTGTTTGGCATAGGAATTGAGTGTATTGTTTTCCGGATTTTTGGTCTGCGATTCTTTTCCTCTCGGTTATTTTTTTTATTAAATACTCTTTTTTGTCTATGATTATTGACCTTGGAGTTTCATAACCTCTATAACCTGAATAAAACTGGACTTGAAGACTTTTTTCCTTGGGACGAAAAACATTTTTTTGTTTCATGAGATCTTCGTCTCTCTTAAAATTAACCTTACACTTTTAAGGAAATTCTTTCAACCACTACAAATCCACCCCCCCTAGCCCATTGAAGGAAAATCTTTTATAATAACCTGGATTATTCACAAGCCGAGGTTGCTGCAGATGCGAGGCACAGGGTGCGAAGCTGTGGTCCTTCACCGCGAGTACCCTGTAACGAAGCAGATGCAGTGAGATCGGCTTGCCTTAATGGTAAAAAAATGGCGATTAAAATGAAAGTAAAAACAAACAAAAAGTTTTCAGTTATCATTTTTGTAAAAAGCATGTAAATCCTTGAAAGCAAAACAAAAGATTGAACATCGCCATTTTTTTATGAATAGGTCAGGATAATTAACTTAGAAAAAACAATTCATTATTCACTGTTAATCATTTTTTAAGAATAATTCAGGCCAAGATCTTATGAGTATTGATTTTTTAACCAAAACAAAACAATTCAACAAACTGATACGAGAACTGAATGCAGAGAAAAAGAGGATAAGTGTATCGGGGGTCATAAATCCTGCAAAACCCTATTTTCTGTCTTTGTTAAAAAGCCAGATAAAGAAAAATATTGTCTACCTATGTCCTGTAGATTCCTCTCTTTCCAACATGAAGCAGAGATGTGATTTTTTTCTTTCTCAGTTATCTCTGGACATAAAATCTGATGTTTTTCCCTCTTTATATGACAGTCCTTATCAAGAAAACAATTACCCTATGGATTCAGTTTCATCCAGGATGGAATTCTTTTGGAGATGGAAGGAAGGGCAGAATTCCATTGTCATCACCAATCTGCTTGCCTATTTAGCTCCGGTTCCCAACAGGAAAAAACTAAAAGATTTATTCCTGGAGACAGAAAGGGGAGACCAATTAGGAAGGGATGTATTGATTCAGGTGCTTGAAGATTATGGCTATGAAAGGCAGGACATTTTAAATTCTCATGGTGAATATGCTTACAGAGGAGGGATTGTAGATGTTTTTTCTCCTTTAGCCCTCTATCCTTTTCGAATTGAATTCAGCGGGGATAAAGTTAAGTCCTTAAGGGAATTTGAAACTTCTTCCCAGCGCTCAATCAACAGAATTGATTTTCTCCGTATTCCCTCTATGAAAGAATTTTCAGAGAAGTGTCCTCCTTCTTTAGCTTCCTCCAGCAAAGCCCATCAAAATGATTTCACTGGACTGAATGAATATGTAAAGGACTGTGTTTATATGATCGATGATTATGATGAAGTTAAAAAAGAGTGGGACCAGATTCAGAGAGACTTTCATGAACAGCATAAAAAGCTAAAAAAAGAAGGCGTGTTTTCTCTTCCGCCCAATGAGATATTTGACTTTTCTTTGTGGGAGGATATCAAAAGATCTGCTGTTTGCTTGAATGAAATATCTTCTTTTTCCAGCAAAAAGCGAATTAGTTTTTCTTTTCAATCAGTCCCTCGATTCAAAAATAAAATTCCTTTCTTTTTGAGGTATTTGAAAAAGCTTCAAGATGAGTCAGAGAGAACTTATGTTTATCTTTCGGGCCCAGGCGTCAGGAAGAAAGTTTCGTTTCTTTTATCAGAAAATAACATTCCCTTCATCAATGCGGATCATTCGTTTCTGGATGCACCGGATGGATCGGTTGTCCTGTTGATAGGCAAGATGGACCGGGGTTTCAGTTATCCCGAGCAAAAAATCAATTATTTTTCCGAGTATGATATTTTTACTGAAGAAAAAGTCTTGGTGAGTCGTCCTAAAGTAAAGAAGTTTTTTTCCCATTTTCAAGACTTAAAGACTGGAGATTATGTGGTCCATACCGATTATGGTATAGGGATTTTCAAGGGACTGGTAAAAATGGGAGTGGACCACAAGAAGCAGGAGTTTATGGAAATCATGTACCGGGATGATGACAAACTGTTTGTTCCTGTGCAGGATTTGAATTTAGTCCAAAAATACTCCAAAGTCAGTTCTGCTTTTCCCAACTTGAGCAAGCTTGGTTCATCCCAATGGATTAAGACCAAGGAAAGAACAAAAAAAGCTGTTGAAAAGATAGCCAGAGAGCTGCTGCAACTCTATGCCAAAAGAAAAGCTCAAAAAGGATATGCTTTCAGCCAGATAGGAGAGTGGCTTTCAGATTTTGAAAAGAGTTTTGATTATGAAGAAACCGAGGACCAGGAAAAAGCTATTGAGGATGTGATGAAAGACATGGAGTCCCCGACTCCTATGGACCGCCTGATATGTGGGGATGTGGGGTATGGGAAAACCGAAGTGGCGTTAAGGGCTGCTTTTAAAGCAGTTATGGACGGTAAACAGGTGGCTGTTCTTTCTCCCACCACTGTTCTTTCCAACCAGCATTTAAAGACGTTTCGAATCCGGATGGTCTTTTTCCCCATTAGAGTTGAAGGATTGACTCGACTGCAGTCTCCCAAAGAACAGAAGGATATTTTAAGAGATGTAAAGAAGGGGCTAGTGGATATTGTCATCGGTACTCACCGCTTGATTTCCAAAGATGTGGAGTTTAGAGACCTTGGATTACTGATAATAGACGAGGAGCAGAGGTTTGGAGTGGCGCACAAGGAGAAAATAAAGAAGATGAAGTCACAAATAGATGTTTTGACCCTGACAGCCACTCCTATTCCAAGAACATTAAACCTGTCTTTAAGCGGACTTAGAGACATCAGCCTCATTGAGACTCCCCCTAGAGACAGACTGGCTATTCATACTGTAGTGGGGCTTTTCAGCAAAAAGGTGATTACATCGGCTATAAAGAGAGAACTGAACAGGGGCGGGCAGGTTTATTATGTTCACAATCGGGTTCAGGATATTGACACGGTATCTGAAATGATTACAAAATGGGCTCCCCAAGCTAAAGTGGTCACTATACACGGGAAAATGAAAGGAACCAAACTGGAGAAAAGAATGCTGGATTTTATTCAGGGCAAGTATAATGTGTTGATTTCTACCACTATTATTGAAAACGGCATTGATATCCCCAGGGTTAATACGCTGATTGTTCACAGGGCTGATCGATTTGGGCTGGCCCAACTTTACCAGCTCCGAGGAAGGGTAGGGCGTTCATCACGGCAGGCATTTGCTTATTTTCTTGTTCCTCCTTTTTCTGAGCTGACCAGGACTGCCAGAGAAAGGTTGAGTGCTATTCAGGAATTTGCAGAACTCGGTTCTGGGTTCAGGCTTGCTGCAAAGGACCTTGAAATAAGAGGAGCTGGAAATTTTCTCGGCGAGGAACAGCATGGATTCATGGAGGCCGTGGGATTTGAATACTACATGTACTTGCTGGATCAGACAATCCGAAAACTTAAAGGCGAGAAAATAGAAACAAGAAAGAGCCGGATCGACTTAAAAACAGATATAAGGATCCCTGAGAAATACATTCCCCAGGTCAGTCTGAGGATGGACCTTTATAAGAAAGTGTCTTCTATTGAAGATTTCTCCGAATTAGATAGGATCCAGGAGGAAGTCAGAGATAGGTACGGTCCTTTTCCTCAGAGTGTTCAGAATTTATTTAATTATGGAAGGATCAAGCATCTTGCCCAGAGTCTTGGGATCGAAGCGATTGACAGAACAAGAGATGAAATTGTTTTTAAATTTTTCCCTGAATCTACGGCAGATATTTCTCAATTGTCATCATTGCTCAGAAAGTATTCTGGTTCTATTACCCCACAGGGGATTATGAATATAAAGATGACTTCAACTAAAGAACCGAAGATACTGGATGAAACAATATTCATCTTGAAGGAGTTGTCTTTAATGGTATATAATTGGGACGCTGAACATTAAAAGTGAAATAGAATCTCACTTCAATTTTATCAGTATTGATTTGTTGATGGCAATTCACTTCTTAAGGACCTAAGAGAATGTTTGCATCTAAAGTTAAAGTACCTGTTTTTTTAATGATTCTTGTTTTTACTTTGATGACTTGTGCCGATGAAAGTCCAGAACATCAGGATTACGAACAACTGCGCAGTGAGGCCATAAAAAATGAAATCATATTGAAAATAGGGGATTTATTTTATGATAATTCTGATTTTGAAAAGTATCTTTTACTCACTGTAGGAGATAGTTTTGAAGAGCTGTCAGAATTGAGCAGAAGCAGGCTGCTGGATAGTTTCATAGAGGAAAAGCTGCTCTTGGAAGCAGCTCGAAGAGAGAGGTTATTTCTCAGTGATGAGGAAAAAAAAGGATATTTGGCTCGGCTTTCCAATGAATTCAAATTGAGCGAGAATATGATAAAGAAGGAAGTGGAAGTCAATACCCTTTTTGAAAAATTACTCATAGAAAAAATTACGTTAGGTCTGGTGAAAGATATTGATGTCACACCAGAGGAAATACAGGAATATTATCAATTGAATAAAAAAGATTATTTGCAAAATGAGAAAAGAAGAGTGAGCCAGATACTTCTAAGAACCGAAGACAAAGCCATTGAGATATACAAAAGAGTCAAAGAGTTCACCGAAGAAGAGTTCAGAAAAATAGCCCGGGAAGAATCTAAGGGCGTCGAGGCTTCTCGGGGAGGGATGATGGGTGTCTTTGAACTTGGTCAGCTTCCCGAAGAGATGGACAAAGTGGTCTTTTCTTTGAAGCAAGGTCAGGTAAGCCAGGTCATTGAATCGGAATATGGTTATCATATATTCCGGATTGATGAAATCATTAAAAGCTCTCCTTTGCCTGATAAACCTGACCAGGATGTTTCCTCTAGGATTGAAATGAAGATCCTCAACCAAAAAATAAGTGATAGGATGAACAAATACCTTGAAAAATTGAAATCAGACCTTGATTGGGAGTTTTATCCAGAAAGGCTGAACTTTACTTATCAAAGAAATGAATATGAATAGAACAATAAAAAAAATAATGGTTTTACTGGTTTTACTAACCACAGGAATGCAGTTCAATGGTGAAGAGGTCGTGGAAGCCATTGTGGCTGTGGTCAATGGAGATATTATCACTCTATCTGACTACAAACAGCAGGATGAGATGCTGTATCAGTCTTTAGCCTCGAGCTACCAAGGAGAGGAGCTTGAGGAACAATACAGAAAGAGAAGAGAAAATCTTTTAGATGATATGATCACAGACCTTTTGCTTATTCAGGAGGCAGAGAAACAGGATATAGATGTGAGTGCACAGCTTGAAAGCATGGTAGAAGAGATGAAAAAGCAGTACGGGTTTAGTTCCATTGATGAAATCCGGCAGGCCATGAATAAACAAGGTATTGATTACGATACCTGGCTGGATTTACAGGAGAGAGAGCTTTTAAAGGAAGGAGTTCTGTATTATTCGTTTGGCAAGGATATAGTGGTGAATGATACAGAGGTTATCAATTACTACCGGCAGCATCAGGAAGAGTTTAAAGTGCCGGCTACTTTTGAGCTAAAGGCTATTTATCTTTCAGATGCAGATAAGACTGATCAGGAACTCAAAGCAAAAACAGAAGAAATCAGCGCTCACTTAGAGGACGGAGAATCTTTCGAAGATTTAGCTGAAAAATATTCTGACGGGCCCTATAAAGAATCTCGAGGAGAATTGGGAAGTTTTGAGAAAGGAAGTCTGGAGAAAACTCTGGAACAGGCTGTGGAAAAACTTGAGATCGGAGAGGTCACTCCATGGATTCAGACCCAAAACGGATGGTATCTGTTGAAGCTTATTGATAAAAAGGAAGAGCATGTCAAAGATTTTAATATAGTCAGAAATGAGATTGAAAATATCATTTTTCAGCAAAAACGCCGTGAAAAGTCTCTCCAGTTCATTAAAAAAATGAGAGAGGAAAGCTATATAGACATTAAAATTCCTGAACCGTATAAGGAATATTAGAGATTTTGTTTTCTAACCTGAATAGGTCAGGCTAGTTGTTTTTTTGTTCGAGGCTTCGGGCAGCCCAAAGCATTCCCCTTTTTACGATTTCTTTGGCTTCAGAAACATCAAAATCTTTTGAAACATGCCCAAAAGAGGTGTAAAAGACTCTGCCCTTTCCGTATTTTTTTGTCCACACCACAGGCATAACCACTTCTTTGATCCAGGGAGCGTGCTCCCCTGAAAAAGTGGTTGTTGCCAGAACATTGATGATGGGATCTATATGCATATAATACTGTTCTGAATGCATTTTAAAATCAGAAAGACCTGCTGTGATCGGGTGTTCCTTGTCAGTGATATTCACTTCGTAATCAACAATACCTCCTGGGTGGGCTACCCACTGTCCTCCCACCATAAATTGGTATTCGGTGTTTTGTCTGAATGAATCAGCAAGGCCTCCATGCCATCCAGCTATGCCGACCCCGCTTTTAACTGCTTCCAAAAGTCCTTTTTCCTGCTCTCCGGTGATAGAGGCCATGGTATAGACTTGAACGATAAGGTTGAGGGATTTAAGCTTCTCAACATCTAGATAAGAATCCAAAGTGTGGGATATCTCTACATCAAACCCCTGTTTCTCAAGCCAGGGAGCAAAAATATCCACACATTTTTTAGGTTCATGTCCTTCCCATCCACCCCAGACAAAAAGCGCTGATTTTTTCTTTTCGTCCCCTTCCCCGTAGAGAAAAACACTGGTCACAGCTAATAAAAAAAAGAGAAAAGCCGCAGGTATTTTTTTCATTGGTTTCTCCTTGTTGTTTTTAAGGATGACAGTCTCATGATATTCATTTCTCACGCCCCGTGCAAGTTCATAAAAATAAAATGGCAAATATTATTGAGCTAAGCCGTACTTGAATTTCACTTATTGATTTTTTTTGATGCAGTCCCTAAACTAAAGATTCAGCGTGAAGTCAAGTGCCGCAAGGATGCAGGTATGCCAGAAAAAAGTGAACCTATAAACCGCCGGGATTTTCTCAAAAAAGGAATTCAAGCTGGGGCCGCTGCCTTGATTGTGCCCCGGTTTGTTTTAGGGGGGAAGGGATACACTCCTCCCAGTGATGGATTGAGCAAAGCTGTCATAGGTGTCGGGGGAATGGGAAGGGTTCATTTGAGTTATCCTGGCTCTCGTCTGGTGGCGGTTTGTGATGTGGATGAGAATCATTTGAAAATCGCTTTGGAGATGGCTGGTCCCGGGGTCAAGGGATTTAAAGATTTTCGTGAGGTTTTGGAGAGAAGCGATATAGATATTGTCCATATAGCCACCCCACCTCATTGGCATGGGGTCATTTCTCGGGCTGCTGCTGAAACAGGAAAGGACATCTGGTGCGAAAAGCCCATGACCCGTACTATAGAAGAAGGGAAAAAAGTGGTTCAGGCTGTTCAGAGAAACGGCAGGATTTTCAGGGTGAACACCTGGTTCAGATTCCAGGACCAGTTTTACGGGGCGGGAACTTCTGTAAAATCCTTTAAAAAGGCTGTGATGAACCGAATGCTGGGATGGCCCTTGAAAGTAACCGTGAGCGGCGTTACTGGTTTTGACTGGAAGTTTTACTGGAGGGGAAGGACAGATTTGACTCCCCAGCCTGTACCCAAAGAACTGGATTATGACTTTTGGCTGGGACCTGCTCCTTACAAACCTTATCATCCTCATAGAGTCCATACCACATTTCGGGGTTACTGGGATTATGATGGAGGAGGTTTAGGGGACATGGGCATGCATTATCTGGACCCGGTCCAGTATCTCTTGGAAAAAGACCATACCAGCCCGGTAAGAGTGGAAGCTGAATGCCCTCAGCAGCATCCGGATGCATGCCGAACATGGCGACGGATTGAAATGGAGTACTCTGATGGGTGTCAGGTCATTCTGGATGGTGAAAACAAAGACAAAAAAGCTCCTTTTATAGAGGGTCCCGAGGGAAAAATATTTCGGGGATTTCAAACGAATATTTTGAATTTCAAAAAAAATTTAGCATCTCTTCCTGATCCTGAGCCGCAGAAAACAGATTTTATAAAAGCGGTGAAAGAGAGAAGGAAGTTTGCTCTGAATGAAGGAAATGCTCATCGGTCCTGTACTCTGGTTAATTTGTGTAAGATTGCAGTGCGTTTGGGAAGGCCTTTGAGGTTCGACCCGGACAAACAATGTTTTATAAATGACCCTCAGGCAGACCGGCTTTTGGATCAACCTATGAGAGCGCCGTGGCGGATGTGAGGTCTTTAAAATTGGTTAGAGATAAAAAGATGAAAAGAAGAGCAAAAGCCTTAATACTTGTGGGTTTGTTTTTGTTCGTCTCAGTCTCTTTTTTTGGATGGAGCTCTGAAAAAAATTTAGATAAAAAGATAGAGGACATTTTGTCTGTGTTTCCTGCTGAGGATTCTTCAAGCTTAGACTCCCTGAGCTCCAAACTTACGGCGTTGGGAAAAGAGGGTCTTATCAGACTCTGCTTGTTTCTTGAGGATTCAGAAGAAAATAAAAGAACAAAAGCAGAATATGCTGTTCACGGTTTAGCGGTATCATCCGCCAGCTTGACCAGGGAGGGAGAACGGTTTTTGGTTTCAAAATCCTTTATCAAAGCCCTTGAAGTCTTGAAAGATAAGGAGGCGAAAGCATTCGCGATAGGCCAGCTCCAGCTTGTGGGAAAAAGGGAAGCTGTGAGACCCCTCGCTAGCTATTTAACGGATCCCCAACTATATGAGCCTGCAGCCAGAGCTCTGACTGCCCTGGGAACCGAAAAAGCAGAGAAAGCTTTTATAAAGGCAATGGATTCTGAATCCGGAGACAGGCGGTTGACTTTCATAAAAGCTTTGGGCGAGCTCCGCAGCAGAAAAGCTGTTAAAAAGATAAAACCTTATGCTTCCAGTGAACAGGAGGACTTCCGGAGGGTCTCTTTGTATGCGCTTGCCAATATCGGAGATCCTTCGTGTATGGATTTGTTAGGAAGAGTCCGGATCAGGTCTTCTGTTTTTGAAAGGTCTGAAGCCCCTCTGGTTTACCTTCTTTATATCAGAAGGTTGGCTGAGTCAGGTCACAAAGGGCTGGGTGCAAATATTTGCAGGGATATGATAGCTCATTATTCGGCTGAAGATGAAAATCACGTTCAGTGTGCTGCCTTAGACCTTCTGGTGGACATCTCAGGAAAAAAAGCCCTGGATGACCTTTTGGGAATGATGGAAAGCCAGAGCAGTGAAGTTCGACAGAAAGCTCTTGATTTGGCTTTGGATATATATGATACAGAAATGAAGCAGAAATGGATAGGCAGAATGCAAGGAGTTCCTTCTGGAGTACAGGCTGAGATATTGACCATGCTGGGAAAAACAGAGGATAAGTCGCTGCTTTCTGTTTTTAAGAAGACCATACACAGCGAGAGTTTGCACCTGAGAAAGGCATCTGTGATGCCCTTGTCAAAATTAGGCAGGGAAAAATCGGTTGATGACTTATTCCAGCTTTTGCACAACAATATAGAGGAGGAAACTCGATGTGTCCAGCAGGCTCTTTTAAGTTTTAAAGCGGAATCAATTATTCCGAGGATTCAAAGAGAATTTGACCAAATGCCTCCAAATGCCCGCCTCTCTCTTATGGAAGTCATCTTTCATAAGCAGGCACTGGACTGTTCTGATTTAATTATCTCTCAGATCAAGAACGGGGACCAGACCTTAAGAAAGGCGGCTCTTTCAGGACTCCACAGGGTAGTGGATAAAGATGACATTTCAGTGTTGATCGATATGCTGAAGGAAACCGATGAAAAAAGGGAGATTACCCTGCTCCAGAGAGCTTTGGAAGCAGCTTGTCAATCTGTTAAAGATCCGGAGAAAAGGGCTGAAAAGGTTTTAGAGGCATTGGCCAAAGCAGAGGGAAAGAAAAAGATTATTTTTCTGAGACCTTTATCAGCCATCGGAGGAAAAAAAGCATTAAAAGCTGTGGTGGAAGCCCAAAACAGCAGTGATCAAGAAGTGGCCCTAGAATCTTTTTATACACTTGTGGAATGGAAAAAACTGGAGGCGAGTGAAGAGCTCCTCTCTCTATGCAGACAGGCTGAGGATAAAAAACACAGGTATCTGGCTTTAAGGTCTTATATCCGTCTAATCACTTCTTCTGAACTTAAAAAAGAAAATAAGTTAAAAATGCTTCTTAAGGTGAAAACAATACTCCAGGAAAAAGATGAGCAAAAATTATTTTTATTGGGTTTGGGGGAAATAAAGACTTTGGATTCCTTAAAAGAGGCAGCTGTTTTTTTGGGCAGTGAGGAGTTGAGAGAAACAGCAGCCCGCATATTGGTCAAAATCGCACTGCCGGATCCTCTTCATGATGGGCTCCAAGGAAGAGAAGTTTCCTCTCTGCTTGAGGAAGCTCAAAAGTTTATTGAAGACGAGTATGAAAAGAAAAGAGTATATGAATATATTGAGAAAATCAGAAACTAAAAATAACTTAAGATACTGAGTTGAATAAAAAACCAGGATAGATATAATTGATTCAATGCATCCAGAAAAAATTCTCTTAAATCTATAAAGGAGAATGTAAATGAAAAAAGCCATTATTTCAGTCATGGTAATCAGTCTTTGTACGGTTGCCTGTACCCAAAAGGAAGAGAATCCGTTTTTTACTGAATGGAAAACTGAATTTGGTGTTCCCCCCTTTGAAAAAATCGAAAAAGAGCACTATCTTCCGGCATTTAAAGCAGGTATTGAGCAGGAAAAGCAGGACATTGAGAAAATTGTTGAGAATGAAGACGATCCCACTTTTAAGAATACTATTGAGACCTTGGAAGAAAGCGGAGCCCTTCTGAGGAAAGTCAGCAGTGTTTTCAATGTTCTGAACGGTTCTATGACTGACGAAGAAATGCAGCAAATTGATGAAGAAGTGACCCCGCTCTTATCCAATCACAGGGATGATATTTTGTTTAACGAGGAGCTTTTCCAGCGCATTAAAACTGTTTATGACCAAAAGGAGAATCTTGAGTTAACCACAGAGCAGGCCAAACTTCTCGAAGAGTATTACCGAAATTTCATTCGAGGTGGAGCCAAACTGAGCGAAGAAAACAAAGCAGAATTAAGAAAAATAAATGAAGAGCTGTCAAATCTGACCATGAAATTTGGCCAGCATGTGCTTAAGGAAAACAACAGGTTTGAACTGGTGATTGAAAATGAAGAAGACTTGGCCGGACTTCCCCAGTCTGTAATCAATGGGGCTGCCAAAGCAGCCGAAGACAGAGGTCATGAGGGAAAATGGGTGTTCACTCTTCACCGGTCGAGCATCACCCCGTTTTTGACCTATTCTGAAAAGAGGGACCTGAGAGAGAAAATATTCAAGGCCTATATTAACAGAGGAAACAATGATGATGAACTGGACAACAAAGAGATTGCTTCCCGCATTGCTTTTCTCCGGGTCAAAAGAGCCCAAATCCTGGGGTATGAGACTCACGCTCACTATGTTTTAGAAGAAAACATGGCTAAAAAGCCAGAGAATGTGTATGACCTGCTGTACAAAATATGGGAACCTGCTCTGGAGAAAGCTAAGCAGGAGAGAAGCGAGCTTCAGGAATTGATTGATGAGGAGGGTAAGGATTTCAAACTCCAGCCCTGGGACTGGTGGTTTTTTGCCGAAAGATTAAAAAAGAAAAAGTTTGAACTGTCTGACGAGATGACCAAGCCATATTTTGAGTTGAATAATGTGAGAGAAGGGGTTTTTTATGTGGCCAATCAACTTTACGGGATCCGGTTTATTGAGCGGACAGATCTGCCCAAATACCACCCTGATGTGAAAGTTTTTGAAGTCAGAGAAGAAGATGGATCCCACATAGGGATATTCTATGCGGATTATTTCTCAAGAGCCTCAAAGAGAGGCGGGGCTTGGATGAACAGTTTTCGAAAGCAGTACAAGCTCAAAGAAAAAGAGACCACACCCATTGTGACCAATAATTTAAACCTCACCAAGCCCAGTGGGGACAGTCCCACACTCCTGAATTTTGATGAGGCCGCGACTCTGTTCCATGAATTCGGGCATGCTCTTCACGGACTGCTTTCAGACTGCACCTATCCACGTCTTTCCGGCACTTCTGTTCCCCGTGATTTTGTAGAGCTCCCTTCTCAGATCATGGAGCACTGGGCATCTGAACCCGAGGTATTAAAAGTCTATGCCAAACATTATCAAACCGGAGAGCCGATTCCCCAGGAGCTGATTGAAAAGATTGAAAAAGCCGGACACTTCAACCAGGGGTTCGCTACGGTAGAATATTTAGCGGCTGCTTTTCTAGATATGGACTGGCATACGTTGGCTGAGCCGGTGGAACAGGATGCATTGAAATTTGAGAACCAGTCTATGGAAAAGATCGGAATGGTCCCGGAGATTGTGGTGCGCTACAGGAGCCCCTATTTTCAACACATCTTTTCAGGAGGATATTCTTCGGGATATTACAGCTACATTTGGTCTGAAGTTCTAGACTGCGATGCTTTCCACGCATTTAAGGAGACCAGTCTCTTTGATAAAGAAACCGCGCTTTCTTTCAGAAACAATATTCTTGAAAAAGGCGGAACTCAAGATCCTATGGTCTTGTATAAAAACTTCCGAGGAAGAGAGCCTGAGGTAAAATATCTGCTGGAGAAAAGAGGACTGAAATAAATTTTTATTGACCTAGGGAGTCACTCTTCAAGCCAGGATTTTAATTTGCTGATCTCCTTCTCTATCAGCTCTTCACCGATCTGGTAATTGTCTTTCCACTTATAGAAAGTAAGCATATTGGGAGGGTCCGGCTTAAATTTCGGGTCAAGAATAAATATATTTTTCCCTTCCTCTCTTTTAGAGATCTGCTCCATCATCATGTAAGATATATTCAAGAGTGTGGTAATCAGGTCCATTTCTTTGTCCGGATTTTGTTCGATATAACCCATCAGGCTTATTCCCACGATTTTTTCTGTTTTTCTATCCAAAAGAGGCTTCACAGGCACCGGGTCCAGAATCCCGCCGTCAATATAAAGCCGGTCTTCTATCTTGTAAGGAGGAAAAATCCCTGGAATGGATATGGAAGCCATCACAGCTTGGCAAATCTTCCCTTTATCAATATAAACCGCTTTCCTTTGAATGGGATCCGTGGCACATACCACCAGGGGAATCCTGGTGTCTTTAAATGTTGAGTCCTTAAAAAAATTTTCCGTTAAAAATTTTTCTATTTTTTCTCCCTTTATGAGTGATATATTGGGTTTATTGGGGTCAACAAGTTTGAGGTAATCTTTTTTTTTTATCTTTTCTGTGGCGAATTCCAAAAGCGAATCAACTTCTCCGTGAAGGGCATAGTAAGAACCTATCAAGGCTCCTACACTGGAACCGCTCACGGCGGTTATCTTTATGTCTTCTTTTTGGAGCCTTTTTATGATGGGAATGATGGCATAGCCTCTCACAGCCCCACTTCCCAGAGCCATTCCGATTTGGTATTTTTTTTGGTTCATGGATGAAAAACCTCTTTCTCATATTTATAACAGAATTTTGTCACCTAATATACAGGATTTTTGTTTTATTTGAATGAATATTTTATTGACTCGTAGTTTTATGACTGTATATTATAGTGAAAGTGAATTATGACATTAAAATTTTCATAAAAGAAGGGCGGCCATGAGTCAAAAAAAACAAAATAATGATTTAAGAAAAAGTTTAACTCGGAGAGAATTTATAGGAAAAAGTGCAGCCGCGGCTGCAGGATTCATGATCATTCCCCGCCATGTTCTTGGCGGAACAGGCTATAAAGCGCCTAGTGATACTCTAAAAATCGGCTGTATTGGAGTGGGAGGAAAGGGTTCTTCAGATATACGCAGTGTAAGTACTGAGAATATTGTGGCCTTGTGTGATGTAGACGGAAGGCAAATGGCTGAATTTTTGGGTTCCGAACACAATACTCCGGATCAGAAAGCCATGTATGAGAAGGCAAATAAATATAAAGATTTTCGTATTCTTCTGGATAAGGAAAAAAATATCGATGCTGTTACAGTCAGCACCCCGGATCACACTCATGCTGTGATCGCAATGAATGCCATAAAACGGGGGAAACATGTTTTTGTACAAAAACCTTTAACACACACTATAAAAGAAGCCAGAATGCTTGCTGAGGCTGCTAAAAAAGCAGGGGTCATCAGTCAAATGGGGAATCAGGGCCATGCTGGAGAAGGAGGGAGGCTGATCAATGAATGGATCTGGGATGGAGCTGTCGGAGAAGTAAGAGAAGTCCTTTGCTGGACAAACCGGCCTATATGGCCCCAGGGCATTGAGGCTCCTGAAGACACTCCTCCTGTACCCGAGGAATTAGATTGGGATATTTGGTTGGGCCCAGCTCCTTACAGACCTTATCATCCGGCTTATCATCCTTTTAGCTGGCGTGGCTGGTGGGATTTCGGAACCGGAGCTCTGGGAGATATGGGAGCTCATATACTGGATCATCCCTTCTGGGCCTTGAAGCTTGGTCACCCCACTTCGGTTCAGGCCAGCTCTACGCGGTTCACCAAGGATTCTTATCCCTTGGCTGAAGTGGTGACGTATGAATTCCCAGCTCGGGGTGAATTCCCTCCTGTGACTCTTAAATGGTATGATGGTGGGATCATGCCCTCCAGACCCCATGAACTGGAACAAGGACGTATGATGGGTGACTCTGGAGGGGGAGGTTTGTTTGTAGGTGATAAAGGGAAGTTGATGTTCAGCACTTATGGGAAAAATCCCCGCATCATTCCTGAGACCAAGATGAGAGAGTATCAAAGACCGGAAAAAACAATTCCTCGATCTCCAGGAATTCATGAAGAATGGGTTGAAGCCATTAAAAAAGGTGAGAAATCCACCACAGATTTTTCATACTCAGGACTTTTAACTGAGGTTATGCTTCTGGGAAATGTAGCTGTAGCCACGCAAGATCACAATACAGTGCTGGAATGGGACGGGAATAAAATGGAATTTAAAAATTTGCCCGAAGCCAATAATTTTCTTCATAGGGAATACCGAAAAGGGTGGTCTTTATAAGGGGAGAGTCGTATGAAAGAGGTAGGGATATTAGCTCTGATTCCAGCGTTGTTATTTGTGTTTGCGGCCATAAACTGTCAGGAGAGTAAAGAAATGAATTCAGAAATTTCTTCTGTAAAAAAGTGGAAAACACATGATAAAAACAGGCCTTTGCCTCCAGTGGTCAAGTCTGGCAGATTGAATTTTCCAGTCCCCCCTCCTTCAGATGCGCAAATCCTGTTTGATGGAAAAGACCTATCCCAGTGGGTGGACAGCAAGGGAAACCAGGCCCGATGGAAGATAGGAAACGGTTATATGGAAGTGACTAAAAAAGCAGGGTCGATTCAGACTAAGGCAAATTTTGGAAGCTGTCAGCTCCATGTGGAATGGGCTTCGCCGGAAAAAGTCACTGGAGAAGGTCAAGCGCGAGGAAACAGCGGAGTGTTTTTAATGGGTCAATACGAAGTGCAGGTGCTGGATAATTATGAGAACAAAACATATGCAGACGGCATGGCCGGGGCTGTCTATGGACAGCATCCTCCTCTGGTTAATGTGTGCTCTCCTCCTGGAGAATGGCAGTGTTTTGATATTGTTTTTAAAGCTCCTCGCTTTGATAAAGATGGAAGATTAGTGAAGCCGGCTCGCATGACAGTGTTTCACAATCATGTGCTCATCCATCATGATGTGGTTCTGACAGGGCCTACGGCTTGGAAAAAAAGGCCCCCTTATAAGCCCCACCAAGAAAAACTTCCTCTCTCCCTTCAGGACCATGGAGATCCGGTCCGATTCAGAAACATCTGGATCCGCGAGATTTCAGTTGATAGAGACTGAAATTCAGGTTTGGCTGGAGCGATATTGAATTTAAATACCGTGAGTTGTGAGTGGTGAATTGTAAATTGAAAAAACTATTTGCCATTTACTGCTTTTATAAAAAGCCTTGCTTGCCGCAGAAAAGAAAATAATAATGAAAAACAGGGTTATTTTTTTTATAAATAGGTCAGATTAAAATATTTGAAAGAGATGAGCCATGGAAGTTCCAATTCTGAAAGAAGCCATCATTGTTCTGGCGGCAGCAATTGGCGTCTTTTATTTCAGTCACAGATTAAGACTGTCGGCTGTCACTGGTTTTATCTTAACAGGCATTATCATCGGGCCCGGTGGAATTGGTCTGATACAGGATACCCACAGCATTGATGTTCTGGCTGAGATTGGAGTGGTCATGCTCCTCTTCACCATAGGTCTCGAGATTTCTTTTGAAAAACTGGGTGCCCTGAAGAAATTTTTTTGGATGGGTGGAGGACTCCAAGTAAGCATAACATCACTGCTGGTTATTGGAGTGCTGCATTTTTTTAAGCTCCCCTTACCGGAATTGATCGTTTATGGTTTTTTGATTTCACTCAGCAGTACCGCCCTTGTATTAAAAATCTATTCGGATTCCAACCAACTTGAATCTCCCCAGGGCAATATTTCCTTGGGTATTCTTCTTTTTCAGGATATCAGCCTTGTTCCCATGATTGTCATCACCAAATTTCTTGGTCAAGCCGGAACTCATTCCTTAGTCACAATGCTGGTGAGATTTTTCTTTAGCATCCTGGCTGTGGGCGCTGTTTTTATTATTGCCCGATATCTCATGCCACGGATCTTGTATCTCATGGTCAAGACCAGGGTCAGAGAAATTTTCCTAATCACCAGCTTATTCATGTGTCTTGGCATGGCTTTTTTAACCTCGTCTCTTGGATTGTCCTTAGCCTTGGGGGCTTTTCTGGCTGGCATCATTATCTCTGAATCAGAATACAGCTATCAGGTTACGGCAGAAATCATGCCGTTTAAAGATCTTTTCACCAGTTTATTTTTTATTTCTATTGGCATGATTCTCAATATTCAATTTGCCTGGAGTGAAAAATTCATCATACTCACTCTGGTCGTGGTCATTATATTTCTGAAGGCCCTTATTGTTTTCTTAATCATAAAAATCATGAAATACCCAAGTCGGATTGCTCTTATAAGCGGTCTGGGGCTGGCTCAAATAGGAGAGTTTTCTTTTGTTCTGGCGGGAGTGGGCAAAGTGAATGGCATTATCCCTGAAGGAATCTTTCAGATTTTTATTGCATCTTCTATTTTGACCATTTTTGCAACTCCTTTTCTCGTCCAGTATTCGCATGTTCTGGCGGAAAAATTTAAAATAATATTCAAGCCAGATTCCATCCGGAAACCAGACCTTGAACAAAGGAAGCAAACCCCTAAAAACCATGTCATAATCGGTGGTTATGGTTTAAACGGACGTAATCTTGTCCGTGTTCTCAAGCAAACAGGGATTCCTTTTACCATCATTGAGCTCAATCCGAATACAGTACAAGAAGTTCTTCGAGAAGGAAAACCTATTATTTTTGGGGACATCTCTTCCCGGAAAGTGCTTACAGCTGCAGGAATTGAACAGGCTAAGGCAATTGTTTTTGTCATCTCTGATCCTACTGCCATAAAGACAGCAGTCAAGATAGCCCGAGAAATGAACCAAAAAATTTATATCCTTGTCAGAGCCAGATTTGTTTCTGAAATAAAGGAGTTATACAAACTTGGAGCAAACCAGGTGATCCCAGAGGAATTTGAAACCTCTATTGAAATATTTGCCAGGGTTTTGGAAGAATTCCGTATTCCCAGAAACATCATTAATGCTCAGATCAAGCTCATTCGCAGTGAATGCTATGGGATGTTAAGAGGAGTTGCCAGAACCGGGCAGTCCATGGAGAAAATAACTGAGCTCCTCAAAGCCGGGACTACAGAAACCTTCTTTGTTCCTCAATACTCTCCAGCTGTAGGGAAAACATTGAAAGAATTAAACTTAAGGAAGAAAACAGGAGCCACGATTATCGCCATAGTCAGAGGAGAAGAATCCATAACCAGTCCTTCTACAGATTTTAAAATAAGAGAAGAAGACACCCTTGTTCTGGTTGCCAATCACAAAGATATGGACAGAGCTTTTAACTTCCTCGACCCTCAGTCAAATGCGGATACAGATATATGAGATATAAATCCTCAATTTGGGGAAAATAAATAACCTGAACTATTCATAAAAAAACGGCGATGTTTTCATAATTAATTTCATTTCAGCGATATACAAGATTTTATCAAAAAGCAGTAAATTGTGAGTTGTAAATTGTGAATTATATTTCATTTAAAAAATTAAATTTATATTCAATTAACCATTCACCACTTACCATTCGCAATTCACAGTATCTTCAAAGTCGCTTCAGCCACACCTGAATTTCATTAAGCTCAAAATCTCGACTCGTGAATAATCCAGGATAAGTATTAGTTACTGGTTTTTGGCTATTTTTCTCACTTTAAAAAGGTCTTTAATGACTTGTCTGGCCGCAGAGGCAGGCTTGAGGCGGGAATCCAAGTCACAGGTCCACTCCACAGGAAATTCAGTGATGCTGTATCCCTGTTTAAGCGCTCGAATTATGACTTCCAAGTCGAATAGAAAACCATTTATAAGGCATTGACTGAACAATTCTCTGGCGGCATCTCCACTATAGATTTTAAATCCACACTGGGAATCGGAGATTTTTTTGGGAAGACCGGCTGTGAAAACCGCAGCCCAGTGGAAGACCCGAGAGAGGATGCGCCGGAGAAGGGACCGGTTTCGGTGGATGACTCTGCCTTTGGCATAGCGGGAACCCAGGGCGATGTCCACTTCTCCTGCCCGAATTTTTTTAATATAAGGGAGAGCGTTTTCATAGGGAACACAGCTTCCGCTGTCAGCAAACAGCACCACCTCACCTTTTGAGGTCAGTATCCCTTTTTTAACCGCAAACCCTTTTCCTTTGTTTTTTTCAAGATGAACGATGGTTGCTTTAGCTGAGAGCCCTGTTTCAGCTTTAGATGCGGCTTCAGCTGTGCGGTCTTTGCTTCCATCATCCACCACAATGACTTCCCCATTTAAGTGGTGTTTGTTTAAAAAAAAAGAGGCTTCCTCCACATCTTTTTTTATTTTATTTTCCTCATTATAAGCAGGAATCACAATAGAGAGGTCCATGGTTTCAATGTTTGTTTTCTAAAAACTGATTCCATAAATCGCGTCTTATATGAATGGATAAAACTACCTCATGCCTGAGCCCATAAAACTCGGATAGATATTGGTCCTTAAGCAGGGATTCAAGTCGTTCGGTTTGATCCGCTGAACTAACTATGATGGGCGTTCTTTCAATCCTGCCAGCTTCAGCTGATTCACTCCAGTATCCTACCTTTTTGAATTCACGAAGATACCAGGGAAGAGGCCACATCTCGTGGGGATCGGCAATCACTTTAATCAGCATGTTTTTGTGTTTTGGATGGATTTCTGCAATTTGGTTTATTCTTTGTATTAAATTCAGAAAATCTGTGCTGGTCTGAGCATAGACATAGGGATTTCGGGGATCTGCATAATATTTGAAGTTGCCTCTCCAGCACTGCCAACCCAGATGAATCGTCCCTATGAGAATCAATAAAAGGGCTATGGATTGAAGCCAGAATTTTTGGCACAGGTCCATAATAAAAGATAGGCCCCATCCTGCCAGCACCAGCATTCCCAGATAAAAGGGAATGATATTCCAGGGGGTTTTATAGGGAATAAGCGAAAAAATAAGAGTGGAAAAAAGAGTGTAGAAAAAAACAAAGCGAATGAACGCGGAATCTGTGCGGATTGTTACTTTCTGAGTGAATGCGCCTATCCCTCCTATGAGGGCTGAAATGACCACCAGGGATTCGCTCCACACAGGGCCTGAGCCGTATCTTGATAGGATCAGCATTTTCAGATAATAATACCAGGGGTGGGTATGGACTCCTTCTTCACCGGCACGTTGGAAATAGATCCCTAAAGAGCGGACAGAATCCCAGAGACCGTTGATGTTCTTAAAAAAAGAAGAGTAAAAAAGAAGCCACACGAGAGAGGCAGCCCCAAAGAAGTAAATAATATGGGGGCGGCTTATGATTTGAGACAGCTGTTTTTTGGGGAGCACAGAGGGAAATAAGAGTTTCAGGACAAGGAGGGAACAAAAAACAGACCCAAAAATGATAAGAGATGTTTCCTTGGTGGCAAACATAAAGCCTGCTGTTATCCCGGCTGTAATGAACCAGCCTGGCTTTTTGGTTTTTAAACTCAGCCAGAGAGAGGCCATGAATCCAAGGGTAAAAAAAGCCAGCAGCATTTCCTGGATGTAAAACCGGCTGAAAAAAACCATTATGGGAGAAAGACTGACAAAAAGAGCTGAAAAAAGAATCGAGGGGAGGTTCAAGCGTTTCTTTACAAAAAGAAGGAAAAAAATAAGCCCGGCTCCCAATAAGGCTGGAACCAGACGAAGTGTGGTCTCTTTTAATTTTGAAAAGTCTTTTCCTGAAAAGGCCCAGGCAAAGGGAAGGGTCAGATAATAAAGAGACGGCCCATGGTGGTCAAACCGGTCGTAGGTGTACTCTCCGTCTTCCAGAAGACGGCCGAATTTAACCGCTTGATTTGCCTCGTCATGGTGCATAGGACGAAGGTCAAGCCGAAAGAGCCTGAAAAATAATGCCAGCAGCAGGACAGCGGCAAAAAGGCCGGCAAAGGCTTTTTTATTCATTTCTCCTCAGTGCCGTAAACCTCCACTTCTACATAATGATTCATATCGTTGGATGTGTTTCCGTTGCTGTAAAGCCGCACATAGCGGGCCTTAACCCCCCTGGGATCCATCAGCCTTCCTTCATTGGTCTCAATGTATTCTTTGTCTCTCCCTATTCCCAGTCCGGAGGAGTTGTCGTGGTCATTATTGAACACTGTTTTAACGTCAGAAATAAAATCATGGTCGTCGCTCACCTGGACCACCACGTCCCTGTAAACCCGGGCTTGGCTGTGATAATGCCAGACCAGTATGGCATGGATTTGGTAAATATCTCCCAGGTCAATCTGAACGTACTGAAGTCCCGGGCCGAGCTCTACATAATAGCCTGCTTCCCCAGATTTTTCTCCATCAGTCACGTATTCCAATTCTCCGATAATGGGCATCATATCACTAGAAGTCACTGGTTTATTAAGAGAAAGGAGTTTGGTTCCTTTTGGGACATAGAAGGGCCCCCTTCTTTTTCCAGTAATTTTTTCCAAGTTGGGAGTCCGGATATTGGTAGGTGTCCCTACAAACATGGGCTTGGGAAGCTCCAGTTCCAGGACTTCTTTTTCCTGTTCGTCTTTTTTTTCCTGAGGGGACAAGACTGTTGGCTGCAACAGGAACACAGTCAGGAAAAGTATCACCATCAACATTTCAATTTTTTTTATCATCAGAAGACTCCTTTTTCTTTTGTATTATATACTATTTTGGTTGAAAATCTTACAATGACTGTTATTCAATACAACCACAGCCCACACTGATTTATTTTGACGGCAAAATTCTTCTACCTCTGAGGTTTTCATCACCACAAAAGCCGTGGATAATGCATCGGCATAAGAAGCGGAAAAATGGGATACCCAGGCAGCTTTATGACCAGAAGCCGGAAGCCCTGTCCGTGGGTCAATGATGTGTTCTCCCTTGACCTCTTTTCCAGAACCGCTGACAGCCCGGTTTTTCACCACAATTTTCCTGGGGATTGAAGGACATTCCCAGTCGCCTGTGACTCCTACCGGCCAACCTTTTTCTCCTTTGGAAGCTTCTAGAGCCAGAGCTGTACTGGTGCCTCCATGAATCAAGGCTTTAGGAATCTCCCAGTCAGATAAAATATCCTTTGCTTTTTCCAAGGCAAATCCTTTGCCTATGCCCCCCAAATCAAGCAGGAGGCTTTCGGGTTTTGGGAATTCCCAGGTATCTTTAAGGGTTACTTGAAATCTTTTTGAAGATTGGGACAGGATCAAGGGAAAGTCTGGTGGGTCCTTTTTTTTGGGGGGGGTTAACAAAGAGTCATAATGAACCGTAAAAGCTCCCCTTGTTTCCTTCTGGATGCGGAATGCTTTTTCCAAACATTCCACAACTTCTACTCCTACAGCACAGGATTGGCCGGGTTTGAGCCTGTTGATTTGTCCCACATCGCTTCCTGGGTCAAAACGAGAGAGTAATCTTTCTAGCCTGTCTATTTGTTCAAAAACAGCTTGGGAGGCCTGCCGGGCATAATTCTGGCCAGCATCAGAGAGAAATATTTCAAAGGTTGTCCCCATGGCCTGATGAGAAAAACTGAGAGTGGTTTGACTCCCCTTTTTATCTTTGTTCATGTTTTCTAAAAGCCGCATAAAGAAAAAGAACTCCGGTTAAGACAGATACCAGAGCACTGTATCTGTGAAGTTCAAAAATCACTATCTGGGTTTGATACACAAAAATAGGAGGCATCAGGCATAAAGCAGTGGTGACAAGAAAAAATCCTGATAACATAAACAGCCAAAAAAGAACGTTTTGGCAGCTAAATGAAAAGCTGAATTTTTCTGCATAAAGAAATAGACAAAGGCAAAGAAGTACCGCAAAAAAAGCCCCCGTAATTATATGAAACATGAGAGGGATTCCAAACATCCGATGAAGACTGAATAATGAGAAATAGAATCCGCTCAAGAAAAGATAGATAAAGCTGAGCCCAAGCCCGCTCAGGACAATTTTTCCAGTGACGGACAGTTCGGGATGGAGTTTTTTTGGGTAGACTTTTTTTAACCGGCTTTTCAAGGATGTTTTAAAAACAGATTTGAGCCCCTTTTTAAGCCAGAGTAAAAAACTCGTATTCTTTTTTTTGTCTGATATCTCCGGGTCTTGTTTTTTTTGTTTGATATAGCAGTGGTAGATCAGAGAAGCGGCAAGCAGGAGAAAGGAAGCTGAACTTATAATCGAGAACATGGGTGGCTATCTCCTTTTCTCAAACAGACCTGTTAAAAAGCCAAGAGTTTTTATGAACACGATGATAAGCAGAGAAAGAATCAAAAGAGCTGAAACAAAAAGCACCACTTTTAAGAGAGGACGGGCGTAAAATGAAAGGCCGAATATCCTTTGATAAATTCCTCCCAGTCCCATAAAAGAGTGAGCAGAGTGTTGAGCCGCACGGGAAGTTTTCAAAAAACCTGAGCCGGAAATTTCAGCAAAGAAAAATTTTGAATCTAAGGAATGACAGTCTGAACATCCGTCTATTCCCAGAGACTGCTGAAGGGGTCTTACCTGATGGGCCAAAGGCCACAAAACAGGTTCTGCTGCTGGATGTCTAGAGGCTTCAAGAGCCCCATCCTGATTGATACGGAACATTCTGCCGTTGGAGACATACACATAATCTTTGGGTTTTTCCGAATTTGCAGATATGCTGGATTCAGAAAGAGATTTGAGAATTTCTGTGACCTGATCTTCTGTAAGAACCTCTGGATAGCCCACTGTCTTTTTGATGGCATTTAATGAGAATTCTGAAATCAAATCCCTCATCTCACTATCTTTAAGCCAGCATAAATGAGGAACCTCTTGTGTTTCACCTTTCCATTCCTTTGTTTCAAAATATCCTTTCGTCAATTGGTAGACCTTGTTTCTAAAGACTAAAGCGGGCTCTCCACTTTTGTTTTTAATGCTTTCAAGAGCTTCTAAGGCGTCTTGAATCCTGTATTCTATTTCTCTGTCGAGCTGCTCTGCTTCTGTGTCAAACTCAGGAATTAAGGGGGCCAGGGAATTATTTTTTTTCAGTGCCCAGAATGATTTTATCTCTGGTATTTCTCCAGGGTATTCAGATGCATCCAATCCTCCATCAAAATTTACTTCATAGATTCTTCCCGTGTAGAAAAAAACCGGTGTTCCTTCAAGGTCAGGTATCATGGATAAAGCCGAGAGCACTTCAACGACTTCAGATTCTGGGCGGAGGAGATTGCCAGCGGTTTTTTTAACGGTATCTGGATGGAGAGGCATGACCTTGTTTTCTTCAAGGTATCCCCAGAAGGAAGGCCAGAATATGCGGTTTGGAGTCAGCTTTCCGTTGGAGTCTCTTCGAAACACAGGCTCCTGAATGACCGGATAGTCCATATCCCAGCGGGCTATGCCGTAAATTCCGAGTCGGTTGGCCCGGGAAGTTTTGACTTGGGTTAAGTTGTTTTTTGGTAGAGCTCCTGAGTGGCAGGCGGTACAGGAGAGCTTTTCCAGATGAAGAGGGGGGATCTTTTTATGGAAAGGATAAGGAGCTCCCATTCGTCCTGAATGGATGCTTTTTTGCTCTGATTTTTTTTCTCTTAAATGACATCCCCTGCACGTGAAATCATATGCTGAAGGCATGTCATATTGTTCTGATTCTCCTTCATATCCCCTGATCATGGTATGAGTTATGTCGTTTCTATGGCAGTCCACGCATTGGAGGCCCGCAGCGGTATGTACATCATCTTCTGCAAGAAACTGCCTCTGTGCGGCAGGAGATACAGAGTGACAGGCCAAGCAGCGTTGGTCATCTGCTTTGTGATTGAGGTCAAAGAATACCTCATGATTGCTGTTGAATTGGGTTTTATCATAGCGGACATAAGGGGCAATGGCGTATTGAGTGTCATCGGGGTTGGGACCGTCGTAGATGTCCCATGCCGCAGGAAGCCTGGAAGCCATCCCGCCTACTTCTCCCAGTCCGGATGAAGAAGTGGCTGCCCACCGGAAGTTTTGCCGGAGAACCTGAAAAGCCCATTCACTGTGGCTCTGTTTTTTGGAGTTGCTGTGACAGGCCAGGCAGTTGATTTCCAGAGTCCCCGAAACATTCCATCTTGACTCAGGACTCATTTCTTCTAAATCAGGTTCTGCCACTCCACCTCCGGTCATGTGTCTTCCAAAAAGCAGGGTGAACTCCCATGGGGTTAGACCCAGCTCTTCAGGATAAAAGACTCCCTCCCAATCGTGGTGGGAAACAGGAAGCGAGGTTCCTGTTTCTCTATCAACCCATACCCATGGCTCTCCAGCTCTTCCGTCTGGCTCTGAATAAGGGGCATTGAAATGAAGGCCCTGGGAGATTTGACTGTAGTCATGACATGGAGCGCATGTATACCTGTTAGAAAAAGGAAGAGGATAAGATTCTGAGGGGATTATTTTTTCGTTGAGATGGTCTTTTAAAGGAATGATGTGGACCGGAACCGTCCGGTTGCCATCCCATCTTGTTTTTTCTTCTTGTTGGGAATAGGCGGATTGAAAGTTGAATAAGAGAATCAGGAGAAGCCAAAAGAATATAATGCTTATTGATTTTAATTTCATGCTTTGAACTGTTCTTTCTGAAATTTGATCTGTCTGGGTGATTCAACAGCTTTGTTGGTGGTCAACACAGCGACTGCTGATTCAAATCCTACTTCTCCGGGGCAGTTTAAAGGAGCTTCTTCTCTTATAGCAGCGAAGAAATTTTCTAGATGAGGTTGATGCGGGGGCTTGGCCAGCTCCACAGGAAGCGGCCATCTGCCAGCTTCCTGAGTGACCCTTACGTCAAGGAATATGTTTTGGGTGTCTACTTTCTGAATAGGGGGTGTTTCTGACTCTAAGAGTCCGTCTTTTACCAGGGAATCCCATTCCGGAGCATGAGATTCTCTCATTGCCCAGTTGCCGAATTGAGGGACTTCTGAGAGAACTATGGTTCCGTTATCCCCCATGAATGCTTCATAGAACCCTCCCCATTTAGTGGTTGTCTGGACTTGGTAGAGGGCTCTGCAGATGCCCTGGGGAGTATTGAATTCATAGATGGCCATCACGTTATCATACCATTCTCGTTTTTCATAGTAATCGCTTCCACCGCTTGAAGTGACTGTTGAGGGAGGGGTGCCAAAGACCCATGAAAAAAGGTCTATTTGGTGTGAGCCCAGGTCAACGATAGGGCCTCCGCCGTATTTTTTAAACCACCTCCAGTTTCGGAATTCAGTCATAGACCCATATCCGTATTTTTTAAGTTTTTCTGGGGGTATGGTGTAATTTTTGGGCCAACCCAGCATATCGCTTTTAGACCTGTTCCATTGAGCGTATGCCTGGGATACCTTGCCTAAAAGCTTTTTTTCATGAATCAAGCGGTTTGTAGCATGAAGGTATCTGGGATTGCTGCGGCGCTGATGACCGATCTGAAGAAACTTCCCGGTGCGGTTTGAAGTCTCCACCATACTTCTTGCTTTTTCTAAAGAATTGGACATCTCTTTTTCGCAGTAAACATGAAGTCCCTGTTCCATGCAGGCATTGGCATGTTCGGCATGCACCCAGTCCGGACTTGCCACAATCACAGCCTCAAGATCTTTTTCTTTTTCCAGAAGTTCTCGGTAGTCTTCATAAATATTGACTTGGTAGCCGTATTTCTGTAGGTATCTGCTGGCATAGACTTGGCTGTATTCCCAGATGTCGCAGATAGCTTTGAAGTGAATACCAGGGATGCGAAGGCATGATTCAATAAGAACCCGTCCTTGGGTCCCGGTTCCGATTACAGCAATGTTAATTGGGTCTGAAATTTCTTCTCCTGTATTTCCTATTGCTTTTAGATCACTCCTAAGGACCCTTGAAGAAAGTGCTGTTCCCAGACCTGCCCATGCTGATGATTTTAAAAAATCCCTTCGGGATAAAGTTTCTTTGTTTTTGGCTTTAGTTCGGTCAGACATGTTTGTTTTCCTTATGTCCAGTCCAGCTCAGTCATTCAATCCCGTTTTATGATTTTTCAGTCTTCATGTCTTTATCAAAGGTCACTTGGGAGGGAGAAAAATTTATGCTCTTGACAAATTCCACAGATTCCTGTGCCCCGAATTCTCGGTCCATGCCATTATCTTCCCACTCTACGGATAAGGGACCAGAATAGCCAATATCGTTCAATTCTCGGATTATCCCCTCAAAATCAACATCTCCGTGTCCCAAAGACCTGAAGTTCCATCCCCGCCTGAGATCTCCAAAGGGAAGATGAGAGCCCAGTATGCCGGACTTTCCATCAAGAGTCACGGCAACATCTTTCATGTGAACATGGTAGATCCGGTCAGAAAACTCCCGAATAAAAAATTCAGGAACCATGCCCTGCCAGACTAAATGGCTGGGGTCAAAATTCAGTCCTAGAGCGGGTCTTTTTTCAAAAAATTCAAACAGCTTTTGGGTGGTATAAAAATCAAACGCGATTTCTGTGGGGTGAACTTCCAGAGCAAATTTAACCTTACAGCGATCGAATTCATCCAGTATCGGAGTCCAGAGTTTTTTTATTTTCTGGAACCCCTCCTCAATCATTTCTTCTGTAGTTTGAGGGAATGAATACCAGAATTTCCATATAGGGGAGCCCATAAATCCATTGACCACTGAACATCCCATTTTTTGGGCAACTCGAGCTGTTATTTTCATTTGATTGACAGCCCATTCTCTGATTTTTTCAGGGTCCCCCTTTATTTTGTCCGGGGCAAATCCGTCCAAACGTTCATCATAAAGGTCCCCCACACACTGGCCTGCCAAATGAGCGCCCAGTGCCCAGCACTTGAGGCCGTGTTTTTCCAGGATTTGTTTCTTCTTTTTTATATAATCAGGATTTTTATCAGCTTTATTGACTTCCATGTGGTCACCCCAGCAGGCAATTTCCAGGCCGTCATACCCCCACCTGGCTGCTTTTTTACAGAGGTCCTCGAAAGGAATGTCTGCCCACTGTCCGGTAAATAAAGTTACAGGTCTTGCCAATTTATCCTCCTTGTAAAGTGTTTTAAAAATCAGTCCATACCGCCCCTTTCTGGGAGCTTTGGACACACTTTTCTATGAACTTTACCCCCTGAAGCCCTTCTTTGACTCCGGGATAGTCTGAGTCTTCTTCAGTTATAGGCTCTCCATTGATTTTTTTGCTGAGAGCTGAGATAAAAGTGCTGTAGATATTGGCAAAGGCTTCAAAATAACCCTCAGGATGACCTGCAGGAACTCGGGAAACTCTTTCTGCTGAGGGATGCATTTTGTCTCTTCCTCGAGATATCAGCTCTGTGGGTTTGTCAAGATACGAGATTCGGCAGTAGTTGGGATTTTCCTGAAGCCATTCCAGTGATCCTTTACTGCCATATATCCTGACTCTTAATCCGTTGTCATGGCCTACGGCAATTTGACTGCTCCAGTAAATCCCTTTGGCTCCTGAGTTGTATTCTACAAGGATGGATGCATTGTCATCAAGGATTCTTCCCTCCACAAAGGAATCCAGCCGGGCACAAAGAGAGGTTATTTTCAGGCCTGTAAGATAGGAGACCATATTTTCAATATGACTGCCTATATCTCCCACACAATTGGATGCTCCGGATTGGGCCGGATCTGTTCTCCAGAGTGACTGTTTCTGTCCGGTTTTTTCTAAAGGCGTGGTCAGCCACTCCTGAGGATATTCGGCATTGATGAACCGGATGGTCCCTACCTTTCCTTCCTCTATCATTTTTTTCATGTGTTTGACCACAGGATATCCAGTGTAGGTGTAGGTAACACAAAACAATAAATCTTTTTCGCTGGATAGGTTTTTCAAAAGTTCAGACTCGCGGCTTTTTATGGTAAGGGGCTTGTCACAGACAACATGAATACCGTGTTCAATGGCTGATTTAGCCATGGGAAAGTGAGTGTTGTTGGGTGTGACGATGACCACAAAGTCAATGCCGTCTTGTCTTCGGCTCTCTTTCTTAAACATTTGCTGATAACTAGAATACAATCGGTCCTGGTCCAACCCTAGGATTTCTCCTGTCTCTTTGGTGTTTTCGAAATCTCGTGAGAAGCAGCCAGCAGCCAATTCAGCTTTTCCGTCCATGGCAATGGCTTTTCGATGGACTTCGCCGATAAAAGCCTGCTGTCCGCCGCCCACCATTCCGCAGGTCAGTTTTTTAGGGTTTTTTGTTTTATCCATTGTTTTTTCTCCTCTTAAGAGGATACAATTCGTTATTCAGACTGAATATTATATTAATGGAAATCTTTTGATTTTTCAAAAATTTTGAGCCTAATCTCTTATTTTATCAAGCTTTTCCTTGATAAGGTTGAGTGCTTTTCTGGCTTCTTGCTCCACTTCTTTATCTTTAATAAGACGTCTGGCTAAGTCTGCGGCTTCCTCACAGGCGAATTTTGGAAGAACTCCCAGAACCATAGTCTTTTCAGAAGGCCTTAGAGCAAGCTCCAGGGCTTGCTCTAAGGAACGGACTGCTGCTTCAGGCCTGCGGAAGGGTTCCATTTCGACCATTCTTATGAAAGATCGAAGACAAATGATCTGAAGTTCTTGTTTCTCAGATGTACGGACAAGGTGAAGCAAATCATCTGCAGCAGTGGGGTTGGGCCAGTTAGCCAGGGCTCTCACCACAGAGCCATGAATCATCTCATGGGATTCTTTGAGTCCCTTTCGAAGAACCGGAAGGGTGCTGTCATCGCCAATCATTCCTAGGATGAGATAAAGGGAAGACCTTACTCCAGGGTCTTTGGCTTCAGGAAGAGCTCGGGTAACCGCTTCTCCTTTTTTTAGGGGGTCTGGTATTTTTAAGGCAGTATAAGCAATCGTGCTTATCATTTCTTGCCTGTGCTGATCATTTTCAACTTTCTTAAGAGAGTCAATAAGTTTAGGAAGATCCTCTGGAGAGGATATCTTTTTTAAGGATTGAATAGCCTGAGACCGCACTTTTGGGTTGGGAAAGCTCAATCGTTCAAAAATAATTTCTTTGGCTGAATAGATCTGTCTTTCTTCTGCGGCTTTGATGTATTCGATTTGGATCTCCGGGTTTTTTTCAGTGCTGAGTTTTGAAGTGATGGTGCTGTCAATGTCATCCCCTTTAAGTCCCCAGAGACTGGCTCGGGCCTGCTGCTGATCTTCTCCTTTGGAAGAAGCTGCGTATTGAGCCAGAAAACCTACTGTTGAAGAGTTGCCGATTTGTTGGAGTGTCTTAAGAGCTGCTGTCCTCACTTTCTGGGATTGGCTCTCTACTGATTTGAGGACTGTCTGCAGGACTTCTTTTTTTGAGTAGAGGGAAAGGACTGAAATCAATTGGACTTTTTCAGGGTCTGATAGTGAGGGAAGCAAAGCGCACACTTTTGGAATAGTGGAGGAATCAAAATATTCTGGAATCATCTCAAGATAAGGAGAAAGGTCCTTTTGGCTGGTTTTTAATTTTTCAATAATGACCTCATCCCCTCTTCCCTCAGCTGAACTTATTTTGCCTCTGGCTGCACTGTGATAGAAAGAGGAGGGCAGGTCTGAGTTTAAAATCTGGCCATATATGTTTTGAGCTTTTTCTATGCTTTTGTTTGATAAATATTCTTCAGCACATTTTAAAAGTGATCCAGCCACTTGCATTTTTAATTCACCTGATGTTTTCGAAAGGGCCATGGAAAGCGCTTCCACTGCTTGAGCATTTCTTATATGTCCCAGAGCTGCAGCTGCTGCTAGGGATACCATTAAATCCTGATTTTCTTCAAGTGTCTTTTTTAAGTGGGGAACTGCTTCTGGGACTCTTCTGTGTCCCAGGGAAGAAACAATGCCCGCTTTTATAAGTCCCTTGGTTTTTGGCAGTGACTTGAGCAGTGCCTCATCAGCGGCCTTATCCGGTATTTTTTCAAGAACGTACCGGGCCATATCAGTGGTTTCCTTTTCCAGCAGCATGCCTTCCAGAACCGGAACAGATTTTTTACTGCCGATGATTCTTAAGTGGCGGCAGACCTCCATTTTTGCAGATTCTGTGGCATCTGATTTGAGAAAAGAGAGAAGCTGAAGTTCACATTTCAGCTTTTCTTCTTGGTTTGACCTGCGGGATCGAAGGTATTGGTTTAATTTAAGGATCAGAGAGTCATTTTTTCCCGGCTCATATGTTTTGAGCTGTTTTAATAGACTCGAGAGGTCATTTTCCTGGGCTGCGGAGAGTGTGTCTGGGAAAGCTTCAACCAGCAAGATACTGCAAAGGCTCAGCAGGATTATTATGAATGTTGTTTTCTTCATTTGACGCCTCTTTGGATTCCCGGCTTCTTTTATTCGGGAAGTATCCATGGTTTGCGGTACGATCGGCTTAACAGACGCTGGGCTTCAGGGTCATTCTCAATGGTTTCAGTTTCCGGGTCAAAGTGGATTTTACGACCTGTTTCAATGGAAATCACTCCCAGGTGGCCCACACTTGCAGATCGGTGAGCTGTTTCAGCGGGGGTTATAGTGGGTTTTCTGGTTTTGACACAGTCCAGAAAGTTTTGATAGTGGTTGCTGCTCTGGCACAGCTTTGTCTCATCAGGGCCAATAAATTCTCGGATAAGAGATGCGGGCTGGGTTTCGAAACCGCCGCGGTTACACCACACCCATCCCTGTTCGCCGATCCATTTAGTCCCGCTGCGGATTTCAGGATAGCCTCCAGCCACAATCATGGGAGTTCCGTCAGGATATTTGAGTTCAAGATAATATCGAGTAGGGCTGTTCCAGACCCCAGCTCTTTCATATTCAGCGGTTCCCTGGATTTCCACAGGACCTGTTGAGTCGTATCCCATACCCCAGTGAGCAATGTCTACATGGTGACCCACCCAATCCATGAGTTGGCCTCCTCCATAATCCATGTTCCATCTCCAGTTTCTGTGCACTCGGGCCGGACAGTAAGGAGCATAGGGAGCCGGACCGAGCCAAAAATCATAGTCTAGATGTTTGGGCGGAGGCCCTATTTTTTCTTGGTCTTTTGTCCCGGCAAAGTCATAATGTCCCTGAGGAAGGCCTACCTCGATTATTTTTACCTTTCCTATGCGTTTGTTTCGGACAAGTTCAGATGCTTTGTGGAAATTGGCCACTGACCTCTGCCAGCTTCCGGTTTGCCAGATGCGGCCGTAACGTTTGACAGCATTACACAATGCACGGCCTTCTTTCAGGCTATGGGTGAAGGGCTTTTCTCCGTATATGTCAAATCCAGACCGGGCACAGTATTCTCCAATGATAGCATGCCAGTGGTCAGGCAGAGACAGGCAAACAGCATCGATGTCATTTCTCATGCAGAGCTCTCTAAAATCATGATAGGCAGCGCAGTCGTTATTTTTGTATTTCTCATTGACTGTGTCTCTTGTCTGAAGGAGGTGATTGCTGTCAATATCACAGACAGCCACCCACTTCACTTCATCTTTGCTTAAAAAACTTTCCATATTAGGCATGCCCATCATTCCAAAGCCTATGCCAGCCATGACTATTTTATCGCTGGGGGGGGTATTTTTCTCCAATCCCATCGCAGATGAAGGGACGATATAAGGCGAAGCAGCCAGTCCTGCTGCTGCCAGGGATGCCTTTTTTAGAAATTTCCTGCGGCTGATTTTTTTATCTTCTTTATCCATACCCTATTTTCCTTTATTGGATAATAGTCTGAACTCCTTTCCACCTGCCGTCTCTTTTTAAACTACGGATGAAATAAAGAGGGACAGAGATGAAAATCTGAAGGGAGGACAACTCAAGCCTGAATTTATTTTATTTCTCACTTTTTAGAGTTCTTCTTTTTTATATCCTCTTTTTTCTCTTCTTCCATCCCTACTGGCTCTGGTTCTTCAAAATTTATCTTTTTAGATACAGTGTGTTCGCCTAACAGAATGTATTGGGATCCTTTTGACTTAGCGAATATTTTTACTTCCGCGATCTTCCATTCTGGATTGTTTTTGAAATGCTCCACATTGTCACCTTCCACCCCAAAGTTGCTCTTCAAAATAATCTCTTCACTTGTTTCTCCGGGTTCGAGGGGATCTCCATGGATCCCGGCTAAAAAATTATCCCCCAGATTTTCTTTTTCTCCTCTTAACTTGAAGACTCCATTGAAATAGACATAAGAGAGAGGTTGTTCACCAATGTTTTTGACCTTGAAACTAATGGCAGGAACCAGAGTCAGTTTAGGGGGCCAGGGTTGGTAGTATTTTTTTTCCCATCTTGTATCAATATCGATGAGTTCAATGGAAGCTTTCAATTCCTCTGGAGCAATTTGTTTCGTACAACTGATTCCGGAAGTCATGAAAGTTATTAAAACAAGAGAAAGGGGTAGGAAATAAATGTAAATGCTTCTTTTGTTCATCTTTTAACCTCCGTATTATTAAATATAGATGATGCCCGATTATTTAGCAAACACTAAAATTTGATGTGTGCATCTCTAAATTCGATTATAAAAAAAGATCCATCTCATGCCAAGATTGCTTAAATTTTTGTTCAGCGAACGACTCTGGAAGCAGGCACCAGACTCACATTAAACTCATCGGCCAGGTGTATATTTTCTTTTAAGACCTGAAGAGTCTCTGGAAAGGGATGACAAATACCCACGGCTGTGCCGTTTTTGTGGGCTCTTTTAAGAAATTTAACAAACTGATCTTTTATGTATTCCGGATCAGTTTTACTGTCAAGAAATATATGTCTGCAAGCAGAAGGAATGTTTAATTTTTGAGCCATATCATAAGCAATAGACTGGGATGTAGTCCGGGAGTCAATGAAATAGAGTTGTTTTTCTCTTATGTTTTCAAGAATGATTCCCATGAGCTTTTTATCTTTTGTCACTTTTGAACCCATATGAGTGTTGACTCCGCTTATAAAAGGGACCTGGCTGAGATTGTTGTTCAAAATGGTTAAGACTTCTTCAGGGTTCATTTCCATGTTTATAAGTCCCAATGTGTGTTTATTTTCATAAGCGTTATTCACTGCTTCAAGAGGCAAATGCAGGATGACTTCCAGTCCATTTTGTCTAGCAATTTCTGCTGTTTCTCGGGCGTGAGGGCTAAAAGGGAGGATGGCAACCGTGATTTCTCTTTTCATGGAACAGATATCTTTTATGCTTTCAAGCGAATATCCCATATCATCAATGATAAGAGCTGCTGTTTTTTTAATCACTGGCGGGCGGGCGAACTCTTTTAACTCTTTTTCAGGTTCAATGGAGAAAAGCAGGGATAGGGGAATCTCTTCTCTTTGAGAAACCTCCCAAAGGACGTACTCTATACCCTGTTCTTTTTTTTCTTGTTTTTTCTGGATAGAGGCCTTGACTTTACCAAAGTTTTTCTCCAGGATTTTTTCAAGAAAACCATATTTTTCTCTATCCAGATTGACCATAATATGACATATTCCATATTTATCTGTATATTTGCTTATGTTTTGTTCATGAATATCTGCTTCCCTAACAGCTTGTTCCACTGTATGGATGAGGTTTTCTCCTTTAACCAGTGGTTTCTTCTCATGATAAAAAGCCGGAAAAATGACTGATTCTTCTCCTTTCTTCCAAGCGATATAATCCAATCCCAAAAAAGAAAACAAAGCCAGTCCTAATAATGTCACGTACACGTATAAAGGAAGAAATTTATTGGCGGCTTTCATCAATTGAGTGGTGTTTCAGAAAGCGACTTCAAGGTGGCTTCAAGGTAAGCTGAGAAGCTCAAATCTGAACTTTTAAGGGTGGTATCCGGATTGATCCCTTGGTTCCATGATTGAGCTATAGAGAAGGGATGGAAGATGCCTGTGGGCAGAACAATCCCGCTCCCATCTTTTAAGAGAAAAAGTTTTTCTTCTGACATAAGACCCAGTGTTTTTGTCCCGATTGTTTTTGCATCTCTAAATTTATTTAAAACACTGGCTGCTGCTTCTGAAGCTCCTAGTGTGGATTGGTTTGTCCATATAAATAAAGGAATTTCAGGAAGCATTGCCTCGTCTAAACAGGACACCTGTTCTTTTTTGTTTTCTTTTGTTTCTATATAACCGATATTCTTTTTTTGCAGGAAAATGTTGATAAGGCTTGTTGCTTCCTCAAGGGTTCCTTGGTCACAATATCTGAAGTCAATGATCAAAGGTTGTTTGTTATTTAAAAGTTTGGGGACTACCTTCTTCTTGATTTCTTCGACACAGGGAGGGAAGAGGGCATGGATTTTAAGAATTCCTCCAGTCCCTTCTTGTGATTTAAAAGAGTAGAAAGATTTGTTAACCATTTCCCTTTTGACTTTTACTTCTTCATCTTTCTCTCTTTTGAGGACTTTGATTAAAACACTGTCCGGTTTATTATTTTTTTGTGCTAGGTTTGACTCGATCATGCTCATTTCTAAAGTGGACTGCCCTTCAATCGAGCCAATGGTGTCCCCTAATTCAAGTCCGCTTTTTTCAGCTGGCGAATTTTCTTTGATGCCTATGATTACAGGAAAAGAATGGGGAGTTTTATAAAGCACCAGCCCGGTTTCATTGGCCGGAGTTCCGTAGAGCTGTTTGTATTTTTCTGTGTTTTTCTTATTTAGATAGCTGGAACGGATATCTAGAGAATTGACCATTCCTCTATAGGCTCCTTCCATGGTTGTCTCTGTAGAGGGCTCTTCAATGTATTCGTTTTTGATTAAATTGATGGCTCTAGCCAGCACCACAAAACTGTCATCTGAATCAGGGGAGGTGCGGGAGTTTTTTAAAAAATTTCCTTCTAATAAAAAAAACAGACTGGCAGCGCCCAGAAGAGTAAAAAGAAAAATCCTTCTTCTTTTAATGCTCATGTTCTTTAACCTGATTGAAACCTGATTTTATCATCTTTATTTCAACCATTGCAAGGGATCAAGGGGTTTTGTCTTGTAGCGAATTTCAAAATAAAGATTTATCCCAGAAATGGAGCTGGTGTCTCCCACTACAGCAATAGGCTGTCCTGGATTTACCACATCTCCTTTTTTTACAAAAAAATTTGAAAGGTGGCCATAGAGTGAGTAGTAGGACATTCCGTGGTCTATTATGATCAAATTTCCGTAACCTTGAAAATAGTCAGAATAAACCACTATCCCGGGATGAATGCATTTCACGATTGAATCTTCTCTCGGAGTTATCTCTATTCCGTTGTTTTTGATTATGGTGTTAAATTTAGGATGTCTTTTAAGGCCATAGGATGAAGTGACGCTTCCTGATAAGGGCCACGGGATTGCTCCTTTTTGTTCATACAAGGGGATAAGGTGGAAAGCATGGGAAGTGGGATCTTTTATCAATTTTTCCATAAGGCCCTTAAGCTGTTCTGCTCTTTCCTGAAGTTCGTCCAAAGTTTTTTGATAGGATTCTTTGCTGGTGTTTATTTTTCTTATAAGCGACCGGTATCTTTTCTCCTGAGCTATGAGCTCTTGATTTTTTTGAGTTGAGTTCAAAACGAGAGCATTGATTTCATTTTTCTTTTTTTCTGCCTGGGAGAGAGATTGGTTTAATTCTTCCATAGTTTGGAAATACTGTGAGATGATTTGTTCTTGGTGTTTTGCCAGTAAGGCCAGGTGTTTGCTCTCGGTCAGCAGATTCGCTGCGTTTTTGACTTTGAGCATGAGCTCTAAATAATTGATTTTTCCATGTTTATATAGGGTCACCAGAATTTTGGCAATGGTCTGTTTTTCTTCTTCCAGTTTTTCTTGGAGAGAAGGGATTTTTTTCTTTAGCGCTTTCAGTTCCTGGTTTGCTTTTTCGAGTTTTGTTTGGTTGAGCTGTAATTCATTTTGGATGAGTTTTTTTTGAAAGTTGATCTGACTTAACTGAGAGAGGATGGATGACTTTTGCTTTTCGCTTTCTTGGATTTTTTTCTTTAAGGATTTTATCTGGGCATTGATTTTAGCTAGGCGTTTTTCATACTCTGTTAAATCCTGCGCGCTGGCGGGGCTGTGAGCCAATAGAATGCTTACTAGGAAAAGGATAGAAGTGATTACTGTTACTTGTGTTTTCATTTTCTAGAGTCGCGATTTTATTTTCTGGTTACATATATTATAGCACCGATGGTTCCAAGGATAAGCATGAATGCGACATCAATGAGAGCAAAGGAAAAGGCTGATTCAGGAGCAATGCCGTAGAATTCAAATATTTGTATGTAAGCTCCTTCTCTTAGTCCGAGTCCGTTTATGGTGATGGGAATGAGCTGAATCAGCATGACAATGGGGATGAAAACAAGATAATCGATGATTTTAATGTTGAGATGAAGGGCTTTTCCGATAAGAAAAAAGTGAAGGATCACATTTGCTTGAAGCAGGAATGCCCACGCAAAGGCTTTAAGCAGAGCGGCTTTTTTGGTTTTATAGAAAATGATAGTGCTTCGGAATTCAATTGTTTTTTGAATGATTTTTTTTAAAAATCCTTTGGAGGGGATTTTATTGATTATTTTTTCTATAAAGGGAGTGAAGAAAAAAAGAATGGCTGAAAGCCCTGAGAAGCCGATCACCAAAGAGACCCAGATGATCGGAACTTTTTGGGCCATGTCCAAGCGGAAAACAGCGGCGGCAAAGGCAAATAAAAAGAGAACAATGATTCCGGAGAGTCGTTCCACCAGGATGATCGCAGAGGACTTTAAAACAGTCTTTGAATATCGGGAGCCATCCCATATGCGGACCACATCACCTCCGATACGCGAAGGGAGTATGTTGTTGAAAAAGTTTCCCACCAGATAGGATTTTACTAGAAAAGGAAGAGGTGCACTGTCTCCTTGTGCGTTCACGAGGATCTGCCATCTTACAGCGCTTATGAGAAGACCCAGCCCATGAAGAGAAAAAGATACTGCCAGCCACCCTATATTGACGGTTTTCAACACAGCCCATACATCGTTGAGGGATGTTTTGAATATCAAAATAAGTGCCAGTATGGTCAAGCTCACTATGAGTTTTAGTGAAAATGTCAGTGGGTTTAATTTGCGACGGTGTGTCTCAGCCAAAGTATATCCTCCTTATTGTTCCATCAGAAAACAGGATTCTTCATTACATTATATGATATATTCAATAATTGTGAAAATAATGATGAGAGTCACCACAATAGGAGCCAGGTATTTGATATTAAAGGTCCACAGGGATTTCAGCTTAAACCTTTTGCTTCCAATGCTGATTTCTTTAAGAGAGTTTCTGACTTTCCATGAATAGGCAAGAAAGAGACTTATCAGAACACCACCCAAGGCAAGCATAATGTTTCCGAATATCAGGTCCATAATGGTCATGACATTTAGTCTGGTAAAAAATTTAACTCCTCCCGTTGAAAGGGCTGATGGAATCCCCAGGATAAATGATATGATTCCTATGAGTACGGCTGCGTTTTTTCGTTTCCATTTTTTTTCGTCTACGAGATAAGAAGTGGGGACCTCCAGAAGAGATATGGTAGAGGTGAGAGCCGCGATGAGCAGAAGGGAGAAAAACATGATTCCGAAGATATAACCCCCGGGCATTTTAGATATGATCACCGGAAAGGCCTGGAACATAAGTCCAGTGCTCACTTCAAACTCCTGTTTGAACTGTTCAGGAGTTAACTGAAGTGAGTGAAAAAGAGTGGGAAAGATAATGATCCCGGCAAGGAGCGCCACCAAGGTGGTGGAGAAGCAGACCCATCCTGCTGATGAGATCAGATTGTCTTTTTTGGTGATATAACTACCGTATACAGTCATGGTCCCCATTCCAAGGCTTAAAGAAAAAAAGGCCTGTCCCACCGCAAAGAAAAGGACATTGAGGTTGAATCCGGAAAAATCAGGTTTTAAGTAAAAGGATAATCCGGTTCCTGCGCCCGGGAGAGTTATTGCTCTTATAGAAAGAATGATGATGAGGATAAAAAGGACCGGCATCAGGATTTTTGACCATCTTTCAATCCCGCTTTTGACTCCTTTAGAGATCACAAAAGTGGTGACGATAATGATAAAAAACAGGAAGACCAGAACAGCAAGAGGATTTGCTGCAAAAGTTCTGAAGATGGCATCAGATTCCTGCCAGGTGACCTCTCCCATAAAAGCACCTTTTAAAGTTTTATAGAGATAGCCAGCTGCCCAGCCCGCTACTACCGAGTAGTAGGAGAGGATGCAGATCCCTGTAATAATGCCCATATAGCCCACTCCTTTCCATGGAGTGTCTGGCTTTATAAATTTCATAGCGCCCACTAGATTTTTTTGGGAACGGCGGCCAATGGCCAGCTCTGCCAGCATTACGGTAAATCCAATAAAAAATACCGACAGGATATAACAAAAGACAAATATGGCTCCTCCGTTCAGTCCAACCATAATAGGAAATCGCCATATGCTTCCCAGACCTATGGCGGACCCTGATGCAGCAAATATAAAAGCTATTTTAGAACCCCAGTTGCCTCTTTCAAAAATTTCCGGAGCTTCCATTCAAGTCTCCTTAAATCCTATTTTTAATAATTTTTCAGGTCCTAATTATCCTGACCTATTCATAAAAAAATGGCGATGTTTTTATTATTAATTTATTTTCAGCGATATACAAGATTTTTTCAGAAAGCAGTAAATTGTGAGTTGTAAATTGTGAGTTGTATTTCATTTAAAAAACTAAATTTATTTCAATTTACCATTCACCATTCACCA
>CAYULB010000010.1:0-51801 GCA_964445575.1 uncultured Eubacteriales bacterium
GTTTTTATGTTTTTCATTTTATATAGACTTAACCCTTTGTAGTTTTAGTCGAAAATTTTAAAGAAAAATTGAATTTTCCCCATATAGCGTGTTTTGAATTTAAATAAAAGATAATTATTTCTAAAAAATAATTGCCGGCTTTTGACGCCTCTATAGAATAGACGGTAAAATTATAAATAATTCTCATTGAAAAGTGGGGAGGAAAAAATGGGAAACTTTAGATCGTTTCTTTATCAATTAGCCAAATTCTTAGGAGATATAAGTGCTGTGAGTAAAGGAAAAACAGGCAAAAGGATTGTTTTTATTCAGAAATCCGCAGCACCGCAGCTCCATCCAGTTTGCTGTGCTTGACCATCTTGAGCGCCTGGTTGGCTTCCTTAAGGGCAAACGATGCGGTGGTAGTCTTTATGGGTATTTCTGCGGCAGTCTTTAAAAGCTCTTCTCCGTCCAGTCGGGTGGCATTGGCCACACTGCGGAGCGTTCTTTCATGATAAAGATATTTGTTGTAATCCATCTCAGGGATGGGTGTCATATAAATCCCGGCACAGGCTTGAGTCCCTCCTTTATCCAGGATGCGCATGCCGTCCAGTACGGTCTCCCCTGCTGGAGTGAAGTTTACCACACTGTCCACTTTTTTGGGAGGATTCTGGTCCAAGGTTCCGGTCCAGGAAGCACCTAATTTTTTAGCGTGCTCCCGGTGTTCCTTGGTACGGGAAAAAACATAGACTTCACAGCCCCAGTGAACCGCCACTTGGATAGCCACATGGGCTGAAGCCCCGAATCCGATCAAAGCCAAACGCTGACGGGGTTTGATTTCACTGAGACGAAGCGCTCTAAATCCAATAATACCCGCACATAAAAGAGGAGAGGCTTCTTCATCTTCAAACACCTCCGGAATGGAGTAAGCGAATTTCTCAGGCACCACAAAATATTCGGCATAACCCCCATCCACACTATAACCAGTGAAACGCGCGTTTTTACAGAGGTTTTCATGTTCTTTTCTACAGTATTTGCACTGTCCACAGGCAGAATACAGCCAGGCTGCTCCCACTCTCTCCCCTATTTGAAATCGTTTTGCACCTTTATCCTGCTTCTCCACCACTCCCACGATCTGATGGCCGGGGATGACAGGGAGTTTAGCTTCAGGGAGTTCTCCTTCCACAGTGTGCAAATCTGTGTGGCAGACTCCACATATTTTAACCCGGACCAGGATTTCTCCTTCTCCAGGCTCCGGAGTCTCTAAATCCACATATTCAAGAGGCTTTTCTTCGATCAGGGCGAACTTATGAAGCTGCATGGCCTTCACAGCTCATCCCCCTTTTTAATCCTTTTCTGTCTCTCTAACTTCTGTTTAAGGCGCTCCCTTCGATGAGAGAAGTCTTCCTCATAGCGGGAAGAAAAACCTCTGGAAACCACAAATCCCTCTTCTGCGTATCGGAGAGCTTTTTTATGCTCTTTTTTTCTGTGCTCATAATACATGGAAAGTTCGCGCAAAGAAAAAAGAAGGTCATAACTAGGGTCATTGGCTGCGGCCATCTCTTCCCAAAGCAGAACCGCACTCTCCCATTTTTCATTTCGTTTGAACTGAAGCGAAAGCCTCCGGCGGGTAGAAAGCCCTACCTCTTCTGGGAGTTCTCCTTCCAGGGCCTTGGAGAAAAAACGAACCGCTTCTTCTCCGTTTCCCAGTCGTTCCATGACTTTTCCTGCTCCAAAAAAATCCATGCTGTCCGGAATGAGTTCCTCCATACCTTCAGAAAATATAGATGCGCCGATAATGACCACTCCCAGAAGCGATAGGATATCTTCCGCATTGTGGTAGAGGATCGGTTCAATCAAATCATAATTTCCGGTCTGAAGATACTGAAAATATCTCCAGGGAATCTCCGCAGAGGGAATGTCCTCATCCCGGTAAGTCTCTACCACTTCATAAGCCAGGTGAGAAAGCCGGCAGCTTTCGTGTTTGTGCCGCCATAAACTCCGGGCTGGAAAAAGAAAATCAAGATGAGGGAGCCCTGCAAGATCAAAGGGAACCCGGTGCATGATAAAGCGGGTCTCCAGAAGGGGGACATCAAAAGCCTTTCCATTGTAGGTGACCACAGACTCAAATTTCATATCCTTAAAAAACTGATTGAGCTCTTTGATCATTCGTTCCTCTTCAGATAGGTCTCCCAGAAAATACTGAGCAACCCAGAATTTGCCGTCTCTGTAATAGCCCATACCCACGTTAAAGGGAATCACTCCGGTCCCCCCGGAAAGACCCGTGGTCTCCAAATCTATAAAAAGAGCTGAGGACAGGTCTTTACCCTCAAACTCCGGATCACAGCTCAGGCAGGCTAGGGTGGAGCCTTTGATTTCAAGTCCCTGTGAAATTTTTACTTTTCCGTACCGGGCATCCAGAGAATAGGGGGTTTCGGAAAACCGAAGACCTTCTCTCTCCTGAGGTTCAATGCGAGGCTCAGGTTTTTGAGGGGGCTTCCGGTTTCTTCTCAACTGGATAAGCTGTTCCAGTTTCTCTTTGGTTGTTAGATCCTCATTTTCTTCAAGTCTTGACCACGCATCTCTTAATTCCTGTGACTTTATTCGGGCTTCCCGTTCTTTTTTAAGGCGTTTAAGCTTTTCTTTTATATCCTCTGGCAATGCTTATTCTCCTATGAATTGAAGCACAATGGAGCGGGAACGGGAACGGTTATCAAAGTCAACAAACACAATCTGCTGCCAGGTACCCAGCATAAGCTTCCCTCCGGAAAAGGGAACGGTCAAGGAGGGACCCATTAGAGAGGCTCTCACATGGGAGAATCCATTGCCGTCTCCCCAACGGGCATCATGGTGATAGGTTTTATTAGAAGGAATGATTCGCTCCATAAGTTCAGTGAAGTCCTTTTCAAGTCCGGGTTCGTATTCAATGGTTGTCAAACCTCCTGTTGAACCAGGGACAAAGAGCGTGACCTGGCCGGATTGGAGCTTATGATCATTTAGTTTGTTTGAGACTTCTTGGGTTAAGTCCTTCATGTCGCTGAACCCAGAGGTTGAAAGACGGATGGAATCATCAATGATTTTCATTTTTCTCTCCCTTCTTATGATAGAATAATTTTTAGGTGGGGTAAAGAGAGAATAAGCCAGGAAAATATCAAAATCGGGTTCTGTGGTTGGGGAGAAAAAGGTCGTTGTAAAGGTTTAAGGCATAAAGGTCAGTCATTCCAGAAATAAAATCAATCACTCTCACCTCAAGCAGGTCTTCTTCAGGATAAGGCCTCACATAATCATCCGGGTTAGAAAGGATGTATTGATAAAGGTCCCTGAGAATCTTATCTACTTTTTCATATTGAATGAGATTCTGCTCGCTGAAATAGACTTTTTCATACAAAAAATCTCTCAATTCCACAATAGCTTGATTCATGCTTTCACTTAAGGAAATGCGCCTTAGTCCGTCCCTTGACGTGGAATCAATGACATCCCATACCATTTTATCGATTCGCTTGGCATGCCATTTACCCAGGGAACGCACCAGGTGGGAAGGAATGTCCTGCTCTTTGATCACCCCGGCTCTTAAAGAATCATCAATATCATGGTTCACATAAGCAATCAAATCCGAAACTCTGACCACCTGACCCTCCAAAGTCAGGGGCAGCTCTTCTTTGTCCACATCAAAAATCTTTCCTCTTCCTTTGGAATGCTTTAAAATGCCGTCTCTCACTTCAAAAGTTAGGTTCAATCCCTTGCCCTCATATTCCAGTTTTTCTGCCACTCTCAGGCTCTGAGTGTAATGGGAAAACCTCCGAGGAGACAGTTTCTTCAGGCTTTTCTCTCCAGCATGTCCAAAAGGAGTGTGGCCCAGGTCATGACCTAAGGCAATAGCCTCGGTCAAGTCTTCATTGAGCCGGAGGGCTTTGGCTATGGTGCGGGCGATTTGCGATACTTCAAGGGTGTGGGTAAGCCGGGTCCGGTAGTGGTCCCCATAAGGAGCGATAAAAACCTGAGTTTTGTGTTTAAGCCTTCGGAAAGATTTGCAGTGAATGATCCGGTCTCTATCTCTCTGAAATTCGGTCCTCAGGCTGTGAAGCTGTTCTTCCCTCTCTCTGCCCCTGGTATTTGAACTCAAACAGGCTCTTTGAGAAAGTGTCTCTTTTTCCAGCTGTTCCAGCTTCTCTCTTATGGTGACTGCCATGACCAGAAGCCTATTTCAACCCTTTAGCCCTCCAGGGACTGTTTTTATGGACCTGCGAGATGAGAAGCTTTGGGACATAAAAGTTGATTTCCCTGCGGTGAGAAAGTTCCATTTTCTCCGTCACCATATCCATGGCTTCTTTGATTCCCACCTCGTTCATCATGGAAAAGGGTCCTTTTTTCCAGTCAAGAACTTCTTTACACATTTTCTCAATGCTTTCAATATCAGAAACACCGGATTCCACAAGTTCGGTTGATACCATAAAAGCTATTGCTTGAAATCTCTTTTTGAGCATTTCTTTAAGCATAAAATCATCACTTGGTTTTCTAATAGAATGCTTTTTCATCCACTTTGCAGAGGATTTGTCTTCTGCGATTTTATGTTCTTCCAGTTTTTCCATAAAACTTTGGGGGAGAGTGAAAAAATTATCATAAACTGAGTGCATATCTTGATCCGAGTCTTTTTTGTCTTCCAGATAGAATAAGTAATTAATAGACTCAGGGATGCCTATCTCATCCATTTGTTTGAGAAATCCTTTTTTTATGTTAAATGCTTTTTGAGCGGCCTCTTCAATATCCGCGATTTCAAATCCCTCATCAATCATCCGGCCAGCTTCGGTCATTAAAGAGGCCAGGATCAGATTCACTGCTCCTCCTTTTCTTTGTTTTAAGGGGGTCACGGTTTCTTTCACCAATTGTTTGTTTTCAATCATTTGATTTTCCTTTTTTTCAATGACATGGATCAGCGGGGGCCAAAAATCTTGGTCCCGATTCTTACGATATTGGCTCCTTCTTCAATGGCAACTTTATAGGAATTGGTCATTCCCATAGAAAGATATTTCATCTCAGTATCAGGCAGAGAAAGCTCCTTGAGCCGGTTAAAAACTTTCCGCGTTTCTATAAAATAAGGACGGGCGTTTTCAGGATCTCCCACCATAGGACCCATAGTCATAAGGCCCTGAAGTTTCACATAAGGCAGCTCAGCTATTTTCCGAGCTAATCCCTCCACTTTTTCCGGCACAACTCCGAATTTTTGTTTCTCGCGGCCGCTGTTCACTTCAATGAGGACTGGCATTATCCGGCCTTCTCTGGATGTTCTTTTTTCGATTTCTTTTGCCAGCTTCAAAGAATCCACAGTCTCAATTATATCAAATATTTTTACAGCTTTTTTAACCTTATTTCTCTGCAGATGTCCGATGAAATGCCATTTTACTTTTCTTCCTATAACCTTAAAGGCTTCCTCTGCTTCCTGAACATAGTTTTCACCCACTATCTTGACTCCCGCTTCCACTGCTTTTCTGATTTCTTCAGGAGTCCGGGTTTTCGCTGCTGCCACCAGCTTCACACCCTCTGGGAGTTCGTTCATTATTCTTTTAATGTTTTCTTCTATCATTACCACACTCTTTTCTAAACTTTATTCAATTCAGAAGCAAAATGCAAATCAGTCTCCCTCTGCTGCAGAATGTCGGTTTTTTTTAAGTTCGGAAAAATTCAGATAAGAATATCTTCTTTCCAGCCTATTTTGATCAATTCGATTTTCGAGAGGTCTGCCACACCTAAGCCGTGTTTGGTCTCTGCTGTTCTTATGTGTTTGGCTGGGGTTTCAAAAGCCACTTTTTTCCCAAAATAATCCATGCGTTTTGTCTCAATAATCCTTAATCCAACAGAATCTGCAGCCACCGGGTCCTGGCTTACAATCAATCCTTTGTATTCCCAGACATACTCATCATTGTAGTTGTGCGGCCCCACAGAATGAAACAAAGGATTCAGCATCACCAGGATGTTGAGTTTTGTTTTATCTACTAGATTGTAATCCTTCCAAATGGTGGCCAAATCCGCACAGGAATCCCCATGATAATCAGATGCTCTAGGAACAAACATGATGTAATTTTTTATAAGGGAACCGACTCCGGACCAGTAGTGAGTCCGGGCTGGGCGGGCATTGATGAGGGCAGTTGCGTTTCGAAAAATAGGATTTCTCCGGACCCCTCTGTCATCAATGCCTATATTTTCCTTTTTTATACCTGCCTCTATCAGTCTTTTTTTTATCGCATCCTCCAGCTCTTTAGGAGTGGGAAGATAGCGCCACACATTGCTTTTGATTCCTACAGTATCATCTGGTTTTACCATCATCTTCCATGCATCCTGGACATCGGGCTTTTCAAGAAGAGCCATCACAGCTTTATCCAGCATATCCTGAACCACTTCTGGGTTGGCTTTCTTAAAGGAAATCAAAGCGTCCTTATCTCTGATAAGAACCACTCTTGATTTCTGGCTGTCATCCAAAAACACCGGATATTTTCTATTCCACAGAAAAGAACCAGCAAGAGGTGCTGCAGCAGCTTTTCGTAAGAAGTCCCTTCGGGTTATTTTTTTCATTTGAGCCTCCTTATTACTTTTTGGAACATATCCTGGATTTTTTCTTTGGAGGGAGCTTCGAAAATAAAGGCTAGTGTTTTTCCCTTGGTTTCCACACCAGTCCATTGGCCGTCCTCAGTCTGGACTGCTGATGAATTCATAGAATCCGGCATATAGGCATCCCTGAAATCTTGACGCACTTTCTGTGCTTTAGCCTCATCCGGGTATTGGATTATGAGGAGCCGGAATACCTCTTCCCCTTCTTGGTAAACTCCCAGAATCGCGTGTGTCTCTGGATTGAGGTCTAAAAGATTCTCTTCAGCCACATAGAAATGATAGTTGAGAATCACTGGATTATAAAAGTAACGGACCCGGGAATTGTCAAGTCCCTCCTCTGGAAGATGGGATACAATTTCGGGAACTGGTCCTTTATAAGGAATACACGAAGATATCTCGCGTCCCAATTCCAGAACAGTCTTTTTGGCATCTTGTGTTTCTCTCTCAGCATATAATGAGACAAAATACCGGCCTTTCCAGAAAGAAAGCAGGCCTCCTTTATAAGTGGAGCCTTGTCCTATCCCCACTTTTTCTCCTTCTAAATCATGGGTAAAGACTCCATAGGCATTGCGTGAAGAGCCCATATCAAAGAAATCTACCAGGATGTTAGGACTCTCCGGCTTGGAAAAATGCCTGGCTCTGAGCCTTTTAAATTGATACGCCTTGTAAACTTCCCCGGCTCCGTCTATATAATCAAAAATACTGGTTTCATCATAGATTTTATCGGGCTCTAAGGCTCTCCATCCATTTATTTCTTCTGGGATGAACTGCGATAAATCCCCTTGATTTTCATGTTTTGAGTTTGTCATACAAAACCACCCTCCTAAAATAAACAGAAGCAAAAATCCCCAAAAAATTCCTTTTTTCATGTTTTCTATAATAACAAAATAAAAGGATTATTCAACTTGAGTCAAAGTTTGATGGATATATTTTCTCATAAAAAAAACCGCTTCATCGCTTTTTCGAAAAACAGGAATGAACGCCTGCTCCAGCTTATCCACCAAAGGATCATAGATTTTTCCGGCATCGATGCTCACTACCATAGGCTTGTCCGTGTTTTGGGATATCTCAATAAGCTGATTTGGGATGCTGTCCTTTTTGTTTAAATCTTCAGAATGGAATTCAGAAGGCTCAAGGGTATTCATAGAAGGGGTCATGGGCAGAGGAGATACCACAGCACAGTCCACATTCTCATCCTCCAGAAGAGCTTTCACGCATTCACAGAATGTCCTATCATCCGCCATTGGAGTCATGTCCATGGGATTTCCAATATCCTGAATCTTATTGATGCCCAGAGGCTCCAACAGCTCATTGATTCTGGAGACAGTGGAATCAGAAAGAGGAGCCAGGTCCAGCTTTTCATCATTTTTGATGCTGTCTGACATGACCACGCATTCAAACCCGGCGTTGGAGATCAAAGCCACCCGCCTTCCCCTTATTTTTTTATGAGTCAAAAAGCAGAGCCCTTTGGTCAGGCTCTGAAATTCGTTAAGGGTCTTAGCCACAAACACTCCTGCCTGTTCCAAAACAGAGCGGCTCACTCTATAATCCCCTGCTACAGAGGCTGTATGACCTGCTGTGGCTGACCGACCTTCCAAAGTTCTTCCCCCTTTATACACCACAATATGTTTCCCTGCTTTGACTGCTTCTCGGGCTGCTTTGGCAAACTCAAGTCCATCTCCATCTGTAAATCCTTCGCAGTAAACCGCAAACACATGGATATCCTCATGTTTTTTTAGATAATTGAGATAATCCGATAAGGTAAGGTCAATCTGGTTTCCTATGGACACAGCATACACTGGCTCCAGGTTTTTCATCTGGCTCATTCGGGAGACCATAAACGCTCCGCTTTGAGACAGCACAGCCAGCCCCACTTTCTGGGGGCTTTTTCTGGGAAGGTCATAGATCTTATACTCTGGAATAAAAGTGGTGTCGTAGTGTCCAGGCCTTGATAAAATCCCCAAGCAGTTTCCTCCATTGACCACAGGGGCTGGTTTCTGACTTTGGCGGGCTTCCCAGAGCATTGATTTAATGCTTTCCTCTATTCCTTTGGTCCCCTCTTTTTCTCCGATTCCTCCCGGAATCAGAATCACAGAACGGACTTTTTGGGATTCAATAACATCTTTCATCACTTCTGCACTCTGTTCCGCGCTCACTGCCAGCACTAAAAGGTCCACGGTATAAGGCAGTTTTTTTACGCTCTCCACACACCGGCATCCTTCAATCTCTTGAGTTCCGGGCTTTATCACTGAAATATTTTCTTTAGGAAACCCTCTTCTTAAAGTATTATTTAAAATGATATGCCCTGAGTTCATTTTCTGGGATACGCCCAGGATAGCAATCCTCTGAGGTTCTAGAAGATGTTTGATTTTCTCATAAGGCCTGGGCTCGGGAGGAACTTTTTCTTTGGAAATCCGGCATAGGCCGTCTAAAGCAACCAGTTGGCTGTTTTGGATTACCAATGGATTGACTTCTGCTTCTTTGATCACAAAATCACTTTTTTCTGAATAGTTTGAAAAATAGGCAGCCAGCTCTTGGAAGCACTTCAATGCATCGCTTAATTTTTCTTTTTTTATAAGGGCTTTTTTTCCTCTGAATTCTTCAGTCAATTTTTCATAAAAAGCCAGTGGTTTCAGTGTCCTGGTAATCTCTTCTTCTTTGAGTAAAAAAGGAGAAGAGATAGAGACAGCTTTTCCTTCCTTCATCCTCTCGCTCAGGTATTCCACATCCAGCCCCCCAACTCCCAGGCTCAGCACCGGGCCGAATTCTCTTGTGTGTCTGAGTCCCAACAGGAGCTCTGAACCAAATCCGATATTCTCATACTCCACTGCTTCACAGATTAAAACACCTTTGATTTCATCTTGAATATCCCTGCTTTTTCCTCCCTCCCATTCGTGGAATCTCTGGGGAACTTGTTCCATCATTTTATCAATGCTTTCATTCACTGAAGAAGAATTATTCGGAACAAACAAGACTCCTCCCACATCAGACTTGTGCACAATAGAGGGAGAAACAATTTTCAACACCACTTTGTGAGAATGAATATGAGATAATTGTTCAGATGTTACCTGCCTCCCCTTTTCTAAAAATATGAACTCAGGTGTCTTGATTCCCAGATATCTGAGCAGGACATAGGCTTCATGCTCCAAAAGCCGGGAGTGTTCTGCTTTTTGGAACAATCCTTCAATGGCTTTAAAATCAATCTTCATTTCTATTTTTATTTAATAATCAAGCCAATTTAACTGAAGTTTCTGGCTGCTTTTTGGCCCAAGTGGAACGCTTTTTTGTTGATATCAATAATTTTTTCGCCCTTAGCTCTAAAAAACTCTTCTATGCTTTCAAGCAGGACCTTTTCTTCTAACGCCATAAATACAGAAGCAGCTCCCAGCATCACTACATTCTGCGATTTAGAGAAGCCTGCCTCTCTGGAGAGTTTCCCAGAATCCACAATCACATGACCGCTGCCGACCTCCTTAACTGCTTCCAGTATTTTGTTAATATCTGGATAATCGGGAATATTCACATAGGAATTACTGCTGGTTACTATCTTCCCATCCTGAGCCAGAAAATCAACATATCTTAAGGCCTCCAAAGGCTCCACACTCAGGATTATGTCAGCTCTGCCCTTGGGAATCAGACCGCTGAATATTTCGTCATCAGAAAGACGGAGATGAGATTGAACCGCTCCTCCTCTTTGGGCCATTCCATGAACTTCTGCCTGCTTAAAGGAAAGCCCTGACTTGTGGACCGCATAATCTATGATATAAGCAATGGTAAGAATTCCCTGTCCTCCCACTCCCGCTAACACAATATCCTGTTTCATTTTACTTTTCCTGCTCCTTTTTCCTTCTTCTTACCTCATGGATGCACGCACGGTAAGCAATGATGACCGACAGTCCAGGGTGCTTGATTTCCTCTAACATGACCTCCACATTTTCTTTAAAATTTTTCTTAAGAGGAGTGATCCTTCTTATATGTCTCAAATCCACACCCAGCCCCCTGATGATATTTTCCAGCTTGTCACCCGAAGCTATGGTTGGCTGACCCCCGGTCATGGCAACTGTTGAGTTGTCCAAAATGATTACGGTCATATCCCTGTCCACAGAAGCTGCATCCAGAAGAGGCGTGATTCCTGAATGTATAAAAGTGGAATCCCCTATCACCCCAATAGAAGGGTAGATGCCTGCTTCTGACCCTCCTTTACTCATGCTCACACTCGCGCCCATACACACACAAGTATCCACGGCAAGATAAGGAGGAAGAGCCCCTAGAGTGTAGCATCCGATATCACTGAACACCACAGCTTTAGGATAGGCTTCTAGGGCTTTGTTCAAAGCTTTAAAGGTATCGATATGAGGGCATCCTTTGCAGAGCTGAGGAGGTCTGGGAGTAATCCAGTCTTTGACCAAGTCCTGGCTTTTGTGGGGCTTGAGCTTCATGGCTTTTCTGACTGAGTCTGGATTGAGCTCTCCGGTTATGGGTAATTCGCCGCTTAGCTTGCCAGATATTTTTTTTCCTTTGATCCCAAAAAGGCCTTTGATTGTTTTCTCTATAAACGGATATCCTTCCTCTACTACTAAAATATTTTCTACCTGCTTCACTAAATCCTGAATAAGGCTTTCAGGCAGTGGATAGGTGCAAATTTTAAGGACAGAGGGAACTGAAGTCATGTCCTTTATATTTTCCATCACATAGTTGAATCCAATACCTGATGCAATGATTCCCAACTTTTTATTTTCGTTGTTGAGTTTGAGGAAATTAAAATGAGATCCTTGGGAAAATCTCACCAGCATGGGCTGCTTATCCACAAGAGCTGCAAATCTTCGGCGGGCATTCACAGGAAGAAGTGTCCAGTCTTGACTCTGGGCCCGATGGGCTTTGTTTTTCTCTCTTTTAGGCGACTCTTTGACCAGGCCTCTGCCGTGGGCAAGGCGTGTGACCATCCGGATAACCACAGGAACATGAAAAGACTCTGAAAGGTCAAAAGCTTTCCGGGTCATATCATAAGCTTCCTGATGGGAAGAAGGTTCTAAACAGATGGTTTGGGCAAATTGAGCGTAATACCTGGTATCCTGCTCGTTTTGAGAGCTGTGCATACCTGGATCATCGGCTACCAGAACCACCAGCCCTCCATTTATCCGGGTGATACTGGAATTTATGAAAGGGTCTGCAGCCACATTGAGTCCCACATGCTTCATAGACACAATGGACCTTTTTCCTGCAAAGGAAACTCCCAGGGCTTCTTCATAGGCTACCTTTTCATTGACACACCAGTTAGCCAGAAATCCATTTTCTTTAAAGGCCTTAATTAGATATTCCATGACTTCTGAGGCAGGAGTTCCCGGATAGGAATATCCTGCAGCAATTCCTGAATGAACCGCTCCCAGAGCCACAGCTTCATCGCCTAATAAGAGTTTGTTTGTCATGGGGGCTTTCCTTTTCTGCATTATGACTGTGACTAAAACAAAAGATTATCAAAGGAAATAGGATATAATCAAAACCATAAACTGTCAAGATAAACACACAGCAAGAAAAGGCCGCTCCCAGTTCACTCTTAACAATTCCCTGTATTCATCTTCAATGTCGCTTCATCCACACATGAATTTCTTTTAAAACTACGATTATGCCCATAATCTTTTTTTAACATCTTGCCTCTCTCTCTTTTTTTGCTCTTCTCGCTTCACTTCAGACCAATAATACAGACAGGCGAGAAAACAAGGTAAACAGGTATGACGGTACTGTTTTTTAAAATAAAAAAAACTTACCATTTCTATATATTTATGTTAGAATAAGTTAAATTATGGGGTATAATAGATGAGGTTATAAAAATGATTAGACTCTCAACAAAGGGACGCTACGGCACAAGATTGATGCTCAATTTGGCCAAACACTACCACAACGGCGACAGTTCTATTGTGCTCAAAAATCTTTCCGAAGAAGAAGACATTTCCATCCGTTATCTTGAACAAATAATCATTCCTCTGAAAATAAATCAGCTGGTCAAAAGCATCCGGGGAGCTGGTGGAGGATATAAACTGGCAAGACACCCCTCAGAAATCAAACTGGTGGAAATACTGAAATCTCTGGAAGGGTCCTGCTGCCTGGTAGAATGCGTGGAAGATGATGAGTACTGCACACGCATTCCGGTGTGTGCAGCTCATGATGTGTGGAAAGAGGCCAGCTCCATGCTCAAAAATTTCTTTGAGAATATTACTTTGGAAGATTTGGTAAAACGAGCTGAAAAAAAAGAAAAAAAAGGTAAAAAAGGAAAACAGACATGATTATTGCTTCTCTAGCCATTTTCCCTACTTCTGAAGGAGCTTCAGTAAGCAAATACGTTAAAGAAGTGATTCAACTCATTGAAGACTCCGGTCTTAAAAGCTACACCGGAGGAATGTCCACGACCATAGAGGCGCCTGATCTGGAAAGTCTATTTAAAGTGATTGAAAAATGCCATAACAAACTCATTGAAATGAATGTCAAGCGGATCCACGTTGACCTTCACATTGACCACCGTTTGGATAAAAAGTCGTCTGTTGAAAATAAACTTCGGTCAATTGGAAAAAAATAAGGTTATCAGCCAAAGCTCCTGGTAATGGTCCCTCCTCCTAAGAGGACATCTCCATCATAAAAAACAACTGACTGTCCCGGAGTTACTGCCCTTTGCGGTCTTTTAAATTCCACTTGAACCTTACCTGAATCCTTGGGAATAACCACAGCTTCTTGAGCGGTGTGTTTATACCTTATCTGTGCGAGAACAGGCAATGGGGACTTTAAAGGACGTCCTGATATCCAGTTTGTTTTGGAAGCGGCTAAAATTCTCTTATAAAGACATTTCTCTGGACCCACCACTACCGCGTTTTTCTCTGGAATTATATCCAAAACATAAAGAGGATGGGAAGCTGCAATTCCCAATCCCCGGCGCTGGCCTATGGTAAACTGGGCGTATCCACTGTGTTTTCCCAGAACATTTCCCTCCCGGTCCAAAATGGGGCCTTCATCAAAATTATTTGAAGAACGATCTCTTATCAAACTAACATAGTCATCTTCTGGAATAAAACATATTTCCTGGCTTTCTTTCTGGTTAGCTGAAGGAAGTCTTAAATCCTGGGCTTTTTTCCTAACCTCTTCTTTTTTCCAGTCCCCAAGCGGGAGCAAAGTCTGTGATAAATATTCCTGAGACAAAAGATAAAGAAAATAGGACTGGTCCTTTTTTTTATCCACACTTCTTTTTATATAAAATTTTCTGCTTTCTGAATCTTTTTCAACTCGAGCATAATGGCCGGTAGCAATACAACAAGCCCCGATTTTTTTGCTTTCTTCCCAGAGAGCGGAAAATTTTATATAGGGATTGCACCGAACACAGGGATTGGGAGTGTATCCCTTAGTGTATTCACTGACAAAATAATCTATGACCTTAGTTTTAAATCTCTCGCTCAAATCCACAGTAAAGTGGTCAATTCCTAAAGAATCTGCAGCCCTGGCAGATTTGTTTGCGGATTGATGGGACAGCTTCTCGCTGACTTCTGGGAATAAACTCATGTAGATTCCTACCACCTCAAACCCTTTTTGTTTTAATAGAGCTGCTGTAACAGAGGAATCAACTCCCCCGCTCATAGCGACCAGTGCTTTTTTCTTTTTGTTCATAGAAACGGCTCATGTTTATTATTTTATAGTGACATTATAACAAAATAAAAAAAATTTAGAAATCTGAGGAGGGAGCCCAAGCCATACCTGAATTTCACCATATTTTATGAATGTTCAGGAACCGGCTTGCTTTAATTATATTGACGATTGTGCTAAAATTTTCTCAGTCTATCATTAAACAAGGAGTCAATATGTCAGGACACTCTAAATGGCATTCTATAAAGCATAAAAAGGCTGCTCAGGATGCAAAAAGAGGAAAAATATTTACCAAAATCATCAAAGAAATCTCAGTGGCCGCCCGTATGAAAGGTGGAGACCCTGAAAAGAATCCAAGGCTGCGTCAGGCCATTGAACATGCCAAGTCAGTTAATATGCCTTCTGACAACATAGAAAGGGCCATTAAAAAGGGAACCGGCGAGCTGGAGGGAGTCAATTATGAAGAAATATCCTATGAAGGTTATGCGCCGGGAGGAGTCGCTGTTTTCATAGAGGCATTGACTGACAACAAAAACCGCACTGTCTCAGAACTGAGACATATATTCTCCAAAAACGGAGGAAATATAGGTGAATCCGGATGTGTAGCCTGGATGTTCAACCGGAAAGGATACATTGTAGTGGCCAAATCAGAAGCCTCTGAAGATGACCTAATGAATCTTATCCTTGAAGCCGGGGCTGAAGACATGAGAGAAGACGGAAGCAATTGGGAAATCATCACCTCTCCTAAAGATTTTGAGTCCGTACACAAAGCATTAAAAGAGAACAATATAAAAATGGACACCTCCAACATAAGCTATATCCCCCAAAATTATGTCAAACTGGAAGGAAAAAAAGCTCAACAGTGTCTCAAGTTGATTGAGGAACTGGAAGACCACGACGATGTTCAGAATGTTTGGGCAAATTTTGATATTGACGAAGAAGAAATTGAAGAGTATTCCCAGTAAACTTAAAATTGCTGAACAGCCTTGTCTGTTTATTCTCTGCAGAGAGATTCAGGCTCAGTGAAAAGATGAAAATTCTTGGAATCGATCCCAGCCTAAAAGCCACTGGATACGGTATCATTGAACAAAACCAAAATGTGCTAAAGGTGGTTCACTACGGAGTCATTAAGACCAGCCGGAAAGCTCCCCTTCATCAAAAGCTTAATGAAATAAAAAAAGAGATTGACTCCCTGATCAAAATCTATAAGCCCGATGAGATCGCCATTGAAAACCTTTTCTATGCCCGGAATGTTAAAACCGCTATCACTCTGGGGCAGGTCAGAGGAGCAACTCTTATTGCAGTGGCTTCCCATCAACTTCCCCTGCACGAATATTCAGCTCTGGAAATCAAAAAAGCTGTTACCGGATATGGAAGAGCTGAAAAAAATCAAGTCCAACAAATGATCAAAACCCTCCTCAATATTCAGGAAAACCAGATCGAAGAAGATGCCTCCGATGCCCTGGCTGCTGCGTTCTGTCATTTGAATTCCAAAATATTTCTGGATAAAATAAAAGATTCATAAAGATTCATAAATTATAATATATATGTATATATGAGAGACTAGCATGATTTCCTACCTTAAAGGCATTTTAAAGGAAAAGAAATTAGAAGAAGTTGTGCTGGATATCCAGGGAGTTGGGTACTGTGCAGGCATTCCCCTGTCTACTTACCTTGAACTGGGAGAAATTGGCGAGAAAACCGAGCTTTATGTCTACACCCATGTGACCGAAAGCTCTTTATCACTTTTCGGATTCTTGACATTAAAAGAAAAAGAACTGTTCTTAAAGCTTATTAACATATCCGGCATAGGACCCAAAATAGCGCTCAACATCCTATCAGGAATAGAAGTTTCAGACCTGGAAGAAGCCATAAAAAAGAGCGATATAGACAGGATATCACTGGTTCCAGGAATCGGGAAAAAAACCGCTATGCGAATTGCGCTGGAACTTCAGGGAAAGTTCAAAGATGCTGAAAAAATACTGACCACCAGAATTTCAAGAGAAAAAGAAGACCTTTTATCAGCCTTGACCAATATGGGATTTAAAAGAAAAGAAGTCTATGAAACCGTGGATGAGGCGGTAAAAAAACTTGGAAAAGCGGCTGGTTTTGACCAGCTTCTCAAAGAAAGCCTCAGAAGACTTTCCAAAATATAATATAACCAGAACGTCAAGGCTTTATTTAATCTTGAAAAAAAGCATAAAATAAGATATACGATTCAATAAAGATATTGAATATCATAAAACAAATGGCTAAAAGCCAATCAGAAAATAGAAGATAACTGTGAACATGAAAAAAGGTCAGAATGTAAATGCAGTTCTCAATCCGGTCCGGACTAAGGAAGACCTAAAATTCGAAGACAACCTCCGTCCCTCTACTTTTGAGGAATTTATCGGACAGGAAACCATAAAAAAGAAGCTAAATATTTTCATAAAAGCCGCCTTAAAAAGGAAAGAGAATCTTGACCATGTTTTGCTGTACGGACCGCCTGGCCTGGGAAAGACCAGTCTGGCCTTTATCATCGCCAAACAAATGGGAGGAGGGATCAAACCCACTTCCGGTCCTGTCATAGAAAAAATCGGAGACCTTTCTGCGATTCTCACAAACCTGCAGAATAATGAAATCCTTTTTATTGATGAAATCCACCGCCTCCATCCTTCTGTGGAAGAAATCCTTTATTCAGCCATGGAAGACTACAGTCTGGATATTGTTATTGGCCAGGGACCCTCCGCCCGCAGTCACAAACTCAAACTAAAGAAATTCACTCTTATCGGGGCTACTACTCGGGCAGGACACATCACCGCTCCTTTGAGAAGTCGATTCGGCATTATAAACCGGCTGGACTATTATCACGAAAAACATCTAAAAAACATAATCAAAAGGTCTGCCTCTATTCTAAATGTGAGCATCACTGAAAAAGGAGCCCATCAAATCGCAAAACGCTCCAGAGGAACTCCCAGAGTTGCCAACAGACTGCTGCGAAGAGTGAGGGATTATGCAGATGTCATAGCAGAGGGGAAAATAACTTCAGATGAAGCTGTTAAAGCCATGGATATGATGGAAGTTGATTCCATGGGATTGGATGATGTGGATAGGAAAATCTTATCAACCATCATTGAGAATTTCTCAGGTGGGCCTGTGGGAATCAATACCATTTCCGCAGCCATAGATGAAGAAAAAGATACCATTGAATCCATTTATGAGCCTTTTTTAATGCGCATAGGATTTCTGGAACGAACCACCAGAGGCCGATGCGCCACAAAAAAAGCTTACCTGCACTTGGGCTATAAAACCGGCCCATCTACACCCCAGGAAAGCTTGTTCAAAAACGACCCAGAGTCATGACCAAAACCTGAAAAATCTTCTGAACAATTTAATGAGATTAAAAGATTTTGACTATTATCTTCCCAAAGAATTGATCGCTCAAAAACCTCTTCCAAAAAGAGAGAATTCCCGGATGATGCTGGTGGATAGAGAAAGCCAAGAAATCAAACACTCCCGATTTAAAGAATTCCCAGAATACCTTCAAAAAAACAATCTTTTGGTTTTTAATGACACCAAGGTCATTCCTTCTAGAGCCTGGGGAAAGAAAGGAAGAAAAGAAATAGAATTTCTTTTCTTAAAAGAATCCAAACCAAAAACCTGGGAGGTCCTGTGCCGGCCCGCCAAAAATGTCAAACAAGGTGATCGAATTACTTTTTCGCCTTCTTTGAAAGGAGAAGTCATAAGAATTGGTTCTGAAGGAAAGAGGGTGCTCCATTTTTCAACAAATATGGTGGCCGATGAACTCCAGAAAATTGGCTATGCCCCTCTTCCCCCATATATAAAAAGGGGTAAATCAAAAAAAGATCTCAAAGATTTTGATTTGGAAAGGTATCAGACTGTTTATGCCAAAAAACAGGGTTCAGTGGCTGCTCCCACAGCAGGCCTTCATTTTACTGAGGAGATTTTAGAAAAGATCAAAAACAAAGGCATTCCTTACACCAGCATCACTCTTGATGTAGGGCTGGCAACTTTTCAGCCAGTCAGAGTTGAAAACATAGAGAATCACAAAATGCTCAGAGAAAATTTCTTTATCAGTCAGGAATCAGCTCAGATGATCCAAAAGGCCAAGAGGGAGTCAAAGCCCGTGGTCTCAATAGGCACTACTACCGTAAGAGCCCTGGAAAGTGCTGCGGGAAAAAATGGGATTAAATCAGGCTCTCACTCCACAGACCTGTTCATTTATCCGGGATATCAATTCAAAATCATAGACCGGCTTCTGACAAACTTTCATCTTCCCTGTTCCACCCTGCTGATGCTCACAGCTGCCTTTGCTGGGTATGACCTTCTCAGGAAGGCTTATGAAGAAGCAGTAAAGAGAAGATATAGATTTTTCAGCTACGGCGACTGCATGTACATAAGGTGAAAATCAGGTATGGCTTAGCTTTCGGATAGATTTTTAACGCCATGCTAATCGTGAAACTTAAGTCTGGCTTGTATTTTTAGTTTTGACAAAAGAAGCGGGCTGTCATATAAAGGAATAAAATGAAAAAGGATTGTACCGGATGAATAAAGAAGAACAGGATCAACTGGATCCCGCAGAAAAAGAAAAGCTGGATAACATACTGCGCGACCGCACAGACGCAGAAGTTTTTAAAATCACCATTGAATTCGGATACAAGCCCACCAAAAAATACCAAAAAGCTGTGGAAATTTCAAAAAAACTCCCCACCTATACGGAAAGTGGAACCGGCGAGAGAATACGCCACTCTGTGACCTTCACTCCCAAGGAAGCAGAGAGCTTATTCCAGGTTTTCAATATTGTGGTTGACTGGGAAAAAACAGATATTTATGTCAATCACAAAAAACTTCCTTATGCCCATTCTCTTTGGGTTCCTCTTATGTGGTTTTACAGGGTCTGAAAAATATTCACCTACTTGAGCTCTTCCATTTTTACTGTAAAATGACGCAGATAAGGGGCCTCTTGGACTATCCTGAAACCTTTGATATGACGGCGCTTTTTATAGGTCTGAATCACAGCATTGGCAATGAAATTGAGATGAGAAAGAGTATAGACTCTCCGGGGAATGGCAAGCCGCACCAGCTCCAGTCGCGGAAAGGTCTCTTTCCCGGTCTCTGGATCTTTTTTCCCAAACATAACTCCACCGATTCCAACGGATCTGATTCCTGCTTTCCGGTAAAGAGCAACGGTTAACGCCCAAGCAGGATATTCATTTCGTGGAATATGGGGAAGAAATCGGTCTCCCATCAAATAAACAGCATGACCTCCAGGAGGAGCATACAAAGGAATTCCTTCTTTTTTAAGGATTCCCCATAAGTATCTAATCTGGCCAATTCGGTATTCTAAATACCTCGGGTCCAGAACTTCTTTTAGGCCCCGTGCTACGGCTTCCAGGTCGCGCCCAGCCAGACCTCCGTAGGTGGCAAACCCCTCGCTTCTGATCAAATTGTACTTGAGCTTTTCGGCCAGCTCATCGTCATTTACTGCCACAAATCCTCCTATATTGACCAGTGCATCTTTTTTAGCGCTCATAGTAGCCCCATCAGCATAAGAAAACACCTCTTTTACGATTTTAAATATGGATTTATGAGAATACCCAGGCTCATATTTCTTTATAAAATAGGCATTTTCAGCAAAACGGCAGGCATCCAGATAAAAAGGAATTCCATGTTCCCGGCAGACCCGGTTCACCTCTTTGATGTTCCCTAAAGAGACTGGCTGTCCTCCCCCGCTGTTATTGGTAATGGTGACCATGACAAAAGGGATGTTCTCTGGTTTTTTTTCTCTGATAAACTCCTCTAATTTCTGGATATCCATATCTCCTTTAAAAGGGACATCTGCATCCGGGTCATAAGCGTTTTCCTGGACCAAATCAGCACACTCCACTCCCCTGAACTCAAGATTAGCTCTGGTAGTATCAAAATGGATGTTATTGGGAACAAAATCTCCCTTTTGAGTGCTCACTTCAAAAAGAATCCTTTCTGCTGCCCTTCCTTGATGAGTGGGGATCACATGTTTAAAGCCAAAAATTTCCTGAACCGTTTTTTTGAAATGATAAAAATTGCGGGAACCTGCGTAGGACTCATCTCCGGTCATGATACCAGCCCATTGACTGTCGCTCATGGCAGAAGTCCCGCTGTCAGTCAATAAATCGATGAAAACTTTTTCTGAAGGAATGGTGAATACATTATAGCCAGAATCCGCCAGAGCTTTTTCTCTTTGGCTCTGACTGAGTTTTTGAATCGGTTCAATGGTTTTAATTTTATAAGGCTCTAAGGGATAATCATATTCGCTCACCAATTCCTCCTTTATATTCCTTACTATTCTTGGGTTCTAAAAAGAAACCAGGTTCTTAAACTCCTCATATCGTTCATTGATTTCCGGCAGAGTCACTGACTTGAGACGCGCTGTGCCGAAATCTTCTATGGTGAAAGAAGCCATAACACTTCCATAAACAGCCGCTTTTCGAATGTCTTTCTCTTCAAAAGAATTGACCTTGTCTAAATAACCCAAAAATCCGCCTGCAAAACTGTCTCCAGCCCCTGTGGGGTCCACCACCTCTTCACACGGGTGAGCCAGCATACCAGAGATAAAGTCTTTTTCTAAAATGATCACTCCGTGTTCTCCTTTTTTGATCACCACAAAAGATGGACCCTGTCTCAAGAGTTTTCTTCCTGCTTTAATGAGATTGCTCTCTCTGGTTATCTTTTTGACCTCTTCATCATTGCCAAAAAATATATCTACTCTTTCAATCACTTCTAAGAGCGATTCATGCTTCTGATTTATATACAGATTGATGGTATCCATGGCCGTGAGTTTGGGACTTTTCGCCTGTAATAGGACATCCAATTGAAGTTCCGGGTCAATGGTTCCCAGAAAGACAATATCCGCTTCCCTGTAATCCGGGGGCAGTTCAGGCCTGAAATCTTGAAATACGTTTATTTCTGTTTTAAGGGTAGTCCTCTGGTTTGGATCCTCTCCATAACGACCCTCCCAGAAGAAAGTTTTCCCCTTTTTCAGGGTCAGTCCTCTGGTATCTATTCCTTTTCTATTGAATTCTTCTATCATCTGTTTAGGAAAATCTTCTCCTGCCACTGACACGATTTTGGTCTCTGTAAAATAGCTGGCTGCTAATGAAGCATAGGAACAAGACCCCCCGACAATTTTCTCTCTTCTCTCAAAAGGAGTTTCTATGGTGTCAAAAGCAATGGATCCTACAATAACTAAACTCATCTTTTTTCTCCCTTCTGTTCGAATTTTAAATATTTTCGGACAATAAGATCTAGTTTTTTTCTGGTAGAAACCGGTATTTTACTGGGGTCAGTGACAATGCAGTTTTTTAAGGCATCCTGGCACTCACATTCCTTTCCCCTGCTTTCTGGAATGGCTTTTACAGCTTCCTTTATTATCCTTTTTGCATTTATGACATTCTTTTTCATGTTGTCTAAAATCATTTCCACAGAAACATGGCCTTCTGTCTCATGCCATACATCATAATCAGTGACCATACTTATGCTGGCATAGCATATCTCAGCCTCCCGGCACAACTTCGCTTCAGTGGCACTGGTCATGCCAATCACATCACACCCCCATTTCCGGTAGATTTGGGACTCAGCAATGGTTGAAAAATGAGGTCCCTGGATACAGATATAAATTCCTTTCTTATGGATTCTGAGTCCTAAATTTTTGCCGGTTTTATATAAATAATCCGACAGTTCCAAGCATACAGGTTCAGCAAATCCAATATGAGCGACCAGACCTTTTCCAAAAAAAGTATTTTCCCTAAAAGTTTTATCATAGAACTGATCTGGCAGAACAATATCTGTAGGTTTTATTTCCTCCTTAAGAGAGCCAACGGAATTGACTGAAAGGATGCGTTTGGTTCCGAGCATTTTGAATCCATAAATATTAGCCCTGTAATTTATTTCTGACGGAGACAGTCTGTGTCCTCGGCCGTGCCGGCTGAGAAAAGCTATCTTTTTACTTCTTAGGTTCCCCATAATGTAAGCATCTGAAGGCCATCCAAAGGGAGTTTTCACCTCCACGGTCTTGAGGTTCTCTATCCCCTCCATATCATAAAGGCCCGTGCCTCCCAGAATACCGATGTCAACAGAGGGCTGGTTGATGTCTTTAATATCAGTCATTTTTCTTTGCCTCCTTGAATCATGATGGATGAATCTAAAGAATAATCCAAAGTGATAGAAGTTTAGTATAATTTATAATTATTGAAAATTGAAATCAAGAAATTAAGTAAAAAGGATATTAATGGAAAAGGAAAACAAGTTTCTCAATCTGTTTTCATGCTTGAGGTTTGAGCATAATTCAGTTATTCTATTGTCCAAGGAAAATATCATGGATAACAAGAATCCTTATTCTCAAGCAGCACGTCTGCTCTCCAAAGCAAGTCAAATCATCGCGTTTACAGGCTCTGGCATATCCGCTGAATCAGGGATACCTACTTTTCGAGGAAAGGATGGTCTGTGGAAAAAATTCAGAGCCCAGGACCTGGCCACTCCCAGTGCTTTTGCGGAAAATCCCAAGCTTGTTTGGGAGTGGTATGACTGGCGGAGAGGAATTATAGCAGAGAAAGAGCCAAATCCCGGACATAAAACTTTGGCTCAATGGGAAGGCCTTTTCTCATCTCTTCATGTGATTACCCAAAATATAGACGGACTTCACCAGAAAGCAGGCTCAAAAAAAATCATTGAGCTTCACGGCGATATATGGAAATTAAGATGCACGAAAGAGGGAACAGTCATCGAAGATCACACCACTCCCCTTAAGGAGCTCCCTCCTAAGTGCGCTGAATGCGGAGCTCTGGCAAGACCTCATGTCGTGTGGTTTGGAGAAGCACTGGATCGGAACCTACTTGAGAAAGCAGTCCAATTAAGTTCAGAAGCCGATCTAATGTTTGTCATAGGCACTTCTGCCTTAGTGTATCCAGCCGCTTCTATTCCTTTTACTGCAATGGATTCAGGGGCAAAAATTATTGAAATAAATCCTGAATCAACCCCTCTTACTCCTCATGCAGATATCAGCATTAGAGGGAAAGCAGGCGATATCCTTCCCAAAATATCCCAAACACTGAAAGAGAAAATAAAACCAGCCTGAGGAAGAATAAAATGAAGTATGTTTATTTTGACATATCATCAGGAATAAGCGGAGACATGACACTGGGAGCCCTTTTGGACTTAGGGATTGATACAGAGCGGTTTAAGAACAAGATGGCTTCACTTGGTCTTCCCGTTGAAATCAGTATAAAGGAAACCCAGAGAGCCTCTCTCAGGGCATTAAAAGTGGATGTATCTGTCCAAAGAAAGAATAAAGCATCAAGAAAGTGGACAGACATTGAAAATATTATAGAAAACAGTTCTTTCCCAGAAGCTGTTAAAAAGAGAGCATCCCTTATATTTAAAAACCTATTTAAAGCTGAAGCCAAAGTTCACGGGAGAGACTTATCAACCACCCACCTTCATGAAGCTGGCGCTGATGATGCCATCGTGGATATAATGGGAACCTGCTTTTTAGCCCATGAGCTCAGCATAGAGCAGTTTTATTCATCCCCTTTAAACTTGGGAGGAGGATTCGCCCAGTCCTCCCACGGGACTTTTCCAGTCCCTCCCCCTGCTGTGGCAGAACTTCTCAAGAATATTCCTGTTTACTCAGAACATATCAAACAAGAACTGGTCACTCCAACCGGAGCAGCTATTGTTTCCTCGTTAGTGAAAGATTTTTCTTCTTTTCCTGAACTGAGCTATGAAAAGATAGGTTGTGGGGCTGGAGGCAGAGATTTTAAAGGATTCCCTAATATCTTGAGAGTTTTCTATGGAGAGCTGAGTGAGTATCAGCCTCACAAAAAAATCTATCAAATAGAAACCAATATTGACGATTCAAATCCTCAGGTGATTGCGGCATTCCTTGAAAAAGCTCTGAATGCAGGGGCACTGGACGTCTTTTTAACTCCAGTGGTGATGAAGAAAAACCGGCTGGCGACAAAATTGACCCTGCTCACAGAATCCAATAAAATAGATATCTTAACAGCTCTTGTGTTTGAAGAAACCAGCTCTATTGGCCTGAGATATTTTCCGGTAAAAAGAGAAGTTCTCAAGCGGAAAAAAATCAGGGTGAAAGTCATGGGAGAGACGGTTTCCATCAAAGCAGCTGAGTTCAAAGGAAAACTGATTAATATCCAGCCGGAGTTTTCCGACTGCAAAAAACTGGCGGACAAAAAGAATTTGCCCCTAAAAAAAGTCATGGAGATGGCTGTGAGCGAATTTTCAATCCGTCATAAAGAATAAAAAAGAATAATGAAGAGATAGATATGAGGAGAAGAAATTGAACCCGAAAAAAATAGAAGAGGGTGTCAAGCTCATTTTGGAAGGAATTGGAGAGAACACCAAAAGGCCGGGAATACAGAAAACCCCCCAAAGAGTGGTCTCAATGTTTGAAGAAATTCTGGAAGGCACTGAGAAGGACCCTTCAGAGTTTCTGCATCCCATTAAGGGAGAAAAACACGATGAGCTGGTCATCATTAAAAACATACCCTTATATTCAATGTGCGAACACCACCTGCTTCCTTTTGCAGGAGTCGCCCATGTAGCTTATATACCCAAAGAAGGCCGCATTGTTGGATTGAGCAAAATTGCCCGTGCTGTAGAGATTTTCTCTAGAAGACTCCAGGTACAGGAAAGGCTTACCAAACAAATCGCTGATACCATAAACGAAAACTTAAAACCCCTGGGAGTAATGGTAGTCATTGAAGCTGAACACATGTGTATGTCCATGAGAGGAGCCAAAAAACCAAAATCTTTGACAGTGACATCTGCTGTGAGGGGCTCTTTCCGCACTTCCAGTGCCACGCGAACAGAAGCCATGACTTTAATCAGAGGAGGATTAACCAGTGGAAGAGAGACCTAAAAAGACATTTTATATCACCACACCTATTTATTATGTAAACGACGTCCCTCATATCGGGCATGCTTACACCACCATTATTGCCGATGCCTTAAGCCGCTATAAAAAGCTTGCCGGAAATAACGTCTTTTTTTTGACCGGAACCGACGAACACGGACAGAAGATAGAAAAAAGCGCTCGGGAAAAAGGAATCAAACCCATCGAACTTGCGGACAAGGTGGTCAAACGTTTTAAAAGTCTCTGGAAAGAACTGAATATCGACTACGATTATTTCATTCGAACCACTGAAAAAAGACATGAGAAAGGAGTGCAGGAGCTTTTCCAGAAACTGAAGGACAAAGGAGAAATCTATAAAGGTGAGTATAAAGGATACTACTGTGTGAGCTGTGAAAACTTTCTTTCTGAAGATGTTCCTCTGCAAAAAGAGGGACATAAATTTTGTCCTGACTGCGAGAAAGAGGCGGGCAAAGTCTCTGAAAAATGCTACTTTTTCCGTCTGTCCGCTTATCAGGACCGGCTTCTGGAGCTTTATGAGAAAAATCCACACTTTGTGAGACCTAAGAGCCGGTTGAATGAAATCAAGAGCTTTGTCAAAAAGGGACTTAAAGATTTGAGCGTCACCCGTTCTACTGTAAAATGGGGGATTTCGGTTCCGAATGACCCTGAGCAGTCCATTTATGTATGGTTTGATGCCTTGAACAATTATCTGACAGGAATCGGATATGGATGGAATTCAGAGCTTTATCAGACCTTTTGGCCTCCGGATATTCATCTCATCGGAAAAGACATACTTAGGTTCCATGCGGTTTACTGGCCTGCCTTCCTCATGGCCGGAGAGTTTCCTCTTCCCAAAACCGTATACGGGCACGGATGGTGGCTTAAAGATAAGACTAAAATGTCCAAATCAAAAGGAAATGTTCTGGACCCTCAAATCATACTCAAAAGCTTTGGAACAGATCCACTCAGATACTTCCTTCTTCGGGAAATCCCCATCGGACTTGACGGAAATTTCTCTCATGAAGGCTTCATCCACAGGTGCAACTCTGACTTGGCCAATGACTTGGGAAACCTAGTCCAGAGAACTCTCACCATGATCCGAAAATATTTCGAAGGAAAAATTGAGACCCTTGGAGAAGAAAATAACCAGGACATAAGCCTGAAAAAACGATTTGATGTTCTGAAATCAAAAGTCATAGAACATTATGAAAACTATTTGATAAACAAAGCTCTTGAAGAAATATGGGCTTATATCAATTCTGTAAACAAATACCTGGCCGATAATGAACCTTGGAGTCTGGCCAAGGATAAAGATGAAAAAAAGCAAAAAAGGCTTGCTCGTATTCTCTATCAGACAGCCAGTGCGTTGCGCGGCATAAGCTGCTTGCTCTATCCAGTCATGCCGGAATCTGCCCAAAAAATATGGAATTTCCTTGGGGAGAAAAAAAAGATTGAAACAACATCCTTACATGGCTTAGAGTTTCAAGACTATAGACCTTCTCAAGAAATCAGAAAACCTAAAGCCATATTTCCCAGAGTGGACCTCAAAGACTTTCTCAAAGAAGATAAAAAAGCCGCTCAAGGCAAAACCAAAAAGGAGGGAAAAATGAGTCAAATATCATTCAATGAATTTAAAAAAATGGATCTAAGGGTTGCTGAGATTCTGAGTGCAGAAAAAGTGGAAGGAACCCGAAAGCTGATCAAGCTGGAAGCAGACATCGGAGATGAGACCCGACAGATGGTAGCTGGGATTTCAGAAACATATGAACCCAAAGATCTCATCGGAAAAAAGATTGTAGTGGTGGCCAATCTGGAACCAGCTAATATCCATGGAATAGAGTCTCAAGCCATGCTGCTGGCAGCGGTTAAAGAAGACGGCACCGCGGTAATCCCTTTCTTTGTTGAAGATATCCCTGCCGGTGCCAAAGTCTTATAAAAAGGGTTTGAGGTCCTTTATACAGACCGCACCTTGCCTGAGGATTTCCAGTTTACCGGATATCAGACTTATGACAGTGGAGGGAAGCTTTCCTTTGGTTTTCCCTCCGTCAATAATGAGGTCAGCTTTCCCTTTAAAAAATTCAACCGCCTCTTCCGGCTTAGAGATTTCTTTTTTGCCTGAAAGATTGGCGCTGGTGGCAGTGAGGGGGAAGCCTGCTTTTTCTACCAGTGAGTTCAACCATTTATGTTCAGGCCATCGAATTCCTATGGTTTTTGTTGGCCCGGTGATGTATTCCGGAAATTTCTCCGAGGCTTTGAGCACCATGGTCAGAGGGCCCGGCCAGAACTGTTTTGAGAGCCGGTAAAACAAGTCCGGTCTCTCTGTTGTGATCTCCTCTACCATTTTCATGCCAGATACAATCACGGAAAGAGGTTTTTGTCGGTCTCTGTGTTTCAGCCGATAAATCCGAGCTACTGCTTTTTCAGAATAACAGCTCGCCCCCAACCCGTAAAAAGTCTCCGTGGGATAGACGATCAGCCCATTTTTTTTAAGAAACCCGGATATGAGGTCAATTTTCTGGGTCTCTATTCGCTCCGTATCAACCTTGATAATTTGTGTCTTCATAAATCTCTTATATCAAACAATCCTGAACTATTCAAATCCTGAAGGATTCAAAAGAAAAGATAGATTTATCACAAAAACATGCCCTTCAGAAAAAAACTCCTCTGGCTGTTGTTTTCTGTCTGGTTCCTGAGTTCCTGGGAAACTACGGTACATGAGCGCTAAAGCCTCAAGGAAAAAGTTTGATGTGGACGCTTGCATCACCCGCATCCATAAAATCTAAAGGCCTTTATCTTGTGTTTCAACTGACTTCCTATATAATATTATAGAGGTTGAGAAGATCTTTAATGGCTGGTTCTTATGAGATGAGACAAGAAAGGACAGGTGACCTTTTTAGGGAACACCTCAATCTTTACTCTACCCTGAAAAAAAGTGTATTACAGTTGGCATATTTTTTGCATATATCATCTACAGAAGGAGTGATGAAATGAAAAAATATCTAATTCTTATCGGACTTATCATTTTTATTTTCCCATCTATGCTGTTTTCTGACCTTGTCACATTCAGAGTGGGATATTTTATTCCCAGGGCCCAGAGCGATCTTTGGCAGATCGAATTTGAAAACTTGGACTTTACCAAAGCTGATTTCCAAAGCTCTAACTTCTGTTTCTCCTATGAGTACTTTTTTACCAGATATTCCAGCCTGCTTATCACTCTAGAAGGTTATAACGAACAAAAAGTGGGTTATTATAAGGATTATATCGGATATCCGGAGGGTCCTAGAGAATGGGCTTATCCCAAGGAATCTACAGGTCTTTATGATAAAGAGTTCATCCCCAATCATGTGTTTTCTGTATCTTCCACTCCTATATTGATTTCCGTTAAGCTATTACCTTTGGGAAGAGCCCAAAAAATCATTCCCTATATTGGTGCCGGAGGAGGAATATTTATCTGGAGCGTTCAATTAGAGGGAGACACAATCGACTTTTCAGATGAGTGGTATGATACAGCGGCAGATGTTTCTGTATATCCTATTTATTACACCAATGCCTATGAACGAGGACGCATCACTTTTGGTGCCCATGTGTTTGGCGGATTTATGATGCCTATTGCAAACAGAATAAGTATGGAGGGAGAATTCAAATACAATTATGTGGAAGGTCAATTTTCTGATGACCCCTATCAGGGATTCCAGGGATTTGAGCCGTTTGACTTAAGCGGATATCAGATATCTCTGGGAATAAATTACTGGTTCTAATAAAACCGCTCTACTTCTTTTTTAACTTATTGATTATGAGTTCAGATACTTTTTTTCCGGAAAGGAGCATTCCTCCAAAAATAGGCCCCATTCTCGGCCCCCCGAAAACAGCATTGGCAGCCATTCCTGTAACATACAGTCCGGGAAAGGCTTCTTTGGTGTTCTCTATTAAAGTTTTCTCCCCCTTATCAGCCCACATAGGCTTTTCTCCGATCACCTCTCCCGTGGGAGTTAAAAGCTCTGCTCCGTATTTTCGGGAAACCACACCAGCCAGCTCTGCATCATGTCCTGTCGCATCCACAACATAAGGACTCCTCATTGTCAGAGGGTCCACATGAAGACGGGCCAGCTGAGCTGCTGTCCAATTGATCACCACTCCGGTTACTTTATCATCAACGATCATGACATCTTCAGCAAATATACAGTTATACACATGAACACCCTGTTTTAATGCTTTGCTTAAAAGCAAGCTCAGGGTTTCTAAAGAAGAAGCAGTATAATAACTGTCCTTATAATGAAGTGTAGTAACTCCCAGTTCATCCAGGATGCTCTTTGATTCTTCTTGAATAACAATTTTATTAAACATCATCCCCCCGCCGGGAAGTCCTCCTCCAGGCCGCAGGGACTTTTCCAGAACCACCACCTTTACTCCTGATTTGCCTAAATAATAGGCAGCACACAGACCAGAAGGGCCTGCTCCACAAATAATGACATCAGATTCCAAATCGTCCAAAAATTCTTTATAAAACGTCTCTGTAATAGCCTTTGAGATAACAATTTCATCGATCATTTTTACCTCTCAACACCAATTCTTTTTATTCACCATTATAAATTTACCATTTGGCCCGGTCAATGGAATTATAATGACTCTAAAATATCAGCAAATCAATATTCATCAAACGAAATGATTTCTCCCAGCTCCTTCCTTCCTCTATCCCTAGGTATCTCATGAGGAAAACCCAGGGGAGTTAAAGCAAGAACTTTGACATCATCTGGGATAGAAAGGATCTCTTTCACTTCTTCTTCCCTAAATGCTCCGATCCAGCAGGTCCCCAGTCCTTCTTCCCATGCCCTGAGCATAAGATGGTCCAAAGCTATGGATACGTCAATAGACCAGGACTTCATATAATTTCCCTGATGTTGATAGCATCTGTCCGGGAATCCGCAGGCTACAATAACTACAGGGGCCTGAGCAACAAATGATTGATTTCTGGAAGCTACAGCCAGCTTTTTTCTTTTTTTCTGATCTTTAACAATAATAAACTTCCAAGGCTGAAAATTTTTTCCAGAGGGAGCCACCCGGGCAGCTTCTAATACTTTAGTCAGCAAATCATCAGGAATGGGCTTACTTTGATATTTCCTAATACTTCTTCTTGATTTCATAACGTCAAATACACTCATTTTCTCTCCTTTCTTTTTTAGCTATATTCTCAAGGTCATATTTTTCAATGATTTTTTTATAATTCATTGCTTGCTGGATTTTTCCTCTTTTTTCAAACCCTCCTATCAATATCCGGCACTTCTTGAGGATCTCTTTTTTCACAAGAATTTCCTGTTTTTCAGTCAGGTCCCATTTCAATGTTTTCTCAAGTGCTTTGATTCTGAACCGGTCCATCCCCCAGTATTTTTTTGACAGCTGATCTTTGTGCCCTCCTCTTTTTATGATCAGCGGATCATCTAGAAACTTTACCGGATACCTAAATGCCAGTCTGAGTCCCAGGTCATAATCTTCACAAGCCGGCAGTTCCTCATCAAACTTTCCTATTTCATCAAATAATCTCCGTCTAAAAAGTGCTGATGAAAGGCTCAGCAGACATAAAGGAATAACTTTTTCAAATATCCATCCAGAATGCTTTCTGTGCCTTTTGCGGGGATTTACAAAAATCCCGTTTCTTATCCAAGTCTCCTGAGTGCAGCACACCACAGACTGGGGGTTTGCTTTCATGTATTCCATCTGCAGACGAATTTTTTCTTTCTTCCAAAGGTCATCTGAATCTAAAAAAGCGATGTACTCACCTTTTGAAATCTCTAGTCCTAAATTTCTGGCTGAACTCACTCCCTTATGTTCCTGATACTGATATCTGATGTTCTGGTCAAAGGAATCCACGACCTTCCTGGTGTCGTCTGTTGATCCGTCATCCACAATGATCAGTTCATGCGACTCTGAATTCTCTCTGTTTAAAAAATAATCCTGACTTAACACAGAATCAACAGCTTGTCTTAAGTAAGAACTTCTGTTGAAAGTAGGAATAATGATACTTATCATCCCTCTACTGCTTGATGATAACCGCGTTTTCATTAATATCAAAAGGTAGATTTATGACTCCCCAGATAGTGTTAAGTTTTATCTCTCCTGAAAATCGGCAGCTGACTGAATTCTGCTGGAAAAAACCATATATATCCTTGCCCACTTCATAAAAGTTTACCAAGGCATTCAACGAGAATTGTTTTTCTCCCTGCTTTTCAATGCTCTTATCCCCAGGAATGGTTCCTTTGCTGATCAGGTACCCCCCGATCCTTAATGAATAATGAATTCTGCTGACCATCAGTTCAAAACAGTTTTGATTTATAAATTTGACCTGTAAATCAAAATCTGCACCTCCTATAGTGAGGTCATTGATTTTTATAGCCTCGATTTTAACTTCAGGAGGACTGAAAATGGGAAACTCTCCCCTAAAATCAAACGGAACAATCTTTCTCCTCCTTCGTTCACTGAAAAATTCAAACTCTCCTTTGAGGTAGCACGGGACCATTTCACTGTCTTTAAGCTCTTCAGCTGCATCAAACAACAGGTCATAAGTGATTTTAACCGGAAGCGCTATCATGGTACTGTTCATGGCTTCTATTTTAAGGTCCTGATCCACCGGTACCTGCATGCGCAGATATTCCTTATGGCCTGTGATAAACCGGAAACCATACCCGGTTAGATAATAATTCTCTGATGAAGAATTTATGAGATTTACATAGAATACAATCTTAAGACCTGACCGCGAAAGGTCCTGTATCTGCTTTTCTTCCAACGAAATCCTTATGTCCTGTTTTGCATGCAAAACAAGTATAAGACACCATAAAGCAGCGAATAGGATGACTGTTTTTTTCATCTATGACCTCAAAAAATTCTGTTTTTTTTAGATTTCATTGATCCTTTTTAGGATACAATATTACCAAAACAATTGCCAGAAAGTAAATCACTGAACCTTACACAGACATTTGATTTCTTAACATTTCTATTATATCATCCCATTGACAGAGAAAATTCCATTTTAAAATAAAACAGAATGAAAAACATCCAAACTGACTTCATGCATAAAGAGCTTTTCGTGGAACATTTTGGGGGGAATGTCTATGCTGTGGGAGGTTATGTCCGGGACAAACTTCTTGAAGGAAACGGCAGTGATGGAATGATTGATTTGATCATAACCCATAATCCTGCTGAAAAGATCATTGACACTTTAAAAAACTATGGAAAAGTTAACCTTGTAGGGAAAAGCTTCGGGGTTATTAAATTTGTAATGGACAACCAGGTGTATGATATTGCGCTTCCCAGAAAAGACATCCCCAAACCCGCCCAAAAAAGAGGACACAAAGACTTTCTCATTGAAACAGATCCTGAAATACCTCTTAAAGAGGATTTAAAAAGACGGGACTTTCGATGCAACAGCATGGCGCTGAGATTAGTTGACAACCAGTTAATAGATTATTTTAACGGGGCTAAAGATGTAAAAGAAAAAATCCTGCGAATCATCAATCCCCGCGCTTTTCCTGATGACCCATTACGAATCTTAAGGGCCTCCCGATTTGCATCCACCCTTGATTTTAAAGTAGACTCCAAAATATACCAAATATCAAAAAAAATTGACCTCACAGGGTTGAGTGTAGAGCGGATTACAGAAGAACTGTTTAAAATACTTTTAGATTCTTCTTCCCCCTCCATAGGTCTGCAAGAAATGTTTAAACTGGATTCTCTTCGTCAGCTTTTTCCAGACCTCTACAGGCTCACTCTCTCCATTCAAGACTCTTATTTTCACCCTGAAAAAGATGAGTATGGTCACCACACGGTGTGGAAACACACTCTCATCACAGTTGATCAGACAAAAAGGCTTGTTGAAATCCGGAATATCCAGGGACAAAAAAAGCTGGCCCTTCTTTTAGCTGCCCTTTTTCATGACATAGCAAAGCCAGAAACAGCACAATGGGAATATAAAAAAAAGCGAATGGTTATCACCAACAACCGTCATGACATAAAAGGAGAAAAGATAACCAAAAAAGTATTTGACCACTATAAAATACATTCCAGAGAGGGATATGATTTAAGAAAAACAGTGCTGAAACTCATACGCTGTCATCACCGGGTCTCAGAAATCTGGCAGAACAGGGAGGTGGTCACAAAAAAAGCCTACAACCGGTTAGCTGCGGACGTGGATGGAGAGATTGAACTTCTTATCATGCTGGACGCAGCTGATAGAGCTGGCCGGCATGAGACTCCAGTTAAAAAATTAGATGAACAAAGCAGATGGCTTTTTAACAAATTCAAAGAGCTCAATGTTTCTAAAGAAAGTATAAAACCTTTGGTGATGGGAAGGGACCTTTTGAAAATAGGAATCAAACCCGGTCCTAAAATGGGAAAGATATTGAAAAAGCTTTATCAGCTTCAGCTGGATGATGTGTTCAGGACCAAAGAACAAGGACTGGAAAAAGCTAAAAAAATCATCAAAGAGAACCGCCTATGAAAATTCTTATTTCGGGGGGAGCAGGGTATATAGGTTCTCACACCGCCAAATCTCTCATCCAGAAGGGATTTGATACCATTATTTTGGATAACTTTTCCTCAGGGAAAAAAGAACTTATCCCCAGCGGTACTTATAAAGTCATAGAAAAGGACCTGTCAGATAAAAAATCAATCATACAAACATTTAAACTGATCGATGTAGATGCTGTTTTTCACTTTGCATCACTGATTCAGGTTGGAGAATCTTATAAGGACCCTCATAAATACTATTCAGCCAACTTGACAAACAGTTTAAACCTGCTGGAGGCTATGCTGGAAGCTGAAGTAAAGCTCTTTATTTTCTCATCCAGTGCAGCTGTGTACGGGACCCCGAATCACATTCCCATATCAGAATCTCATGCCCTTAACCCAGTGAATCCTTATGGCAAAACAAAGTACATGATTGAAAAAATACTTTCGGATTACCAAAGAGCTTATGGGCTGAAGTTTGTTTCACTCAGATATTTTAACGCGGCCGGAGCTGATCCTGATAATGAACTCGGAGAAATGCACGAGCCAGAAACACACCTTATTCCGAATATCTTATTATCCCTTCTGGATCAAAGAAAGGAACTGGAGATTTACGGCACTGACTTTCCCACTAAAGACGGAACCGCCATAAGGGATTATATTCATGTTACTGATCTGGCAGAAGCTCATGTCCTGGCTCTCAAATATCTCATAAAATCAGGCCAAAGCCAGTTCATCAACTTGGGGACCAACAAAGGCTATTCCGTCAAAGAAATTTTAGAAAAAATCCAACTCATCACTGGCAAAAATATCTCATTCAAGGAAAAACCCAGAAGAAAGGGAGATGTTCCTGTATTGGTAGCATCAAATGAAAAGGCACAAAACCTGCTCGGTTGGAAGCTTAAATATTCTGATATAGACACCATTATCCATACCGCCTGGTGCTGGCATAATAAAACCAGCAAAAGATGAAATTGAGTTGCGTATGAATGCAACGAAACGAATCAATATTATGTTTGACTCAAGTGAATAAGAATGCTATAAATGACCCTGTTTATGAGTAATATGATGCGCCATAAAACATATATCTTTCAGTGGTTGGTTATTTTTATCACGGCTTTATTTCTTTTTAGCTGTGCATCACAAACCAAGAAAAAACTTCAATCAGAGCAAGGCTCTCAAACTGCGATCCCTATCCAATCAGAAGAGCCTGAGAGAGAGATCCAGGAAGATCCCATAAAAAGTGAGCCAGAAGTGGAACAAAATTCACTCAAAATGAAAGAAAAAGACCTCGTTCAGCAGGAAGAATCAGGCATGAATGAACAAGTTCTTCCTTCAGAAACACTTGAGGAAGCCATGAGTTTATACAGAGAAGCCTTAATAGCCTGGGACCAGGGGCTTATGGATGAAGCAATCTCTTATCTTGATAATGCTTACAAACTTATTCTGCAGATAGAGCTTCCTCCAGAATCTCCTCTTCTTCAAGAGAAAAGCGACCTGCGCCTTTTGATAGCCCAAAGAATACAGGAGATCTATACCTCACGTACTGGTGCTCTCGGAGAAAACCACGGCTCCATCCCATTGGTTGAGAACAAACATGTGCTTCAAGAAATCAAAAGTTTTTTGGGAAAAGAAAAAAAGCTTTTTCAAGAAGCTTATAAAAGGTCTGGCCGGTACAGAAAAATGATTCTTGAAGAACTCAAAAAAGAGGGCTTGCCTCAAGAGCTCTCCTGGATGCCCATGATAGAAAGCTGGTTCAAGATCAGAGCCTACTCCCGAGCCAGGGCTCTTGGTTTATGGCAGTTCATCTCCTCAACCGGTTACAGGTTCGGGCTTAAAAGGGATCGATGGATCGATGAGCGAATGGACCCAGAAAAATCAACCAGAGCTGCTGTCCAGTATTTGAAAGAACTGCATTCCTATTTTGGCGATTGGACCACTGCTTTGGCTGCCTACAACTGCGGTGAATTCAGAGTCCAGAGGATCATAAGAAATCAACGGATAAACTATCTGGATAATTTCTGGGACCTTTATCCTATGCTGCCTAGAGAAACATCCCGTTTTGTTCCCAGATTCATTGCTGCGGCTCTTATCATAAACAACCCAGAAAAATACAGTATGGACCTTCCTCAGCCAGACCCTCCATTGGATTGTGAAGAAATCACCATCCATCATCCTGTAAAATTATCTGATTTATCCGCCAAAATGAGACTGGAGCCGGAAAAACTCGCTGACCTCAATCCAGAGCTCCGTCATAAATCAACTCCTGATAGGGAATACACCTTGAAAATCCCGGCAGGGACCTTAGAGCTGGCCTCATCCGTTGTGGATTCCCTGCCCCGGTGGATTCCTCCCGAAGCAACTTACTTCATTCATTACGTGAGGAGAGGAGAAACGGTATCTCAAATTGCCAGCAGGTATGGAACTCCCATTTCCTCTATTGCCCGATTAAACGGATTGAACAGAAGATATCTCATCCGGCCTGGACAGAGGTTGAAAGTCCCGGGAAGCTCAACTTCAAGGTCTGTAACTGTCCCATCCAGAAACCTCACTAGAGAAGGAAATAAACTCATATACACTGTCAGGCGGGGAGATTCTCTTTATTTGATAGCCAATTCCTTTGGAACCACCATCCAAAACATTAAGGACCTTAACAATCTGACAAGCTCAAGGCTGGACGTAGGACAGAAACTCATTATCCAATCCGGCACACCTGAAGGTGCTGTTTTTTACACTGTAAAAGCCGGGGATACCCCTTATAATATCGCAAATCAGTTTGGTATGAAGTTGAGTGTTTTTCTGAGTTTAAACGGGCTGACTAAAACCTCAAAGATTTATCCAGGTCAAAAACTCTGGATCACAGAAAACAAATAAAGTTAGAGTCTTTTTTTTCTATTGCTTTTTTGCCCGAGCTGCTGCCTTTGCTTTTTCGGCTGCAGATTCTTTTTTCTTGGGCTTTTTTACAAATTCAGTACCAACGAGTTCAATAACAGCCATTTCTGCTCCGTCCCCAGATCGAGGCCCCAACTTTATAATTCTAGTATATCCGCCCGGTCTTTCTGAAAAACGAGGGGCGATATCTTCAAAAAGCTTTTTTAACACTTCTTTTTTATAAACAAACCTCGATACCCTTCTCCGGGAATGAAGGGTCCCCTTTTTAGCCAGAGTTATTATTTTTTCCACCACAGGCCTCACAGCCTTTGCTTTTGCCTTGGTGGTTCTTATCCTCTCTTTTTCAAGAAATGAAGTAACCAAACTCCGTAAAAGAGCTTTTCTTTGGGCTGAATCTCTGCTTAAACGGCGACGTTTCTTTAAATGCCTCATTCTTCTTCTCCTTCTTCTTCCTCCTCTTCCTCAGACTGGGATTCTATTATCTCATCAATTTTTTCCAACAAATCAGGCTGAAATTCCGTGTTTAGTTCCAAACCCATTTCTTTGAGAGTCTCTTTTATTTCTAGAAGGGATTTACGTCCGAAATTTTTTGTTTTAAGAAGTTCTTCTTCGGTTTTCTGTACCAATTCATAAACCCACTTTATCCCTGCTGAACGCAAACAGTTGTTTGACCTGACAGAGAGTTCAAGATGATCAATAGATTTTGTCAGTATATCCAGTTTATTCAAGTAAGGAATTTCTTCTTTTTCCTCTTTCTCATCTTTGGATATTGGCTCGTCAACAACATTCATGAAAATAACTAGATGGTCCCTTAAAATCTTGGCTCCTCTTGAAACAGCGTCCCGGGGATCTACCGCCCCAGTTGTCCATATTTCAATATGCAGTTTTTCATAATCAATTCTCTTCCCTACCCGTGCAGGTTCTACTTTATAGTTGACTTTGACAATAGGTGAATGGGATGAATCAAGAGGAATAAAGTCAACTCCCAATTCCTTGTTATAATTTTGATCTGCTGGAACGTATCCCCTCTTATTCTCAACTATCATTTCCATATCTAAATTTCCGTCTTTATCTAAAGAGGCTATATGGACATCCTTTTCCATAATTTCAATATCAGAATCATGCTCAATATCTGAGGCCTTTGCTTCATAAGGTCCTTTGACTTTAAGTATCATGGTTTTTGGTTCTGATGTGTTCATTTTTAAACGCAGGCTTTTTAAATTTAACAGTATGTCTGTAACATCTTCTACAACTCCAGGAATGGTTGAAAATTCATGAAGAACCCCCTGCATGCGCACATTGGTGATGGCAGCTCCTGTTATGGAAGAAAGGAGTATTCTTCTCAATGCATTTCCTATAGTAATGCCATAACCTCTTTCAAAAGGTTGAGCGAAAAATCTTCCGTATGAATCTGTAAGTGATTCAGAATCGCATTCAAGATGCCTGGGCCTCTGAAATCCTGTTTCTATCATCATTCCTCCTATTTTGGTACCCTACTTACCAATATCTTATATAACTAAAAAGGGAAATGTTTTAACTATTTAATTCATTATAAAATTTTTACTTTGAGTATAACTCTACCACTAATCTTTCCTCGACAGGGATGGTTATATCTTCCCGTTCAGGAAAAGAAACCACAGTGGCTGTTTTTTCCTCTCTATTGACATCCAGCCAATCAGGTACTTCTTTGTTTTTATGGAATTCTATAATAGCGTTTAATTCCTGGTTTTCTGCAGATAAAGGGTGTAGAGATATGACATCATTCTTTTCTACTAACATGGAAGGGATGGTTGCTTTTCTTCCGTTTTTTCGAAAATGTCCGTGGGTTATTAATTGTCTGGCATGAGCTTGGGAGTGGGCAAATCCAATCAAGGTAATAACATTATCCAATCTTCGTTCCAGCATCGACAGAAGAATTTCTCCGGTTACTCCTCTTTTCCTTTCAGCTCTTTTGAAAAACAGTCTAAATTGATTTTCAGACATTCCATAATATCTTTTTAACTTCTGCTTCTCCCTCAGTTGAATTCCATATCCCAATATCCTTCTTCTGGCTCTTCCGTGTTCTCCAGGAGGATACGCTTTTCTCTCAAGAGGACATTTGTCTGTAGTGCACTTGTGCCCTTTTAAAAACAGCTTTGTTTTCTCAACCCTGCAGAAACGGCAGACGCTTTTTTGATTTCTAGCCATATTCAGCTCCTCCTAGAATGATTACACTCTTCTCCTTTTTCTTCCTCTGCATCCATTATGAGGCAAAGGAGTCACATCTCTTATTGATTTTATTTCCAATCCCGCAGCCTGGAGAGCTCTGATTGCGGACTCCCTTCCAGCTCCGGGGCCTTTTACCCTGACATCAACGTAACGAACGCCCAATTCCTGTGCATTTTCACCGACTTCCTGAGCTGCCAGCTGGGCAGCATAGGGAGTCCCCTTTCTGGCACCGGTAAAACCTGCTGTACCGCAGCTTCCCCAGCAGATCACATTTCCCTCCCGATCAGTTATGGTGATAATGGTGTTATTGAAAGTGGAAAATACATCCGCGATTCCATACCCAATGTCTCTTTTTATTTTTTTCTTCTTTGTTTTTGTTTTTTTCTTTGGCATCAGCACTCCTTTCTATTTCTTGATTCTCCTGGCAGATGGGCCCTTTCTGGTGCGGGCATTTGTTTTGGTTCTCTGGCCTCTTACGGGAAGATTTTTTTTATGACGGAATCCTCTGTATGAACCTATATCTATCAATCTCTTTACATTTTCTGAAACTTCTTTCCTCAGGTCTCCCTCAATTTTTTCGCCCTTTTCAATTTCTTTCCTTATCTTATTGATCTCTTCTTCTGTAAGGTCCTTTACTTTTTTGTCTTTATTTATTTTAACTTTCTCTAGAATCTTATTGGACCTCGAACGTCCGATTCCATAGATATAAGTCAATCCTATTTCAATCCTTTTCTCAGACGGAAGTGTAATTCCTGCTATTCTTGCCATTTTTTCCTCATCTATCCTTGTTTTTGTTTGTGTTTAGGATTCGTGCAGATTACTCTCAGATTGCCTTTTCTTCTTATGATTCTGCAGTTTCTGCACATTCTTCTGACTGATGCCCTTACTTTCATTTTATTTCCTCATTAATCCTTATTTATAACGGTAAATAATTCTTCCTTTAGTCAAATCATAGGGTGAAAGCTCCATCAGAACTTTATCTCCTGGGAGAATTCGAATGAAATACTTACGCATTTTTCCTGAAATATGAGCCAATATGACATGCTTATTTGGCAGCTCTACCTTGAACATCGCATTAGGGAGTGTTTCGATCACTGTCCCCTCAGTTTCATAAACATCATCCTTTTTGGGCATGCGTTCCCTCCCTGTAGTTTTCGATTCTTTGTTTGCGGTACACAACACTAAGAATCTCAGGTCCTTGTTCTGTTGCTGCAACAGTGTTTTCATAATGAGCGGTAAGACTTCTGTCCTTGGTGACAGCTGTCCAGTGGTCTTCTAAAATCTCTACCTCATGGGACCCTTCGGCAATCATAGGCTCTATAGCCAATACCATGCCGGGTTTAATTTTTGGTCCATGTCCCGGAGAACCAAAATTAGGAACCTGCGGTTCTTCATGCAGAGAAAACCCTATTCCATGACCTACAAAAGTCCTTATAACTGAAAATCCATTGGACTCCACGCACTTCTGCACAGCAGAAGAGATATCAGATATCCTGTTCCCAACTTTAAACTGCTCAATTCCTTTATTGAGACCCTCTTTGACTGTGGCTATGAGCTTTTTGGCTACCGAAGAAATCTTTCCCACAGGGACAGTTACGGCAGCATCACCATAAAAACCATTATACACTACTCCAAAATCCATGCTGAGGATATCTCCTTCCTTGAGCAGCCTTGTGGAGGGAATCCCATGCACAATCTCTTCATTGATGGATGTACACAAAGACGCTGGATAGCCCCGATACTCTTTAAATGCAGGTTTAGCTCCAAGTTCTGCTGTTCTCTTTTCAGCATACTCGTCCAGTTCTTTGGTCCTGATTCCTGGTTTAGCCATTTCTTTTAACTCAAACAAAATTTGAGCCACAATCCGATTGCTCTGTCTCATAGCTTCGACTTCTTGGTCATTTTTATAAATAATCATGTCAAAACTTCAACCTTCTCACTTTGATTATAATTTTTATTTATTATGGAGCTGATTCTTTCAAACACCTTTTCCACACTGCTTTCACCATCCACAGCTCTATAAACACCTTTTTTTTTATAATAGCTGATTAGCTTTTCTGTTTCTTGGTGATAGACAGCAAGTCTTTTTTGAATCACTTCTGGCCTGTCATCCTGCCTCTGGATGAGTTTTCCTCCACAGCGTTCACACTTTCTTGACTCTAAAGGACTATCCTTATCTATATTATATATATTATTGCATTCAGAACAAATATAGCGGGATGAAAGTCTTTTCATCACTGTATCCTCACTCACTTGAATGTCTATGACTCCCTCTTTTTTGCCCGGATCAACTTCTTCTAGAAAACAGGCTTGAAAAATATTCCTCGGAAAACCATCTAAAGTATAACCGTTCCGGCAGTCTTTTTTGCTTATCCTTTGTTTTATCAAATCAATGATGATACGGTCATTGACCAGCTCTCCCTTTTGGATGCTTTGCTGCGCTTTCTTTCCTAATGAAGTTTTTTCTTTCACAGCATTTCTCAAAAGGTCACCCGAAGATATTTTGGGTAATCCAAATTTGTCTTGGATAAGGTCCCCCTGGGTTCCTTTCCCGCTTCCAGGAGGTCCAAGGAGAATCAACCTCATCCTCTCCTCCCTCTGATTCGTCCCCGTCTCATGAATCCATCATAATGTCTCATAACAAGCTGAGCTTCTATCTGCTGCAGAGTATCCATGGCCACACCAACCACAATGAGAATAGAAGTTCCTCCAAAATAAAACTGCACATTCAATCCCTGGGTAAACCATTCGGGAAGATTCCTGTCTAAAAAGTTTCCGATGAGAGGAATCGGCTGAACCTTAAAGCCAGTGATGAGAATTTCAGGAATAATAGCCACTGCCGCTAGATAAACAGCCCCTACCAAAGTAAGCCTGGAAAGCACCCCATCTATATAATCTGATGTGTTTTTTCCAGGACGTATTCCCGGGATAAATCCTCCGTACTTCCGAAGGTTATCAGCCACATCACTAGGATTAAAAATAATCGAGACATAAAAATAAGTAAAAAATATTATGGAGGCTATGTAGAACAAGTTGTAAAGCGGCATCCCCATGGCAAACTGCTCTGATATACGTTGGAAAAACGGGATTTTGATCATCTGAGCTATGGTAGAAGGAATGGTGATGATAGAGGCGGCAAAAATGATTGGGATAACCCCTCCCGTATTCACTCTTAGGGGAAGATGAGTGCTCTGCCCTCCGTATATCTTTCGTCCAACCACTCTCTTAGCATAAGATACAGGAAGCCTTCTCTGTCCTCTTTCCACAAACACAATCACAGCAACCACTGCAATCATCAAAGCAACCAAAAACAGGACCCTTATGGGAGTGAGCTCTCCGGTTCTCAATCCATCAATAATGCTCTGAACCCCTCTTGGGAAACCCACTACGATCCCTGCAAAAATGATCAGAGAAATGCCGTTTCCTATCCCTCTTTCAGATATTTGTTCTCCCAACCACATGATGAAAACAGTCCCTGTCGTCAAGGTCAGTACTGTTAAAAATTTAAATCCCAGGCCCGGATTGGGGACAATGGGAGCTCCGCCAGGGGTTTTTGCGGTTTCTAGAAAAATGCTGATGGCTGTGGATTGTATGATGCAGATAATCAGAGTTCCATACCGGGTGTATTGGGTTATCTTCTTCCTTCCCAGTTCACCCTCTTTAGACAGCCGCTCCAGATAAGGCCAAACCACTTGTAAAAGCTGGAGAATAATTGAAGCACTGATGTAGGGCATAATTCCCAGTGCAAAAATGGTCATACGCGACATATTCCTTCCGCTAAACAAATCCACCATTCCAAGAATGGTCCCTCTTTGTGCCTGCCAGAACTCAGCTAATGCAGTACTGCTTATTCCAGGATTGGGTATCTGAGCCCCAATTCTATAAACAGCTAAAATAGCCAAAGTAAACAGAACTCTCCTTCTTAAATCAGGAATACTGAAAATATTTTTTATGCTTTCTAACATCATTCACTTCCGATTAAAACAGCTTTGCCGCCTGCTTTTTCTATCTTTTTCACAGCGGACTGTGAAAATTTATGGGCGTAAACTGTTTTGGGGCTCTTGATTTCACCCTGTCCCAATATTTTCACAGGTCGAGATTTCTTTTTTATGATTCCAGCCTCTAAGAGGTCTTTGACTTTAATGGTCTTTTTATTTATTTTAGACAGTTCATCAATATTGACTATAGAATATTCCTTTCGGAAAATATTGGTGAATCCTCTTTTGGGCAGCCTCCTTACTAAGGGCATCTGACCGCCTTCAAATCCCAGTTTCCTTGAGTATCCAGATATAGATTTCTGGCCTTTTGTTCCGCGGCCAGATGTTTTTCCTCTCCCAGAACCGGGGCCGCGGCCTACTCTTTTTCTGTTCTTCCGCGAACCCTTGGCTGGTTGAAGTTCGTTTAATTTCATTTTTCACTCAACTCCTCAACTTGGACTAGATGAGAAACTTTAAATATCATTCCTCTTATTTCCGGACAATCCTTTCTTATAGCTGTAGAATTAACCTTTCTCAATCCCAATCCCCTCACGATTTCTCTTTGGCTTTGGGGACGTCCCACTAAACTGCGGGCAAGTCTTACTTTTATATTCTTTTCTGGAGATTTGGTTTTTTCTTTTTTGGAAGCTGTGTTTTTATTTTTTACTGCCATATCGAATCCTCGTCTTTATTTCTAAGTTCGGACAGCTTCTTAGGGCTTTTCAATCTCTTCAGGGCATTCATAGTGGCATTGGCTACACTCAAAGGATTGTTGCTCCCAACTGATTTGGTCAGCACATCCTTAACCCCTGCCAATTCCATTATAATTCTCACCGCTCCCCCCGCAATGATCCCTGTTCCCTTAGAAGCGGGCCTTAAAATGACTTCTCCTCCGCAGTGTTCTCCTTTTATAAAATGGGGGATGGTTGTCCCTTTCAGGGGCACTTCTATCATATTCTTTTTCGCATCTTGAGCTCCTTTCCTAATCGCAGGAGGAACTTCTCTTGCTTTTCCTTTTCCTATCCCTACGAGGCCTTTTTCATTTCCTACCGCAACGAGAGCTGAAAAGCTTAAATTTTTCCCTCCTTTGACCACTTTCATGGTCCTGCGGATAGAAATGACCTGGTCTTGAAGTTCTTCTTCAGCTTCTTCTTTTCTTAATTCGTCTTGATCCACGCTTTTTCCTCCTTAAAGGAAACTCAAAACTTAATCCCTGACTTTCTTAAAGACTCAGCCAGGGCTTGAATCCTTCCTTGATAAGGGTAACAGCCCCTATCAAACACAATTTCCTTTATTTTCTTTTTTTTCAGTCTCTCAGCCATTCTTTCGCCAAGAGCTTGGGAAGCTTTAATATTTTTGGTATTTTCTTTTTTTCCACGAAATTCCTTTTCCAATGTAGAAGCAGATGCCAGCACAATCCCGTTGATATCATCCACAGCTTGAACATAGATGTACCGATTGCTGCGGCTGACATTAAGCCGTGGCTTTTCCGCAGTCCCGTTGATCTTTTTTCTGACTCTTTTTCTGATTCTCTGTTTAGCTAGTTTCTTTTTATAAACTTTGTTTTTATACACCGGTTGCTCCTACTCCTGCTTTTCTCTCTTTCTTTATCAGCCTCTCTCCTGAATAACGGATTCCTTTGAGCTTATAAGTGTCAGGCTTCCTGAAATTTTTTATTTTCTGAGCTTCCTGGCCTACCCTTTGTTTGTTGATACCTTTAACAATGATTGTATTTGGATTCTCCAGCTCTATTTCAATATCTGAGGGAATATCATAAATGACTGGCTTGGAGTAACCTAGATTCAACTCCAGTCTGTTTTTTTGCATCTTGGCTCTAAACCCCACTCCCACTATCTCTAACTTTTTGGAGAATCCTTCTGTAACTCCCTTGAGTGCGTTGGCGGCCAGACTCCGAGAAAGGCCGTGAAAAGAAGCTGTTTGTTTATCATTGTTTTTGGTTTCAAAAGTCAAAACATTATCCTTAACCTTGGCTTCTACGCCTTTGAAAAGCGGGGACTCGTTTTTTCCTTTAGGCCCCTGAAACTCGATTCTATCAGAATGCACTTCTGCTTTCACATTTTCGGGAATTTTAATTGGCCTCTTTCCCACTCTAGACATTTTTACCTTCCTTTGTTCCTTATTCTTACCAGATCTGACATAAAACCTCCCCTCCTAATCCCAGTTCTTTGCATTTTTTCCCAGTATAAACACCTTGAGAGGTTGAAATGATGACCACTCCCAAGCCATCCAAGACTTTGGGGATGCTGTCTTTTTTGCAATAGATACGACAGCCCGGTTTGCTCACTCTTGCCAGACCTGAAATGGCGTTCTCTTTGTCTTGTGTGTACTTCAAAAACACCTTTAAAATTCCCTGTTTTTTATCATCCACAACTTTAAAATTTCTTATATAGCCTTCTTCTTTTAAAATTTTGGCTATAGCGGCTTTCATTTTAGATGAAGGGATGTCAACCTCTTTCTTTCTTACCATTCCAGCATTTTTTATTCTTGTTAGCATGTCTGCAATTGGATCTGTTAAGGTCATTTAATCTACCTCACTTTACTTCTACCAAGATGCCTTTGTCACTCCAGGAATTTCACCTTTTAAGGCAAGCTCCCTGAAGCACAATCGGCAAAGGTCGAATTTTCTGAGATAACCTTTTGGTCGGCCACAAATCCGACATCGGTTTTTATATCTCACTCTGTATTTTGGCTTTTTTCTATGTTTCGCGATAGATGATTGTCTAGCCACTTTCTCCTTCCTTTTATTCTTCGCTAAATGGCATCCCTAATTTTTTTAATAGAATATAACCTTCTCGGTCATTTTCACCAGAGGTCACGAATGTTATGTTCATGCCTCTTGTCTTATCTACTTTGGTATAATCTATTTCAGGGAATACCAATTGATCTTTGATCCCTAGTGTATAGTTTCCCTTCCCATCAAAAGAACGGGCGGAAACACCTCTAAAATCTCTAACCCTTGGAAGCACAATATTCATTAAACGGTCGATAAATTCATACATCCTGCTTTTTCGCAAAGTAACATAGCAGGCAATGGGTTTTCCTTTCCTTAATTTAAAAGTAGATATGGATTTTTTGGCTCTTCCAATGGCAGGCCACTGCCCAGTGATCAAGCTCAGTTCTTTTTGAGCTTGATCCAAAATCTTAATGTTATCCAAAGCTTCTCCCACTCCCATATTGATAACAACTCTTTCCACCCTTGGTACAGCCAGAGGATTATTTAAAGAAAGCTCCTTCATCAGCTCAGGAACAATATCTTTTTCAAATTTTTCCTTTAACCTGCTCATGTTTATCCTCTTTCTGTCTTTTCTAATGTCATGTCACACTTACTGCACACTCTGACCTTAGAACCGTCTTCCAATTTTTTTGACCTCACCCTCACTCCCTGTCCACATTCCTGACAATAAATCTTGACATTAGAAACATGGATGGGCGCTTCTTTCTCCATGATTCCTCCCTGAATATTCTTGCTTTGGTCTTGCCGAATAAATTCTTTGGCAAAATTAAGCTTCTCTACAATGACCCTTCTTTTTTCAGGGACGACTTTCAGGACTTTACCTGTTTTTCCTTTGTCCTTTCCTGTTATGACAATAACATGGTCATTCTTTCTAATGTTAAGCTTGTTCATCATACTACCTCCGGGGCAAGAGAAATAATCTTCATGAAATTTTTTTCTCTGAGCTCTCTCCCTACAGGACCAAAAACTCGAGTCCCTACTGGTTCACCCTGGACATTTATAATAACAGCCGCATTCTCATCAAATCGGATATAAGAACCGTCTTTCCTTCTCAATTCTTTTTTTGCTCTTACAATCACAGCTCTGACAATCTTTCCCTTGGGAATCTCACTTTCTGGCTGAGCTTCCTTTACTGAAGCTGAGATAATATCCCCAATGGTGGCGTTCTTTCCAACCCCTCCTCCTAAGGGAGTGATACACAATATTCTTCTCACACCTGAATTATCAGCCACGATGAGTTTTGTCTCTGAGCGTATCATCTTTTTTATTCCTTGACTTCATTTTGTTTGGTTTTATCACCGGGAGCTAAATCTATGATTTCTTTGACTCTCCATCTTTTTCTTTTACTGAGAGGTCTGGTTTCTATAATCTTCACTACATCTCCCAACTTACATTTTTCATATTCGTCATGGGCAAAATAACTTTTTACTTTTTTTATAACTTTTTTATACAGTGGATGTCTGACTTGACGCTCAATTTTGACTTTAACAGTCTTTTTCATGGTATTACCTACCACAACCCCAATCATTTCTTTTTTTCTGCTTTTATCTTTGGTATCACTCATTCTCTTTGCTTCCTCTTTTCTTTTCTGTAAGTATGGTGTTTACTCTCGCCAAATCCTTCTTAACAGACTGGACCTTTTTGACATCTTCAAGCTGTCCCATAGACTGCTGAAACCGCAGTTTAAAAAGCTGATCTTCCAATTCGCTCTTTTTATTCTCCAATTCCTGTTCAGACATTTCTCTTATTTCTTGTGCTTTCATTTTAATTCCCTGCTATCTCGAGATACAAATCGAGTCTTTATTGGAAGCTTATTATCAGCCCTTCTCATTGCCTCTCTCGCTGTTTTTTCTTCGACTCCACTGAGTTCATAAATCATTCGGCCCGGCTTGATAACATCCACCCAAAACTCAGGGTCTCCTTTGCCTTTTCCCATCCTAACTTCTGTTGGCTTTTTTGTCACTGGTTTCCAAGGGAAAACCCGGATCCAAAGCTTTCCTTTCCTTCTAAGATAACGGCCTATAGCTATTCTTCCTGCCTCGATCTGTCTTGAAGTTAACCAGCACGGCTCAAGAGCCTGAAGTCCAAACTGACCAAATGACAACTTTCCTCCACGGATGGCCTTTCCCTTCATCCTTCCTCTTTGTTGCTTTCGGTGTTTAACTTTGCTTGGCATTAACACGATTAAATCTCCTCGATCTCATCAGTTCGGGAGGTCATTTTTTCTTTTTCCTTATCTGAATTGTAAATCCACACCTTAATCCCAATATTTCCATAGGTGGTGTGGGCTTCTGTAAAGCCATAATCAATATCTGCCTTCAACGTCTGAAGTTTCAACTGTCCTTTTAAGTACCACTCGGAACGGGCTATTTCGACTCCTCCCAGTCTTCCGGAACACATGACTTTAATTCCCTTAGATCCCATCTTTAACGCCACATTAACGGCTCTCCGCATTGCTCTTCGGTAAGCTATTCTTTTTTCTAATTGTAAAGCAATTCCCTGGGCAACTAAGATGGCATTTAATTCAGGCTTTTCCACTTCCCTGATATCTATATACACCTCTTTTTTTGTAATGTCCTGAAGGCGGTTCTTTAAATTTTCTATTTCTCTTCCGCCTCTCCCTATTACGATCCCAGGTCGTGCCGTGTAAACGATGATCCTGATTTTAGGGCCAATCCTCTCCACATTGACTTCAGATATTCCTGCATGGCTGTACTGATCTCGGACTATTTTTTTCAACTCTAAATCTTCATGCAGCAGACGTTTATATTCTTCTCCGCTAGAAAACCATTTAGAGCTCCAGTCTTTATTAAAGCCTAACCTGAAACCATAAGGATGTGTTTTTTGGCCCACTTTTATCTCCCTTTCCTTTCTTCTAAAAACATATGTATATGACTCGTCCTTTTAAGTATCCTGACTGCCCTTCCCATTGCTGCAGCTCTGAATCGTTTCCATGTAGGTCCCTGGTTGACATAGAGCTCTCCAATATAAAGGTCATCCACATCCGCTTCAGGCCTTTTCTGCTGAGCATTGGCAATGGCTGATCGAAGTAATTTCTCTAGGATTGAGCTGATTTTCTTTTTCTTAGAAAACTTCAGTATAGTTAAGGCTTCTCCTACGTATCTATCTTTGATAAGATTCGCAACCAGACGGCACTTCCTCGGAGAAATCCTTACATATTTAACGGCTGCCTTAGAAATGATATCTTGTTCTTTCATTTTATTTCTTAATCTTTATTGCCCGGGCTGCTTTAGATGTATGTCCCTTAAATGTGCGGGTAGGAGAAAATTCTCCTAATTTATGACCGACCATATTTTCCGTAATAAACACCGGGATAAACTTCTTTCCGTTATGAACACCTATAGTAAACCCAACCATTTCTGGAATAATGGTTGAACGTCTTGAATAAGTCTTAATGACCTTTTTCTTGTCTTTTGCAGTGTCGATTGACTCAATCTTCTTTAAGAGAGACTCATCAACAAAAGGTCCTTTTTTTAGCGACCTGCTCATTGTTATCGACTCCTTCTCCTCACTATAAACTTTTGAGTTCTTTTGTTCCGTCTTGTTCTATACCCCTTGGTAGGTTGCCCAGTGGGCGAAACCGGATTGCGTCCTCCCTTGGACTTTCCTTCACCCCCGCCATGAGGATGGTCTATAGGATTCATAGCCGACCCTCTTACATGGGGTCTCCTTCCTAAATTTCTCTTCCTTCCTGCTTTCCCCAAGGATATATTTTGGTGGTCAGGATTGCTGACCTCTCCAATAGTGGCTCGGCAGTCTAAATGTATCTTTCTTATTTCTGAAGAGGGAAGCCTGACCTGGGCATAATCTCCTTCTTTGGCCAAGATCTGAGTTCCTGAACCCGCGGACTTGGCTATCTGTCCCCCTTTCCCTCTTCTCAATTCTACATTGTGAATGATCATCCCCAGAGGTATATTTCTAAGGGGCATGGCATTTCCTGGTAAAATATCAACCTGCTTATCATCAGAAACAATTGTTTGTCCTACTTTTAAACCTCGGGGAGTAAGAATATACCTCCTCTCCCCATCTTTATACTTTATCAATGAAATAAAAGCTGACCGGTTGGGGTCATATTCAATAGTCTCAACCACGCCGGGGATGCCTTTTTTGTCTCTCTTGAAATCAATGATCCGGTACAAACGTTTATTTCCACCTCCCCGATGCCGCACAGAGATATGTCCTCTGGAATTTCTCCCTCCGTTTTTCTTAAGCGGTTCTACCAAAGGCTTGTAGGGTTCATTTTTGGTTAAATCATCATACACAATTCCTGTTCTGTGGCGAAGACCCGGAGATGTTGGATTGTATTTCTTTATACTCATTTTATACCGCCTCAAAATATTCGATCATCTTTTCTCCCTCTTTTAGGGTCACGTAAGCCTTTTTCCAGTTTTTGGTTCTTCCTATATTCCTCCCCATCCGTCTGGTCTTGCCTTTCTTCTTGACTGTTCTCACACTTTTGACTTTGACGTCGAATAATTTTTCTACTGCTTCTTTGATTTCTATTTTATTCGCTTTAGGGGCAACTTCAAAACAGATATCTCTGTTTTTGTCTTTCAACCATGTGCTCTTCTCTGTTATAACCGGTTTTATTATGACTTCATAAGGATTTTCAACGCTCATTTTAACCTCTCCATCAATAAATCAAATGACTGCTGAGAAAAAACAAGGCACTCGTATTTCAAAACATCATAGATATTAATCTGATGGTGATCGACTACCTTTACTCCAGGAATATTCCTCATGGAAAGCATTAAATTATTATTATCATAAGAGTCCACAATCAATGCCGAATCTAATCCCAATTTTTCTAAAAGGTTAATTCCGTTTTTGGTTTTTGGTTTTTCAATTTTTAGATCCTTGATTATTTTAATCTTATTTTGCTTGTATTTTTGAGTCATGGCAAACTTCAGTGCATTGACCTTTGATTTCTTGGGCATTCTATAAGAATAATCCCTGGGATGAGGACCGAAGGTAATGCCTCCTTTTCTCCATATAGGGGAGCGGATGCTTCCTGCTCGGGCCCTTCCTGTCCCTTTCTGCCGCCATGGTTTCCGTCCGCCTCCTCTTGCTTCCTTTCTTGTTTTTGTAGACGCGCTTCCTTTTCTCTGGTTTGCCCGGTAACTTAAGACGGCTTCATATAACAAATGTTCATCAGCAGAATAAGAAAAGATTTCATCCGGAGCATTCAGCTCTTTTAATTCTTTTCCACCTTGATCAAGTACTTTTACCTTTGGCATTTTTTAACCTTTTTTCTCTTTTTTTTGTGGCTTCTGTTTAAAGTTCGCTTTTTTAATGTATATATAACCTCTGTTAGCTCCAGGCACACTTCCTTTGACCACCAAGAGGTTTTGCTCTTTCTGTGTCTGAAGAACAGTTAAATTTTTTACTGTTGCTTTTTTATTTCCAGTATGGCCTGGAAGCTTTTTTCCTTTCATAACTCGAGAGGGATCTGCTGAAGGACCTATGGATCCCGGACGTCGGTGGAACATAGAACCATGGGTCTCTTTTCCTCCGTGGAATCCCCATCTTTTCACAACACCGGTAAATCCTTTTCCTTTGCTAATCCCGATCACATCTACCTTTTCTCCTGCTTCAAATATATCGGCAAAAAATTCATCTCCAGGTTTTACTTCACTATCTGGGAGACACTTAAATTCCCTCAATATTCTGGTAGGAGGAACATCTGCTTTCTTGAAATGTCCGGCAGAAGGTTTGTTCATCTTTTTAGAAGCATTCTTATCATAGAATCCAATCTGGACAGCTTGATAACCATCTTTTTCTTGGGTTTTCTTTTGGATAACCGTGCAAGGTCCTGCCAAAATAACCGTAGCGGGGACAGCGTTCCCCTCTTTATCATAAGTCTGCGTCATCCCTAACTTTTTTCCTATCAATCCCTCAATCATTATTTGCCTCCTTCTCCAAACGCTTGTATTTCTACATCTATGCCAGCAGGAAGGTCTAATTTCTGCAGTTCTTCAATGGTGTCATTGTTGTAATTGTTTATATCTATCAATCTTTTATGTATCCTCATCTCAAAATGCTCTCGGGACCTCTTATCCACATGAGGAGAGCGAAGAACACAAAATCTATGTATATTAGTAGGAAGAGGTATGGGGCCTGAAACGGTTGCACCGGTTCTTTTTGCCTTAATTACAATATCTTTTACAGACTTATCCAGAAGCCGGTGGTCAAATGCTTTGAGCCTTATCCTAATTCTTTCCATTTTTTTGTTCCTCGCTTTTCCTCATTTTATTTCTTTCCAGTTTTTTTATTTCTCTGCCCTTTTTTCAAGCTACTCGATGATTTCAGAGACTGTTCCAGCTCCGACTGTTCTG
>CAYULB010000011.1:0-49180 GCA_964445575.1 uncultured Eubacteriales bacterium
ACCATTCACAATTCACCACTTACCATTAACCATTCACAATTCACCACTTACCATTAACCATTCACAATTCACCACATTCAATGTCGCTTCAGCCACACCTGAATTTCACCAGGGTTACGTCTTTCATTATCTTTTTTACGTGTCTTGCTCTTCTCGCGCATTTAAACCAAACAAACCAAATAAACTAGATAAACACATTTCGCTCGCTTCGCATCTGCCGCAATCTTGACTCGTGAATAATCCAGGCTAATTACGAAGATAGCCTTTTTTTATCATATATTTTTTTAGAGCGCTTTTCCAGTTTGAAAAATCAGCCACCCCGATTTCTTTGAGTTTTTTGTTTTCTAAAACAGAATAAAGAGGTCTCCTGGCTTTTGCTCCATAGGTTTCTGAATCCACGGGAATCAATTTTGGTTTCTTTCCCAAGCATGAAAAGACTGACCCTGCAAATTCATACCATGTACATTTCCCTTCTGATGACATATGGTACAGACCGTACTTTTTCCTTGTTAATATATCCTTTACTTTTTCTGCGAGCTCAAAAGTCCAGGTGGGAGTCATCCACTGGTCATTGACTACCTTAATATTTTCCTCTTTCTCTGCCTTATCAACCATAATATCAACAAAATTATACCCTTTTCCTTTACAGCCTGCTTCTCCAAAAAGACCGCTCGTCCTGATGACATAATATCTATCCAGGATATTCTGCACAAAATATTCTCCAGCAAGTTTTGATACGCCGTAGACATTCAGTGGATTCGGCTTATCTGATTCAATATAAGGTTCTTTTTTCTTCCCATCAAAAACATAGTCTGAACTAAAATGAACAAGTACGCATTTTAACTTCAAACAAATACGGGAAAGCTCTCTCACCGCAATACTGTTGAGTTCAAATGCCTGCCCGATCTTATTTTCACACTCATTCACATCATTGAAAGCGGATGTGTTGATGATTATATCAGGATTAATGATTTCCAATGTTTGCTGCATTCTCTCTTTATCAGTCACATCAAATTCTGGGTAATAGAGAGGAAATAAATTCGAATCTTCAAGTGCCTTCATCAAATCAGAACCGAGCTGTCCATCTGCACCTATTAATGCGATTCTCAATGAGCTTGCTTTATTCTCTGTTCTGTTCTTCTGAGCTTTCATGACTTTCTCTCTTATTTCTGAAAGAAAATTATCCTGACTCATTCATAAAAAAAGGCCGAGGAAGTGGGAATCAATTCCCCGGCCTTTTCTGATATCTTAAATTACTTCTTTCTTTGATTAGAATATCAATCTAAATCCCAGAAGAAGCTTATGGGTTTCAGATATTTCTCTGTTCTCACCACCTAACGGAATTCTGCCTTCGAAAAAGATGGATCCATTAGAAAACACATCCAATCCGAAATTGCCCACTAAATCAAGTCCAGAACCTCTAGAATCCTGCTCTTTGGTACTGTAGCCCAATCCAGCTCCCACAAACGCTGGAGAGAAATGCGCATTCACCACAGCATTTGCCATGAAGAATGGTTTCCATAAATCATTACTGACTAAGGGATAAGCGCCGCCTCCAGACAGCACAAAACTAAACTGATCGGGTACAAACTTATACATTAAACCAAGTCTACCAAAAGCATATCCTGTGTAGGTTCCTTTTGCTACCAAGCCTCCTGCTTCAGCCAGGAAGAAGAACTTCTGTTTCTTTACTTCAAATTTAACGTCACACGGGCCGGATACAGCACCAAAGTCATCATAAACAGCCACGGTTGCAGCATAAACCCCTGCCTCTTCTACGATGTACTCCCAAATAAAAGGTTTGCTGGTTAAGGTATTTTCTGCGATCACATTTCCAACTTCATCAGTTATTTCAAAAACAGCTTTTTCTAAAGTTCCATCCGGGTCTTCAGAACCAGAGGCGTCGAGAGTGATGATTTCTCCTTCTTTGATGGTTTCTGGCATCACAGTCAGCACACAAGTGGGTGGGAAGTTTATATAAACCGAGGCTTCACAAGGATTTGATGAGGCTTCATCATAGTAGTTGTAAACCACTGGTTTGAAATCATACCTGCCAGGTTCACTGAATTTAGTCTGCCATTTGGGATTGTCTTTAGTGAGGGTTTGGGTGCTCAACTTCATCCCTTCAGAATTATAAACTTCAATAACCATTTTTTCAGCATTCTCAGATCCGCTCATATCAACGGTAATGGGATCATTAATGTTGGCCTTTTCCGGATCCACCACTATGTCACAAATAGGAACTTCTTTAGCTCTTTCCACGCTGACTAAAGAAATGTTTCCACAGGGCTTGGGCATGATGAACATATAGTTTTTATGGTCTTTTATGACATTAAAAACAAAAACGGGAAGGGGTTCTTTTCCTGCCCACTCTAAGTCTTCCACAATTTTTACTTTTTCCTGTGAGCGAAACAGCATCCACATAAATTTTTGTCCAATAGGCAGGGTGGCTTCTTCAAAAGACTGGGTTTCTATCTGTTCAAGAAATGCGAAATAAAGGTCTCCGTAGCCTGCCAAGTCAAATCCATACTTTATATCTCCTTTGTATCTCTCTAACAGCGTTTTCATAACCTCTTGAGTAGGAACCTCTCCTTTTATCCGGACAAATGTATACCGTCCGATTTCCTCCAATTTTTTGGTTTCTGCAATGGATAAAGATGATATAAGGAACAGCGCCATGGTGAATAAAATCAGTACTCTTTTTGCCTTCATTGTTTCCTCCTTAATTTTGGATGGACAATACCTTCACATCCCGTAATAATTTTTAATGATTCATCTCCCTTTTGTCAAGGGAAAAAGAATTATTTCCACCATATTTTAGTATGATTGTATCAATAATTGATAAATGTATCAACGATAGATTCAATAATGCCGGAATCACGGGGAACAGAATTCAGTGCTTTCTTATAGATATCAACTGGTCCCCTCTCCTGCTGGATCAGCTTTTTTAACAGAGTTTTTCCCTGTTCAGGAGATATTTCAGGATGAGACTGGATTCCCCATACAGGCGAGCTTTTCTTCTGGAAAGCATGAACAGAGCACAACTCTGTTGATGCCAATACATCAAAGTCGTCCCCCAATCCAAACACTTCATCAAAATGAATGCTGTAAGCATAAAAAACTCCTTTGGGGCTGAGAAGGTCATTATTTTTTATAATCTCAATGGGAATCCACCCAATTTCAGGAGTAAAAGACCTCCGCACACACTGAGGTCCTTTTAAAGCAAGAGCCACCATCTGATGACCGTAACAGCTTCCTAAAATGGGAATGTTTTGAGAAACAGCTTTTTTTACAAACTCCACTTCTTCAAAAACCCAATCAGGTCGGTCCATGATAGATGCCTCAGAACCTGTTAAAAGGATATGAGTAAATCTCTTCTCAACATCCTTTGGGAAATCACTATACTTTGCTCGAAAAGAGCTCCATTCAACCTTAAGAAAGCTGCTCCAGTGATCAACTGGATTGTAAATATCCTTTTCCATAGAATTATCTATTATGGCAACTTTTATATCTTTATTTTTCATTTATTCTGTATCCCTTACAGATCGAATGGTGCAAATTATAGAGACAAATGACCAGAAATTCAACTCAGAAAAACAATCCATAAATGGTTAATGATGAATCTTGAGTAACTAATGTTGTATTTCATCAATCTATTCTGGTATAATTGATGTCTTTAGAGGAGATATGAGGGTGCACAATGTGAAAATTGAAAAAGAACTAACAGTGACAACTCCCAATGAACCGGGAATCCTTGGTCGTGTACTGGGAACTCTGGCAAATGCTCATGTTAATCTAAAAGCCTTATGTGCTTATTCTGAAGATGATAAAGGAATCTTTCTGTTAGTCACTTCTGACCCTGAAAAAGCAATGAAATGTTTAGAAGCTATAGGATATGAAGTAACCCTCAATGATGTGGTGACTGTTCTGATTGATGACCGGATCGGTTCTGGTGCTGAAATCGGAGCTCTTCTCGGGAATGCTGTCATTGACATCGATTACTGCTATGGTTCATCCTCAAGGATGGGAAAAGCACTCCTTGTTTTTAAAACCACCAACAATAAAAAAGCTTTGGAAACTCTTGGATAAAGAAAGCTAAACCGAAACATACTCTTTTCTTATTCCCGCAAAATGTTCTTTAATTTTTTTCTGAAAGACTTGTTTGGTAAATTTTTTGCCCCTCTGAAAAGCAGCCTCTCCCATCTTTTCCATGAGTGACTCTGAATTCATGAGTTCCAGGGTTCTGGCCATCAACTCATCTTTTGTTTCAAAGAATAAACCGTTTATTCTGTCCTCAATGATCTCCTTTTGCCCTCCTCCTCTATACACCACAGGAACACATTTGTTCTGCATGGCTTCAACGGTAGTCATCCCAAAATGTTCAGCTCTCTCAGGATCTATCTGCTCAAGGCCGGCTAAATGCCAAAAAATTAGCGCTTTTTGGTACAACTTCTTAAGCTCTCCCAGAGAAACATCCACCCTAATTTCAACCTTTCCAGGCAAAAGGGAACGAGAAGCCCTTTTTATTCTTTCCAGATAAGGATTGTTATCAACACTTCCTCCGGCAATAACAATTTTCCAATCCTCTGTTTCTTTGGGATACTTTTTTAGCATCCTCTCAAATATCTTTATCATCTCCAACTGCTGTTTTTTGCCGCTTAACTCAAAACGAGATACAGAAAGGATAATATTTTCTTTTTTCTTAACATCTCCGGATGATATCATCTCTACAGGAGGATAAAGCACTTTATGCGGAGTCAAATTCCACTTCTTTTTTATCCATTCTCCTGTATACTGACTGTTGCAGATGATATGAGTATATCTATCCACATGGAAAAACCGAGACCTTTCTCTCTCAGGAAAGTGACACACAAATTCAGATACATTTGACAGAGGATACACCATCTCCAGCATACAGTTGTTGATAAAAATATCATATTCTCCGCTTTCTCTGCTTATCACATGAAAAGGATTTTCACTTTTAAGGTCAACCTCCCCGGCATCAAAAGTGCATTTTTCTGCTTTTTTTTCTTCAAAAAAAGGAATTTCTATAACTTTTGTGGTGCAGTTCTTTAAATCCATTCCATACCACTGGTGGAGCTGCTCCAGGGTGACTTTTCTATGAGAAATCAGAGTAACATCAAAATCATCCTGAAGCGCCTGGGCTATGGTGCAGCCGTATTTTTGGGCTCCTCCGATAAAATGGAGTGCATTGTCATAAACAGCGGCTCGGGCTTTTCTCAAGCCCAAGGCAACTTCAAGCCGCATTAAAATATTATAGGAAGCCTGTATGCCTTTCTCTTCTTTTGTTTCCTCCAGATGATTGGAAATGGCTCTCAAGCTTTCTTCAGGATTATCCCTGTCAATAAGATTCCATATTCTTTTTAAATCGCTCATCTATTTTTCTTTTTTTCTTATCTGCTGGGACTTGTATTCTTCAATTTCAGAAATTATCTCCTCTTTTTCCTTACTGATTCTTTCAACTTTATACTCAAGGGAATTGAGCCGGTCTTTTATCTTCTGCAAATTTAAAATCACCGTTAAATAAAAAGAAGTGATTTCTTGATTGATCACATTCTGTCTTATTAGATTTCCCCTTAGATTCTTAAAAAAACGAAATATGTTTTTAGGGCTTCTTCCTGAACATCTCAAAATTTCATTTGATAAGTCTTGAATCCTCTTTTCAATACGGGAGTACTTATTCCATATTTCAGATTCCAGCTCCTCAAAATCATATTCCCATATCCCTGGTTCTCTTTCCACTCGTGTATTTATCAATTCTTCAAGATTCTGGATTCCTTTCTTCTGCTCATACAGCTCTCTTTTCAGTTCTTTGATCCCTTGTGTGAATTTATCCAGTAATTTTTCCATATCAGTCAGCTCTTTTTTTTTTGAAAAGATTTTATAAAGCCGGCATATTCCCGGGCACACTTTTTTATGTCACAGTTCTGTTCAATGAAATTTTTAGCTTCTCTCCCCAAAGAGAGTCTAAAATCATCATCCAGAGCCAGTGATGTGACAGACCTTTTTATCATCTCTTTTTCATCAATGTCAGGAGAAATCTTTATGGTACAGTAATCAGGAAATTCTGCATAGGAACCATAATTCGTGATTAGGGTGGGCTTTCCATATCCCATCATCCTTAACAGCGAACCAGAGCTCTCTCCCATAGTGGGATATCTTAGATTTATGCAAATATCAGAGGCACTGATAATCTCCTCAAGTTTTTCAATGGGAAGATGTCCCAATCTTATTATATTCGGCTCCTCACCTTTTAAATAATTATCCAAAAGCTTTCCCCTGTCCTTCCCTGCTATTAAATACTTAAATTTAAACTCCTCTATATCCAGGAGGGCTGATAAAATACTTTCATATCTTTTATTCTTATTGATATAACCCGCAGAACAGATAAACAATTCATCCTTTTCTATTCCCAGGTTCTTTCTGGTTTTCTCCGGGTTAAATTCTTTGTTGATATGTCCGTGATGGTTGATCTTCACCACCAGCTTATTCACCTTAGAGCTCACCATTTCTTTAACAAAATCAGAGTGAACAATGACAGCTTTTGCTTGCTCCAGGACCTCTTCGTTTAAAGGATAGTCCAGTGCTTTTTCTGATTCCCAAATCGGGTTTGGCAGCTTAAGCCTGGTTCTTTCAGCGATTTGTTTTCCTGTGTCTTTATAATATCGGACCAGAAGGTTTCTGTAAGAATCAAAGTCACCTGTTTCATCGTATCTCTCTGCATAAAATCCCTGAAGAGAATAATCGTGCAAAACCACAACTCCTGGAAATTTCTTCAAGCTTTGGTAAATATATTTATGGGCACTGTAGTCATTTCCCATATGGTAGACAATTTCATCATATTGAGCCTCATCAAATTTATTGATATCAAAGGGAATCACTTTGAATTTATCTTTAATTTCATTGTTTTCTGGATTCCAGGAAGAATCAATGTACACATCTATCTCAAAATATTTTGACAGGAAGGGAAGAAGCTCTTCTGAATAATCAGAAATACCGGAGCTGACTGGATTCAATGGAGTAAAATAAGCAATTTTCACCTTATCCTCCCGGTACCAATGTACGGATCACATTCTCCCAAGTAATATCCTTAACCTTTTGGTAACCCTGTTCACCAAAAATCCTGCATTTGTCTTTATCTTTAAACAACTCATCAATTCCTTCTGCCAATTCTTTTTCATCAGAAGACTCAATAATGATACCATTTCTTTTATTCTCCACAAATTCCAACGGCCCTCCTGAATCAGATGCTGTGATAACAGGTTTTTTAGAAAGAAATGCCTCCAAGGTGATGTACCCATAGTCTTCGTCCCTAGGGGCAAAATAAACCAAAAAGCATTCCGAATACAATTTCAGCAGCTCATCATCACCCACATATCCCAAAAATTCTGTTCTCTCTGCTATCCCCAGGTCCTGAGCCAAATCTTTTAAAGCATTCCTTTCCGGACCCGTGCCTGCGATTTTACACTTGATGTTCTGACTGCAGTACTTCAATGTTTTCAATAAAAGGTCCACTCTCTTTAGCTTGTCCAATCTTCCCACTGAAAGCACATAGTCTTTATATCCGGAACAAAAATACCGGCCGGTCAAACTCGGAGGATGGTAAAGAGGCAAAGAATCAATATTGTTGAATTTTTTCAATCTCTTTCCTGTGTTTTTGGAATTGGTATATATCCGGTCATAGGTTTTCAAAGCTTTGTTGTCCATTTTAATGAGCAGGTCTCTGAACTCTCTATCTTTCTTTTTACTGGGATCCATTCCTGAGTAAGGAGTATCAAATAAGTCATAGACCTGCCTGTATTGATGGATCAGCCACAATACCTTATTAGGATGCCTGACAAAATAGGATGGAAATTTGGTGGAAACCACCATGTCAATCTTTTTGCCGTTGGACTCTGTCAAATCCAGCATTTTCCAAATCTGAATGCTTTTTAACAATTGTTCCCTGGGATACCATTTGTAAGGGATATTTATAAGTTCTGTTTCATATCCTCTTTTCTTTAGGTTTTTCACCAGGCCATTCACATGAGCTTCAGCTCCCCCTTTAAAGAAAGGGACCTGAGCGGCACAAACAGCAATTGTTTTCACTCCATTTTTTTCTTTTGGTCTTCCCAATATGTTCTTCACTTTCGTGATCACATCAGTGAACTTTTTTTTCATTATCTGCAGATGATTCTTTTTCAGTCTTGATTTGTTCTTTGAGCTTCTTGATTTCTTTTAAAAACCTTAGATTGATTTCCTTTTGTTTATCCAGCACTGGTTCTAAAATGAGTTCAATCTCATTTATCAACCTTGCCCTTAACCGCTCAATCAATTTTTTCATAATGAATCCACGGTTTGAACGATGGAGATGGAATCTTCTTTCTAATATTTTTTCAGTCATGATTTCAAACTGATCTTCCTCCAGACTTTTTCGTATGGATTCGATTTTTTGGATTATTTCTTCTCTATTCATGGATTTATAATATACCTTTTCAATGAAAATACTGTCAAACACTATATTGCTCATATTGCTCCATTTTTTTTGGTTACTCATTGACAAACATCAAACAATTATCATAGAATACTACCTTAACAATGTAGATTAGGAGGTATTCATGACTGTAAAAGCAGAACCGAATGTCGTTCCATTATGCGATGTCTTGTTGGTTTTACTCATAATATTTATCGTCCTTACTCCATCACTTCAAAAAGGATTGGATGTCAAACTTCCGGAAACCACTCAAGACACCAGTTCTACTCCTAAAGGCCTTATAGTCCTTACTTTACAAAAAGATGGAACCATACTCATCAATAAAGACGCCGTTCAGCTCAGCATGCTTGAATCCGAGTTAAGAAGAATTTATGAGGCTCGACAAAATAAAACTATCTTTATCAGAGCCAATGCAACCCTTCCCTACAGCAAAGTGGTCCAAGTTATTGATATCGCTAAAGGTGTAGGTGTGGAAGAAACAGGAATCATACCAGAGTATTTTGAAGAAGACCAATAACGCCCATTAACCTAGATTTATCCTTAAAATCTCTTCCATTATTATCTAAAGGGTGATTCTCTTTCCAGTAAATCTTCTATTTAATAGGCCCTATCACTTCCCTGCTAATAATGAGACGCTGAATATCATTGGTGCCTTCATAAATCTGAAGAAGTTTAGCATCCCTCATTAATTTTTCCATGGGATAATCTTTCATATAACCATAACCACCAAATATATCCAATGCTTGAGAGGTCACTTTCATCGCCACATCTGAACCGTATAATTTGGCCATAGCTGATTCTTTTCCTAGAGGAAGCCCTTTATCAAGACGCCAGGCAGCATCCCATACCAGGAATCTGGCTGCGTTTATTTCGGTAGCCATCTGGGCGATTTTAAACGCTGTGTTCTGAAACAGGGCTATAGGCTTTCCAAACTGAACTCTAGTTTTAGAATAATCAACCGCATATTCAAGAGCTGCCCGAGCAACTCCCACTCCTCCAGCTCCTACCGGCGGTCTGCTGCTCTCGAATGTTTTCATAGCCACAACAAATCCTCTTCCCTCTTTTCCCAATAGATTCTTTGCCGGAATTTTAACGTCCTCAAAGAAAATTTCTGCTGTGTTGGAAGCCCGGTGCCCCATCTTATCTTCAATTTTTCCAATGGTGATTCCTTCAGTATCTCTGGGAACAATAAAAGCACTTATTCCGCGAGCTCCTTTTTCAGGCTCTGTGGAAGCGAAGACCACATATAATTGGGCAATTCCTCCATTTGTAATGAAACATTTGGACCCGTTCAGAATATACTCATCTCCTTTTTTCACGGCTTTGGTCTTAACAGCACCCGCATCTGAACCTGCTTCCCTCTCTGTAAGACAAAAAGCAGCTAAAAGAGCCTCCTTGGTAAGGGGGGGCAAAAATTCCTTTTTCTGCTCATCTGTCCCTGCTATAAGAATGGGGGTCAAGGCGAGTGCATTAGCCATGATTGTGGTGTACATTCCTGCACACCCCCTGGCTAGTTCTTCACATACAATGGCGGTATCCATATGAGATAATCCGCTGCCTCCGTATTTTTCCGGTATTTCTGAAACGGTAAATCCGACTTCAAATGCTTTTTTAATCACCTGCTCGGGAAATTCTTCTCCCTTATCATACCTAGCTGCATTAGGTCTCATTTCTTTCTCTGCAAATTCTCTTGCCATCTCCTTCAAGGCTTTTTGTTCGTTAGACAAACTGAAATCAATCACTTTTTCCTCCTTGCTACAAATTGATTTAGTTCTGATAATATTACGGAGCCATATTTAGGTCAAGCCATTAATGATATCAACCTGAATTTCATCGGGCACGTGAATAATCCATGATAATCCAAGTTAAGAGCTCCTAAAATTTATCTTTTCTCTTGTCAGTACAAAATTGGGATATTCAATCTCTAAGATCTTCCCAATAATGGATTTGATTTTTACGGGCTTTTGGGGGGAAAACATAAACTCAATCAGCACTTTGTTCTGCTTTTTATCCAGCTCCACTCTTTTCAATTCATTCAGACTTTCTTTATTTATTTTTTTTTCTATAAAATCAAAGGCACCCGGGACAGAAAATGCATCCGGATTCATTTTTTCTTCCAATGCGGTTATTACCTGCTTGTGATTTAAGTCCAGAGAATAAACTATGCTTTTGATATCTTTACTTAAGGAGGGCTTATCCGGATGAACTTTTTCAAGAGACAAAGCTTTGATGCCTTTGGGAAAAAATTTGTTGATCCGGGATAGAAATCTTTGGTTGGAAAACAAATATTGAGACCGAAATTCAAGCACTTCCTTTCTTGCTTCCATCCCCAGGCCGACTGCTGGAGGAAAGGAAATCTGCATTTTAGGGTGGAATCCCTGGGTGTACTTCACTTGAATCCCTGCCCGTCTCAATGTTCTTTGAATGATTTGACTCAAATCAATGTGAGATAAATACTTTGCAGGTCTTTCTTTTTTATAAAAGAGGCGGTAACGGATTTCCCTGTTCTGCTTTTTCCTCCCTTGATGGTCTGAAAGATGTTTGGGAAGGATATCGGTTGAAATAACTTTATTTTTTCTCTCTGGAAAAAAGCAGCCAAGACAGTCTCTGCAGTCCCTCTTTTCGCAGTTATCGGTCCATTTCTCTCTAAAGCCTTCTTTTAACTCCTTCTTCAGGTATGACTTTTTAACGCCGGTCTCTATGTGTTCCCAGGGAAGCACTGAATTTTGGGATAAGCTTGACAGATATATCTGATAATCCAGTCCTTGTTCCTTAAATGATTTATCCCATATTGAAAAATCAAACTGGTCTGTCCATCCGTCAAACCGTACTCCCCTTTTCCAAGCCCTTAGCAACACCGAGTTTAATCTTCTGTCCCCTCTTGAGAAAATCCCTTCCAGCACAGCGCTTTCCACAGAATGGTCTTTAAACCAAACAGACCGGTACTTTTTTAGCCTTGTTCTGAGATATTCGTGTTTGCTTTTTAATTCATCAATGGAGTTCATTCTGACCCATTGAAAAGGAGTATGAGGTTTAGGGATGAATGAAGAGACACTCAAGTTTATCTGGGGAGGCCTTTTCAGGATTTGATATCCCAATTGAACTATTTTTTCTGTAAGACTGACAATGCCTTCTATGTCTTCTTCCCTTTCAGTAGGCAGTCCCACCATAAAATAGAGCTTCAGCTTTCTCCACCCTTTAGAAAATGCAGAAGACACTGCTTCAAATATCTCCTCCTCCTTTAGTTTTTTATTAATAACCCTACGGAGTCTTTCGGTTCCGGCTTCAGGAACCAGAGTGAATCCAGTTTTCTTTACTCTTATAATGCTTTCTGTCACCTTATCTGTCAGAAACTTAGGTCTTAAGGACGAAAGAGACAGAGAAATCTTCTTTTTAACAAACTCTTTCATGAGCGAAACAATCATTTTATCCAAATCAGGATAATCCCCTACAGAAAGGGCAGAAAGGGAGGCCTCCTCATAACCTGTTGAATTTAAATTCTCTATTAATTCTTCCATCACCATGCCTGGATTCTTATTCCTTAACGGGAAATAGACATTTCTGGCCTGACAGAATCTGCAGTTCTGGGCACACCCTCTGGCCACCTCAACACTTGCCCTATCAAAGACAGTCCTTATATTGGGGACAATGACCTCATAAGGAATGTCCTTTTTTTCAAATGAGAACAATACGTTTTTTTTAATGGATGAGGGAACTTTCTCAATGGGTTTTTCCGCATAAAGCTTTGAACCTGAAGGAAGATAAGGACGGTAAAAAGCTGGCACATAAACCCCCTTAATTTGAGTCATAGACTTTAAAACTGTCTTTTTCTTATGAAATCTCTTTTTTATTGAGAAATAACGGTCTGTCACCTTTATAAAAGCTTTTTCCCCGTCTCCGAGTAAGAACAAGTCAAAAAAATCAGACACCGGTTCAGGATTAAATGCAGCGGGCCCCCCGGCTATAACCAGAGGATGATTTAAATCTCTTTGTTTCGAAAGCAAAGGAATTTTACCCAAGTCGAGAATCGTGAGAATGTTGGAATAGTTCAGTTCATAAAGTAGAGAAAATCCAATGATATCAAAATCATACAGAGGAATTTTATTCTCCAGTGAATACAAAGGAATCTGGTTATCCCTGAGAACTCTCTCAAAATCAATCCAAGGGGCATAGACACGCTCGGCTAAAATTGAAGGCTGTCTGTTTAAAACATGATAAAGTATTTTATGTCCGAGATAAGACATTCCCACTTCATAGCTGTCTGGAAAAACAAGAGCGACCTTTATTTTTACTTCACGGGGATTCTTTTTTTTTATGTTCCATTCTTCACCAGTATACCGGCCAGGTTTCTGTACAAGTTTTAATTTTTCTTGGAATTCAACCTTATTATTCATTTTTAAACGCCTTGTGATTATAACCAGAACTCATACATTAGCAAATCTTCTCATATTCACATTTAAAACCAAACCCACCGCAATATAATTGGTAAGAAGAGACGAGCCTCCATAGCTGTAAAAGGGAAGAGGAATGCCAGCAACAGGAAGCAGTCCCACCGTCATAAGAACATTGATCAAAAACTGACAAGTGAACATGAAAAAGACCATAAAAACAATATAAATGCCCCCTCTGTCTCTGGACTTATAAACAGACCGGAAAAGTTTGGAAATAAAAATAAAATACAAACCCATCACCACAAAAACTCCTGAATAACCAAATTCTTCACCGATGACAGAAAAAATAAAATCTGTGTGCCTGGCGGGTAAAAATCTCAACTGGCTCTGGGTGCCTTTTTTATAACCCTTTCCAAAAAGCCCCCCTGAACCAATGGCAATTTTAGATTGAAGAATTTGATAGCCTGTTCCAAGAGGGTCCTTCTCTGGAAAAATAAGGGTGTTTAATCTATCCTTTTGGTAATCTTTAAGGAAAAAATTCCATCCCAAAAATCCCAACAAAAGGCCGAAGAGAATAAACAGCACCACTATCTTTTTATTCCAACCCGCTAGAAGCACGGCTCCTAACAAAATCGGCAGATAGGTCAATGCAGTCCCCAAATCCGGCTGCATAGCCACAAGCACCATAGGTACTAAAATCACTCCTGAAGACAAAAGACCCAGTCTCAATGAAATAGAAGAGGACTTGAACTCCTTAAATAAATAAGCTGTTGTCAAAATCACTACAACCTTGATGAACTCTGAAGGCTGAATTTGTAAAATAGGAAATTTAATCCAGCTTTTTGTGCCTGCAGTTAAGGAGCCAAAAGCTAACATACCAATCAAAACCAGAACCGAAAAGATATATATATAGGAAGAATATTCAATTAAAAAATTATAATCCACAGAAATAGCAAGGAACATAAATATGATCCCCGCCAACATCCAGAAAAACTGTTTCTGGGTGTGATTCCCTGGGATATAATGGGAACTGCTGTAAATCATAAATACACCCATGAGAGAATTTATCAGAACCAGAACAACCAATCCCCAGTCAATGCTTTTTAAATGATTTCTATCGAGCATATTTATTTTTGTACATAGTGAATATTTTTTTTGCCAGAGGAGCTGCTGTGCTCCCACCCATTCCCCCATATTCAATAATTAGGGTCACAATGACCTCTGGATTATCTTTGGGTGCGAATCCTGTAAACCAGGAATGCGTCTCGATTTTCTTTCCTCTCACCTCCATTTTTTGTCTGGTTTCAGTGCTCACTACCTGAGTCGAACCTGTTTTTCCACATACATCAAACCCTTTCACCTCTGCTGCTCTTGCTGTTCCCTGCTCATTCACAGCCATCCACATTCCTGTTATGACTTTTTCAAAATCTGACCGGGAGTAATTTTTTTCAAGATTTACTAAAAAAGATTCCCTGCTTTCTATGTATCTGGCATCAGAATCAGTACTGGATAAAAGAAGATGGGGGATGACTTTTCTACCTCTGTTGGCAATAGCGGATGTATACACCGCTACCTGGAGAGGAGTGACCAATAAAGGACCCTGACCAATTGAAATAAGTATGGTCTCTCCAGGATACCAGGGTTCACCTCTTGTTTCTCTCTTCCATTCAGGATCCGGAACCAGCCCCTTTTTTTCTCCGGGAAGGTCAATTTGTGTTTCTGAACCAAATCCGAATATCCGGGCGTTTTCAGCAATATTTTGAACACCCAGGCTTTTTCCCACATTATAAAAATAAATATTGCAGGAGTTTTTAATTCCTGTATAAAGGTTGACTCTTCCGTGTCCGGGTTCATACCAGCAAGAAAAAGGATGGCCGTAAATTGTGGTTGTTCCGCTGCAAAAAAAAGAACTTTGGCTGGTTATGATATCCGAATCTAGGGCTCCCAAAGCAACTAAGGGTTTAAAAAGAGAGCCTGGAGAATAAAGCCCTCTGATTGCCCTGTTTTCCAGAGGAAAATTAGGATCCTGAGCCAGCTCCATCCACTGCTCTGGTGTGAATCTGTTTATGAATCTATTCGGATCAAAATTTGGATAACTGGCCATAGCCAGGACTTCACCGGTTTTTGCACTCAGCACTACGGCCGCTCCTTCTCTTCCTTGTAAAATATTTTCGACTTCTCTCTGGATCTCATAATCCAAAGTCAGTTTTATATTCTTTCCGTTTATGGAATCCTCTTGATCAATTCTTTTTATGGCGCGCCCTTCACTATCCACAATCTCCAGAGCCACTCCTTTCTTCCCTGCGAGAAGGTCTTCATACTGATTTTCTATTCCTTTTTTGCCTATCAGGTCCCCTATTTCATAATATTTGTACTTTTCTGACTTCAATTCCCCGGGAGAAATTTCCTGCTGGTAGCCCAACACATGAGCAGCCAGGATATCATGAGGATAAAATCTCTTGGGTTCTGCCTGGAGAATGAGTTCAGGAAAATCCGCTTTTCTGCTTTCGATAACAGCGACTTCCTTTGGTGATAGATTATCTTTGATAACAATAGGACGAAACAATTGAAAAAATCTGAATTTCTGGACCCTTTTCTCTATTTCATCCACGTCAATATGAAGGAGATCGGATATTCTTCTGTAAGACTGCTGCAGGTCCTCACAATTTTCTCTCACCAAAGAAACTTTGAATGAAGCAATATTTTTAGCTAAGATGTTCCCATTCCTGTCTAAAATAAGACCCCGTTGAGGAGAAACTGAGAGCCGTCTTATCCGGTTAGCTTCAGATTTTTTCCAGTATTTTTGATGATCGATGACCTGCACTTTCCAAAAAAAAATCAGCAAAAAAACAAAAATGATTTTAATGACTGTAAATACTATTTTTGACCTGCGCTGAATCACTGACAGGTCTTCGTATATTTCTGGACTTTTCATCTATCATACGCCGTTAAAGGTTTAAAAAGCTTTCTAAAAACCGGAAAAAAAGAGCTTCCCACCAGGGCATTGAAAAAAGGTTGAAAAAGAATCACAGGACTTTCTGAAAACAGTGTTTCTGAAAATATGAATGAATGGATAAGCCCCCACACTATCAACTGAAATGCAGTCAAAATAAAAATAAACAGAAAACTTTTAAAAAAAGGCATTATATAAATCTTCCTTGAGATAAGCCCTGCTAAATATCCCGTCAATGTGGAAGCAATTCCAGCAACTCCAAACACTCCCAAAGAAAAAGAATCTTGAATAAGACCACAAACCGCCCCACTCAAAGCTCCGAACACCTCCCCTTTCAATACCGCAAAATAAATCACGACGATGGTAAACAAGTTGACAGCAAAAGGAATTTCTGTGGATATTCTTCCCAGAAAATTATGGACGATAAAGACTCCTATTATCACTCCAATCGTTTTTAGGTAATCTTTCATTTAAAACCCAGTTAAAAAACTATATTTGTGTTCGCCCTAATCACCACGATTTGATGGAGTCGGTCAATGCGGAAATAAGGCCTGACTTTGACGGACTTAAAAAGGTCAGAAGTTTTTTCTACAGATAAAACTTCTCCAACTCTCAGCCCAGGTGGGAATATCCCGTCATGACCTGTAGTCACCAAAACATCACCTTTGCGGACCTCCTCATCCGTAGATAGAATATAATTCAAATCACATATTTCTGTATTATTTCCCGATAAGATTCCTATAGAGCTTCCTTCCTGTTTAATCACACTCACTCCTGCTTTGCTATCTGTTATCAGTTGAACAGTGGCTTGATAATAGGAAATAGGATAAACTATCCTTCCTACTAAATTTCCTGAATCATCAAGAACAACCATATCTTTCTTTAAACCCTGTCTGCTTCCTTTGTTGATGGAAACTGATTTAAAAACATTTGTCATATCAAATCCAATAATACGGCCGGGAACAAGATTTTCTGAAATATCACTTAAAAATTCTTTGACTTCCTTGTCTTTTTTGTATTTTTCCAATATATTTCTCAAGATAGTATTTTCCTGCCTCAATTGAGTGACTTCTGTCTGCAGCCTTGTGTTTTGGATTTTAACTTCACGCAGATAAAAATAATTGTTCCAAACCCTGCTTATTGTTCTGGTTAAGGAGACAGCTCCGTGTTGTATCGGAGAGAAAACAGCAAATATAAAGGTCTCAAAATAAGTCCTCTCCTTCCCTTTCGGGGCCTGAATGGAAATGAGAACCATCTGGAAAAAAACCAACAAAAAGAGGGTAACGATATTTTTGTTCTTTTTTATAAAAGAAGGCATATAAATTGCATCTTAAATGAGTGAGATCTTTCTTAATAATTCTAAATCATCCAACATTTTTCCAGCCCCCAATACTACAGTTGTTAGAGGATCTTCAGTTATGAAAACGGGAAGCTGGGTTTCCTCTCTTATCCTCTTATCAAGATTCTTGAGCAGAGATCCTCCTCCGGTAATAACGATTCCTCGATCTATGATATCAGCTGACAGTTCAGGGGGAGTCTTTTCCAAAGAAATCTTTATGGCTTCAATAATAGCTGCCACCACATCTTCGATAGCTTCTCTTATCTCCTGGTCATCAACCACAATTGTTTTGGGGATCCCCTCTCTTAAGTCCCTTCCTTTGATCTCTAGAGTCATGGGTTCATCCAGAGGATAGGCAGAACCTATCTGCATCTTAACCTGTTCTGCTGTTTTCTCTCCGATGAGGAGATTGTACTTCTTTTTTATATGCTGGATTAGAGACTCATCCATCTCATTTCCAGCAACTCTAATGGAGTGATTATAAACAATCCCATTTAAAGAAATCACGGCTATATCCGTAGTCCCTCCTCCTACATCCACAATCATATTCCCGCACGGCTCTGAAATGGGAAGATCTGCACCAATAGAAGCTGACATGGGTTGTTCAATAAGATAAACTTCAGAGGCTTTGGCTCTCAAAGCCACATCCTTAACCGCCCGCCTCTCGACTTGAGTAATCCCAGTTGGAATGCCAATCACAATCCTAGGTCTGAGAAGAAAACCGCGGTTATTGGTTGACTTCTTTATGAAATAATCCAGCATCTTTTCTGCAATTTCAAAATCAGCAATAACTCCGTCCCGCATGGGTTTAATGGTCAGCACACTGTTGGGGGTCTTCCCAAGCATTTCCTTTGCTTTTATTCCCACTGCCTCCACATCTCCAGTTCTTTTATTGACCACCACAAGAGAAGGTTCCTGAACAATGATTCCTTTTCCCCTTAGATAAACCAAAGTATTGGCTGTACCCAAGTCAATAGCCAAGTCACAAAACAGCCTTTCCTTAAACCATTTGATTAAACTCATATTGTTTCATCGCTTTCTACAAGAATTATTAGCATAAATTTAAACGACAAGCAAATAAAAAAAGTCATCTGGAATTTATTCTTGCAATTTCTTACTAAAGGCATTAAATAAATAAACAAACAAATCAAGACAGAATCCAAAGGAGGCGACATGAGCGATAAGACCTACAAACCCTATATCTCACCAGACCAAACAATAAAAGAAATTTCCTTTAAAGCGATTTTTTTAGGAATCATAATGGCTATCGTTCTGGGGGCTGCCAATGCTTATTTAGGACTTATGGCAGGCATGACCGTGGCGGCTACTTTTCCAGCAGCTGTGATTTCCATGGCTGTTCTCCGCCCGTTAAAGGGCACCATCTTAGAAGAGAACCTTGCCCGTACAACAGGAGCAGTGGGAGAAGCCCTGGCAGCAGGGGCTATTTTCACTATCCCTGCCTTTATCATGTCCGGAGTGTGGCAAAATTTTGATATTTTGATGTCTACCTTGCTTATGCTGGTGGGAGGGGTGCTGGGTGTGCTGCTCATCATCCTAGTAAGACGCACTCTGGTTGAAGATGCCACTCTACCATTTCCTGAAAGTGTAGCCTGTGCGGCTATGGTAAAGACAGGTCAAGAAGCTAAATCAAACGCCAAATACATGTTCTGGTCTATGGGATTAGGAGGTCTTATTGAATTCTTTACCAGTGAAAATGGAATTCAAGTCATAAAGCCTTATGTTAAGAGTGTTTTTAAAATCCCGGGATTGTCCCGCATCACTTACTTAAATGGAGACAATGTTGATATATATAAAACCTCTCCCATAAAAGGGAGAATGTTCATCGAGTCACCTGCAGCAAATGCCGCCCTAACCGGAGTGGGATACATCATAGGCCCGAAACTGGCTGCTCTTACCTTTTCAGGCGGTGTTTTGGGATGGATGTTTCTTATGCCTATTCTTCTCTTTATCAGCGGAGAACTTAAGACCATTGTGGCCCAAGACCTTGGCACATGGTCTGAAATAGCTATTTCTGCTTACAATGCTCAGATAAAACCCATTGCAGTGGGAGCCATGCTGGTGGGAGCTTTTTATACCTTGTTTAAAATGCGGAAAAGTCTGGCAACCGGAATCAGCCGCTCTCTTACAGATGTTAAAAAAGCTCAAGCAGAAGGGGCTTCTGACCTCCCCCGGACTGACAAAGACCTTCCTTTTCCTTCTGTTATTATTTCTATAGTAGCTCTCGTGATTCCCATGGTCATTCTCTACAATCTTTTCACGAAAAACCTTGGGTCATCACTGGTTTCTGCCCTGGTCATGATAACAATGGGACTTTTATTCGCGGCTGTTGCAGGCTATTTAGTTGGAATCATTGGTTCCTCATCAAATCCGATTTCCGGACTGACTCTGACCACTCTTCTTATTGCTGCCCTAATGATGCTCATAATGGGTCAAACTGGGAACAGCGGTATTGCAGCAGTCATTGGCGTGGCAGCCGTGGTATGCTGTGTGGCGGGCGTGGCCGGAGATATGATTCAAGACTGGAAAGTGGGTCATATCCTGGGTGGAACTCCCTGGAGAATGCAGATTGGAGGTATCATAGGAGTGATTGCGGCGGGAGTGACCCTTACCTTCTCTCTTCAGCTCCTTCACAATACCATAGGCATTGGAAGCGAAACCCTCCCTGCTCCACAGGCCGGCCTCATGGCCACTATGGCCAAAGGAATTGTAGGAGGGGAAATGGCCTGGCCTTTGGTGATAGCAGGAATGCTTCTGGCTGTGGTGCTTATTCTTATCGGCTCTCCTTCTCCCATGCTGATAGCTGTAGGGATGTATCTACCCTTCCGCTCCACTGCCTGTATTTTCTTTGGAGGCGTTGTGAAATATTTTGTTCAAAGCTTAACTGACAAGAAAAAACCCAACAAAAAGGGCAAAGAAATCATAGAAAATATCGGGCTGCTCCTGGCATCAGGATTGATTGCCGGACAAGCACTTATGGGAATTTTGACCGCTGCATTAAAAGGAGCCAATATAAACCTTCCTGAATCACTGAGAGAACCCTGGTTGGGACTGATTATTTTCGCTGTGCTGGGTTTTATTCTGATCTATTTTCCTTATAAAAAATTAGTAGAATCTGGAGAATATGGAGAAAGGAAATAAAGAAAAAAACCTTTTAGAGTTAATCCCTGTAAGGAATATCAAGTGGAAAACAGACCTCCAGGAAAAGGTGATACTCCTCAAACCGAAATTTAAAAATCCCTTTCTTGTTAAACATCTTTTGCCTAGGATGAAACACCCTTACTTCAAGGTCAAACTGGATGAGATGGGCAGCTATTTTTGGAAAAACTGTGACGGAAAGAAAAAAATCAAGGAAATTGCTTCTTTGCATAAAAAAAAATTTGGTGATAAGGCCGAACCCGTTTTAGAACGTATATCTCTTTTTTTACAGAACCTGGAGAAAAACAATTTCATAAAATTCAAATAGAACTCTCTCCCGAATCCCCATTTTTTTGAATAGGCCATGCCTAAATCCACTGGATAATATTGAATAAAAAGTGAATTCTGATAGAATAAATGAGTCATGAGAGATTCGAGAGCCCATACAGGCGATACAAAAACTGACCAAAAAGTCAAGATCATCACTTACGGCCATCCGGTCCTTAGAAAAAAAGCCACAGAGATAAAAAATATTACCGATGAAATCAGGAAAATCGCTGAAAAGATGGTTTTCACTATGCACCAAGCTCCAGGAATAGGGCTAGCAGCTCCCCAAATAAACAAAAGCATAAGACTCATAACCATTGACCTTTCCCTTGGAGAAAAAAAAGAGGACCTTATCGTGCTTGTCAATCCAAAAATAATAAGCCAGGAGGGGCACAATCTGGATGAAGAAAGCTGTTTATCAGTACCAGGAATAAATGAAAAAGTTCCTCGATTCTCCCGTTTGTTTTGTGTGGGATATGACCTCAACGAAAAGGAAAGAAGAATCGAGGCCCAAGACCTTTTAGCTAGGGTCATAAGCCATGAAGTGGATCATTTAAACGGGAAGCTTTTTATAGACCACCTTTCTCCTTTAAAAAAAAGCATTATTAAAAAGAAACTAAAGAAATAATGAAAATTGTATTTTTTGGAAGCCCTCAGACAGCCATCCCCTCTTTAAAAACCCTTTTAAAAGCAGGACATTCCATTCCGCTCATTATAACTCAGCCAGACAAACCCTCGGGAAGGGGTCGAAATCTTAAACTCTGCCCGGTAAAAAAATTTACTCAAAAAAACAATATTCCTGTTCTGCAGCCAAAAAAAATAAGAGAAGATAAAAATTGCTTGGAGATTTTAAAAAAAATCAATCCCGATATAAATGTGGTGGTTTCCTACGGCCAAATCATCCCGTCTGAAATCATATACCTTCCTAAATACGACTCCCTTAACCTCCATTTTTCATATCTTCCCAAATACAGAGGGGCCTCCCCTGTACAGTGGGCCCTGCTGAACGGTGAAACCGAAACAGGCCTTACCATTTTCCGTCTCAATGAAAAAATGGACCAGGGAGATATACTGGCGAGAAAAAAAGTGCCTATTCTTCCTGAAGAAAATTCACGGGAGCTGAAAGCAAGATTAGCGGAACTAGGAGCAGAATTTCTGGTCGAAACTCTATCTCAAATTAAAACTCTAAAGCCCATTCCCCAGGACCATTCTCAAGCTACCTACGCTCCCCTCATTAAGAAAAAAGACGGAAAAATTAACTGGGATAAAAATGCTGAATCAATTTATAATCATATCAGAGCCTTCTTTCCCTGGCCTTCTTCTTTCACTTTTCTAAATAATAAGCGGATTAAAATAATCAAAGCAAAAAAAATAAACCAGAAAACAAAAAAGCCTGCATCCCCCGGTGAAATCATCCATATCAATGAGAAAGGGATCCTGGTCGGCTGCGGCAGTGAACCGCTTCTTTTGATTGAAGAGCTGCAGCCAGAAAATAAAAAGGTCATGAGTGCCTATTCATTTTCATTAGGAGCCCGTCTGAAGCCAGGAGATAGATTTCAATAATTCACGTCGCTTAGATACACTTTATGAAATTGAGGTGTGGCTGAAGCGACTTTGAAGATTTAGCCTTCTGATGCTTGATTATCATCCTGGCTCATTCACGAGTCGAGATTGCGGCAGATGCGAGGCGCCAGGGCATGAAGTCGTGGTCCTTCACTGCGAATGGCCTGCAACGAAGCAGATGCCGTGAGTTCGGCTCGCCGGGAAGGTAAAATAGGTATGCATTATAATAAAAATCCATAACAGGAACTATCCTCATGTGTTGTGGGATGAGTATTCCCTGGTAAAGAGCATAGGGCATGATAAACAGGTAGGGGGCTGCATACCTATTTTATGAATGGGCAGGATCAGTAGTCAAGAATGTAGTACCAGGGATTCAAGGACTTCCCATCAAGACGGACTTCATAATGAACATGGGGACCCAAGGCTCTTCCTGTGCTTCCTACCAACCCAATGGTATCCCCTCTCTTTACTTTCTGACCTGTCTTAACCAGGTATTTACTGAGATGACAGTATACTGTGACAAAACCAGTCTTGGCATGGCTTATTTTTATGGTTTTTCCCCCTATTTTATCACTGGACAGCTGGATCACAATGCCTTCTGCAGTGGCAAGGACAGGATTCCCGGATTGAGTGGCAATGTCCACCCCCCGGTGAAACGTTCTTTTCCCCGTAAATGGGTCATCTCTCCACCCATAACTGGACGACCAATAACCCTGCGTAGGCATAATACTGGGGGTTTGGGCTAGTTCTAATCTTTTATTTTCCCAATATTCATTTAAAATGGTGAAATTTTTATCGATTCCCTCTGCCTTTTCTCCCAATTCATCCAGCATCGTGAGGTCACTCTGGGTCCCGGAAACAGCTTGTTCCTGAATATCACCACTGCCTCCAATGCCAGGATTTCCCTCCATCATATCTTCTGCTTTAAAACCAACCATAATATTTAGTTTTTTGGTATATTTCTCAAAATCGAGTATTTTTTCGTTCAAACTGTCGATTGATTCTTTGTACTGGGCAAGTACATTTCCTTGTTCCTGATAATCAACTAACAATTTTTTATATTTGCTCCGTGTTCCGTTCATGAGGAAATAATCTATTAAAAAAACTATGAGAGCAACCAACACAAAGGCGGTGAACCCTGCTGTGATTTGGACAGCTCTTTTGGATAAAGAGAAATTTCTCTGTTTGCCTTTTTTATGGGGTATGACAATTAAAGAAAATTGCTTTTCTTTCATGGCTCCCTCTTTGAGTACCAAAATATAAGTCCAATGTCAAGTTTATTGTCCTTGTGCTATTCATTCAGTTTAAATTTTTTATCCAATCCACTATTTTTGTGAAAGTGGCACCGGGCAAAAACACTTCAGAAATTCCCAGTTTTTTAAGGCCCGGAATATCTTTTTCTGGTATGATACCCCCTGAAATAACTTTGATCTCACTCCCTCCCTTTTCTCTAAGCAGCTTCATGATTTTCGGAAATAAAACATTATGAGCCCCTGAAAGGATACTCAGCCCTATGACATCCACATCCTCCTGAATAGCAGAGCTTACGATTTCTTCTGGAGTTCTTCTTAATCCCGTATAAATGACTTCAAAGCCAGCATCCCTCAGAGCTCTGCAGATCACCTTAGCTCCTCTATCATGACCGTCCAATCCTGGCTTAGCAATGAGTACCCTTATCTTCTTTTCGGTCATTTGAACCTCCTTTTTTTGTGCTCCAGAGTACTGTGAATCCCAGCTAGTATGTCACAGGCTCCTGATACTTTCCATAAACCTCTGCCATGGTTTCCATGATTTCTCCCAGAGTCGCATATTCCTTCACACATTCCAATATATAAGGCATTAAATTTTCATCATCTTTCGCTGCCTTTTTTAAATCACTTAAGGAACCTTTAACTTGACTGTTGTTTCTGGTCTTTTTGACTTGTTTCAATCTCTGCAGCTGCTGCTGGGCCACTTCCTCGTCTATTTCAAGGATGGAGATAGGTTCATGCTCACTTTGAAAAGCATTCACTCCAACCACTGTCTTTTCCTTTTTTTCCAGGGCTTTCTGATAATCATAGGAGCTGTCAAGGATTTCTTTCTGGGGAAATCCCATTTCTATGGCCTTCACCATTCCACCCATATCATCTATTTTCCTTATGTAATCTTCAGCTTCTTCTTCCATCTCATTAGTTAATTTTTCTATGAAATAAGAACCTCCTAAGGGATCAATGGTGTTAGTCACTCCACTCTCATGGGCAATGATCTGCTGAGTCCGGAGCGCAATGGTTACGGCTTCCTCAGAAGGAAGAGCATAAGTTTCGTCTAAAGAATTCGTATGCAGTGATTGAGTCCCCCCCAGAACAGCTGCCAGAGCCTGGATCGCCACCCTTACCACATTGTTATAGGGCTGCTGTGCCATCAGAGAGACCCCTGAAGTCTGGGTATGAAACCTGAGCAGCCAAGCCCGCTTTTTCTTTGCTCCAAATCTTTCTTTCATTATTTTTGCCCACAACCTTTTGGCAGCTCTGAATTTAGCAATCTCCTCGAAAAAGTCATTGTGAGAATTGAAAAAAAATGAAAGCCTGGGAGCAAAATCATCGATATTCAACCCTCTCTTTAAAGCCCATTCCACGTATTCGATCCCGTCTCTTAAAGTAAAAGCCAATTCCTGGACTGCTGTAGAGCCAGCTTCCCTTATATGATAGCCGGAAATTGATATGGTATTCCACCGGGGAACTTCCTTAGAGCCGTATTCAAAGGTATCCACAATCAACTTCATAGATGATTCCGGGGGAAAAACAAAAGTCTTCTGCGCGATGTATTCTTTGAGCATATCGTTCTGAATAGTCCCTGATATCTCTTTGGGCAAAACCCCCTGCTTTTCTGCCACCGCAATATACATAGCCCAGAGAACAGGCGCGGGAGGATTTATGGTCATGGAAGTGGTGATTTTATCCAGAGGGATTCCTTTGAAAAGAACTTCCATATCCGCCAGGGAATCAATGGCCACTCCACATTTTCCTATTTCCCCTTTAGCTAAAGGATGATCCGAATCCACTCCCATTAGAGTGGGCAGATGAAAAGCAACACTCAGCCCAGTTTGCCCCTGTTTTAAAAGGTATTTGTATCTTTTATTGGTATCTTCAGCACTCCCAAATCCTGAAAACTGGCGCATGGTCCACATTCTTCCATGATACATAGTAGGGTGAATACCTCTAGTGAAGGGATATTCTCCTGGAAAGGAAAGGTCTTTTTGATAATCAAAATCCTTTAAATCATCGGGAATATAAAGTTCTTTGATTTCCTTCCCAGAAATGGTTGTGTAAGGCCGGCTTTCAATCCCACTTCTTTTTAACCCTTCTAAATATTTCTTCTTTTTCCACTGGTCATATTCTTTTTTCAAGAGCATCCTTCTCCTTTTGATACTAACCTGAGCTATTCATAAAAAAATGGCGATGTTTTTATTACTAATTTATTTTCAGCGATAGACAAGATTTTTTCAAGGAACATGTCTTGAACATTTTCCCTCTTTGAATTTTCTATTTTAATCGCCATTTTTTTACCTTTCAGGCGAGCCGATCTCACAGCATCTGCTTCGTTACAAGGCATTCGTAGTGAAGGACCACGATTTCATACCCTGGCGCCTCGCATCTGCCGCAATCTCGACTCGTGAATCGTTCATGTGAACCTGATCTATTCAGGCTAAACTAAATTATCAAATTTAAAAGAAATTCTCAACCTCGCTCAACCGCATAAAACAGCACCGCCGTTCACATTGAGGACTTCTCCAGTAATGTGTCTTGCATAGTCAGAGACCAGAAAAAGCACAGGACCTGCAATATCTTCAGGCGGAGGAATCCTTTTCAGAGGGATGCTTTCCTTTATTTTGTCCTTGAAATTTTTATCTTTAAACACCTCAGCACACATGTCTGTCTCTACCCATCCAGGAGCCACACAATTGACCCGTATATGATAAGGAGCTAATTCCACGGCAAGAGATTTGGTTAAAGATACCAAAGCTCCTTTGCTTGAAGCGTAGTGAGAATGAAAAGCCTCTCCTCTTACAGCAGCAGTGGATGATATATTAACAATACATCCCTGTTGAGCCTTTTTCATTAAAGATACTGCTGAATTGGTAACAAAAAAAACACTGTCCAAGTTAATCTGCATGGTTTCTTTCCAAACCTGATAGTCCATGCTTCCCATCTCCCCGTAGGTCCAAATTCCAGCATTGTTAACAAGAATATCCAATCTTTCCCATTTGTCCTTGATTTTATTAACTAAAGACTCCCCTTCTTGCTTTTGAGAAAGGTCTGCCTGAAAGATCAAACACTGCCTGTTCATTTTCTCTGCTTTTGATTTTACCCATAAAGCAGCCTTTTTGTTTCGTAAATAATTAAAAGCCACATCAGCTCCTGCTTCTGCCATCATCAAAACACAAGCTCTTCCAATTCCTCTTGAGCCTCCTGTGACAAACGCCTTCTTTCCATTTAAATCAAACATGATATTTTCCTTATTCTGATAAGAAATTCATTTCTTATGTCTGAACGATTTCTGTTTCATAATCCAGAGTCAGTTTTTCCATTTTATCAAACTGGAGATACTTATAGATTTCATCCTTATAAGGCTTAATTTTTTGCCCAAAAATGGAGAAATATGTTTTTGGTGATGGAAGTTTTCCTTTTAAAGCCGCCGCAGCAGCTAACTCAGCTGAACCAAGGTAGACTCGAGTATCATCTCCCATGCGGTTGTCAAAATTACGGGTTGAAGTTGAAAAAACAGTTGACTCAGGTCGGACCCGGGCCTGATTCCCCATGCACAAAGAACATCCCGGAATTTCAGTCCTGGCTCCCACACTTGAATACAAGGAATAGAATCCTTCTTTCTTTAACTGGGCCCTTTCCATTTTAGTTGGCGGTGTTAACCACACCCGCGTCTTTAGGTAATCCTCTCCTTCAAAAACTTTACCGGCAGCTCTGAAATGACCTATATTTGTCATGCAGGAACCTATAAACACTTCGTCTATTTTATCACCTGCCACTTCAGACAGCAATTTAACATCATCCGGATCATTAGGGCATGCCAGAATCGGTTCTTTAATCTCATCTAAATTGATTTCAATCACCTCAGCATATTCTGCATTGGGATCTCTTTCAAGAAGAGTCGGGTTGTCTATCCATTCTTGACAGACTTTTATGCGGCGTTTTATCGCATCAGCATCCTGGTAACCATCTTCAATCATTTTTCTCATAAGAGCGACACTGCTTCTCAAATATTCTTTAACTTTTTCTTCACTGAGAGCTATAGTGCCGCCGGCAGCGGAACGCTCAGCCGTGGCATCTGTGAGTTCAAATGCCTGCTCTACCGTTATATCCGGAAGGCCTTCCATTTCAATGATTCTGCCGTTAAAAACATTTTTCTTCCCTTCTTTTGCAACGGTGAGGAGTCCCTTTTTTATGGCAAAATAAGGGATTGAATTCACCACATCCCTTAAAGTAATACCGGCTCTTAAGCTGCCAGAAAACTTGACCAGAACTGACTCCGGCATATCCAAAGGCATAAATCCTAACGTTCCTGCAAAAGCCACCAAACCAGAGCCTGCGGGAAAACTCAGACCTAAGGGAAACCGGGTATGGGAATCTCCCCCTGTTCCCATAGTGTCAGGAACCAGAAAACGGTTGATCCATGAATGAATAATGCCATCCCCAGGCCTGATAGAAAGCCCTTTCCTTTCCGTAATGAATTTTGATAAGGAACTATGCATTCTGACATCAGCTGTTTTAGGATAGGCAGCTGTATGGCAGAACGTCTGGAGAAAAAGATCAGCCTGGAACTGCATACAAGCCAGTTCTTTTAATTCATCAGCTGTCATAGGGCCGGTGGTATCCTGAGAACCCACCGTGGTCATTTTTGGTTCCACCGAAGAATCGGGAAGGACTCCATCAACTCCACAGGCTTTCCCCACTATTTTCTGAGCTAATGAAAAACCTTGTCCTTTCTTGGGCATAGGATTGTCAGGGATCAAAAATATTTTTGTTTCTGACAAGCCCAGTTGTTTTCTAGCTTTGTTGGTTAGAGAACGCCCGATTATCTTATAAACCCGTCCTCCGGCTCTGTATTCATCTTTGAGGGTAACAGGTTTGATTTTAAAATCCGTGATTTTCTTTCCTTCCTCATCCAGAATCTCTCCAGATTCTGTATTCAGAGCTATCACCTGTCCTTTTTTGATTTTAGTGACATCGCACATAATGGGAAGACCGCCTGAATCCTCTACTGTATTGAAAAATATAGGAGCGATCAGGCCTCCAATGACCACTCCTCCTCTTCTTTTATTGGGAACCCAGTCAATGTCCTCTCCAATATGCCACAAAAGAGAGTTGGTGGCTGATTTTCGAGAGGATCCTGTTCCCACTACATCACCCACAAAAGCAACGCGGTACCCTTCTTTTCTGTATTTGCTGATCGTCTCAATCCCATCCGGAAAAGCTGTCTCTCCCATGGAAAGAGCATGAAGCGGTATATCGGGTCTGCTCCAGGCGTGCTTTGCTGGAGATAGGTCATCGGTATTGATTTCTCCCTCTACTTTATAGGCTTTTAAAGAAATGTTTTTGGGAAAATCAGGCTTTGATTGGACCCACTCCCCTTCTGCCCATGAATGAAGGACTTCTTCAGCAAACCTATTATTTTCAGCAAGTTCAACTATTTTTGAGAAATAATTGTATATCAATATAGTATGCTTCAGGGCTTGAGCAGCTTCAGGAGCAAGCTCTTCCACTTCTAACAATGATATCAGAGGCTCAACATTGTATCCTCCCAGCATAGTCCCCAGCAAAAATACAGCCTTTTTCTTATCTACAACTGGAGAAGAAACCTTTCCCTCGGCTACTTGGTGCAGCCACTCAGCCTTTACTTTGGCAGATGGATCAACTCCAGGAGCCACCCTAGAAGATAAAAGATCAGACAGTAACCCTTCTTTCCCTTTAGGAGGATTTTCCAAATTTTCACAGACTTCTTCCACCTGCTGTGGATTTAAAGGAAGAGGGGGAATTCCTAATTTTCTCCTTTCTTTTTCATGCTCAAAATAAGACTCTAACATGATGATAACTCCTGGATAAATTTTGATTTTGAGATTTGATGATATACCAGAAAAAATAAAAGTTCAAATCAAAAGCAGTAAATTGTGAACAGCCTGACCTATTCATAAAATCTCTATCTGGAAATAACCCAGGATTATCAAATAATGTTAAGTCGAAAAAAAATTTTTCCATTTGATTTATTTGATTTTGCTTTAAAAAAATTATAATATTTTCTCTTAAATTTAAACAGCCTGAATTATTCACGGCTCAAAGCTGCTGCAGATGCAAAGAACAAGGTAGGAAGCAGCACTCATTCGCAGCAAATGCCTTGTAACCAAGCAGACAGGGCCGTTTTTTATGAATAAGTCAGGCAAACTGGAGGATTAAATATGGATAAAGCCGCTATTGAAAAGGCAAAGGATTATTTCGGTCAAATCGTAGAGGAACAGCTTCAAAGAGTTGATGGAATGAAGAAACCTCAGGAATGGATCGACTACCAAAAAACCAAGCCCATAATCATCGGGATTATCGGCGGAGACGGAATCGGACCTTATATCGCAGAAGAATCAAGAAAAATTCTCGAATTCCTGCTTAAAGAAGAAATCAGCAGCGGGAAGGTCGAAATCAGAAATATCGAAGGACTCACTATTGAAAACCGCGCCAGACAAATGAAGTCCATTCCAGATGATGTGCTTGCGGATATAAAACAATGCCATGTCACTTTAAAAGGACCGACCACAACTCCCAGAAAGGGAGATGAATGGCCCAATATTGAAAGCTGTAATGTTTCCATGAGGCGCTATCTCGACCTTTTTGCTAATGTCAGGCCAGTTCGGGTTCCTAAAGAAGAAATCGACTGGATGTTTTTTCGTGAAAACACTGAAGGCGCTTATATAATGGGAAGTAAAGGCATCAATGTCACTGATGACTTAGCCATAGACTTTAAGGTCATTACCTCCCAAGGGGCCGAAAGAATCATACGGCTTGCTTTTGAATATGCAAAGAAAAACAACATAAATAAAGTCACTATCGTGACCAAAGCAAACGTTGTGAAAACAACAGACGGAAAATTCCTTGATATTGGCTATAAAATCGCCAAAGAATATCCTGAAATAGAATGTGATGATTGGTATATCGATATCATGACCGCCAAACTGGTGGACCCAAAACGCAGAACCCAGTTCAAAGTGCTTGTCCTTCCGAATTTATATGGAGACATTCTTACTGATGAAGCAGCCGAGTTTCAGGGCGGAGTGGGAACAGCCGGAAGTGCCAATATCGGCAAAAGGTACGCTATGTTTGAAGCCATACATGGTTCTGCTCCCAGGATGGTAAGGGAAAGAAGAGCAAAGTATGCAGATCCCTCCAGTATGATAAGGGCCGCCGCTATGCTGATTGACCACATAGGTTATTCTCATAGAGCTAAAAACCTGGAAATGGCACTGGATGTATGCGGCAATTATGAGAAAAAACTAGTCACCACCGGCCGTGATAACGGATGCACAGGAGCTGAATACGCTCAGTATCTAATGGACACTATGCAGAATCCCAACCTGAAAGAAAAGTGGGAAAACTATGTGCAAGAAGAAATCTCAAAAAAGTAAATTGAGGAGAAGCAAAACCGATTTCTATTTACTGTTAGGTGAAAAAGTCTTGCATAGCGCTTAAAAAAGAATAATAATGAAAACATCGCCGTTTATTTATGAATAGGCCAGGTTAATAATAAATAACCAGGTTGATAATAAATAATATGTATATGTAAATTATGATATGTAAAGGAGGAATCAAATGAAAAAAAAGGTAAGTGTTATTGGCGCAGGACATGTCGGTGAGGTAACAGCTTTTAAAATAGCTGAAGAAGAACTAGCAGAAGAAGTGGTTCTGCTTGATATTATCGAAGACATGCCCATTGGAAAAGGATTGGACATGAGAGAAGGAGGTCCGGTCGGGAAGTATGATGCTAAAATATTTGGAACAAATTCATACCGGGACACCGCTGATTCTGACATCGTGGTTATCACCGCAGGAAAACCCAGAAAGCCTGGTATGAGCCGTGATGAACTGGTAGATGCTAACTTTAATATCGTAAAACCTGTCACGGAAAGCGTGATGAAATACTCACCCAATGCCATACTCATTGTGGTTTCCAATCCCTTGGACGCTATGGCTTACACAGCGCTTAAAGTCAGTGGATTCCCGAAAAACCGAGTTGTGGGCATGGCAGGTATACTTGATACCACCCGATACAGGACATTCATTTCAATGGAGACCAATGTTTCTGTGGAAAACATTCAAGCTCTTGTCTTGGGTGGACACGGCGACACCATGGTTCCTATTGTCCGGTACACCACTATATCTGGAATTCCTGTGGGCCGTTTTATTTCTGAAGAAAGACTTGATGAGATCGTTCAAAGAACAGCTGGGGGCGGTGGTGAAATCGTCAAATATCTTAAAACAGGAAGTGCTTATTATGCCCCTGCTCTGGCTGTTACTGAAATGGTTGAATCCATTGCTAAGAACAAAAACAAAATTCTTCCCTGTGCAGCCTATCTAGAGGGAGAATATGGAATCAACGGCATTTATTTTGGAGTCCCGGTGAAACTCGGAAAAAATGGAATCGAAGAAATCATTGAGATCGAATTGAATGATGAGGAAAAAGAAGCCATAAAAAAATCTGAAGCCGCTGTAAGAAATGTTATCAATCTCTTAAAACTGTAAAATGGCAGAAGAACATCACATAAAGACACCTGTTTCTGATAAAGTTATTGAAAAACTTCGTGCTGGTGATCAAGTCTATATAACAGGCACCCTGTACACAGGAAGAGATTCAGCCCATAAAAAACTTATTGAACTCATTGAAAAAGGAGACCAGCTCCCCATAGACATAAAAGGACAGTTTGTTTATTATGTCGGCCCGACTCCGGCTCGACCTGGAAAAAGCATCGGTTCTGCAGGCCCCACTACAAGTTACAGAATGGACTCTTTTGCTCCCACTCTCCATAAGCTGGGATTAAAAGGGACCATTGGAAAAGGTTCTAGAAACGAAGAAGTCAAGGAAGCTCTAAAGAAATACAAGGGAGTCTATCTGGCAGCAGTGGGAGGCGCCGGAGCTCTTATTTCAAAGAGCATTGAAAAGGCAGAAGTCATTGCTTATCCAGAACTGGGACCCGAAGCAATCAGAAAAGTCCAGGTAAAAGAGTTTCCCTGTATTGTAATCAATGACATGTACGGCGGAGACCTTTATCAAGAAGGGAAAAAAAAGTATCAGAGATAGGCTGATAAAAATCTAAATTTCATAAAAGCCGGAATCTGTTTCTGCCAAAGAGCTTAAATTCCAGCTGGGTAAGATTCATTAATACGCATAAAAATTTTAAATTAAAAAGGTAAAAAATGAAAATTCATGAATATCAAGCCAAACAAATACTCAACAGCTACGGTGTGGAAATCCCTAAAGGAAAAGTCACGGATTCACCTGGCCAAGCCAGGAAAATAGCTGAAAAAATCGGTCCCAAAGTGGTGATCAAAGCACAAATACATGCTGGAGGAAGGGGAAAAGGAGGGGGGGTGAAACTGGCTGACAACCCTAATAAAGCTGAAAAAACTGCTCAGGAGATCATTGGTATGAACTTGATAACTCATCAGACTGGTCCTGAAGGTAAAAAGGTCAAACAGGTGCTGGTAGAGGAAGCTCTTGATATTGATAGGGAGCTGTACATCGGAATCGTGATCGATCGAGCACTGGAAGCACCTGTTGTGATGGCCTCATCCGAGGGAGGCGTAGAGATAGAAAAAGTTGCCTCTGAAACACCGGAACTTATTTTTAAAGAATACGTCAATCCAGCAACCGGATTCCTTGGGTTTCAAGCCAGAAAACTTGCTTTTAAATTAGGGTTGCAAGGGAATACCTTCAAACAAGCGGTTCAGTTCTTTCAAGCCCTTTATAAAGCTTTCAGTTCCACAGATGCTTCTCTTGCAGAAATCAATCCCCTTCTCATCACAAAGCAGGGTGATGTGATCGCTTTAGATGCAAAAATGAACTTTGATGATAATGCACTGAAACGGCATCCGGATATACTGGAGATGAGAGACCTGGATGAAGAAGAACCCATAGAAGTAGAGGCTTCAAAATACAATTTAAATTATATCAAACTGGACGGAAATGTTGGCTGCATGGTCAATGGAGCCGGCCTGGCTATGGCAACCATGGACATCATCATGCACACAGGAGGAATGCCCGCCAATTTTCTTGATGTCGGAGGGGGCGTTTCCGAAGAAGCGGTTAAAAACGCATTCAGGATTCTGGTTTCAGACAAGGATGTAAAAGCAGCCCTGGTGAATATTTTTGGAGGGATCGTCAGATGCGACCTGGTCGCCAACGGGATAGTCAATGCAGCTAAGGAGCTTAATGTAAAGATTCCCATGGTGGTCAGACTGGAAGGAACTAATGTTGAAAAAGGCAAAAAAATACTTGAAGAATCAGGACTCTCATTCCAAGCGGCTTCGAGCATGAAAGAGGCAGCCGAATTAGTTGTTCCTCTTGCTAGGCAATAACCAAGGAGACGATGATGAGTATCTTAATAGATGAAAACACTCGGGTGGTGGTGCAGGGAATTACAGGAAGTGAAGGCACATTTCACACCCAAAAAATGCAGGAATACAAAACAAATGTAGTGGCAGGGGTTACTCCAGGCAAAGGAGACACCTCTCATCTTGGAGTTCCTGTTTACAACACTGTGGAAGAAGCTGTCAAAAAAGAGGAGGCCAATGCTTCGGCCTTGTTTGTCCCACCATTTTTTGCTGCTGATGCCATTATGGAAGCAGCTGACGCCGACGTGAAACTGATTGTCTGCATCACAGAAGGGATCCCTGCTTCTGACATGATAAAGGTCAAACAATTTTTGTCAGATAAAGACTGCCGTTTGATCGGACCCAACACCCCTGGCATTATATCTCCTGGCAAATGTAAAATCGGGATTATGCCGGGACACATCCATACCAGAGGTTCTGTGGGAATCATATCCCGCTCCGGAACCCTTACCTATGAAGCTGTCCAGCAGGTATCTCTCCAAGGCTTTGGCCAATCCACAGCTGTTGGAATCGGCGGCGATCCCATTGTGGGCCAAAAATATATAGACCTGCTAAAACTTTTTAAACAGGACCCTGAGACTGAAGCCGTTATTCTTATCGGAGAGATCGGGGGAAGCGCTGAGGAAGAAGCTGCTGAATACATCAAGAAAGATTTTCCCAAACCAGTCATCAGCTTCATTGCTGGACAGACCGCTCCTCCAGGCCGCCGTATGGGGCATGCAGGCGCTATTATTGCCGGAGGAAAAGGGACTGCTGAAGAGAAAATGAAAGCTCTTGAAGAAGCCGGAGTTAGGGTGGCTAAATCACCAGCAAATATCGGAAAAGAAGTCAAAGAAGCTTTGACTTAGATTTTATCTCTTCCAGGGAGCATAAGGGATAAGAGGCAGTTTTTGTTTCTTAATAATTCTGTAAAAGGGAAAAACATCACCCTTTTCCGGAACCAGATTGTATTTCCAGTACCGGATCAAACCATATTCAGATTCTGGCTCCAGCAAGCAGGGAATGAGATGGGCACCTGGCTGAGCGCAGGAAACATAAAAATCGCCTTTTTTCACGATGACATCTATATCTTTCCGGACCACGCTTATTTCCTGGGGTGCTAAATAATCATACTCAGCAGGAACAATATGTGTGACTCTGTATCCTTGGGCTTCCACAGAACAATCTTGCTCAAAAAAATCCACCTTGATTCCATGTTTAAGAAGGGTGCTGATCACATCCTGATGCTGGGATGGGATATAATAGGCTAAGGGCCGGATCACACTTCCTGTGGGCTGCACTTTTGGAAACCAGTTCTTTACCGCTTCCTCAGCCACCTTTCTATCTGAGGGATAAGGATAAGGTTTGATATCTTCATAAGTCAAAGGATCACCGGCTTTTTTATCCCCTTTCAACAAACCAATGATTCTGTTTTCAGCGCTCTCAAACTTCTTTATCTTGATAAAAGGTTCATTCTCATCTCTTGCGTATTCCATCCTGAGATGGACTAAATCGTCCATTTGGTATTCCCTGGCTTTATGAATCAGCTCTTTCCGCAGCTCTCTTACTAAAGAAATGATTTCCTCCCCATGGTCTCCGATGCTTTCAGCCATATATCTTATCCCGTAATACTGATAATAAGTCCTCTCCTTTAAAGTCTCCAGGTCATGGCGTGAAGCCCCTTCCTGAATAAAAGAGAGGGCTTCATATATCCCGGGGCTGTTTCGTCCATCATTAAGGTCAGTGGTGCTGTATCTTTTCATGTATTCCCTCTTACCTCTGTCTTCTTCAGAGTAATCCACGCCAGCTGACGAATCAATACCCATTCTTTGAGTTATCAAATATTCATGAAAAGTGATATTTTTTTCATTCAGCTTTTTTTCAACTTCAGACAGAAGAACCTTCCTTGAAAAATCAAGTAAACTCTGGTGTATGTTTGGGTTTGAAACACATCCAATAGACACTTGATAATAGTCATCACCTTTTTCATGGATATCCATGGTCGCTTCAGGCATCCATTCCCTGAATATATTGTTTATCACTTCTGATTCCGGAGACTCCAGTTTAACTTGGTCACGGTTTAGATCCAGATTTTGTTCATTCCTGCGGATATCAAACCAGTTTCCATAAGGATTGGCAGCAGGCAGAACCAAAAAATTCACTTTTTTCAGCAGGGGCTTTAGCTCCCCCACACAGAGGTCTCTTATAAGCATCAAAGAAGCTTCCTTGGCTGACTGTTCGTTCCCGTGCTTTGATCCCACTAAATAAAAAGTGGGCTTGGCCCTGTTTAAATTTTCCGGGGAGGATACCCCTTCTTCTGTGATTATGCACACCCACAAATCTTTAGAACCGTACTCTTCTCGAGGAAGAGTTCTTCCTGCTGCTTTAACTGTTAAATTGTCGGAAACCGCATCCAGACGACTTAAAAAATAAGCTGTCGCTTGATGCTGAGTGTACTGAGTGTAATTTGTCTCCTCCGCAGGAGTCCTGATTAACTCTTCAGCCGAAAAAATAGGGGGGCTGAAAATAAAAATAAAAACGATTACGAAATGAAAGAGTTTTTTTAACGGTAAATTCATGAATTTTCTCCCACTACCCTCCTCTTAAAAAAATTTAGAGAGGTTTATTTTCAAATAAAATTTTGAGCCTTTATTTCTCACTCCTCTTCACCGGATTTTTTTATCCGTCCTTCTCTAATCGATTCTTCTATGATGTCTTTCTGCAAATGAGCCGGAACCTCCTCATAATGTGACATCTCCATAATAAAGGAACCCCTTCCGCCGGTAATAGAGGTTAAAGTCGGTTCAAAATCAAGCATTTCTGCCATGGGGACCTGTGCCTTTATGATCCGCATGCTTCCTTTTTGCTCCATCCCCTGAACTTTTCCTCTGCGTCCATTAAGATTGCCCATGATGTCACCCATATGTTTTTCTGGAGTATAGACTTCCACATTCATGATGGGTTCAAGGAGAGTGGGTTTAGCTGCTTTTATTCCCTTTTTAAAAGCCAGAGAAGCCGCTACTTTGAAAGCAATATCCGAAGAATCAACTTCATGATAGGAGCCGTCATAGAGCATGGCTTTAAAATCAACAGTAGGATATCCGGCAAGGATTCCTTTTTTTCTGGATTCCTCCAGTCCTTTTTCTACAGAAGGAATATAGTTTTTTGGAATGGCTCCTCCAAATATTTTGTTTTCAAACTCAAAATCCTTTCCCTTTGAAAACGGCTCAAACTTGATGTGCACATCACCGTACTGGCCTCTTCCTCCGGTCTGTTTTTTGTATCTACCCTGAACATCAGATTTTCCTTTGATCGTTTCCTTGTATGAAATCTTAGGAGGCTTTAGATCAACGTCCACATTAAACCTCTTTTTTAAGCGCTCTGTTATGATTTCAACATGGAGCTGTCCGTTTCCTGAGATGATCAACTCATTGGTATCCGAGTCCCTGCCTATCACCGCGGTAGGGTCTTCATCCTTAATCCGATGGACAGCCTGGGAAATCTTATCTTCGTCCTCACGGGTTTTAGGCTTAATGGCAAAGGATATGGAAGGTTTGGGAAACTTGATGGGTTCAAACTCTTTAACATCACTTAAGTCGCTGAGAGTATCACCTGTTGAAGTGTCTTTTAACTTGGCTGTTCCCACGATCTCGCCGGCGCCAGCGCTTTTTATCTCTTCTTGGTCTTTTCCCTGCAGAAAAAAGAGACCGCCGAACTTCTCTTTTCTATCCTTATTGGCATTCATCACAGTACTGTCTTCTTTGACCTTCCCTGAAAATATCCTCATTATGGATATCTTCCCGGTGTAAGGATCTGACATGGTCTTAAAAACAAGAGATGAAAAGGGATTTTCCGGTGATAATTTGACAGACCCCTTTTTTATTTTGATCTCTTTTCTCTCCAGGGGATCGGGGAGAAAATTTATTATTCCCTCTAAAATTTGAAGCGCCCCGATATTTTTTTCTGCAGAAGATAAAAAGATAGGAAAAAGCTGGCATTTAAAAATACTCTTCCTAAATCCTTCCTGCATCTCCTCAGGAGAAAGCTCTCCTTTTTCAAAATAACTTTCCATAAGTTTTTCATCATTTTCAGCTATCATCTCTGTAAGCTCTTCAGCCTTTTTTTCAGCTTCGTCCTTGACCTCAGCAGGAATTTCCACTTCTTTGAATTTTCCTGAATCTCCTGCTTCAAACAAATACGCCTTTTTCTTAATCAAATCCACCATCCCCTTGAATCCCTGCTCACTTCCTATGGGAATCTGGACCGGCACAGCTTGACGACCAAAAAAGTCCTGAATAGAACTGACAGTCCGAGAGAAATCAGAGTTTTCTCGGTCCAGTTTGTTAACAATAAACACCCTGGGTAAACCCAACTCCTCCAGCATTCCCCAGCACTTCTCTGTTCCCACTTCGACTCCAGAAGCTGCACAAACCACCAGTGCCCCAGCATCCACAGCTCTCAGGCTTGCTCTTGTGTCCCATAAAAAATTGGAATAACCAGGACAATCTATTAAGTTTATCTTGTGGTCATTCCATTGGAAATGACAAAGTGCTGAATTAATGGAGATTTGCCTTTCTTTTTCCTCTGGGTCATAGTCAGTTATGGTGTTTTTTTTATCCACCCTGGTTAATCTGTTTGTCACATTTGAAACAAACAAGAACGTGGAAGTGAGAGAAGTCTTTCCTGAAGAACCGTGACCAACTATGGCTACATTCCTTATTTTCTCAGCTGAAAAGTGTTTCATGGTGAAACCTCCTGTGTGTTATGTCTTTCTTTTACCATTCGCAATTTACTATTCACAATTTACCATTCACAGTATCTAGGTTCACTGTCGCTTCAGCCACACCTGAATTTCATTATGCTCACTAAATCTTGTATCTCTAGTCTGCTGCAATCTTGACTCGTGAATAATCCGGTTATAATAAAGTCAACGGATATAATACAATAAATAGGCCTCATCACTCAAGACGTAAATGCATTCTCCCAAAATAAAATTACTCCTTTTACCCAGGAAGAAATTCAAGTTAATTTTCTCAGGACTTCCTCCAGTTCCTCTGGTAATGGGACCGTAAATTCCTGCCGTTCCTTTTTTTCTGGATGGATAAAAGACAAATAGTAAGCATGCAAAAACAGCCTTGATTGAATTTGAGTTGGTGTTTTTTTCCTTCCATAATGTCTATCCCCTACTATAGGATGCCCTGAGGCTGACATATGGACCCTTATTTGATGTGTTCTTCCTGTTACCGGTTTTATATCTAGGAATGAGTGCTCCTCAAACACTTTTATTACTTCAAAATAGGTCTCAGCATTCTTTGGCTTTTTTGTTTTCACTGACATCCGGGCTCCATCTTTGACATGACGTCCTATAGGCCAGGAAATAACTCCTTTTTTCTTTAAATATCGTCCCCACACCAAGGCCAAGTATCTTTTCTCTACAACTCTTTTTTTGAACTGCTCTTTAAGATTCTGAAATGCCTTGAGATTTTTTGCTAGGACAACCAATCCAGAAGTTTCTTTATCCAGTCGGTGAACAATACCGGGTCTGGTTTTCGGGCCTACATTTTCTATGTGAGGAAAATGATAGAGCAAGGCATTGACTAAGGTATGCTTTTTTACCCTGGCTCCGGGATGAACCACCATCCCGGATGGTTTGTTGATAACTCCTATACATTCATCCTGATAAACAATATCTAAAGGAATTTTTTCAGGGTGAATTTTTAATGAAACAGGAAAGCTGTATTCGATTTCGACTCTGTCTTTATACTTCAGATTGTAACTTGGTTTTTGAGCTGCTTTGGTATTGAGCAAGACTTTATTCTTTTGAATTAAATTTTGAATCTGAGAACGGCTCAATTCTGGAACACAGCGGCTTAAAAAAATATCCAGCCTTTTTCCCACATCCGATTTATCATCAACCCTAAACTTCTTATAAGGCACTTTTTTTCTTCTTTTTTAAGAAAAGAATCAAGCCAATGCCTGAAATGATTCCCAATATGCAAAAAAGTTGGGGCAGTGTAAAACTCAGAAAAGGAGACGGATTGTCTATCAGGATGACTTCCTCTGAATGGTCTCCTCTATAAAACTCTGTAAAATATCGAATGATAGAATAGTTTATGATATAAAAAGAAAAAACAACTCCATCTAACTTCTTTCTTTTCAATAGAATAAAGAGGACAATAAAGTTAAGGAAATTCAGTCCGGCTTCATACAGCTGAACAGGATGAATGGGAGTTCCGATAGGTACCCCTGTAAGATTATGAGCATATTCACTGGAAAAGGTGACTCCTAAAGAAGTGGAACACGCTTTCCCATAGCAGCATCCTGCACTGAAACACCCCATGCGGCCAAAACCATGGCCTAAAGCAACAGCGGGTGCTATGACATCTGCTGTTTTCCAGGTGGGCATTTTGTGCTTCCAAAGATACCAGAGAGCAAACACCAACCCGGCGAAAAGCCCTCCCTGAAAGACTCCCCCTGACCTGGCTAGGGTCAGCAGTTCTCCTGGGTACCGGGTATAATAAGAAGCATTCCCGATAAATAGAACCAGTTTGGCTCCCACTAATGATATAATTATGGTGTAGAAAGCCATATCTATGATTTTGACCGAGGGGAGACCAGCCTTTTTTGCCTGAACATACACAAACCATAATCCAAAGGCTAACCCCAAAGCCACCATGAATCCATACGTGTGAATGGTTATAGGACCGATTTTTATGAGCACAGGGAACATTGGCTACTCCTTTTAAAAAATATTAAATAGACCATAAGAAAAGCGCCTACGGTGATACAAGAATCAGCCACGTTAAAAGAAGGCCAGTGCAGGTCACGAATATGAAAGTCAAGAAAATCAATCACATATCCTCTAAACAACCGATCCAGAGAATTCCCCAAAGCACCAGCGATAATTAATGACAGGGTGGACTTTAACAGTGTTTCAGAAGGAGGCACTTTAATGAAATAATAAACAACCACAGCAAAGGCAAGCAGAGAAGCTATAGTCAGAGCAAGAAAAATCCCTGAGTTTCCTGACTGATTAAAAATTCCAAACACCGCGCCCCTGTTTCGAACGTGACTTATGTTAAAAAATCCTTTTATCACTTCTATCCGGCCTCCATAGGGCACAAAGCGGTTGATCATGCTTTTGCTGACCTGGTCACAAATCACCAAAACAACAATAATCAATGGATACAAAAATGGTCGTTTCATTTGTTTATTGAATCCACCACCTGCTCACATCTTTGGCAAAACTCTGGGTATTGTTGACCGGCTCCCACCTCAGAAGAATAATTCCAGCATCTCTCACATTTTTTCCACTCCACTCTTTCAACCTCCACTTCTATCTCCTCCTCTGCATTCAGTTCCAAGCTGACAAAAGAAACAATAAAGAGGTCCTTAAGATAGGACTGGTATTTTTTGAGCAGAGGATAAACAGAAGAAGGCGCATGAACAGTGACTTTTGCCTCCAGAGAATTTCCGATTATCTTTTGCTCTCTTGTTTCTTCAAGCTTTTTTAAAACCTTTTCTCTTATCTCTCCCAGTCTCTCCCACTCTACAAATTCTTTGTTTTCCATCCATTTCTCCTTGAAATCAGGGAAGACCTCCAGGTGAACAGAAGTTTCTTTCTTCTTATGATCAGGTAAGGCTTCCCAAGCTTCGTCCGTAGTGAACGAAAGCACAGGAGACATCAAAATCAGAGTATTTTTTAAAAGCTTGAATAAAGCGGTTTGAGCAGATCGGCGCTCCTTTGAATCTTTTTTTGAACAGTACAGCCGGTCTTTGATCACATCTAAATAATATGAACTCAGTTCCACTGTAAAAAAATTATACATTGTGTGGAACACAGTGTGATATTCATACTCCTGATAAGCTTTTATAACCTTCCTGCCTGTATGGTTGCCTTTCTCAAGAATCCACCTGTCAAAAGCCATCATGTTCTCTGCATTTAATTCTTCTTTATCAGGTATAAAATCATACACATTCCCCAGCATAAATCTCCATGTGTTTCTGATTTTCCTATAAGCTTCTACCAGCCGCTGGATGGTTTCTTCTCCATATCTGGCATCCTCTTTAAAATTAAGCATAGAAACCCACAATCTCAATATCTCAGCTCCATTCCTTTTAATAATTTCTTCTGGCTCTATATAATTTCCCAGAGATTTAGACATCCCCCTTCCCTGTTCATCCAGAACAAATCCATGGGTGATGCAGGTTTTATACGGAGACTTTCCTTTAGCTGCTACTCCTATAAGAAGTGAGCTGTTAAACCACCCTCTGTATTGGTCATGGCCCTCGATGTAAATATCAGCAGGCCAGGGAAGTTCTTCTGTTTTTCCTAAAATATTATGACTGGCTCCTGACTCAAACCAGACGTCCAAAATATTGTTTTCTTTCTCTAACTTTTCAGAGCTGCATTGAGGACACTTCATTCCTTCGGGCAGGAGCTCCTCAACAGATTCCTGGAACCAGGAATTAGCTCCCTTTTTAGAGAAGACATCCGCGACATGCAGAGTAATATCTTTATCTGCGAGCACAGCCCCGCATTCTTTACAGTAAAAAGCAGGGATAGGAACTCCCCAGGAGCGCTGTCTTGAAATGCACCAGTCCGGACGGTTCTCTATCATCTTGGCAATGCGACCTTCTCCCCACGGAGGGATCCAATTCACTTTTCTCACTTCATTCAAGACCTTTTCCCTGAATCCTCCCTTATCCATAGAAATGAACCATTGGTCGGTTGCTCTGAAAATAACCGGATTTTTACACCTCCAACAGTGGGGATAGGAATGAGTGATATCATCTGCTTTCATCAGGGTTCCGGCTTCCACCATATCTTTGACAATCACATCGTTGGCCTCAAACACATTCATTCCTGCATATTTTTCAACGTCTTCAGTGAAATTCCCATTCTTATCCACGGGAGTGTAGATATTCAGCTTGTACTTAATACCGGTCAGATAATCTTCCTGGCCGTGACCCGGGGCTGTATGGACGCATCCTGTTCCCTGATCCAGAGTCACGTAATCAGCAAGAACAAAAATAGACTCCCTGTCAATAAAGGGATGTTTGGCTTTCATCCCTTCTAATTCTCTGCCCATGAATGTGACCAGTGTTTTTAAATTCTGATAGCCTAAGTCTTCTGAAATGAGGGAGATCAGTCGTTTGGCAGCAATGAACACCTCCTCACCAACCTGAAAAGCTGAATATTCATGCTGAGGATGAAAGGCAATGGCAAGGTTAGCTGGAAGGGTCCATGGAGTGGTGGTCCAAATAAGGACAGAAACTTTTTTCCCTTTTAACTGAGGATATTTTTTGGATAAATCACTCAGCAGGGGAAATTTTACATAAATGGAAGGAGAGCGATGGTCATGATACTCGATTTCTGCCTCAGCTAAGGCAGTTTTACAGTGGTTGCACCAGAAAACAGGTTTTTTTCCTTTATATATATTTTCAGATGAAAAAAAAGCAGCTAGATGCTCTAAAACTTCACTTTCATACTCATTGTCTATGGTCAGATAGGGATTATTCCAATCTCCAAACACCCCCAAGCGTTTGAACTGATTCCTCTGGACATCAACATATTTTAAAGCATATTTTTTACACTTATCTCTAAATTCAATAATGGACATTTCCTTCTTTTTGCTTCCGAGCATTTGGTCTACCTTTATCTCTATTGGCAGGCCGTGGCAGTCCCAACCCGGGATATAAGGCGCCCGAAAGCCCTGAAGATTCTTAGTCTTAACGATGAAATCCTTTAACACTTTATTCATAGCTGTGCCCAAGTGAATATTTCCGTTTGCATAAGGAGGACCATCATGAAGCACAAAAGGAGAGCCCCTTTTTCTTGCTTCCTGGATCTTTTGATAAAGATTCATCTTGTCCCATTTCTTAATGATTTCCGGTTCTTTTTGAGCAAGCTTTGCTTTCATAGAAAAAGATGTGCTTGGAAGATTCAAAGTTTCTTTTATGAATTTTTTGTCTGCCATTTAACTCTCCAATTTATCTGACCTATTTGCATTCTTTACCTTACATCTGCAGCGAATTCAATTTTTTTTAAAAACCAGGTTAATAGAGTATAAAGTTTAATTTTAATTCTTTCAATACCTTTGTTTTAAAGTGACCTCATATCTTATTAGCCTGACCTATTCATAAAAAAATGGCGATGTTTTCATTATTAATTTCATTCCAGCGATAGGCAAGATTTTATTAAGAACATTGACTGGAGCCTTTTTCCTGATCGCATTTTTTATTTTAATCGCCATTTTTTTTACCTTCTAGGCAAGCCTGAAGAAATTCAGGTTAGTTCATGGAAAACCATTCCAAGGGAGTCTGGTTATTAAAGAGTCAAGGATGTTTTTTTTCTTTCCTGGGGTTTATTTAATATAATGGGCGCCTCTGCTCGCAGGATTGTTGAGTGCGGCCTGAGTTATCAATATCGCTACCTGTATGCCGTGCTTAAGCCCTACCACTTTTTCATCCATGCGGGATTCCTGGTAAAATTTATTTATCCTGTGATTGAGATAATCAAGGTCTGCCTTTGCCCTCTCCAGTCTCTTATTGGTCCTTATGATTCCCGCATAATTCCACATAGTGTTTCGAATATTCAGCCAATCCTGGTTGACCAGTGCAGGGTCTATTTCTTCCTCATCCTCCGGATAATACCAATCATGGATATCATCTAGGTGGAATACCCTTTCCGGATTAAAGTGGGCAACAATATCTTGGGAAGCTCGAGTTCCCCAAACCAATCCTTCCAGCAAAGAAGTAGAAGCCAGCCTGTTTGCTCCATGCACGCCTGTACAAGCAGCCTCACCCACCACATAAAGGGATTTTAAGGTGCTTTTCCCGTTGATATCCACCAGCACCCCTCCACAGCAGTAATGAGCCGCAGGAACAACCGGAATAGGATCTTTTGTGATGTCGATTCCATATTTTAAGCAGGTCTCATAAATATTAGGAAATCTCTTTTTTATATCAATGTTGGCATAGGAAGCAAGGTCCAAGACAACATAGTTTGAATTGCTGTTTGTCATCTCCTCATAAATCGCCCGGGTCACTTCATCCCTTGGAGCCATCTCAGCTTTCTCATTGTAATCCTGCATAAAGGATTTACCCTCTTTAGTCTTTAATTTGGCTCCTTCTCCTCTGACTGTTTCTGAGATTAAGAATGCATCGGCATCCCGGTGAAACAAGGAAGTGGGATGGAATTGAATGTACTCCATATTGATTATCCTTGCGCCGGCTTTATAAGCCATGGCATACCCGTCTCCGATTGCTGACTTGGGATTTGAGGTGTACAGGTACACTGAGCCGCAGCCTCCTGTGGCTAGAATGGTATACGGAGCAATCACGGTCTTAACTCTCTTAGACTGGTTGTCCAGTACATAAGCACCGATGCACTGCGGTTCGAAATAATAATAGCTGGGATCTTTGGCATGATGGGGAACGGTCAGCAGGTCTACCGCTGTATGGTCAGGAAGAAAGGTAACATTAGAATAAGACTTTAACTTGTTTATGAAGCTTTCTTCAATGGTCTTCCCTGTCGTGTCCTTTACATGCAGTATCCGCCTCCGAGAATGGGCTGCTTCTTGAGCATAGTCCAGCTCATCTGGAGATGTTCGGCTAAAAGGAATATTCAATTCATGGATCAATATTTCATCCACCAGTTTCTTCCCTTCCCTGGTTAAGACTTTAACAGCCTGTTTGTTGTTGATATTATCTCCTGTCTCCATAACATCCTTCATTAAAAGTTCAGGATTGTCATCTTTTCCCAGAGAAACAATCCCCCCCTGAGCATAATAAGTATTGGACTCTTCAAGATTTTTATTTTTAGATATAATAATAACCCTTACGCCGCTTTTAGCTGCTTCTAAAGCCGCACTGGCCCCTGCGATCCCACATCCTATGATAAGTATGTCGGTCTCCAGAATATTTTCTTTGCTTTTACTCTTCATCTGTCTCTCTTTATGTTTATGAAAATTCAATGCTGATATCTAAAGATTTATAAGAATGAGTCAAGCTTCCCACAGAAATGAAATCAATCCCCAGGTCAGCCACATCTCTGAGATTGGTCAAAGTGATGTTTCCAGATACTTCTAAAGGGATCTTGCCTTCCACTAATTTCACGGCTTTACGGATAATTTCAGGACTCATATTGTCAAGCATGATGATATCAGCTCCATATTTCATCGCTTCTTTCACTTCATCTAAGGAAGTGGTTTCCACTTCGATTTTAACTTTTTTCCCCACTGATTTTCTGGCTCTTTGGATTGATTCTTTGATGCTTCCCACTAAGTGAAGGTGGTTATCCTTGATCAGGATCATTTCAGAAAGGTTCAACCGGTGATTGACTCCTCCTCCCATCCTAACAGCATATTTCTCTAGCATCCTTAAACAAGGAGTGGTTTTCCGGGTGTCCAAAATTTTGGTTTTTTTATCCTTTAAAGCTTCCGTGTAAAGATTGGTTAGTGTGGCTATTCCTGAAAGTCTCTGAATAAAATTCAAAGCTGTTCTTTCCCCTTTAAGCAGAGATAAGGAAGGTCCTTTAATCTCAGCCAATTTCTGGTCCTTTTTGAATTTTTCGCCGTCCTGCTTGTCCTTATGAAACTCTACAGAGGGATCAATTTTTCCAAATACTCTCCCGGCTATGTCTATTCCGGCCAATACACCCTGTTCTCTGGCGATGATATAAGCTTCGGATACAGACTCAGGGTCAACGATGGATTCTGAAGTTATGTCACCCTCGGGCATATCTTCTTCCAAAGCAGCTTCTATCAATTCATCTAGGTCTCTTGTATCCATGGGCCAATCCCCAAAAATTATTTTAGGATTTGATAATATAACAGTCAGAAAAAAAGTTCAAATCTCTTTTGCTTTCATGTATCATGAAAGCATGAAAAAAAAGAAAGTGATTACTTTTTTGCTCTCTTTAGCCATTTCCTGCGGTCTTCTTATTTTTTTATTCAGCAAAATCAATTACAGTGATTTTGTTGCGACGTTTCAAAACATCTATGTTCCGGCACTTATAGGATTTATGTGTTTTTCTCTTCTAGGAAGTGGACTCAGAGCATGGAGATACAAATGGCTTCTTCAGCCCCATTCCATCAGCTGGAAAAATATCTTTCTGGTAACTTTTATCCGTAATCTCTTTGTAGACTTTTTTCCCGCAAGAATAGGCTCTCTCTCTTATATCTATATACTCAATAAAAGATTGGCTTACAGCTTTGAAATTTCAAGTTCTTCCTTCATCATCGCTTTTTTATTTGATTTCCTCACTCTCAGCCCGCTTCTGATTCTTGCCGTATTGTTTGTTGGCATAGGTGCTTCTGTGGTTTCTGCTCCAATTATGATAGGGCTCTCTCTAGGAGTTTTCCTGGGATTCTATTTGATATTATGGAAAATAATTCCTCTCTCAAAACTGGCATTAAAAGCATACACTTTTCTTCTAAATGCAGTAAATTTAAGAAGAAAAAAATGGGCAGAAAACTCCATTGAAAAAATAAAATTGAGCATACAAAGTTTGAAGCAAATAAAAAACAGAAAAATATACTGGCCGCTTTTTTTAATGTCTCTGTTTATCCGCCTCGCTAAATACGCTTCACTTTATCTTCTGCTGTTCTCTCTGCTTCACAGTCATGGAATAATATTCAATTCCCTTAATTTTTTTAAAACAATTCTGGGGATCACAGGAGCTGAAATGAGCTCCGTCCTCCCCATAAAAGGAATCGGGGGATTCGGGACTTGGGAATCAGCTTGGGTTCTGACAAGCAAACTCATGAACTTTGAAAGCAGGTTAGCCATTATATCTGGAATCGGAATTCATCTCATCAGCAATCTATTTGAATATTTATTGGGAATTGTGAGCCTTCTGGTCATTTATTCTCCTCTGTATAAAATCAGGAGTAAATAACCTGGATTATTCACGATAATAGCTTCTTAAAAAAAATCTTGCCTTAAAGTTGTTTATTTATTAAAATGACCATAAATAAGCACCGTATCAAATCCGGGAAATGATTTAGATTTTAAAAATAACGGATAATCCTATCCATCCTTATCAAAAATAACTGATTCAGGAGTTTTAAAATGGTAAAAAGAAGCGCCGAAGCAGATTCAAGACGCAAAAGATATTTAAAAAAGTTGATCAATAAAGATCCAAAAGACATTAAATTCTGTGTGCTTGCTGCAGGTCACGGCGGTTTAGCCATGGCTGGACATCTAGCAATAATGGGATTTAAAGTCAATCTCTACAACAGAGGAAAAAACAAAATTCTTCCTGTCAAAGAACGAGGTGGTATCAAAGTGGAAGGCGAAGCGGAAGGAGTGGGTAAAATACTCATAGCATCCAATAAAATAGAGGAATGTTTAAAAGGAGTGGATATCGTTATGATCGCTGTCCCTGCCATAGGACATCGATTCATGGCAGAAACCTGTGCTCCTTATCTCAAAGAAAATCAAATAGTGGTTCTTAATCCGGGCCGCACATTAGGCTCGCTAGAATTTTTTCAAGTGCTTAAAGAAAAAGGAGTCAAAACTGTTCCCTTTATAGCAGAAGCCCAGACCTTTGTCTATGCTTCAAGAGCGATTGGACCAGCTCACGCTAAAATATTCGGTATTAAAAATGCTGTTCCTGTTGCGACTTTCCCTGCTTATTGGATCCCAGGCGTGATAAAAGCTCTTAATATCGCTTATCCCCAATTTGTGCCAGGAGACAATGTCTTTAAAACAAGCTTCAACAATATTGGAGCTGTTTTCCACCCGGCTCTTACCGTATTGAATGCAGCGTGGATAGAAGAGACCCATGGAGACTTTGAATATTATATACAGGGGGCTAGTGAATCCGTATCCAAAGTATTAGAAGCTATAGATAAGGAAAGATTACAGGTTGCTGCTGCTCTGGGCATCAAAGCAATGAGCGCAAAAAATTGGCTCTATACCGCTTACAGTGCAACAGGCAGAGACCTGTATGAAGCTATTCATGACAATCCGGGTTATCTTGGGATAAAAGCACCGGATAGGCTCCATCACCGATACATTGACGAGGATGTTCCTATGAGTTTGGTCACTCTTTCATCTTTAGGAAAAATGCTCAAAGTGGAAACACCCACTATAGACCTAATCATACACTGCGCTTCTATCATGAGAGGAATCGATTTTTGGGAAAAAGGAAGGACAGTGGAAAAATTAGGCCTGAAAGGAAAAACCATTAAAGAAATCCGGATGTTTGCTGTGAGTGGAGAATTTTAGCCTGACCTATTCATAAAAAATGGCGGTGTTTTCATTATTATCCTGGATTATTCACAAGTCGAGGTTGCTGCAGATGCGAGGCACAGGGTGCGAAGC
>CAYULB010000012.1:0-21835 GCA_964445575.1 uncultured Eubacteriales bacterium
TTTTTTGGAAAGCATACACATCCTGATGGTGATCCCAGCCTCTTTTTTTATAAAAAATAAGCTTCACGTTACCTCTAAAAGTTTGCTTTACAGTCTCCATCACAAAAAGACGAGTGCTGATGGAGATTCCATATTGGGATTGACCGGGATAGGGCTGGAAAACAAATCCGGTATTTTCCAGCTTCATTTTGAAGAGGTCAGGGTCGATGGGGTCCAAACCATAAGAGTCCAAGCGGTTCAAGCATTCTTTTCCATGAGTGGTGAAAAGGATAATTCCTTTTTCTTTTAAAGATGAAATCAATGTCTCCAGCAGATCTTGAAAATCCTGAGAATCAATATGGGTAAACAAAGAACCGACCCAAATGAGGTCATAGGATACAGGAAATTTTACTCTTTTGAAATTTTCATCTGATTGAACTGGAATGATATTGAATTCCTTCTGGCAAAAACCTAAAGCCTGGGAGTCAATATCGCCGCCGTAAAAAAGGGCCTGGGGAAATGCTTTTTTGAGAAATCTCAAGACTCTTCCGTATCCACAGGGAAAATCCAAAATGTTTGAATTTTCCTCAATGATTATACCGGCATCTCTGACAGAAGATTTGATGATTTTTACTGCTGATACTCCCACGCTTTTATAGTGGTCTGGGTTGTTTTTGATCCAGCTTTGGTCATTGAAGTGAATTCGACTGGGGATATCCGGGTGTTTTTGATAACCAATGAAGACCATTCTTATAAAAAATTGAAGTTTTTTGGCTGTTCTAAACAAGAAAGGAATTTGGGATAGAAATTTCTTTGCTTTGTGTTTATTCCTGATTATCATCATATTGTGTTTTCCAATATACACTCTTTGCTTCGGTTAATAAACTTTTATGAGAAAAAATGGGAATATGGAAATGATTTTAAAATAGGTTTTTTTATGGTAAATTGTGACCTTCTCATTTATTAAAAAAAAGGAGAATTCAATGAAACGGAGAGAGTTTTTCAAATACGGCCTAGGAGGGGCAGGGTTAGCCGTAAGCGGAGGGCTTGCCGGCGGGATAAGTGAAGTCCGTTCTGTTCCCAATGCTTCTTATTTTCAACATCCCTGGTGGGTCAAAGAAATCAATAAACCTAAACTGGGAATCGATGATAATGTTTATTCCCGTTTTGAAGCAAGGAAGAATGTTTTTGGTTCTATGGCGAAATATTATGGGGTGGAGAATTTGAGAGAGCTGAACAGGAGGAGCAGGGAAAAGACAAAAAAATACTACCAGGAAAACAAACCTGGATACAGGCTTGAGGACCGGGCTTTGGCAGATGCAGCCTGGGTGATATCCAGACAAGGCGGGTTGAACCGGGGAACCCGGTCTTGGACACGGAATTTTGTGACCACTCCTGAGGAACGGGGTGTAGAAAGATACCAGGCAAACCCATCCCAGGCTGCTCATTTAATTAAAACGGCCGCCCGGTATTTTGGGGCAGCCACAACCGGCATAACTCTCCTTGACCCCAGGCATATTCATTCGGAAGAGAGAGGGAAAAAGATTGTATTTGAAGAGGTTGATGAGCCTTGGGAGAATGATAAAAAATTGGTCATTCCAAAGAAATGCCGCTACGCCATAGCCATGACGGTTCTGATGCCCATTGATAATATTGCTTGTTCTCCTACTGCTATAAGCAGTGCGGGTTCTTCTATGGGTTACAGCCGATGTGAGTTTTTGGTTGCTGGTTTAGCTGAGTTTATCAGAGGATTGGGATACACGGCTGTACCCAGTGTGAATGATTTGGGTTCCAGTGTGGCGATTGCTGTGGATGCTGGATTGGGCGAGTTGGGAAGAACCAATAGGTTGATCTCTCCTGAATACGGACCTATGGTCCGGTTGTGCAAGGTTCTGACAGACCTTCCTATGGATTTGGACAAACCCATTGATTTTGGGCTTCTTGAGTTCTGCAGAATATGCAAAAGATGTGCTGAAGCATGCCCTTCTGGTTGTATTTCCTATGAAGATGAGCCCAGCTTTGAAGTCAAAGGAGAGTGGAACAACTCCGGACATAAGGCGTGGTTTGAAGATTCTCCCCAGTGCCTGGCTTTTTGGCAGGAATCAACATCCGGGTGCAGCAACTGCATTGCGGTGTGTCCATGGACCAAAAAAGATAAAACAGCAATTCATGAAATTGTCAAAGCCGCCAGCGCCAAAATTCCTGCACTGGATGGTTTTTTTAACTCTATGGACAAAAGCTTTGGTTATGGGAGACAGAAGAGTGCTGAAAAATGGTGGAATACCCATCATTTTGAATACGGGATAGACACCACTCAAGGGAAGGGATGAAATGAAAGAAAAAAACAGGTATTGGATTCTTAAGATAAGAAAGAGGCCCTTTCATATTTGGGTACTTCGTATCGCTTGGATAATATGGCTGATATTTTGGGCTGAGGTGGCTCTGGGATCCAAAGCTGAACTTGAACCCAGGGCGTTTGTAATTTCTCTTTCAGTTTTTCTGATAAGCTTTTTTGCGGGTCTTGTATTGTGGCGGGTCGGACTCAAAAAGTTTAAAAGAGAATAGGCAAATTAGATGAAAAATACTTGGTTTAGAATAGGAGGCTTCCTTATTATCATACTGCTGGCTGTTTGTTCGGCTGAGAAACATTCCCCCACCATCCGGTTTCCGTATGAATGGCTGGATGAGCCTGGATATGGGGGAGATATTGACCAGCAGGGCATTCCTGAGCCTTCGGGCATCTGTTACCATCCCATAAGGAAGACCCTGTTTGTGGTCAGTGACGAGGGAGAAATTGCAGAGATCCAGACAGACGGAACACCTGTTTTCAGACAGGAAATCCCTGGTGACCTAGAAGGCGTCACAGTCAACCCAAAAACAGGGCTTCTCTACATAGCCAAAGAAGGAGATGATGTGATTCTTGAATTTGACCCGCAAAATAAAGAAGTCACCCGGATTTTTCCTTTGAATCGGATGTACAACGGAGACCCTAACTACATCCAAAAGCAGGAAGGTTATGATAACGGTATTGAGTCTATTGCGTTTGTACCGGATGACACTCATTCTGAAGGAGGCACTTTTTATTTGGGGAATCAGTGGGACCCTCCGTGTGTCATGGAAGTGCTGGTTCCTTTGGAGTCCTGCGGAGGGAAAGAGTGCGAGGCCCGCATTTTGAGGGTTTTACCGATAGAAATGGATGACCCCGCAGCCATGTATTATGACTCTCAGTCAAGGCTGTTGAATGTGGTCAGTGATGCGGACAATATTCTGGTGGAAATTGACCTTAAAGGAAGGATCATTAAAGAATATGCTTTTTTGGGGAATGACCAAGAAGGAATCGCCGTAGATGAAGAAGGATATCTTTATATTGCCCAAGACTGTGGAGGAATCATAAAGGTCAAAGATTTAAGATAGAATTTAGGCTATAAGAAAGGTTGCCGGGTCAAGATGAAGCGGCAGTTTTCCTAAAGCAACATGCCCCCGGTTTTTGGCTATATTAAGATGGATATAATGGTCCTGGTATTTTAAGGTAATCAATACATCAATATATTTCATAAAATTTAAAAGTTCTGTGGGGCGTCCTTTTTCATCAAACAGCGGTTTTTTATCTTTTAACGAAGCACTGAACCAGATTTCAACTCCAGATTTTTCAGCAAAGTTTCTGAACTTCATTAAATCTTCAGGGTCTGATTTTGTAAAATCAAATCCGTCAACAATAACTGTATCCGCTGCAAATTCACCGTGTTTGATCATGGCTTCTATGCTTTTGAGAACTTGTTCGGTGCTGGTTCCTCGCTGATTGAAGTTCATGATGACTCTGTTCTTTATGATTTCGTCATGGACTTTGAGTGATGGTTCAAGGTTTTGTTTTTTTGCAATTTTTTTGAATATATCCTCATACCAGTTGATGATGTAGTCTACGCGGCTGGCATAAGAGACATGAACCACGTATTTTCCCTGAAAGAGCTTATCAATGGCAATATGGACCAGGCAGGCGGTTTTTCCAACTCCTTTTCTGGAAGCCAGCACCGCGATTTCTCCTTTTTTTAGCCCTCCCTGAATTGATTTTTCCAGTATTCTCAAAGGGCTTCTTTTGGTTATTTCTGATTTAATCATTCTATTTACTCCAACCATATTTATCATGACCTATTCACATTATTTATTTTTTTTCTTTTCCTGGTACTCTGTTATCAGTTCTTCGGCAATATTTTTAGGCACTTTAGAGTATTTGAGGAACTCCATGGTAAATTCAGCCTTGCCTTGAGTCAGGGAACGAAGAGTTGTGGAATAGCCGAACATTTCTTTTAGAGGCACTTCAGCGTCTACCCGAACAAATATCCCGTCTTCTACTGAACTGATAATAATCCCTCTTCTCTTAGTTAGAGAAGAGAAGATGCTTCCTGCAAATTCAGAAGGACCATCCACCGATACTTTCATCACAGGCTCCAGAATTTGAGGCTTTGCATTGGGGTATGCTTTTTTGAATGCTTCTCGAGCTGCGGTGCGAAACGCTATATCCGAGGAATCCACAGGATGGAAGCGTCCGTCAGTGAGCACCACTCTGACTCCTGTTATGGGATGTTCGATAAGGGAGCCTTTTTCCATGGCTGATTTAAATCCTTCATTACAGGAAGGAATAAAATCTCTGGGGATATTTCCTCTTTTGACTTCATCCACAAATTCATATTTGCCCTCTTCAAGAGGCTCAATAAAGCCTGTGACTTGACCAAACTGACCCGCACCTCCGGTCTGTTTTTTATGAATATAGTTGAAAGAGGCTTTTTGCTGGATGCTTTCTCTGAAAGCAACTTCAGGCTCTCCGGCTTCCACTTGAATCCCATATTCCCGCTTCATTCTTTCAATATACACATCCAGATGCAGTTCTCCCATTCCCTGAATGATGGTCTGGTTTGAATCATGATCCACATAGGTTTTAAAAGTTGGGTCTTCTTTGATAAATCGGCTTAAAGCTTTGGCCATTTTATCAGAAGAATTCTTATTTACCTGATGTAAAGCCAGGGAAATGACTGGGTCAGGCACATGGATGGATGTCATGCCGTAATTAAGTCCGGGTTTGACAAAGGTATCTCCGGAGACACAGTCTATGCCGAAAAGGGCTGCAATATCCCCACACTCTGCTTTCTCGATATCTTCCATGGTGTCTGCATGCATCCGGATAAGGCGTCCTACTTTAAAAGTACTTCGGGTCCTGGTGTTGGAAAGCAGGTTCCCCTTTTGAATCTTTCCTTGATAAATTCGGATGTAGGTCAGTTGTCCGTAAGGACCTTCTTCTAACTTAAAAGCGAGGGCTACTGGAGGAGCATTGGGGTCAGGCTTCAGTTTTACGGGTTTTTCTTCTTGGTCCATATCCACGGCATAGTTTTCCACTTCTGAGGGGTTAGGCAGATAGTCCACCACCGCATCCAAGACAAGATGAACTCCTTTGTTTTTATAGGCCGAACCCATAAATACAGGAGTCATCTCCCTAGAAATGGTAGCTTTTCTGACCGCGTCATAAATCTGCTGTTCTGTCTCGTTCCCCTCCAGGACCGCTTCCATGAGTTCGTCAGAGAACATGGAAGCCGCATCCAGCATTTCTTCCCGTCTTTTTTCTGCTTCTTTCTTTAATTCTTTGGGAATATCTTTTGATATTACTTGAGCGCCTTCAGGACCTTCAAAGTAAAAGGCTTTCATTTTGACCAGGTCTACAACTCCTTTATGATGGTCTTCCAGTCCGATGGGAATTTGCATGAGAATAGCGTTGTGACCTAATTTTTCATTGAGCTGATTCCTTACTTTATAAGGATCCGCACCCACTCGGTCGCATTTATTGATAAAAGCTATGGTGGGAATACCATACCTTTTGAGTTGACGGTCAACAGTTATGGATTGAGACTGAACACCTCCCACTGAACAGAGCATCAGAATGGCTCCGTCAAGAACCCTTAAAGCCCTTTCCACCTCAATAGTGAAGTCCACGTGTCCGGGGGTGTCAATGATATTTATAGAGTGGTCTCTCCATTTGACATTGGTGGCTGCTGAGGCAATGGTGATGCCCCTTTCCTTTTCCAGCTGCATAGAATCCATGGTGGCTCCCACGCCGTCTTTGCCTTTTACCTCGTGGATTTTATGGATTTTTTTACAGTAAAACAGAATCCTCTCTGTTAGAGTGGTTTTGCCAGAATCAATATGAGCGCTGATTCCGATATTTCTCATTTTAGTGATACTTGTATTCATCAGTAACTTTACCTCTATATAGGGATTGAGATGATTTAAGAGAAGTAATTTTTTTTATGAAATTATCTAAACTAACTTCCCGATTTATTTTTAAAAATATTATAATAATTTTTGGGTTAAAAGTCTATACTGGGCAGGTTTTTAGTGAAGCCTCCCGTCTATATATCATGCTAATATAAAATTATATATCAGAGGCATGACTCGCATTAAACAAGTTATTTTGATATGATAAATTAAAAATACCTGGATCATTCACGGGCCGAGTTGGTAGGAGCTTAATGAAATTCAGGTTTGGCTGAAGCGGCATCGAAAATAAATACGTTGAATGGTTAATGGCAAATCAGGTGGGGAGAGAAGAATGAGAAAGCCGATTCTTGATTTCATCAAAGATAATATCGCTCTCATGGATGGAGCCATGGGTACTGAGATTTATGCCCGGGGGATTTTTATCAACACTTGTTATGACGAGATGAACCTCACCAATCCAAAGATGATAAAGGAGATCCATAGATCCTATGTCAATGCAGGGGCGGATATCATAGAAACAAATACTTTTGGCGCTAACCGAATCAAGCTTAAAAAGCATACCCTGGAAGGAAAAGTCCGAGCTATCAATTATCAAGGAGCGGAAATTGCGAGGGAAGTGGCCGGAGATGAAGTTTACGTGGCCGGTTCTATTGGTCCCCTTGGAGAGCGATTGGAGCCATGGGGGGCTCTTTCAGAAGAAGAAGCCAGAGAGATTTATCAGGAACAAGCAAAACCTCTCATTGATGGAGGAGTGGATATTATTTCTTTGGAAACTTTTTCTGACCTTCACCTCATTCAGCAGGCGGTGGCCGGGATAAAAGAAAAATTTGATATTCCTTTAATGGCTCATATGACCATAGGTGATGATGGGAATTCTTTATTTGGAACTCCTCCTGAAGTTTTAGGAGTGAAAATGAAGAGTTTTGGGGCTGATATTGTGGGATTAAACTGCAGTGTGGGTCCCAAAATAATGCTGGACTCGATTATTAAGATGATAAAAGCGGTTGATATTCCTGTGAGTGTGATGCCCAATGCAGGAATTCCTCAGAATGTGGATGGGAGGAATATTTATCTGGCAACCGCTGAATATTTTGGAGAGTACGCCAAACGTTTCGCTCAGGCCGGGGTCCGGGTCATCGGAAGCTGCTGTGGAACCAATGCTGAGTTTACTAAAGAGATGAACAAGGCTATCCAGTCTGTAACACCCCGGAAAAAAATAAAACACCGCATTGAATCTGTGAAGGAGGAAAAACCAAAACCAGAGATTCCAACCCGCCAAAGGTCTGAGTTAGCCAGAAAGATATGTGATAACGAATTTGTAACCACTGTAGAGATTGTGCCGCCCAGGGGCATAGATTCTTCAGAGGCTTTGGAAAAAGCAAAAGCTCTCAAACAGGCTGGAGTGGATGCGGTCAATATCCCGGATGGGCCCCGTGCCCTTTCCCGCATGAGTTCCAGCTATCTTTCACTCATCATCCAGGAGAAAGTGGGAATCGAGGTGATCCAGCACTATGCCTGCAGAGACCGGAATCTTCTTGGTATGGTGGGAGACCTTCTGGGAGCTTATGGAGCCGGGATTAAGAATATTCTTCTGGTAACAGGAGATCCCCCAAAGATGGGAACTTATCCAGATGCCACAGCAGTTTTTGATGTTGATTCAATCGGATTAACCAATGTTGTTTACAGCTTAAACTGCGGGATGGATTTGGGTGGGAACCCGTTAAAAAAGCCCACCGGTTTTTTCATTGGAGTGGGCGTCAATCCCAGTGCGGTTGACCTGGATTATGAAATCCGGCGGTTTGAATGGAAAGTCAAGGCAGGAGCTCAGTTTGCCATCACCCAGCCTGTTTTTGACCCACGACAGTTTACTGATTTTTTAAAATGTATTGAGCATGTAAGAATCCCTATCGTGGCGGGGATATGGCCTTTAGTCAGTGTTCAGAATGCTGAATTTTTAAATAATGAAATCCCTGGTGCCTATGTCCCGGAGGAAATAATCACCCGGATGAAGAAAGCCAAAAACAAACAAGAGGCACAAAAAATAGGAATCCAGATAGCCAGAGAACTTTTACAGGAATTGAAGTCTCACCTAGCTGGGGCACAGGTTTCAATGCCCTTTGGAAAAGTTGAAATGCCTCTAAAAGTATTGAAAGATGTGCTGTGAGGTCACTTCTTTTTTTTAAAAACAGGACGGATGATGTCAAGGAACTCTGCAAGTACCATGGCTGTGGCTCCCCATATTTTGTGGTCTTCAAACTCATAGAAGGGAACTCTGACTTTTTTCCCGTTCAGTTCCCAGATTTCTTTTCTTAAATTTTTATCCTCAAGCAGGTGAAGAATAGGGATTTCTATGACCTCAGCGACTTCCTTTATTCTGGGGAAATATTCAGGCCTTTGGTCTGATATCCCGACCGATGGGTATATGCAGTAATCACTGGGTGGAATATAAAGAGGGGTGAGTTGGCCCACTGTTTTTATTTTTGCAGGGTCTATTCCCAATTCTTCATGGGTCTCTCTTAAAGCAGTAGTGGAAGGGTTCTCTTCGGGTTCACACTGTCCTCCGGGAAAGGATATTTGGTTGGGATGATACTGTACCAGCTCTGTTCTGCGGGTTAATATCAGGTAGGACTGCTCTTTCCAGGGGAAAACAAGGATCAAGACCCCAGCTTTTTTGCATCTGTCTTTTATCTCTAAGTAGGTTTTATGCCCTGGCCTGGGGTCAATAACCATGGTCAATTGACTTTTAAAGCCTGGTTTTGGCGAGCTGACAGCTTTTTTAATTTGAGATACTTTTTTTCCCCAGTCCATCATCTCTATTTTAGATTTATTTAGAGAATATACTTATTTAGCTTAATTCCTTCGGGAATCTCAGCCTTCTGTTTATATATATTCCAATAATAGTTCCTGGCATCGCCCAGCATTTTGTAAAGTCTGTGGTTTTGGTCAGGCTTATGCACGGCTATGGTTTGTCCTTTTTCATCCACTAAGGTCAGTCGGCTGCACCGGTTGAGTATTCCCGCAGTTCCAACACTGCAGATGGCAGCCAGTTTTTTGGATTTGACTTTGTTTATCAGCTCCTGATAAAAAATGTGTTTTTCCTCAACCTGGGCTCCCATCTTTTTTAAGATTCTTGCTATGCCTTGGATGGTTACCGAAGGGAGGATGAGTTCATTCTCCGGGATTTTGATCACCTTGTTGTCATCCAGAGCAAACAAACAGCAGGAAGAATCCCATTCTGTAATCAGACGTTTTTCAAGAGGCTGGTCTGGCTTGTCGTCAAGGAACAGAGCGGATGCAGCCTTGGGGTCTATTTTTTTTGCTGCATCAATAGCCTTGACGCTCATTAAATAATTTATACCTAACTTAAGACATCCTGTTTTGTTCGCGCCCACAGCCCGCACCAAGTTAGGGACAACCACTCCGTTAAAAGGCTCTCCTAAGTACCGGTCATACAGGCAGGCCACCGCTCTTATAGAAGGCTTCCCAGGAAAAGTGACCCCAATGGATTGTTCTTCATCCACGGTAAAAGGACGCAGGTATCCCTGGGCGCTTTTTTCTGCCATTTCTTCAAGGAACTTTTTCATGTCAGATTGTTTGAAATATTGATGAATAAAAATGTTTTCAAGTTCCTCGATTTTGGGCACCAATTTTTGTTGGGATTTACTGAGATTGAAAGAAATTCCCTGTTGAAAACGCTTGAGATTATCGTGCCAGTTTAAAAATATAATTTCAATCCGGCCTTTTTTGTTTTTTCGGCTGAAAAACCTGATCCCTTCAAATGCCAGGAATTGGCCGTAATGAATGGAACGGGATACAGCATAAACTTTGGCATTCTGCTCAATAATTTCAAATTCCTTTCCGTCAAGCAGATATCTCATCTGTTTGGAAGCCCATTTGACTCCTTCAAATCCAGCCATTTCTTATCTCCTTGAAAAAGTTCTCTTCATAATACAATGTTTGACATTTTTTTTCTAATTAGATAAAAGGAGTTGCAAGAAAAACAAGGGAATTGTAATAATGAGAAATGGTTTGCGTGGATGGTTTTTGGCTGTTTTTCTGATTTTATTTTTTCCCTTATCCCAAGGAGAGGGTAGAGACATGCAGTCAGATAAAATAAGCCTTCCGGACAACATAGATGGATGGAAGCTCCAGGGGCCTCCCAGACGTATTGACAAAACAAATATATTTGACTACATGAACGGGGCTGGTGAACTTTATATAAGTTATCATTTTGACTGCCTCTTGGTTTATGAATACAAGAACAAAAGCGATAATGAAATTTTGGTAGAGCTTTATTATATGAGAGATTCTCGGGATTCTTTTGGGCTGCTGTCCCTTGACTGGGGTGGCGAGGCTGTGGATCTCAATCCTAATCATTTAAAAGAGTCTGAGAAATCCATTATCCCAACACAACAGGCACTTTATGGAGAAGGATTGATGAGGATTTGGGCGGATAATCTATATGTGCGGATTTTGGCCTTCAGGGATACCCCGGGAGTCAAAGAGACTATCCTTCGGTTAGGAAAAATAATCACAAACAGCCGCAGCAGTCCACCTCCTCCAAAAATCCTGCAGATTATCAAACCTTTACAGGGTTCTTCTTGGACCTTAAATAAAGAGAGGACAGCTTATTTTTATTCTCATTTGGTTTTAAATTCACTGTATTATCTCAGTCATGAAAATATTTTAAATCTGGACCATTCCACAGAAGCGGTAATAGTCACTTTTGAAAAACCACAGAAAGACTCCCAGTCTTCATCCGCAAGACTTTTTGTCATCAAATATCCGGATTTCAGAAGAGCAGAAACAGCTTTAAGAGATTTTTTCAAAATTTACCTTCCGGAACAAGGAAGGAAAGTAAAGATAATAAAAAGCAAGGAAAGTCAGGAATTTTTTAATATTGAAGACGGATGGATGGGGTATAAGCTGCTCAACCAGAGTCTGGCATTGGTCTTTGAATGTCCAGATAAGGAGTCTGCGCAGGAGATCTTGGCCCAGGCTAAATTAGATAAAATTCAGAAGGAGGATTGAATGAAAAATAAAAACATTACAGTCACAAGAAGGGATTTCATCCGGGGAAGTGTGGGGGCAACACTTGGACTTTCTCTTCTTGGTCCCCAATGGCTTAGAGGTTCTGGACAAAAAAATGCCCGGAGTTCAGTGGTCATTGTCAGGGATCAGAATGTTATGGACTCGGCATTGAATGTGGATAAAAACATTCTGGGAAAGATGCTTGAACAAACCTTGACCAAAGTAACGGGTAAGGATAATGTGAAAGAAGCCTGGCTCGAGCTGGTCAGTCCAGAAGATATCATTGGTTTGGTGCCCACTCCCCTTATGAATCCTACCCATGACGAGTTGATTGAAGTGGTGAAGGATTCCTTGGTTTCAGCTGGGGTCCCGGCAGAAAACATTCGAAATGCTCAGGGGAGGTCAGTGGATCTCGAACCCATTACAGCCCTTATTTCACTCCCGGGACTTAAAGCCCACTGGCTGACTGGGATCGGTACCGTTATAAAAAATTATATTCTTTATTCCGGTTCTCCGCGGAATTATCATTATCAGGACAGCACTAAACTGGGAGAAATCTGGCGCCTTCCTCAGGTCAAGGGCAAAACCAAATTGATTCTCGTGGATGCGCTGCACCCGGTGTGCGATAAAGGTCCTCAGGTGGATCCAAGGTACCGGTGGGCTTACAATGGATTGATTGCAGGGACTGACCCTGTGGCTGTGGAAGCTGTCTGCCTGAAGGTCATCCTAGCAAAGAGAGATGAGATAAGGGGAGAACCCTGGCCTCTTTCTCCTCCTCCTATTTGTGTGGAAGCAGCGGACAAGGCCTACAAGCTGGGAACCAGCGATCTCAATAATATTGATATTCATACCATTGGTTGGACTGAGGATCTATTGATTCAATAACTGGAGTCTCTCTGAATATTTGAAAATGACCGAAACAGTGGGGTGGGTTTCCGTTCTTCCTCCTTTACTGGCGATATTTCTGGCCATTAAAACCAAGCAGGTGTACTTATCCCTGACATTGGGTATTTGGCTTGGGTGGACTTTAGCTAACCACTGGAATCCATGGATTGGGGCAGTCAAGACAGTTGATTCTATCATTCATGTTTTTTCCAATGCGGATAACACCAGGGTCATTCTTTTTAGCTGTATGATAGGCGCGATTATCACATTCACCCAATATTCTGGAGGGATGAAAGGGTTTGTCAGCTGGGTGGTGGGAAAAGGCATTGTCAAAAAGAGAAAATCTGCGGGTTTATTAGCCTGGTTTTTGGGGGTAGTTATTTTTATAGAATCGAGCATTTGCATTCTTGTTTCTGGTGCAGTCACCCGGCCCTTATTTGATAAATTAAAGATATCCAGAGAGAAGCTGAGCTATATTCTGGATTCCACTTCAGCCCCAAAATGTGTTCTGATTCCCATGAATGCTTGGGGAGCCTTTGTGTTGGGTCTTCTGGCCCGTCAGGGTGTAGAGAATCCTGTAAAAATTTTTGTCTCCTCTATTCCTTTAAATTTTTACGCCATCCTGGCATTGATGATTGTTTTGTTCACAGTAATCACAGGAATTGATATCGGCCCCATGAAAAAGGCTGAAAAAAGGGTGAGAGAAGAAGGCAAGCTGCTGCGTGATGATGCAGAACCTTTGGTATCAGAGGATGTGGTGATGATGAAGGAAAAACCAGGTATCCCCCACAGGCCTGTGAACATGCTCATTCCTGTAGGAGTGATGATATTCATGATGCCTTTAGTCCTTTTTATTTCAGGAAAAGGCAACCTTATGGAGGGTTCTGGGTCTCTGGCAGTGCTGTGGTCTGTTCTAGGTGGACTTGCTGCAGCCGCTATTGCCTACAGAATACAGAGAATTATGAATCTAAAAGAGATCACAGACACTTTTATGAAAGGAGTGGGAGGATTGATACCCCTGGCTGTTCTGATGATGCTTGCCTTTGCCATCGGAGATATCTGTGATGTTTTGGGAACCGGACCCTATCTAGCTCAAATAGTGAAATCCACTCTTCCTTCGGGAGCGGTTCCCGCTGTTATTTTTTTAACCTCAGCGCTGATTGCTTTTTCAACAGGAACTTCATGGGGAACTTTTGCCATAATGATGCCGATTGGAATTCCCATGGTTCATTTGATAGGACTGAATCCTGCTCTGGTCACGGCTGCGGTTTTAGGCGGCGGAGTGTTTGGGGACCACTGCTCTCCTATATCTGACACCACTATCATTTCTTCTATGGCATCGGCTGCTGACCACATAGATCACGTCAGAACTCAGCTTCCCTATGCGCTCATAGCCGGAGGCGGAGCAGTGCTTCTTTTTCTGATATTCGGGACTTTTTTTTAAGATTTTTCCTGCTCTGACTGAGTCTCCTTGGGGCTGGATGGTTCGGCTTTGATAAGCCCGACCTTTTTTCTTATGATTTTGTCGATTTCATCTGCCAGCTCTTTTTTTTCTTTGAGAAGACTTTTGACATTTTCTTTTCCCTGGCCTAACCTTTCGTCTTTGTAAGAATACCAGGTTCCTGATTTTTCAATAATGCCCGTTTCCACACCGCAGTCGATGAGGTCAGCTTCTCGGGAGATTCCCTCTCCATATATGATTTCAAATTGAGCTTTTTTAAACGGAGGAGCCATCTTGTTTTTAACTATCTTGACTCTTACTCTGTTTCCTAAAACATTATCCCCTTCTTTTAATGAAGCGATCCTTCTTATTTCAATGCGGAGAGAGGAGTAAAATTTAAGCGCTCTGCCTCCGCTGGTGGTTTCAGGGTTTCCCAAAAAGAAACCGATTTTTTCTCTTATTTGATTTATAAATATAAAGCATGTTTTTGAGCGGCTCACAATAGCGGTTAATTTACGAAGGGCCTGGGACATGAGACGAGCCTGAAGTCCTACATGGGTATCTCCCATTTCTCCTTCCAGTTCAGCTTTTGGAACAAGAGCCGCTACAGAATCCACCACAATCACATCTACGGCTCCACTTCTGACCAGGACTTCGGCAATCTCCAGAGCCTGCTCACCATAATCTGGTTGAGATATCAGCAGATTGTCGATATCAACACCTATACTGGCAGCATACTTAGGGTCTAATGCGTGTTCTGCATCAATGAATGCAGCCTGTCCTCCCTGTTTCTGAGCTTCAGCAATGACATGAATGCCCAATGTGGTTTTCCCTGTAGCCTCAGGCCCGAATATTTCGACCACTCTTCCCCGTGGAAAACCCCTGATTCCCAGAGCTAGGTCAAAAGCAATGGAACCTGTTGGGATGGAGGGTACTTTAACAGCAGCATCCTTCTGCCCCATTTTCATGATGGCTCCTTTTCCAAATTGCTTTTCTATTTGGGAAAGAGCTGCGTCGATTGCTTTTTCTCTTGCGTCGCTGTTTTTTTGCTGTTGATTCATTTCTTTCTCCTAGATATTTCTATGTATATAAAGTACCGTTCTTGAAATAATGTGCCACTCAAAATCAGCCAGCAGCAATCAGTCTTGAAAGTCTATTTGGAATAGTCGTAAAATCCTCTGCCGGTCTTTCTTCCCAAATATCCTGCGTCCACCATTTTTTTCAACAGGGGACAGGGCCTGTATTTGGGGTCTTTAAATCCTTCATACAGGACTTCTATGATATTAAGGCATACATCCAATCCGATAAGGTCAGCCAGGGTTAAAGGGCCCATAGGGTGATTCATCCCCAATTTCATGACCTGGTCTATGGCTTCCTTGGTGCCCACGCCTTCCATCAATGCATAAACCGCTTCATTTATCATAGGCATGAGAATCCGGTTGGCAATAAATCCGGGATAATCGTTAGATTCTACAGGAGTTTTTCCCATTTGTTCGGCTAATGATTTAACCTGGTCAAATGTTTCTTGGCTGGTGCCCATGCCTTTTATCAGTTCCACCAGAACCATTAATGGGACAGGATTCATAAAATGCATTCCCATGAATTTATGAGGCCTGCCGGTCAGCGCACCCAGTTTTGTGATGGAAATGGAGGAGGTGTTGGATGTTATGATGACTTCCTGGGGAAGGAGTTTATCAAGCTTTACCAAAACTTCCTTTTTCACATCGAAATTTTCAAAAACAGCTTCAATGATAAAGTCAGCTTCTTTTAGATCTTCGAGAGAAGTGGTGACTTGTATCCTTGATTTTATTTGCTCTTTATCTTCTTTGAGTCTGCCCTTATCTTGAAATTTGGTTAGGCTTTTATCAATTCTTTTAAGGGAAAACTGAAGAAGGTCTTCTTTGATGTCATTGAGTATCACATCAAATCCAGAAGCGGCTGCTGTCTGGGCTATTCCTGTTCCCATTGTTCCGGCTCCAGCCACGCCTATTTTTTTTATTTTCATGGATTCCTCCTTTTTTATGCTGTTTATACCATTTCCACGGCCATAGCCACGGCATCTCCTCCGCCGAGACAAAGGGAGGCGACTCCTTTTTTAAGGCCTCGGTGTCTGAGAGCATAGATCAGGGTGGTAAGGATCCTTGCCCCTGTGGCTCCTATGGGATGCCCCAGGGCTACCGCACCTCCATGGACATTGACTTTTTCTCTATCCAGGTCCATCTCTTTCAGTAAGACTACTAACTGGGAAGAGAAGGCTTCGTTAATCTCAAACAAATCCACATCACTGATTTTCCAACCCAAGTTATTCAAGAGATTCTCTATGGCTCCTTTGGGTGCGTACATGACCATGTGCGGTTCCAGTGCATTGGAGGTCATTCCCACGATTTTCGCCAGAGGCTTTAGATTTTTTTCTTTAACTGCCTCTTCTGAAGCAGTGACCAAGGCTGCTGCTCCATCGTTAAGAGTCGAGGCATTGCCTGCGGTTACGGTTCCATCCTTTTTAAAGACCGGCCGGAGCTTAGCAAGCTTTTCTTCTTTGGCATCTTTTCGGGGGCCTTGGTCAACTTCAAAAAGAATGGGGTCTCCTTTTCTCTGGGGTACTTCAATCGGAACGATTTCTTCTTTAAAGTAACCTTTTTCAATGGCATGAACCGCTTTCTCTTGGCTGCTTACCGCATATCTGTCCTGCTCCTCTCTGGTAGCTCCGAACTTTTCAGCGATGATTTCGCCGGTTATTCCCATATGCTGGTCATCAAAAGCGCACCACAGCCCGTCATAAATCATAGAGTCCTTCAGTTTCAGGTCCCCCATTTTCTGCCCTTCTCTCACCTTCCACAGCAAATGAGGACTTTGACTCATGCTTTCCATACCGCCGGCTACCACGATTTCATTTTGTTCCAGCCAAATAGAATTTGCCGCCAGCCACACAGCTTTGAGGCCTGACCCACAAACTTTGTTTATGGCAAAAGAGTTGACAGTAGGGGGGATCCCTCCTTTCATAGAAGCCTGTTTTGCCGGGGCTTGTCCTAATCCTCCAGAGACTACATTTCCCATAATCACTTCATCTACGTCTGATCCTTTAAGTTGAGCTCTTTTGAGGGCCTCTTTGATGGCAAATCCACCTAGGTCAGTCGCCTTAAAATTTTTTAAGGATCCTAAAAAGCTGGCTATGGGTGTCCGGGCAGCTCCCACAATATAAACATCCCTCAATTCACACATTTATTTTTCCTTTCGCATTTTATTTAAGAATTCTTCTTCCTTTTACCATAATTCATACTGACTGTAAACCCGTTTGAGGTGTTCTTCTGGAGATTTTAACATTTATTTAAAAATTATTTCTGGTGGCTTGAAAGAAAAGCTCATACTCTTCGATCAGTCCTTCATCTGCAAAGCTGAAATAACAGTTGTTGCCTATGATGATATGGTCAAGAACCTTGATTTGCATGACTTGGGCTGTAAAAATCAATTCTTTGGTTATTTCTTTGTCACTTTCCGATGGAGAAGGATCTCCGGATGGATGATTGTGCACAAAAATAAGAGAAGAGGCATGGTGTTGAAGTGAGGCAAGGATGATTTCTCTAGGGTACACGGCACTTGAATCCACAGTCCCTTCTGAGATGGTCTTTTCTTCCAGGATTTGATTCTTAGCATTCAAAAATATTACCTTAAACTTTTCCCGCTTGCATTCTCTCAGGGTGAGATAAAGATAATCAAACACTTCTTTTGATGAGTTGCATATTGGCTTGTTCATCATCCGGGCTTTCAGAAAACGGCGGGAGACTTCTCTTATGAGCTTTATGCCGAACACATTGTTAGGGCCGATTCCTTTTATCTCTTCAAGTTCTTTTGGTTCTGCTTCTAGGACTGAACAGAGTGTTTTGAATTTTTTGATGGCTTCTTTGGCCTGGGTCCTGCAGTCACGTCGGGGGGTTCCAAGGGTCAACAAAAGTTCTATGATTTCGTAATCAAGAAAACTGTCTATTCCTCCCTGTAAAAATTTATTTTTAAGTCTCTGGCGGTGTCCTTTTTGTTTTTCCACTTTTACTTGTTTCTTAACTTGCTATTTATATAGACGGAAGACCTTTTGCAATAATCGCATTGAATTATAAAAAATAAAATTTCAGAGAGATTGAGAAAGGAAAGTTTTTATCTTCGGAGTCTATGAATGATGTAATTTTTGATGGACTTAGCAGCTTTTCTTCCATCCCCAAGAGCCAGAATCACGGTTGCATTTCCTCTTATGGCATCTCCTCCTGCAAACACACCGGGGATGTTAGTCATTAGATTGTGGTCAACATTTATCTGTCCCCATTTGTTCACTTCCAGCTCAGGAGCTCTGGAAAGAAACAGCCTGTTCGGCATAGAGCCCAAAGCTTCCACAATTGTTTTGATTTTCAGTTTAAATTCACTCTCCTCAATTTTTATGGGACGGGGCCGGCCGCTTTTATCTTTTTCTCCCAGTTCCATCTTATACAGATCCACTTGTTCGAGCCATCCCTCTTCATTCCCTATGAATTTTTTGGGAGAGATAAGTTCTTTAAGAATGATTCCTTCTTCAAGAGCGTGCTGGATCTCTTCGTTTCTAGCCGGGGACTGTTCTTTGGTTCGTCGGTAGAGGATGTAAACTTTGTCTACACCCAGCCGTACGGCACACCTGGCTGCGTCCATGGCAACATTGCCAGCTCCTATGATTCCCACAGGTCCTTTACATACAATCGGTGTATCAAAGTCTAAAAATTTATAGGCTTTCATAAGATTAACTCTTATGAGAAATTCATTAGCTGAATAAACTCCTTTTAGATTTTCTCCCTCTATATTCATGAATAAAGGGGCTCCTGCGCCGGTAGCCAGGAATATTGCGTCAAATTCTTCTCTCAATTCATTGAATTTTATGTTCTGTCCCACAAAGAAATTAAGCTGGATATCAACTCCAATTTCATTGAGGTATTGGATTTCATAATCCACCACTTCTGTAGGAAGGCGAAAAGCAGGGATTCCATACTGAAGCACTCCACCAGCTTTATGCAGAGCCTCAAAAAGCGTGACTTGGAATCCAAGTTTTCTTAAATCAACAGCGCAGCTTATCCCTGCAGGTCCGGATCCAACTACCGCAACTTTTTCCGGTCTATCTTTAATATGGAATTCTTCCTTAAGCCCTTTTTGCCGGGCCCAGTCAGCAACAAATGCTTCCAGTTTGCCGATGTTGATTCCATGCCCGCGTTCATATAGGGGGCACACCCCTTCACACTGATTTTCTTGAGGGCAAACCCGTCCTGTGATAGCAGGAATGGGATTGTCTTCCTTTATGATGAAGAAAGCCTTTTTGAAATTACAGTTGGCTATTTCCCTTATCATTTCCAATATTTTCATGTTTATGGGGCATTCAGTTTCACAGGGAAGACCTTTGCACTGGATGCATCTTTGAGCTTCTTTAATGACTTCTTCTTCATTGTATCCAAGAGGAACAGACTTAAAGTTTTTGGTCCTCTCTTCAGGCTTCTGTTCCCGCATGGGGACTCGTGTTCCGCCCAGCTTAATCATTTGGATGTTTTCCTTTTTTTAAATTCCTGAAAAGCCAGGGCTTCTTTTTCTTGAAACATGGATAGGCGGCTTATGACGCCATCAAAATCGACTCGGTGCGCATCAAATTCAGGTCCGTCAATACAGGCAAGCTTCATCTCGCTGTTAACATAAGTGCGGCAGCATCCACACATACCAGTGCCGTCAACCATTACCGTGTTTAAGCTGGCAATGGTCTTAATTTTATAGGGACGGGTCACTTCAGCAGCCGCTTTCATCATCTGGGGAGGACCGATCACGATAATACGTGCTATTTTCTTTGTTTTTTGGTTCTTTTTGAGAACCTCTTTAAGAACTTCTGTGACAAATCCGTGATGACCTTTTGATCCGTCATCTGTCGAAATAAAAATTTTTTTACTTAGTTGGTTTATTTCGTTTTCAAGAATTAGCATTTTTTCTGTCCTGGCACCCAGAATAGAAATGACTTCATTCCCTCTTTCAGATAAAGCTTTGACAATGGGGTATATACAAGCGATTCCTGTTCCTCCTCCCACACAGATCACTCTTCCGAAGTTTTTAATCTCAGTGGAATTGCCAAGAGGTCCCACGCAGTTTAAAATCGCATCTCCCTCCTCCAGAGTGCTGAGCTCCAATGTGGTCTTTCCTACCACTTGAAAAATCAGTGTGATGGTCCCTTTTTTAGGATTTACGCTGGAAACTGTCAGAGGGATCCTCTCGCTTTTTTCATGGATCCGGATGATCACAAACTGTCCTGCTAAAAATTTTTCAGCAACATGGGAAGCTTTGATCTCGATTTGGTAAGTATCAGGACTCAGCTGCTTCTTACCGACGATATTATGGTTCATCTGAGTACACCCTCTTTTTCTATGGTTGCCCAAATGGCAAAATCAGGGCAGAACATTTCACAGAGACCGCAGTTAAGACAGCAGTCTGCCTTGATAACCACAGGATGTCTGTAACCTTGACTGTTTTTCTCTTTTGACAGCTCTAGAACTCCTGTTTGGCATACCGCCACACATATGCCGCATCCTTTGCATCTTTCTTTGAGAACAAAAACCTCGACTTTTTTACCTTTATTTGTCATCAGTCCTATCTTTATCTAAAAACTTGCCTATTATGATTTTTTTCTGCCTTCGTATATCAAGGTGTTTTACCGGGACCCAGAACTGAATCTCAGAGTAATCGTTATAAAATGCCATTTTTTCTATAGGGTCTAGAATCCTTCCTGTGTTAGCATCATATATCAAACACGGCGAAATGACTTCGATTACGGATAATCCTTTGACAGAAAAGGATTCAACAAAAGACTGCTTCATCCAACCTGCTCGTATGGGGGTCCATCTCGCTACAAACGAGGCCCCAAGGGAACAGGCCATATAGGGTATATTGTAAGGAATTTCAAATTCACCCTCGGTTGATTTGCGCATGTAAGGCGTCATGGGAAAGGCTTGGTGGCGGCTCAAGGCATATATAAAATTATTAATATATATTATCAGTATGTTAAGTTTCTTTGATTTAGCCTTTTTTAGCTCTTCTCCCCCTGAAATAAGAAAGTCAGCATTGTTTAAGAAAACCACAATATTTTTGTCCGGCTCCTTTTGGTTTATATGGACAGCTTTCTCAATGATATGTCCGTCAGTTATGGAGGAGGAAGGAAGACATAAAAATTCTGATATTTTACCGGTACAGCCCACTCCACTGATGACATAAAGGTCCTCTCTATCAATGTTTTTTTCTTTACAGGCTTCAAAGAAGCTGTACACAGCTGTTCCGATTCCACATCCCGGGCACCATACAGTAGGGAATGTGTCAGAGACAAGAAAATAATCAGTAGGATGAAACAGCTCCTCGAGTGAACTTGATTTTTGTTTGACCACTGTCATGTTCTATCTAAAAATTTTCCTATTATGATTTGTTCTATATCTTCAGTATACAGTTTCTCGGTAGGATAACCATTTTCAATTTTAGCGTTTTTTAGGTAATCTCCCATCCTGTCTATGGTTTTCCCTTCACAGCCACTGCTTGCATAATACATAAGACACGGAGAAATGACTTCTATGAAGGAAAATCCCGGCTTCGACAGAGTTTTCTTTATTGAATAGGAAAGTCTCCGGCAGTGGAGAGGAGTCCATCTGGCTATATAGGAAGCTCCGTTTTTTTTGACAAGATGAGGGAGGTTAAAGGCATTTTTTGAGCCGCCCTTGCTTCTGTTCTTGATAAAATTGAGATCAGTGTATTTTTTATGGAAAAAGAGAATATTGCTGACAAAGCTGTTTATATATATGGCTAGAATATCCAATCCCTCTTTACAGGAATTGAGGAGTCCATCTACTCCTGATACCATCAGGTTATTGTCGTTGAAAAAAATGACCCATTTGCCTCGAGGGTGTTTTTTCTTAAATTTAGCGGCATAGTCAAAGGGGTTTTCAGATTCGATGGTTTTTAGATTCAGATGATCACTGATTTTTCCGGTGCAGCTGATTCCGGATGATATTAAGATAAGATTTTCTTTTCCAAATTCCATTTTGTTTATGGTCTGGATAAATGTGTTGACGACAATTCCGATCCCGCATCCCGGACACCATACTGTAGGGAGGTTTTTTAGGTTTAAAAAAGCATCTACAGGATGCGTTTGTTTTTTGACCATAACCCAGAATTTTGGCTTATACCAGCTGAGTTGTCAAGTTTTCCTGA
>CAYULB010000012.1:21935-47742 GCA_964445575.1 uncultured Eubacteriales bacterium
TTTCCTGATTTCAATAAAGCAAACGTCTCGAGACAATCCACATTAGGCGCACCCCTATCTCTTTTAAGGTAAGAATAATTCAGGAAAAATGGAAGAAAATGGAATGGGCCTGCGTCTAAATGGAAAAGTAAAGGAGGAAACATTGAAAAAAACTATTTTTTTATCAGGAGTAATGGCTTTTGTAATGCTGACTCTGGGCCTCAGCCTGCAGAATGCAGATGTTTCTGGAGACTGGGAGTTGACCATGCAAACTCAGAGAGGAGAATTCACCCAAAATATCCATTTTGAACAGGAGGGAGAAAAACTGATTGTGACCATGGAAGGACGAGGAGGGGGAGAATTCACAGGAGAAGGGACTATAAAAGGTAATGACATTGAGTGGACTATCACCCGAAGTACCCCTAAAGGAGAGTTTACTTCGACTTACCAAGGAGTCGTGGAAGGAGATTCAATGTCAGGAACTGTGGAAATGGGACAATTTGGCTCTATAGAGTGGACGGCAGAGCGAAAGTAAGGTAAACTGGGCTTTTAAATTCTTTGATGTGAATTAAGGGAAGATTTTTCATAACCTTTCGTCTAAATAGTTGACAGAGGTTTAAAGACTTGAAATTTTTTTATGGAAGAAAAAGAAATCGTACAGTCTGCACAAAAAGGAGACAAGGAAGCCTTTGGAATTCTTGTTGCGAAATATAAAAATAAAATGTTTTACTTAGCATACAGCATGACGAACAACAGAGAAACCGCTGATGATTTATCACAGGAAGTCTTTATAAAAGCTTATCGGGCTCTTCCCAGGTTTAAATTAGGCTCTAAATTCAGCACATGGCTTTACAGGATCGCTGTAAATACCATAAAGGATTTTCACCGGAAACATTCCGGGATAGAGAGAGTGAGTCTTGATGAAAATATAAAAGTTCAGGATACTGAATTGGTTAAGGATGAAGAAGAGAAGCAGGAAAAATTGAAGCTTATTCGAGAAAGCATCCAAAAACTTCCCGAAAAACAAAGAATTATCCTTACCTTGAGAGACATTCAAGGAAGGGCTTATTCAGAAATTGCTGATATTCTTAATATTTCCCCGGGGACCGTAGATTCTCGCCTTTTCAGGGCCAGAAAAAAGCTTAGAAAGGTTATGACTCCTTATTTAAGTTTATTTAGGAGGGAATCATGAAATGTGAAAAAGCAGAAAAATTGATATCCAGGTCTTTGGACCGGGTTTTAGAATCAGGGGAAAATAAAGAATTAATGAAGCATTTGAAAGAATGCCCTCAGTGCCGGCAGAAACAAAGAGAATACCACCATATATTGGAACTGATGAGAGAGCAGGATATTCCTGAGCCAAAACCTTATTTTTGGACTCGATTAAAGCCCAGATTGAGGAGGGATCCCGATTATGAATCTTGGGTGGTATGGAAAAAGTGGGGCTTGAGAGCGATCCCCATTTCCCTTTTGATCTTGATTTTATTTGCATCGCTCCTCATCCTTTTTGTTCCTTCTGAGCAGACAGAGTTGAGCCGGGCTGAAATTCTCCTGCAGAATCAAAATCCTTTTGCGGATTCTCTTCCTTTGCTGGAAGAAGGGCGAGTTAAAAACGAAAACATCCATCTTATATTTACTTCTATAAATGGGGAAAGTGGAGGAAGGAGACAGTTTCCATGAAAAACAAATTTAAAATAATCATTGTGCTTTCATTTATTGTGGTGTTTGCTGCAGGGGTGGTGAGCGGTATATTTTGTGATAAATATTTTATAAAGAAAGATTTCAGGAAGCCCACTCCCGGACGCAGACCCCCTGCTCACTTCCCGACTCTTGAGGATATGTCCAAGGAGCTTGATCTAGAAAAGAGTGAGGAGCAAAAAATCAAGGAGATCTTTAAGAACACAGAAAAAAAACTTGATGAAATGAGGCATCAAGTGGGAAGACAGTTCTCTTCCATCAGAAAGGAACTTATAACAGATATAAAAAGCATTCTCAATGATGAACAAAAAGAAAGATTTGACGAGATGATCCAAAGATACTTAAAAAAATTCTTAAAAGAAAGGAAAAGACCAGATCGGAAAATGGAAGACCCATCAAAAGAGGAACCAAGAAAGGAAAAGACATAGGAGGCAAACATGAAAAAGAAAATAATAATCAGCACTTTAATAGGAATTGCGGTAATCTCAGTTATTCTGTATTTTACTGTTATTAAAAACAAAAATTCAAACGGTTTGGTGTATATTAAAGAAGAGATAGACAGAGGAAACATCACTGCTTTAGTCGATACCACAGGCACGGTGAATCCAGTCACTATTGTGGATGTGGGAAGTCAGGTATCCGGGGAGATCTCTGAGATTTATGTGGACTTCAATTCTGAAGTGAAAAAGGGTCAGGTGATAGCAAGACTCAATCCAGAGCTTTTTCAAACCAGAGTCAACCAAAATGAAGCCAATTACCTGAGTGCACAAGCCAGGCTGGAGAAGGCAGAAGTCACGCTTCAAAATGCGAAGAAACAAATGGAAAGGACGCTGGAACTTTTTAAAAGAGATTTGGTCTCTACTGAAGAGAAGGAAAGTGCGGAGGCAGTTTATTTCAATGCGAAAGCTGATTTGCAGCAGGCTGAGGCCAGTCTAGAGCAGGCCAAATCTCAGCTTGAGTCAAGCAAAGTAGACCTTTCTCATACCATTACCCGTTCTCCCATTGATGGAGTGGTGATCAACCGGAATTACAATGTGGGCCAAACCGTAGCCGCCAGCTTTCAGGCTCCGGTACTTTTTCAGATAGCCAATGACCTCACCAAAATGCAGGTCGAATGTGAGGTGGATGAGGCTGATATTGGAAAGGTTAAAGAAGGGCAGAAGGTCAGATTCACGGTGGATGCTTTTCCAGATGAAGAATTCAGGGGCGAAGTCAGACAAGTAAGGTATTCTCCTGAAGTTGTATCCAATGTGGTTACATACACCACCATTGCAGATGTAGAAAATCCTGAATTGAAATTAAGACCTGGAATGACAGCAACCGTCTCTATTGTGGTGGGGGAAGCCAAAAATGCTCTGAGGGTCCCTAATTCAGCCTTAAGGTATAATCCTCCCCAGGAAGTGATGCAGCAGGTTTTTGCTGAGATGAAGCAAAAAAGAAACGCCCAGGGAGACAAATCAGGTCAGATGAAAGATAAGCCTTCGAATTTGCAGGGAAAGGGCCAGAGTAGGGGATTAGCTCCGGCTCAAAATAAGGGAAAAGATATGGCCAGTGTTTGGATGCAGGATGAGAACGGAAAACTCAAGAGGGTATTTATACGTACAGGAGTGACAGACAATGTGTACACTGAAATAAAAAGTAATAATTTAGAAGAAGGCCAGGAAGTCATAGTGGATGAAGGAAGAGCCGGAGACCAAAGGATAGGAGTGTCCACGGGACGGATGATGAGAATAATCCGCTAATGGCAGGAAAAGAAAATGAGTGAGAACAATAATCTTATAAAATTGGATAACATCACCAAAACTTATGTGATGGGTGAAAATAAACTACACGCTCTTAAGGGCATTTCCTGCACCATAAAACGTGGTGAAATGATTGCGATCAAGGGACCTTCAGGTTCGGGAAAGTCCACCTTGATGAACATCATAGGCTGCCTGGATAAGCCTACATCAGGAATCTACTATCTTGAAAATGAGCTGGTATCTGAGTTAGATAAAAACCGGCTTGCTGGAATAAGAAATAAGAGAATCGGATTTGTCTTTCAGAGTTTTAATCTTTTAGCCCGAACTTCAGCCCTAGAAAATGTTGAGCTGCCGCTCATTTATTCCAATGTTCCGGCAAAAGAAGCTCGAGAAAAAGCAATGGCCGCCCTCAAACAGGTGGGCTTAGAAGGGAGAGAGGGACACCAACCCAATCAATTGTCCGGAGGAGAAAATCAAAGAGTGGCCATTGCCAGGGCCTTGGTTAACAACCCTTCCTTGATCCTGGCAGATGAGCCCACTGGAAACCTGGACACCAAAACCGGAATAGACATCATGGAAGTTTTTAAAGAGCTCCATGAGAAACGAGGAATAACTATTATTCTGGTAACTCACGACCCAGAGGTAACAGTTTATGCTGAAAATATCATCCATCTCCGGGATGGCCTTATTGAGAATGAGAAAAGGAGTCAGAAATGAAATTATTAAGAACTTTAAAAGTAGCACTTAAAGCGTTGGGCAGAAACAAGATGCGCACTTTTTTGACTGCTTTAGGCATCATAATCGGAGTGGGAGCGGTGATCGCTATGGTGAGCATCGGACAGGGTGCTAAAAATGAAGTAGAGGAGCGCTTCAGCCAAATGGGGACCAACCTTCTTTTTGTGAGACCCGGGAGCCGGCAATTCCGGGGGCGCCATGGAGGAGGAGGTTCTTATGATACGCTGACTGCAGAAGATGCCAAAGCTTTGGTTGAGAACAGCAGCCTGATTCAGTATGTATCTCCCAATGTCAATACTCGGGCACAGGTCATCTATTCAAATAAAAATTGGAATACCTCTATCTACGGAGTAGGAGATAAATATCCTCTGATAAGGAACTGGGAGATAGACGAAGGGGTTTTCTTTAGCGAGGCTCAAGTCAGGTCTGGTCAGAAAGTCTGTGTTTTGGGAAGTGATGTCAACAACAATCTTTTTGAAGGCATGAGTCCCATCGGACAGGTCATCAGAATAAATAAAATACCTTTTAGAGTCATCGGAACCTTGAAACCCAAAGGAGCTTCTGGCTGGTTCAGTCAAGATGATGTGATCTTTATTCCTTACACCACAGCCCAAACCCGGTTGGTGGGGATCAATTATGTTCAATCCATTGATGTGTCTGCCATAAACGGAAGAGTGACAGCTGAAGCCCAGAAGCACATAGAAGAGATCTTAAGGATAAGGCATAAAATCGCTCCCGGAGCAGAGGATGATTTCAATGTAAGGAACATGACTGATATCCAGGAAGGGGCCTCAGAAGCCACCCAGGTTTTAACTATCCTTTTAGGGGGGATTGCTTCCATATCCCTGCTGGTGGGGGGAATTGGGATCATGAACATCATGCTGGTTTCAGTCACAGAACGAATCCGGGAAATCGGAGTGAGGATGTCAGTGGGAGCCAGAGAGAGGGATATCCTGCTTCAATTTCTCATTGAAGCCATTGTTCTGAGTTTGATGGGAGGACTGTTAGGAATTTTATTAGGAGTTGGAAGCTCCAAGCTCATCTCCCAATTTGCGGGCATGGAAACCGTTGTTTCTTTTGGATCCATCCTCCTCGCCTTTTTGTTTGCCGGATCTGTGGGTATTTTCTTTGGATTCTACCCGGCTAAAAAAGCTTCCACGTTGGACCCCATAGATGCTCTTCGCTATGAATAAAAAAAATTGAAATAAAATAGACATTTAAAAAAGCGAATTTATTTGAAGCTTAAAATAAGTTTCAGGAGAATGATCGTAAGGAGGACAATATGCAAATGCGAAAATTAGCTGCTATTTTACTGCTCTCGGCAGGGATTTCATGGTGCCTCTGGGCTCAGGATAAGCCCAGTGAAATTCATCTTTCCTTAGAAGAATGCATAGCTAAGGCTTTAAAAAACAATCTTAATATTCAAGCAGAATTGTTGAGGCCTGAGTTAGCCGAAGTTTCAGTCTCACAGGCGCAGGAAAAGTTTATGCCCACCCTTTCTATGAACTACAGAAGACGAGATGAAAATTCTGCATCCTATTCTTTTTTGGATGCTGAAGATACAGTGCAGACATTGAGTAACAGCTTTTCCACACAGATATCACAGCAGCTTCCTACAGGAGGGACCTTGGGCTTTTCACTCAATGGTTCAACATATGATACCAATAGAAATTTTATGACCATAAATCCCAGATATTCCAGTCAGCTGAGTTTTGATTTAAGTCAGCCGCTTTTAAGGAATTTCGGCATTAATATCAGTCGAAGAGATATCATTGTTGCTAAAAATGAGCTGGAAATATCTGAAGTAGAGCTGGAGCGAGCTCTGCAGGAACAGATTTACCAGGTAGAACAGGCTTACTGGAATTTAGTGTATGCTATTGAAAGCTTAGAGGTTCAAAAGCAGTCTTTGGGGTTGGCGGGGGAACTTTTAGAAAAAAATAAACGGTCCGTGGAAGTGGGCTCAATGGCTCCCATTGAGATTATAAATGCCCAGGCAACCGTTGCCCAGAGACAGGCTGATATTCTGGCGGCTGAGGCTGAAGTTAAAAACAATGAGGATAGATTAAAGACCATTATCAATCTAGCTGCGGAGGTTCAAATCCCAAAAGGGGCTGTTATTGTCCCAAGGGATAAACCTGCATATGAAAAAATAGACATAAGTCTGGATGAAGCGCTTTCCATTGCTCTGCAGAACCGTCCTGATTTGGCAGCATCCCGGATTAGCCTGGAAAACAGCGAAATCAACCTTAATTATACCAAAAACCAGCTTCTGCCAGCACTGGATTTAACAGCTTCCTACTGGAGTCCTGGCGTCTCTGGAGATCAGATAGTTTATTTAAATGACAATCCTCTCACCGGAATTGTGGTTGGAGAAATCCCTGGGGGATTTGGGGATTCTTTTTCAGATGCTTTTGGTTTCAAATATCAAAACTGGTCTGTGGGATTAACTCTGGATATTCCTCTCAGCAATTTTCTTTCCCGAGCGCAGTACCAGCAAGCCCGGTTAAACCTGGAAAGAGCAAAGCTTCAGTTAAAAAATCAGGAGCAGGAAATATTTAGAGACATAAAAATTGCAGTCCGAAATGTGACCACCAATTATAAACGGATCCAGGCCTACCAGGCAGCGAGAGAATTGGCTGAGAGGCAGTTAGAGGCTGAAGAAGAAAAACTTAAGGTCGGGCTGAGTACAAATTATCTGGTGCTTCAATATCAGGCTGAGCTTGCCTCAACCAGGTCTTCTGAACTGAGGTCAGTGATTGATTATAAGCTTTCTCTGGCACAGCTTTACAGAGATTTAGGCATTATTTTGGATGAAAAAGACATTTCTATTATGGACATAAGATAAAAAAACGTTTATCATACCTTTTTCATTTCCCTGATATTTTCAAGAAGAGAAGGCCGTACACATGAAAAATTTCAGGGTATCAGGCCATCTTACCAAGTTAGTTTTTTGAGTTTTCATTCTGAGTGAAGAAAGAAAAGAGAAGAGGAAAAAGTTTAAAAAATATCCACTCTGAGTTGAAATGTTTAGGTTTTCTGTAAAATTACTGGCGGTGTTCTGGTTCACAATTTTGTTATCTGCGCCTTATTTTGCCTCAGAAACCAATAGAAATTATAGTGTCAAAGCAATTGAATTTTCTCCTCCTCCCAAGATAGATGGAAAGCTTGATGATTTGTTTTGGGAAAAAGCAGCTCACCTCAGAGACTTCACCCAATTTGAGCCGGCCGAGGGCGGCGTGCCTTCTGAGAGAACAGAAGCTTATGTGGGTTATGACAAAGAGAATCTGTATATAGCTGTAAGATGCTATGATTCCAGGCCAAAAAGGATCAGGGCTTCCCTGTGCAAGAGGGATAAGGTGGAAGGCGATGACCAGATAACAATATATCTGGATACTTTCTGGGACAAGAAAAGAGCATTTGTTTTCCAAGTGAACCCCTGCGGCGTGCAGTCTGATGGGATTTACAATGAATTTCAAAGGAGAAGGCCGGGGAGCGGATTTGAAAAAATCGACAAGACTTGGGATGCTTTTTTTCTGTCTGATGCTCGGATTGATGAGTCAGGATACACCGTAGAAATGCAGATCCCTTTTAAAAGTCTTCGATTTCCGGATTCTACGCCTCAAATGTGGGGTTTTCAGATACAGCGGGAAATCAGGAGAAAAAATGAGGATATATATTGGGCTCCCCGCTCTAGAGATATCAATGGCTTTCTCACTCAATCAGGGACTTTACAGATTGAAGGAGACCTTGAGAGCGGAAAAAATCTGGAAGTAATGCCTGTGGTTACGGGAAGAAAAACTGATGGAGACAGATTGAAGCCAAGACCTGGCATAAATTTGAAGTATGGAATTACTTCTGATTTAACAGCTGACCTGACTTTTAATCCAGATTTCAGTCAAATTGAAGCAGACATACCCCAGGTAGAAGTCAATCAAAGATATGAAATTTACTATCCTGAAAAACGTCCCTTTTTTCTGGAAGGAAAGGATATCTTTGATACTCCTATGGAACTTCTTTACACCCGGACGATTATCAATCCCCTTTGGGGAATGAAGCTGACTGGCAAAATCGGTAGAACAAGCCTTGGTTTTTTGAATGTTTTTGATCAAAAGCCTTCCATTATTGATATTCCCAATGCTTCCGAATCTTATCAGGAGAGTATAGAACACGGAATGATCAATATCTTTAGAGTCAAGCATGATATTTTTTCAGAATCATACATAGGTTTTCTGCTGATGGATAAAGAGACCGGAGAAGGATGGGATTCTCTTTTTAAGAATTACAACCGGATAGGCGGCATAGACGCTCATTTCAAATTCAAGAAGTATTACCGATTTTCTTTTCAGCTTGTGGGTTCTTCAAGCAAAGTTCAGGATGAGAAGACCGATTTAGTCCCGGCTTTGAATTTAAATTTTTCTCATTCTTCCCGTCACTGGGATATTTCAACAGAATACTCCAGTCTTCCTGAAGAGTTTGAGTCTTCCCTGGGATATTTCAGACGAAAAGACATTCGTTCGTTCAGCACCAGAGTGGGATACAATATTCTTCCCCAGAATGATTTCATTGTCAATATCCGGCCTTCTATCGAATACAGAAGAACCTATGACTTTGAAAACATTCTAACCGATGATGAAATACAGGTGGGAGGATTTATCAGCGGCTGGCGGAACTCGTTTATTTATGCGGGATTTACAACAGGGCTGGAAAGATATGAAGGCATTGATTTTTATAAAAATAATTTCCGCTCCTATTTTGAGTCAGAACCTTTTTCTTGGTTTACCCTGAATCTCTCCTTTTCGACAGGAGGGGGCATCTATTATGAAGAGGATCCTTATTTAGGGTATAAGATTTCTTATGGCATGAGGGCCACGTTTAAGCCCCTGAGAAATCTAAATATTTTTTATAACTACAGGAACGAATCTTTTTTTAAACACAGGGGAGGGGACAGAGTTTATCAAATCAATCTCATAAGCCAGAGGATTTCCTACCAGCTTACCCGCACACTCTCTCTCCGGCTTATTACAGATTATAATGATTATGAGGGGGATTTTTACAACAGTATTCTCTTGAGCTATGTATTGAATCCCGGAACTGTGTTTTACCTGGGAGTAGATGACAACCAGGGAAGAGAAGACTCAGGAATATTCCGCAACCAGGGAAGGTATTATTTCATTAAATTTTCATATTGGTGGCGAATCTAGGTTATTCTTTTCTGTTTGCTGATGCAGTTTTGAATTTTTATCTAGGATAGAGGGTATTGTGACTCAAGGAAAAGATCATCAAAGAGGGCCGGCTTGTTAGGCTTTCAGGTATTTTTTTAAATACTGTGATGTATAAGAATTTTCTGCGGTTACACATTCTTCGGGAGGTCCCTGAGCCACGATTTCACCTCCTTTTTCTCCTCCTTCAGGTCCCAAATCAATAAGGTAATCACAGCACTTTATCACATCCAGATTGTGCTCAATCACAACCACAGTGCTCCCCCTATCTACCAGTTTTTGGAATGTGTCCATAAGAATGGATATATCATGGAGGTGGAGTCCGATAGTGGGTTCGTCAAAAAGATACAGTATCTTGGTTTTTTTCTGGTGGACCAGGTTATGGGCTAATTTAATGCGCTGCAGCTCACCCCCTGAAAGAGTCGTGGTGGGCTGTCCAAGTCTAAGGTATCCCAGACCAACCTCCATCAGCGGGTTGAGTTTATGGAGTATTTTTGACTTATCTTGGAAAAAATCACAAGCATCGGAAACACTCATATTCAGGACATCATCGATATTCTTGTCTCTGTATTTGACTTCAAGGATTTCCTTTTTAAAACGTTTTCCTTTACATTCCTCACAGGTGAGAATCACATCAGATAAGAACTGCATCTCTACAATTTGCTGGCCCGCTCCTTTGCAGGATTCGCACCTTCCTCCAGAAGTATTAAATGAGAAAAATCCTGGGCTGTAGCCATGAGATTTGGCTTCACGAGTCAGGCTGAATAGGTCCCTGATTCCGTCCATGGCTTTGGTATAGGTGGCAGGAATGGAGCGGGGAGAAGTGCTTAAAGGAGACTGGTCTACCAGGATGATTTTGTCAACGTGGTCCTTTCCCCTGATTTCTCTAAATCCTTCGGATTCTTCTCCTTTCCATCCTTTGTACAGAACATCGAAAAGAAGTGTGCTTTTCCCCGAGCCTGAAACTCCGGTCACACAGGTAATTACGTTTAAAGGGATATGGACATCCAAATTTTTGAGGTTATGTTTGGTTGCGTTTTTTATGGTTATGAATTTATCAGGTTTTTTTCTTTTTTCAGGGACTCTGATTTTCTTTTCCCCTTTCATAAATTGTGAGGTAAGGGAGGATGAATCATTCATAAAACTCTTCATGTCCCCAGCAAACATAACCTGACCTCCATGTTCTCCGGCCCCTGGTCCTAAGTCTATCAAATATTCGGCAGCTTTAATGATTTCTGGATCATGTTCCACTACCAGGACCGTATTTCCCATCTTTTTGAGAGATTTGAGGATTTCTATAAGACGGTGATTGTCTCTGGCATGAAGGCCTATACTGGGTTCGTCCAGCACGAAAAGAGTTCCTACTAATGAGGCGCTGAGAGCAGATGCGAGATTGATGCGCTGGGCCTCTCCCCCGCTTAAAGTAAAGGTGATTCGGTCAAGGGTAATATAATCAAGCCCTACTTTCAGAAGGAATTTGAGCCGATTCTGGATTTCTGTAATTAATTTTCCGGAGACTTTTTTTTGAAAGGAAGTTAATTGAATCTCATGGAAAAAGGCATAAACATTCCGGACTGTTTTTTGTGTGACTTCGCCGATAGAAAGGCCTTTAATTTTAACATTCAGGGCCTTCTGGTTCAGCCGCATCTGATGGCATTTTGGACAGGGAATGTATTTCCGGTATCGCGCCAGAAAAACTCTTACCTGGACCTTGTATTTCTTTCGTTTAAGGCGCTCAAAAAACCCCATTACCCCTTTGTAAGCTCCTTCCCCTTCGAACACAAACCGCTGCTGTTGTTCTGTTAACGCTTTAAACGGGAGGTTTGTGGGAATGCCCTTCTTCCTGGCTCTATCCAGCAGGTTCTGCATTCTTCTTCTGGAAGAAGGTTTGGTCCATGGTTCTATGGCTCCGTCTTCCAGTGAAAGGTTCTTATCGGGTACAATTTTATCTTTATCAATGACAGCCAGGTTCCCGAATCCATGGCAGGTGGGACAGGCTCCTTGAGGGTTGTTAAAGGAGAAGAGGGTAGGTGTGGGATCGTCATATTCGATGTGGCATTTTTTGCATTCCAGGCGGCTGGAGAAAAGAAACTTTTTGCCGTCCTGAGTATGGACTATCACTGTTCCCTCTCCTTTTTTCATAGCTGTTTCTAAGGAGTCAACCAGCCGTTCTCTTTCCTCTCTCTCAAGGATTAAACTATCCATATAAACTTGAAGAGTTTCTTTGTCTTTCTCAGCCGCATCTTTGAGCGAGACCACTTGATTGTTCTCAAAGAGACGAAAAAAGCCATCCTCTTGCAGAGCTTGGAACCCCTTCTCTTTAGTCCAAGGAAAAGTTATGGTGATTTGACTTTGAGCAGGAAGTCTGTACAAAGTGTCCACTATAGCATCAATAGTGTCCCTCTTTACAGGTTTTCCGCATTTGAGGCAGTGGATCACACCGATCCGGGCAAAAAGAATGCGCAAAAAGTCATGTATTTCAGTGACTGTTGCCACTGTGGATCGGGGATTTTTAGTGGTCGCTTTCTGTTGGATAGCAACAGCAGGGGTGATTCCTTGTATTTTGTCTGCATCTGGTTTTTCCATTCTTTCTAAAAATTGCCGGGCATAGGCGGAAAGGGATTCAATAAAGCGCCGCTGTCCCTCTGCATAAAGAGTGTCAAAGGCAAGTGAGGATTTTCCAGAACCAGAGATTCCCGTGACAATAACCAGCATGTTCAAAGGGATGTCCAGGTCTATGTTTTTGAGATTGTGAACTTTTACGCCGCGCAGTTTAATCCTTTGTTCGTTCATTTTTATTCATAAATCTCTATTATAGATTGAATTTTGATTTTAGCAATTTCGAAATGAATATTGTATATTAGTCCCCCAAAATGAAAAGTTCAAACAGGATTGAGTTTAAGTTAAGGAATTAAAATAAATTCTTTTTCTTTTGTGCTGTCTGGCATCATAGTATCTCCAGAAGTTCTGGACTTTTACGTTTTCTTCAAGCTCAGCATTTGATTCAGCATATTCAATCCCTTTTTCTATGCATTTTCTGGTTAAGTCGGTCATAAAAAGAGCGTTCACTCCTTTATTCTGATACTCGGGGAGAACACCCACTAACAAAATATCAATCCTATTGGGATTTTTCATGGCTTTTAATACATGCATAAACCCAAAAGGCAAGAGTTTTCCGTTAGCCTTTTGAAAAGCTTTGGATAACGAAGGCATAGAGATTTGAAACCCGATTACTTTATCATTCTTGTCCAGAACAATGGTGGTGTATTCGGGCTGAATGAAGGAAAAATATTTGGAAATAAAGTGATCCACCTGCTTTTCTGTCAGGGGGACGAATCCAAACAAAGGGCTGTAAGCGGCGTTGATGACATCAAACACCTGCTCTGCGTACGGAAGAAGGTCCTTTTTTGATTTGACTTTTAAGGTCTTAAGTTTATGCCTCTTGAGAATAACATCACAGATGCGAACCGCTTTTTCCGGAACTTTGTCAGGTGCCTTCACTTCATACTCCACATAATCCGTTTCTTTTTTATAACCCAGATCTTCCATGTGTTCAGGGTAATATGGATAGTTGTAGGCTGATGCGATGGTAGGCAGCTCATCAAATCCATGGACCAGCATTCCCTGCTGCTCAAAGGTGGAGAAACCCATGGGACCATTCATTCCCTCCATGCCTTTGGATCGTGCCCACTTTTCAATATCCTGAAGAAGAGCTTTGGAGACTTCTTTATTGTCAATAAAATCAAGCCAGCAGAATCGTGCCCACTTCTTTTCCCAATACTGGATAAACCGTCTGTTAACAATACCTGCGATCCGACCTACGATCTCACCGTCTTTATAGGCCAGGACATATTTGGCTTCACAGTGGTCAAAGGCCGGGTTTTTTCCAGGTCTCAGTGTTTCTATTTCCCCTTTAATCAGAGGAGGGATCCAGTATTCATTGTTTTTATACAAAGAGAAAGGAAACAGGACGAAACTTTTTAAGTCCTTGGGATTTCTTGCTTCTCTTAATTTGATGGACATAATTTGTTCTCCTTTTAACAGTCCTGTTCAGTCATTTATTGTTCATGACCAATCTCTTCACATGTTTTTTGCATTTGGACATGTTTCTCAAACAATTCCCATAAATTGCCACTTTTTCCGCTTCTTTGTTTCCTCCGCCGTGTTTGGAACCGAACTGTAGCAGTCCTCCTTCATTGGAGGCCACCAGCACCCTGATAAATTCGTTGAGCTTGTACTGATCTTCTATGGGGATTCCTTTTTTTCTGGTGAGAAGTTTTTTCATCTGAGGTTTATATTTCTCATCTTTCAATAGTTCCTCATAAGGAAGGTTCGGGGGAAGGCCTCCGGCCATATCTTGAAGAATGCGGATAGCGTCATGAAAATATTCACTGGAGATGTATTTACCCATGTTGGCAAAAACAGTATCAGGAAGAAGAGCTCCGCTTTCTGTTTCTTTAGCTGAATTCACAGCAGCCTGGGCCATTCCTCTCACTGTGATGGCGGTTTTATAGATTTCAAATATTTTTTCAGAAGTATTACTCAAGAAGTATTCTCCCTTGGTTCCGTTGTATTCGGAAATCAGCATGGCTGTCCCTGTCATGATGTCGTAGACCGCGGGTTTACAGGCCGTATAAGAGAATCGGTGCAGGGAAGCAAAAAGGTTGGCATAAGTGGCGGCAAATTGGTATTCTCTGCACAGGAAAACTCTTTCCTTTGGAACAAAAACATGGTTGAATATGATCATCCCCTCTTTATTTAGATACTTCAATCCATGACTCGGGCTGTATTCTCCATGAAGTGAAGTGACATCAGATCCTAAAACGTACCGTTCAATCCCCTCGGCATCAGCAGGAACAGCAAAAGCCACAGCAAAGTCTTTGTCTTTTTCACCGTACTGCAAACCAGGGAGGACGATAATTTCTTCAGTGTATAGACTCATGGTAATAGGGATCTTAACTCCGCTGACATAGATTCCTTCATCGGTTTCTTCCTCTATAAAAACATTGCTGTGCTTTTCCTCCTGAAGATGGGGGGGCTTACTGCGATCACCTTTGGCATCTGTCACCGCTCCTGTGGGAGCGATGTCATTGTCTTGAATGTAGCGAAGATACTTTAAAAAGCGCTTGTGATAGTCAGTCTTGAATTGATTGCTTTTATCAACTTGATAGGTCCCCACGTGGAGAGCATGAAGAGCATCCCCTCCCACGCATCTTTGAGCGCAAAAAACTTCATTGGCAAGGGTTTTGATCGTTTTTAATTTTTTTCTTAAGTCTTCTTTGGTCTGGGGAATGTGATTGAAACGGTTGATTATTTTTCCATTTATAGGGGACTTAACGGTCATGAAATCTTTATACTTTGGGTCTCTGGCAAAGTCATAACTCAAGGCAACCACGTTGACCCCTTTTTGAATATCTTCATCTTCATAGGGGTTTTCGAGCAGCTTGTCTTTGATGATGTTTGGCTTTAGTGCTTTTAAAGCGTCTTTATATCCCTTTGAAGTTTTTAAAGTTTCTTGATTATTCATTTTGTCTCCTTTTCTACAAATTATATCTATGGAGGGTCAGAGAACCTCTCTTTTGCCCTCGAAAACAGCTTAAACGAAAAGAAACCTGCATTTAAAGCTTAATAGGATGGGATAATAAAGAATGAACCTCATCCTGTCAACAAAAGAAAAGAAGCTAGAAATGCAAGATGCTTAAAATTTCTCCTTTTTTCTCTACCGGGCAAACTTAAAGAATTTTAAAACTTCTAAAAATTGAGAGCTGGTGAAAGAAACAGAAGTAGCGCTGGTTCTCTTGGCTCCGGGGATCCAGGATGCATTTTCAGCTCTTTCTTCATCTTTGAACGTAACCTCCATAGTATAAGGGGAGGAAAGCTGGTAGGGTTTAAAGTCGCTCAGCCTGTTGAGAGCTTTTTCTGTTTCCTTTTTTATGAGTTTGCAGGCTGATTTTGGGCTTAACATTTTAGCGGCTTCTCCAATGCCCTGCTTGACTGCCACCGTGGCAATATCTCCCAGAAGCTCTGACGTTTGCTGGCACACAGCCGCATCCCCAGCCACCAGCACCACCGGCACTCCGAAATGACCGGCGATCAGCGCATTGATTCCAGCTTCAGGCATCCTTTTCCCGTTTACTGTGACCTCATAAAGCGTTCCGCTCATGGTGTGGTCTAACACAGCATCAGGAGTATTAGCCCGGGCATGGTAACCTATAAAAAGAACGGCATCGAAGCTTTTGTCAATTCCCTCCATCATGCTCAAGGGGCCTCCTGACCAATCTCTGATAAGCTCAGCTTTAGGATGAAGAAGATGGGGAAGAATATTCCGGGCACTTCCGTGGGAGTCCCTTACCAGAATTTCAGTGGCACCTGCTGCAAGGGCTCCTTCTACGGCTGCATTGGTTTCTTCTGTCATCAGCTTGCGGAAGAGGTCATAGTCTTTTCCGCTGCGGCTTACTTCTTCCCAATGTATGACTCCACAAACTCCCTCCATGTCTACTGAAACAAACACTTTTAATCCTATTTCTGCTTCCTGGGAAGCAAGTACAGGCCACGGAATAAGAATTAAAATCAAGATGGTCAATACGAGTTTTTTCATGTTCCCTCCTAATTTTATCCTTAATCTTCGGTTCTAAAATATAATATACAAATGAACTCCTGCAATCAATGTTTTCTTCCTCTAATAATCACTATTCAAAATATGCTTTTTTCAAAAGCCTTTCATATCAAAGAAAAGAGAATAATAATATAAAGGATTGACAAATGTATAAAAAGATTAAAGAAGAAGCCAAAAAAATCGAGGGTGGCTCATGCATGCGGACATGATGGACACATGGCTGTTTTGATGGGAGCTGCCCTGATGGCAGGGCTGGCTTATGACTTCTTGACCAAAAAGTGAACGGGTTAAACCAGCCAGACTAATACGACTCAGCCTTCTTTTTTATGCTGAATGAGCCAAGGACTTCGTAAAGAACAGGAACCATAATAAGCCTGAGAACAATGGCAAAAAAGAATCCCCCCACATAGACTACAGCCAAAGGTTTATGAAGCTCTGAGCCTGTGGAGACACTCATAACCATGGGAAGAAGAGCTACAATCATGACCATGTCGGTCATAATAATGGGACGGAATTTTGTCATGGTTCCTTTGATCACAGCGTCTCTCAGTTTGAGGCCCTGTTTTCTGAAATCGTTGATTTTTGCCACCAGGATAATATCGTTCTGTACGCATATTCCGAACAGAGCGATCAGTCCGATTGTGGAAGAGACATTGAGTGTTTCTCCTGCAATGAGAAGAGCCAGGGTCCCGCCTACCAAGGTAGTTGGTATGTTCATGATGATCAGAAATGCCTGCCAAAGGGAATTGAACGAAGAAAAGAGAATAACAAAAATAATCAGGATGACCAAAAACAAAAGTGTGGTAAGGTGTCTCAAAGCCCTCTGTTGACTCTCGAACTGTCCGCCGAATGTGACATGATATCCAGAAGGAAGGGAGATCTGTTCAGAGATTCTTTGTTCGGCTTCTTTGACAAAACTCCCGATATCCCGCTTGGAAAGGTTGCACAGGATGATTTTTCGTCTCATAAGATTTTCGCGAAAAATGGTTTGAGGACCTTCGCTTTTGCTTATTTCAGCAAGCTGGGACAAAGGGATTCTCTCGCCGTTAGGAGCATCCACTAAAAGGTTCATTATGGCCTGTTCGTCGCTGCGGTATTTTTCTGGCAGTCTGATCAGCAGAGAGGTGATTCTGTCTTTTTCATAGATGTCAGTCACTTCAATTCCGTTCAATGCTGTCTCCACTAAATCAGCCACATCTCCCACAGGGATTCCATACCGGGCTAATCTTTCTCTCTCCAGCCTGATGATAAGTTGGGGTATTCCTGCGGTCTGTTCGATCTGAAGGTCAGCCACTCCTTTGATATCAGCCACCACATTTCTGATATCTTCGATTTTTTCATTCAGTATATCCAAGTCATTCCCAAAGAGTTTTATTGACAGCTCCCCTTCGGTTCCGGTCAGCATCTCAGCCAGCTTGTTCTGGATGGGCTGTTCAAATATATAGGCTAATCCAGGGACGTTATCCAGCTCTTTTCGCATAGCCTGGGCGAGCTCTTTATATCCTCTTTTTCTCTTTTCTCTTGGGACCAGTTCAATATTATAATGACTGTGATTGACAGGATGAAGATGTTCTGAACCTTCTGCTGTTCCTGTGGTCCTGGAAACAGATATGACTTCAGGAAAAGAGAGAAAAATCTTTTCCACCTGCCGGGCCATTCGGACAGATTCATCCAGTGAGGTCTCTGGAAGCATGACTGTTGAGGCTAAAATTGCTCCCTCGTCCAGCGGAGGCACAAATTCTTTACCCAGGAAATTAAAGGATATAACAGCGGTAACAATGAGCAGCAGAAAGCCTAAAATTATTGGCTTTTTGTGCTTCAAGGCTCCCTGGAGTATTGATTTGTACTTAGAGGAGAGAAAATCTGTTACAGGATCCTTTCTTTCTTTAATGTGTTTTTCAGTCAGAAGATAAGTAGCCAGGATGGGTTTTAAAGTCAGGTTAAGGAGAAGAGAACCCAGAAGAGCTGCAGCCACGGCAAAGGCCGTAGGTTTGAACATAGCGCCTTCTATTCCTTTTAAGGTAAGAAGAGGAAGGAACACCAGTATGATAATGAGGTTTGCTGAAAAAAGATATTTTCCCACATCATGAGCTGCCTCTGCCGTAAGATCAAGAGTGGAGGCCTGGCCTTTTTTCTCTCTTAGGACGCGGTATATATTCTCCACCATTATAATGGAGCCGTTGGCGATTTTACCAATGCCGATGGCAAGCCCTCCTATAGACATCACTGTCAAGTTGATATTAAAAATCCCCATGAGCACAAGAGCAATCAGCAGCGAAAACGGAATGGTTAGAGAAGCGATAAGAGAACTCCTCAAATTCCACATAAAAAGCAGCATCACCAGAATAATGAGCGCGGCTCCTTCCAGCATGGTGATTTCAACATGACTTATGGATTTGAGGATGAGTTTAGACTGGTCATAGAACGGCTTGATTTTTATATTTTCTGGAAGGTCTTTAGCTATGTCTGAGAGAGCCTTTTTAATGTTGGCAATGGAAGTCAGGGTATCTCCGCCGTACTGTTTTTCAATGGTGACATACACAGATTCTTGAGCGTTGTGACTTCCCGATTCTCTTCTGAATTTGCGGCCAATTTTAACGTCGGCTACATCCTTAACACAGATAGGAACGTTGTTTCTGGATGTGATCACTGTGTTTTTGATGTGCTCAATGGTCTCGATTCGGCCGATTCCTTTTATAAGCGACTCCTGACTTTTTTTCCGGATGATCCCTCCCGAAAAATTCCGGTTGCTGTTTTCAATAGCTTCTTTTATTTCTTTTATGGTTATATTGTAATGTCTGAGCATTTCAGGCTTCAGAAACACCTGAAACTGTTTGATGAAGCCGCCCAGATTTATGACAAAAGAAACTCCTTCTACTCCCTGAAGTCGGTAGCGAACCGTCCAGTCAGCTACTGAGCGAAGCTCCACGGGATCAGTGTCTTCTTCTCCCACCACTGCAAATTCAAAAACTTCTCCCATCCTGGATGAGACAGGGCCTAGAATAGGATGAGTTGTGCCAATGGGGAGCCGGCCTGTGATAAGCTCTAATTTGCTTGAAACGATTTGACGTGCCAAATATATGTTGGTGCCCCAGTCAAATTCCACGGTGATTACAGAGTCACCCGTGGCAGATTCAGACCGGACACGGGTGACATGGGGGGCCCCGTTGAGCAAGCTTTCCAAAGGGAAAGTGATCAGTCTTTCCACATCTTCAGCAGCCATCCCCTCGTTTTCAGTGATGATGGTGACTAAGGGAGCGTTTAAGTCAGGATAGATATCTTTAGGCATCCGGATATAGGTCAGCATGCCCCATAAAGAGACCAGTAAAATGACCAACATGGTGAGAAGACGGTGCTTAAGGGCGAAATTGATGAATTTGTCTATCATTTTTTTCCTCCCCCGCGTTTTTTAATGAATGTGTCCTTTTTTTAGGAGTTCTTCATAGAGTTTGGATTTGAGCTGGTAATTTCCTTTGGTAACCACTTCATCTCCTTCTGAGAGGCCTTGTATGATTTCTACATATCCATTTTCTCTGGCTCCGGTTTTGACTACCTGGGGTAGATATTCTTCTCCTTTCTTAATGAAAACAATTTCTTCTCCTTGATCATCCAGGATGCATTCTGCAGGGACAGTAAGAGCTTTTTCTTGATAGCTGATGATGATTTCAATGCTGGCAAACATCCCTGATTTGAGCTTCATTTCTTTGTTTTTGACTTCTGTTCTTACTGTAATGGTGCGGGTTTCCTCGTTTAAAACATCACTTATGTACTTTAGGGTTCCCAAAAATTTCTTTTCTGGGTATGCAGGAACCGTGACCGTTACCTGCTGTCCTCTTTTTATTTTGGAGATGTCCTTTTCATAGATGTCAGCATCCACGCATAAAACAGTGGGATCCAGTATAAACAGTAATTTTGTTGTTTGATCGATCATATCGCCTAGCACTGCATTTTTTTCAATGATTTTACCGGGAATGGGAGAATAAAGAGCGATAGTCGGATTTATCTGGTGGGTTTCGGATATTTTTTTGACCTGTTGTTCAGTGAATCCAAGCACATGAAGCTTTTTCTCTGCTGCTTCCAAAGTTGCTTCAGCTACTTTCAACTCAGACTCAGCTTTAAGGAATTCTTTTTTTGGCCCTACTCCCCGGTCATAAAGACTTTTTTCTCTTTCAAGATTGACTTGAGTCAATTCAGAATCAGCCAGGGCTTTATAATATTCAGACCGAGCTTTTCCCACTTCTTCACTTTCCAGGGTGATGAGTTTTTGTCCTGGCTCCACCCAGTCGCCAAGCTGAACGTGAATCTGGGCAACTCTTGCTGGAAAAGCATAGCTCACGATGGCTTTGCGTTGGGGATGAGCTTTGACTTTTCCGGGAGCTGAAAGAGTGGATTTTATGGGGCGGTATTGAGCGGTTGTCGTCTCAACATCAACGAAATCTTTTTCCTCTTCTGTTAATGAGACTCCGGAACCTCTATTAAGGCCTTTCCCCCCGTATCTTCTTCCGTATCCCTTGGTAACGCCTAACTTTTTGGTGCCTAGGCCTCTGCCTTTCGGGGCTGTGAGATTGGATGAAGAGGGTTCGCTTGGGATTTCCAGAGAATTGTTCTGGTTAGAATTTTTTGATTCTGTATGACAGCCTGAAAACAGTGTTAAAAAAAGGGAAAAAGACAAGGTGAGAAAAAACAGCTTATTACTTTTTATCATGGGTCTCTCCTAATAAACTCTGGCCGATAGACTTTTCAAGGGAGGCTAATGCCACTTCATAATTGTAAAGGGCGTCAGAGTAAGATGTCCTGGCTTGGATTAAAGTGCGGCGGGCTTCGATTAACTCAATCCCGCCGATTTCTCCTTCTTGATAGCTGAATAAAAACATGTTATAGACTTCTTCAGCTTGAATTAGGATTTCCTCTTCGAATAGTTGAATTTGGCTGATGGCAAATTCAGCATTCCTATAAGACTCTTCAACTTCAAGGGCAATGGTGTTCTTTAGGTGTTCAAATTGGCTCTGTAAAGAATTGATGTTTGCTTGAGCTTCTGCAATCTCTCCTTGGGCAGGCTGCCAAAAGAACAGAGGAATGGGAAAGGATAAGGTGACATCCCACCATTGGCCCTCTCCCTCTATTTTATGCCTGTTGATACCCAGATCGAAATCTGGGAGATAACTCAACACGGCTTGTTTTTTTTGAAGATTTTGCCCGTCCAGAGCGTGTTTTATGCTTTTAATCTCCGGCCGGAATGACAAGGCTTTTTCTTTGAGGATTTCCAAGTCAGGAGATATGGGTTCTTTAATGAATTTCCCTTGTATTTCAAGAGGGGAGTATTTTCTTCTTGCCATCAGATAATTCAGACGAGCTTTGGCTAATCTGACCTCATTGGATGTCTTCCTCAATTCATTAGCCGCTTTAGAGGCTTCCACACTGGCTCTGAGGACCTCGACCTTAGCCACATCACCGGCTTCAAACTTGAGTTTTGTTTGTTCCAGAAAATTTTCAGAAAGGTCTAAATTCTGCTGCGCATACTGGTGTTTTTTTTGAGCCAGAAGCAGGGCGTAAAAAGCTTCTTTGACTCGGAAAGCTATATCCAGCTTTAAACGTTCGATTTCCTCAAGGATTTGGTCTGATTCTTTCAGTGCAATTTTCCCTCTTAAACGCCTTTTGCCTGGGAATTCTATAGATTCACTGATGCCGAAATACCATTCTCCCGGGTTTTTAAAGTCAAAAAATCTAGCCTGCAGGTCTGAATCCCAGTCAATAGAAGGCTGGGCAAGGGCTTTGGCTTGATTGACTCTGGCTAGAGAAGCTTGGTGCTGCTGGTAGGAAGAAAGCACCAGCGGGTTGTTCTGGATCGCGATATTTATACACTGGTTCAAGCTGAGGGGCTGATTTTGCATTTCACTTCCAGGGGCACCAAAACCAAGAGTAAGGGCTGCATTTATTAGAACCAGGACAAGGATTTTTTTTGTCATAAGGAATGCCTCCTCTTTAAAAGGTTTGAATTAGGTTTTATAAAACTTGGGAATAAGTTTTAAAGAGATCGGCTGTAGGGGGGCGATCGGGAGACCTGAGCTTTATATATGAGGTGATGGTATTGAATAAACCCAATGGCTGATAGTGACTCGAGAAAGGATAATTTGGGGTGGTGATAGAAATTAATCTGTGCGGTTAAAAAAATGGAATTTTGAAAATGACATGCCGGGCAGTCCTTTGAGCCCCCGGGGGTTTTTTCTGTGTGGAAAAAATTTATTCCCACACACAAGAGGAAATATACAAACAGGGAAGCAGCAACGATGAAGTTTTTTTTATTGGTTATCATTCCTCTATTGATACTAAAGGCTACAGAAAAACCTGAAATTAGTCAATTTTTATTTAAAGATTCAGCTTCACTCCTCCATATACGGAAAACCCAGGGGTGGCGTATCCTTTTATGAGTTCGTAATCAGCATTGAAAATATTGTCGAACCGAACAAAGAGCTGGGCATATTTGAATATGTCATAGGACAGAGAAGCATTGACAAGAGTGTAATCTGAAAGAACCACCCGTCTTGCCCATCCGTTGTGATAGAAAAGGTCTTCTCTTTTTCCTTCATACAACAGAGTCAGAGTGGTGTGTGTTTTTTTTAGTCCATCCCAGCAGATTTTCACAGAGGCTTTGTGTTCAGGCCTTCGGAGAAGAGGCTGTTTGGTGCTTTGGTCCAGGGCTTTACACCAGGTGTAAGAAGCAGATAAAGTTGTGTTTTTAAGGGGAAGGGCTTTCAGGGTAAATTCAGTTCCTTTAGAGGATGCTTTGCCGATATTGAGGTAACCTTGACTGTAGTCAAAATCAATAAGGTCAGAAAATTTACTTGAAAAGTAGGTGGCTTTGATGAGAAGTCTTCCTGTGAATAATTCCTGTTCGACTCCTGCTTCCCATCCCGTATTCCTCTCGGCATTTAGGTCAGGATTTCCCACAGGTCCCCATAATGAGCTGGGAGCGTAAAGCTGATACAGAGAAGGTGCTTTGAATCCTGTGCCGAGGGTGGCTTTGAGTTTTGTGCCGGTGCTTTTAAAAATATAAAGGGGAGCAATTCGATAGGTCAGAGAGCTCCCGGCCCTGCTGTGGCTGTCCAGACGGGCTCCTACTGAAGCCATGAAGCTTTCATCCCAATTAATCTGGTCCTGGATATAAATTCCTGTGTTTAAGGAACTTTTAGAAGGGAATTCACTCTGAAAAGAACCCCAAGGGCTTTGTGATTCATAAAAAGAACAGCCATCTTCTTTTGTGAATTCAAGGCCGAAGGTCAGAGTATTGGATTTATGAAAAAAGAGATTGTTCTGCCAATCAATTTTAAAGAGGTGACTTTTATATTCGGATTCATCTGAGGAGAAGGGATGAAGGATGTCTGTAGGGTTGTGGTACTTTCTTAAGGAGTCAGAATAAGAAAGGTTGATTTGAGTTTCCCATCGGTTCTTCATAAAAAGCCCCCGGAATCCTCCTCTCAAGAATATGAGGTCATAAGTACTGGAGCTGTTGGGGTCATCTCCATAATCTCCACCATGGTTGTCAAGGTCGTTTTTGGCTTTGATTTTTCTCAAAGAGAAGTTGAGGTCCATGTTTTCTTTAACCTGAAGCTTGAATTTTCCAGAAAAGGTTGTATTGCGGTAACTGTCCTTTTCTGTGTTCCCTTCATACCGAGAGCTGGCTGAAGAAAATCCATTGGATTTAAAATGGGAGGCCCCCAGGGAATAGGACAGTTTTTCAGTGCTTCCTGAAATCTCCCCTTTTCCCTGAATGGTGTCATAACTTCCTCCAAAAGAGCTGAGCTGGATTTTGGGTCTCCCCTGTTCCTGCCTGGTTATGATGTTGATCACTCCGGCCATGGCATCGGACCCGTATAAAGTGCTTTGAGGACCTTTGATGACTTCAATCCGGTCTATGTTTTCAATAAACAAATGGCTTAAATCAAAAGACCGGGTTGGGTTGATGGGGTCATTGAGCTCCACCCCATCCAGCATGACTTTGGTGTGTGAGGAACTGGCTCCCCTGATAAATACAGAGGCGGTCTGTCCTGAGGGTCCGCTTTGTACAGTGTTCAGCCCTGCAATTTCTTGAATGGCTTCATACACGGTGTTGTTTTTAAATTTTTCCAGTTCCTCTCTGGTAATAACTGTGGTTGTGGAAGCTACCTTTTTTGTTGATTTTTCAGTCCGGTTTGCTGTAACTGTGATTTTGTATTCCAGCTTTTGCTGATCGCTGTCGCTGGTTTCTTGAGGCCCGGGAGCTGGATATCCCCACACCAAAGAAAGAGAGATGATGATAAGTAGGCAAAAAGACTTTTTAGTCACTGCATTTCCTCCTTCCCGCATAAAAAAGCGGTTTTCTTATTTTTAGGAGGAAAGTTCTGGTGGGTCAAAACCACCCAACCTTCCACCCGAAGATGGGTTTTTAAGGTCTAATGAGGTATCCTGACTTGCGGCTTGACTTTATCCAAGGCCTTCCCACCCTTTTTGCGGGCAGTGGCTTTTCTTGGGTCTAACACCGCTTACAGTAGCGGGGGCTGTGTCCGATTCTCACGGACTTCCCTCTTTTTTAGACCTAAAACCAAAGTTTCTAGGGAAATTAATTTTGGCATTTCAATCTGAGTTTGTCAAGCTTTGGTTTTTTGGAGGGGCGATTTATCTGAAAGGCTCTGGCACTTTTTGCCCTGCCATGTGTTTTTTTCTTCCAGTTCTTCCTCAATCTCTTTTATGACCTCAGATTTGTTCTTGAGCCATTCTGGCGCGATCAATAAATCCGAGTGGGCCTCGCTTACCAGTCTTTGTATGACCACTTCTGGAGAAAGGTGTTCCAGGAAGTGGACCGCTGCCTGGATATACTGTCTTTTTGAAAGAAGGGGGACATCCCCTTTTTTGTGTTTTCTGGCAAGCTGTGAATTTTTGGCCACATAGAGCATATGGAGCTTGGCTGCCTGAATTCCGAGGCGGGATATGACACGGGCTGTTTCTGCCATATCTTCAAGGTTTTCATCAGGAAGTCCCAGAATAAAATGGCCGCAAACATTTATACGCCTGGTTCTTAGAGACAGCAGGGTATCTACTGTTTGAAATAAGCTGTGGCCCCGGTTCATATATTCAAGGCTTTTTTTGTGAATAGATTGGATGCCTAATTCAATCCAGGTATAATAATATTTGGAGTATTCTTCAATAAGGTCCAGGATGTCCGGGTTCAAACAGTCTGGCCTGGTGGCAATGGATAGACCTATCACATCCGGGTGCTGGACAGCTTCTTGATAGAGCTGTTTTAGCTTTTTGTGAGGACCGTAAGTGTTGGTAAATGTCTGAAAATAAGCAATGAATTTTTGGGCTTTGTATTTTTTCCTCAGCCCTTCCATTCCAGAAGCAATTTGCTGGGATATGGATTGAGGCTGGCTTCCGGTCTTTCTTCCGGAGCCTCCTGATGCATCACAGAATATACATCCCTTGGTGCTGAGGGTTCCATCTCGGTTAGGGCAGCTCAGACCTGCATCAAGAGAGATTTTATAAACTCTGCAGCCAAAGGTATTTTTTAAATGATAGCTGAATTTATGATACCTGAGGTCTTCTGGATAAGGACGCATGATGTTATTAAATGAGATATTTTGCCAAATGTCAAAATTATCCAGGCCATTCATAAAATATGTATGCAGCCTCATACAAATTTATCATGATCCGCACTCTTTAATAGGTACTGTTTATCAAAGAATATAACGAGGTTTGTTCCTGTTATGAATTTTATTAAGCTTATGTTTGTTCATTGTCTTTTAAAAAAAAATAGGTGAACAGGTATCACGGTACTGTATTTA
>CAYULB010000013.1:0-42362 GCA_964445575.1 uncultured Eubacteriales bacterium
ATCACAATAAGGGCAAGCAGAATGATTTGCATTTTTATTCATATTCTGATAAAAAACGGAGCTGGATACTATTGAATAAAAAAAATAAAAAATTATTAGAAATTATTAATTCTTTTGCTGGGAAAAGAATTACTGTTTGGGGAGATTTCATTCTCGATGAATATCTTTATGGCTATACCAGACGCATTTCAAGAGAAGCTCCTGTATTAATCCTCTCCTACAAAAAAAGTCGTTTCTCATTGGGAGGGGCTGGGAATTCAGTTTTAAATTTAAAAGCTCTTGGGGCTGATCCTATCCCAGTTGGTCTTGTAGGTTCTAACCACGCAGGAAAAGAAACAAGAGGAATCATTCGCAGGTATGGAATAAACCCAAAATATTTACTCCAAGCCAAGCAATACAAGACTCCTTCCAAAACAAGAATATTAGCCGGAGAAGAATCCACAAGAAAACAGCAAATTCTGAGGATAGACAAAGAAAGCAAAGTCCCCAAATCAAAGAAGATTACAGACTCACTTTTAGCTGCCCTGAGGGAGTCAGCCCAGAATTCTGATTCAGTTCTTATCTCTGACTACAACTACGGCACGGTGACAAAAGAAATATATGACAAACTTCTTCCTTATTTGAAAAAACTCAACATTCCGGTTACCTTGGATTCCAGATTTAGGCTTCTTGAATTCAAAAATGCCTTTATTTCCACTCCAAACGAGAATGAAGCGAAAGAAGCATTGGGGATAGATATATACAACGATTCTGTCTCCATGGAAGAACTCGGAATAAAACTCCTTCAGAAAACAAACAACAAAGCCTTACTTCTGACCAGAGGCGCAAGTGGAATGATTTTATTCCAAAAAAATAAAAACCCATACTTTATAGATATTTTCGGATCTGATGAAATTGTTGACGTCACAGGAGCAGGAGATACCGTAATAAGTACTTTAACTCTTGCTCTCAGTTCAGGGGCTACCCTGGAAGAGGCGGCAGAAATAGCTAATTTTGCTGCGGGAATCGTGGTTATGAAAAAAGGTACAGCCACTGTTTCTATAGAAGAACTTAAGGAGGCTATTGTTTCGTAAAATTGAAAAAAATAGTTCCTTTAACCGAGCTCAAAAAAATAATTTCAAAAAGAAAAAAAGAAGGGAAAACTGTTGTCCTAGCTAACGGATGTTTTGACCTTATTCACATAGGGCATATAAACTATCTTAAGGCTGCCAGCAAAACAGGAGATATACTAGTAGTTGCTTTTAACAGCGACTCATCTATCAGCCGCTTGAAAGGCCTGGGAAGACCTATTCTAAACCAAAATCAAAGAGCTGAAATTTTATCCTCTTTTTATTTTGTAGATTTCATTACGATTTTTGATGAAGATGATGTTTCTCGTGTCCTCCTTGCCCTAAAACCTAACATCCAAGCTAAAGGAACCGATTATACAGAAGAAACAGTCCCGGAAAAAGATATTGTTCGCAGTTATGGAGGAAAAGTCATAATAGTGGGAGGACCAAAAATCAAATCCACATCCGAAATAATATGGGACATTGCCAAAAAACACCATGTCAATACAAAATAATTTTTCAGAGTATCATGATTTTATAATAATAAAATTAAGCTCATTGGGAGACATCATCCACACTCTCCCCTCTTTTTCAGCATTAAGGAATCATTTCCCCCAAAATAAAATAACCTGGGTAGTTGAAAAAAATGCAAAACAAATTTTAGATTTGGTATCAGGCATAGACAGAATCATCACTTATGATTTGAAAAACAAATCTATTTTCAGCAGAGAATTTTGGTCCTCGCTCAAACGGTTAAGGTCAAGCATTGAAAAAAGAAAAAGTGTTTGCTTGGACTTTCAAGGGCTTATCAAATCAGGGCTAATATCTTATTTATCAAAGGCTCCGACAAGAATAAGCTTCCACAGGAGAAATTTAAAGGAATCCCCTGCTTCTATCTTTTATACAGATCACATAAGACCTCTTCCTGAAACCATGCATGTCATCCAAAAAAATTTAGAACTTCTTTCATCAATTGGAATCCATGAAAAACAATGGGATTTCCCCATTAACATCCCTTCTGACCTTATCCTTTGCACTTTAGATAAACTGAAAAACAAGGGAATCAAAATAAATCATAATGCAGTGATTTTTAATGTGGGGGGAGCCTGGATGACCAAAAGATGGTTCCTGGATCATTGGATTAATATGATAAATTTGTTGGACTTTAACCATTTTTCTCCCATAATACTTTGGGGAAGCTCTGAAGAGAAGAAAATGGCAGAGGAAATAAAGAAAAAAACAGATGTGTGGATAACCCCTTTTTTAACCGTAAAAGAAGTGTTTGCTTTGATTCATGAATCAAAATTAGTTGTGAGTGGGGATTCTTTCCCCCTTCACGCTGCATGTGCACTTTCTATCCCTGTAGTGGGTTTATTTGGACCTACCAACCCAAATCGAAATGGTCCTTTCAACAAAAGAGACAAGATCGCTTTTCATCAAATCAAATGCAGTTATTGTTATAAACACAAATGCAAGAAACTGGATTGTCTTAAAAAAATAAGGCCTGATGAAGTGGCTCGATTATGCAAAGAAGTGCTGACTTAAATGAAATCTTCTAAATTAAAAAAAACAATATATCAATGGAGAGTCCGTACTGGGTCCCTGGCTGCAGCTGCAGCACTCATACTTGCAAGGCCAACTTTCATATCTATAATTCTAGGATTTTTAGCAGCCTTCTTGGGTCTTCTCCTAAGGTCATGGGCCTGTGGACATATCCAAAAAGAAAAAAAACTGTCCATGTCCGGTCCTTATCAATACACCAGGAATCCCCTTTATCTTGGCAATCTGATTATTGGAATAGGAATAACCGTCAGCTCTCAATCCTGGGTGGTTCTAATAATCTTTGTAGTGTATTTTCTTATATTTTATCCTGTTATCATAGACATTGAAAATCAGAGAATGAAGGAATTGTTTTCATCCTCGTATAAGAAGTTTGAAAAAGTTCCCCTGTTTATTCCCACTCTAAAATCAAAACTTTCCTATAATCAAAAAAGTTTCGAATGGAATTTATTTTTAAAAAATAAAGAATATCGAGCTTTTGCAGGAGTACTCATTTTTTTTACTGCATTGCTTATAAAGACTTTGCTGAATTAAGATGCCTACCCGAGAGAGAAAACAGAGAGTAAAAGATGTTTTATCCCACCGTCAGCCTGACCTTAGAGTGGTTCTAGAAGATATAACCAACACTCACAACGCCAGTGCTGTGGTAAGGACCTGTGACGCTGCAGGAATACTATATGTTGATGTCATCTATTCAAGACCTGAGCCCTTTCCTGTTAACGAATCTATCTCTACCAAAGCAGAAAAATGGATAAAATTAAATCATCACTCATCCACCAAGGAATGTTTTCAGCTTTTAAAAAAAAGAGGATTTAAAATCGCTTGTACTCACTTGAGTTCTGATTCTTTGTCATATGCATCGATTGATTATACTCAATCTATTGCCGTTGTTTTTGGCAATGAATCTAAAGGAGTTTCCAATGAAGCGTTCAAGCTTGCTGATTACCTCATTCAGATCCCTATGTTCGGTATGGTCCAGAGCCTTAATTTATCTGTATCTGCGGGCATCATTCTTTACGAAGCGGTTCGCCAGAGAGCCCAAAAAGGACTTTATGAAAAAAATTGTCTTTCTGAAAAAATATTCCAAAAATTCTGGAATAAGTGGCTGGGTCTTAAGGAAAAATAATAAGCCTGACCTATTCATAAAAAAATGGCGATGTTCTCATTATTAACTTATTTTCAGCTATGTACAAGATTTTTTCAAGAACAATGTCTTGAACATTTTTCTTGTTTGTATTTTTTATTTTGATCGCCATTTTTTTACCCATGAGGCGAGCCGATCTCACTGCATCGGCTTCGTTGCAGGCCATTCGCAGTGAAGGACCACGACTTCATGCCCTGCGCCTCGCATCTGCGGCAACCTCGACTCGTGAATAATCCAGGTAAGATAATTTGGGGAATTCTTTCTCTTCTTTTTCTACGGTGACTTCTATTAGCTTTGATTTTTTATCCCGAATGATTTCTAGTTTGATGTTTTCGTTCTCTTTCTTGCTTTTAATAATCTCTTCAATTTCTCTCAATGTCTGGATTCTTTTTCCATCTGCTTTTATGATAACGTCACCTACTTTCAATCCTGCTCTCTCCGCAGGCCCTTGTTTAACCAGCTTGGTAACCAACAGGCCAGTCCCTTTGGCTACACCAAAATATTTTGAAAGTTCCTGGTTAATCTCTTCAAGATACACTCCGATATAGTTGCCTTCTCTTTCCAGGAAAGGAAAGGGCCAGGCCTTGGGTTCAGCAAATTTTGTTAGTTCAATTCTTTTGGGAGAAAATAAAAGAGGAAACTTTTCCTTGAATTCATCGATTATATTTTGTTTTGAATATTCACCCAGTTCAACGTTAATTTTTATGGTCTCTTGTTCTCTTTTTATCAGCACATCCACTTTGTCGCCGGGTTTGTGCATTCTAATCTTATGAGCCAGCATATTGGTGCTGGCGACTTTTTCTCCTTCAAACTCAACTATGATATCCCCTTTTTTTATACCTGCTTTTTCTGCGGGGCTTTCCTTAGCAACATCATAAACCTCTATTTCATCATTCTGATTCTCTATTATGGATACGCCCAGCCATCCCCGCTGGACCTTTCCTGTCTCCTTGATTTCCGTGGTCACTTTTTTAACTACGTCCGCGGGGATAGCCACAGCCAATCCAGAAACAGGAGTCCCTACAATGCTTACCGACACACTTCCCTGATTCACACTTTTATCCACATCATCTTTTCTGTAAACATCAAAAGTAGTGCCACCTGAATAAACTCCTCTAATAAGTCCCACCATTCTGCCTTTTTCATTGATAACAGGGCTTCCACTTGAACCGGGAATCACTAAAACATTCAAACGAATCTTATCCTGTCCTATGGAACTTACTATTCCTTCAGTTACAGAGGGAGAATCCTCAGGAGAAATAGACAACACGCTTACCCAGGAACCCGGCTCCAGTTCTTCTTTTTCCTCCCATTCTATGGTCTTCCATTTCTTGCCTCCGGCTTTAACTAAGGCCAGATGGGTCACTGGATCCATTCCAATGAATTCCGCCTCATACTTTTCCCCATCTGTGGTTCTTACAGAAATATCTGTTCCCACAGGGACAACCAGTGCGGTTGTTACTATGTATCCGCTTTCTTCTATGACAACTCCTGTTGCCACCTTTCTCATCCCGTTCATGGCTTCCACTTTGACAACAGAGGGAAAAATCTTTTTAGTGATTTCCTTTATATTCACATCCTTTTTTAAAGCATATCCGCTCAGATTTACTGTAAAAAATAAAGATACCATCGCTGCTAAAACACGTGTTAAATATTTTTTTGATCCTTGATTCATTTTAAACAGACCTCCTAGTACTTATTATTAGCCTCGGTGCTTTCTGAGACCTGCTCCAATATATAAATGGTCCGTGATTTTTGGGACTTTTCTATGATCTCCCGAGAATAATCAACCGCTTCTGTGATAGGGATTCTATTTTCAAATCCAGGCTTGAAATAATCCTCCTGCTGTTGAATGCTGGGATACTGTTCATTTGCAATCACAGGGCCTGTTTGACTTCGGTTAAGAAAAAACAAATTAAAAACCAGCAAAATGACACCGAGAGCGCTGGCAGTCCAAGCCAGTGAAAGTCGAACAAAACGGACCTTCTTCATTTTTTTCTCTCTCCGGGATATAAGGGTCATGACATTTTGTTCAAAATCTTCTGGAGCCTTGACCTCTTGTGTTTTTTTTAAAAATTCAAACTCTTTCATTTCCTGTCTCCTGACCTTTTGGTTCAAGGCCTATATTGAAATTGCTTTTTCTTAATTCCTGTTTGAGATACTTACGCCCTCTGCTTATCTGGGCTTTTATAGTCCCAATGGGCTTTTTCAAAATATCAGCGATCTCCTCCTGAGAAAAACCTTCCATATCTTTGAGAATAAGCGGAATCCGATAACGTCGAGGAAGTCCACTGAGTGCTTTTTTAACTTTCTTTGACATTTCTTTCTTCTCTATGTCTTCTTTTTCCGAAAGCCCTTCCTGGTCATTGTTGTAAACATTTTCGAGAGGTATATATCTCTGTTTATTCATTTTCTTTAACTCGGTTTTAGCCAAATTCGATGCAATGGTATAAATCCAAGAAGATAATGGAGCGAAGGGTTTATACTTATTTGCTTTGAAATAGACCCTAATGAACGTTTCCTGAGACAACTCCACTGCTTTTTCATAATCCCCAGTCAAATTGTAAAGAAAATTAACGATCTTGTTCTTGTAATTCCGCATGATTTCCTCAAAAGCCTGTTTGTCGCCCTGCTGAACACGCAGAATCAATTTTGCATCATCCATTCTTTACTGGTTCCTAACTCTAACTCCCTAAAAAAAGTTGCATTTACCTTTCATTGATTCTTTGAGTATTAATAATTCTACTATTTTAAAGCTCTGCTTACCATTATTTGCTATTTGCTGTTTTCCGCTGACTGATTTTTCTATGCACGTAAGTAAATTACAGAAAATTAAACAAAAGAAAAATAGGTAGCGCTAAAAATCTGAACAAAGTACAAAACCCATAAAAGCTATTTATTTTTTCTCTTCAAGCTCCAAAATAGGTTTATCAGAGTCAACAAGATCCCCTGCAGCAGCAAAAATTTTCTTAACAATTCCATTGATAGAAGACCTTATCTCATTCTCCATTTTCATTGCTTCAACGATCACCAAAGTCTGACCTGCCTTAACCTCTTCTTTCTCAGAGACTTCAATTTTTATAATTTTGCCTGGCATGGTAGCTTTAACTCTCAGCATGTCCTCTCTTGATTTTTCTTCGCTGCTCTGAATATCATCTTCATCCTGGTCTGAATCTTTTATAAAAAACAACTCTCCTCCACATTGTGCATAAAACCCGTCTTTGCTTTGGGCAATATAAACTCGGTATATGTGTTCATCTATGTCTATAGAGACTATATTTGGAGTCAATGATTTTATATCAGCTTTATACTCTTTGCTGTCAACACCAACCACAAACTGTTCCCCAACTTCCTTCAAAAGTATTTTCAATCTCTCATCGTCAATAATGAATTCATGTTCCACTTTACACACTCCTCCCAAGTTTCCATCTTCCTAATGTTTTCCATGGAGAAAAGGACCTTTCAACTTTTTCTTTGTCCTCTATTTTTAAATCATATTTCTTATGTTGAATTAAAAAAGCTGCTGCAAAAACCGCTAAGTCTCTGCTTTTTCTGCTTTTTTTAGAGCCTTTCCAATCCCTGAAGTGCTTTTCAATAAAATCAGTGGTTGTTTCCCCTTCCCTAAAACCATCACTGGAAATAATCTCCTTTAAAAAGGGTATACATGTCTTAACGCCTAAGATGACATAATTTTCTAATGCCTGGGCCATTCTTTTGCAGGCCATTTCCCTGTCTTCAGCCCAAACAATCAGTTTAGCCAGAATGGGGTCATAGTAAATAGGCACTTCGCAATGGCTGTATATGCCGCTGTCCAGCCGGATGCCCGGTCCTGCTGGTTCGCTTAAAAACAATATTTTTCCAGATGACGGAAGGAAATTGTTCTCAGGGTCCTCAGCATAAATCCGACACTCAATTGCATGACCTTTCTGTTTTAAAGAATCCTGCTTTATACTGAGTTTTTTTCCTGCCGCAAGGGCAATTTGATGCTGAACAATGTCTATTCCTGTTATAAGCTCAGTAACGGGGTGCTCCACTTGAAGCCTGGCATTGACCTCAAGAAAATAAAAGTCTTTATCTTTATCCAGAAGAAATTCTACTGTTCCCGCATTATTGTATCCAGTGGCCTTAATGACTTTTTTGGCAACTTCTCCCATTTGATTTCTAAGGCTGCTATCCAGGGCCTGAGATGGAGATTCTTCGATTATTTTCTGGTGCCTTCTCTGAATAGAACATTCTCTTTCAAAAAGATGGATAACATTTCCGTAATTATCAGCCAACATCTGAAACTCCACGTGACGGGGCTCCTGGATGCATTTTTCAAGATAAACCGACTCATCACCAAAGGCAGATTTAGCTTCTCTCATTCCGGCTTCAAGAGAAGACTTCAGCTTTTCCTGGGATGCCACAATACGCATCCCTTTGCCTCCACCTCCTGCGGATGCTTTTATCATTATAGGATAGCCAATAACATTTGCTTCTTTCTCATATTCAGAAATCTTTTTAAAAACACATTTCATTCCTGGAATAATGGGGACGCCTGCCTTTTCAACAGTTTTTCTGGCCCTTACTTTATCTCCGACTAAATCCATGGCTTTTGAGTTTGGACCCACAAAAACAATGCCTTCTTTTTCACATCTTAATGAAAAAGAAGGATTTTCAGCCAAAAAGCCGTAACCAGGATGAATAGCTTGAGCCTTTTTTTCTTTAGCTGCCTTTATAATGTTATCTATATTGAGATAGCTTTCTATGGCTGGGGCAGGTCCTATGCACACTGCCTCATCTGCCAGCTGAACATGAATACTTTTCCGGTCTTGCTCTGAGTATACAGCTACTGTTGAGATGCCCATTTCCTTGCAGGCCCTAATGATTCTTACTGCTATTTCTCCTCTATTGGCAATCAATAATTTTTCAAACATTTGGTTATTCCTTGCGGTTTAATACCCAGTCTGGTTTCCGTTTTTCCAGAAAAGCAGTCATGCCTTCCTGACCTTCATCGCTTATCCTTAAGTCAGCTATCATTCTGGCCGTAAATTCCTGGGCTTCCTTTAATGAAATCTGAGGGACTTTAAAAAGAAGCTGCTTGCACTTTGCAATAGCATGGGGACCTGAAGACAAAAGTCTGTTTACTGTTTTATCTATTTCATGATCGAGTTTCTCAGAAGGGACCGCATGATTTACAAGACCGATTTTTTCTGCCCTTTCAGCTGATATTCTTTCCCCTGTTAGAAAATATTCTCTGGCTTTGCTCTCCCCTATTCTTCGCACCACATAGGGTGAAATGGCTGCTGGGATAAGACCAATCTTAACTTCACTGAGACCGAATTGGGCCTTATCTGAAGCCACCACAATATCACAAGCAGAAAGAAAGCCCACACCGCCTCCAATGGCAGCTCCATTTACCCGGGCAATGGTGGGTTTTGGAAGAGAATATATAGTGTAAAGAAGCTCAGCGATTTCCAGTGATTCCTTGAGATTCTGGTCATAGGAATAGTTTATAATTTCCTTCATCCAGTTCAAGTCAGCACCAGCACAGAAGGATTTGCCTTCCCCAGTCAATACTATGACCCGGACAGAAGAATCTTTTTTGATCCTTTTAAAAACATCAAGCATTTCAGAAATCATGGTCGAATTGAATGCATTGTGCACCTGGGGCTTGTTTAAAATCAGTCTGGCTTTTCTTTCTCCTTTTTCAAACAGGATAGTTTTATATTCTTTTTTTTCCATTTTACATTCTAAAAATCCCAACCTTATAGTCAGGAATGGTTTGACTAAGGCTCATGGAAATGCCAAGAGCCAAGGCTTCTCTTGTTTCTAAAGGTTCAATAATGCCATCATCCCATAAACGGGCTGAGCTGTAATAAGGGCTTCCTTCAAAATCATATTTTTCTAAAATGGGCTTTTTAATCTTGATTTTATCCTCTTCAGTTATCTTTTTTCCTTTTTTCTCATGCTGCTTCTCTTTTACTGTTAAAAGCACATTGGCTGCTTGTTCTCCACCCATAACACTTATCCGAGCGTTGGGCCACATCCATAAAAGCCGCGGACCGTAGGCTCTTCCACACATAGCGTAATTCCCCGCACCATATGAACCGCCTATAATAACTGTGAATTTCGGCACATCTGCATTGGCAACCGCATGAACCATTTTAGCGCCGTCTTTGGCAATTCCACCATGCTCATACTGCTTTCCGACAATAAAGCCAGTGATGTTTTGGAGAAAAACCAAAGGAATTTTTCTCATGGCGCACAAAGTTATAAAATGAGCTCCTTTTAGAGAGCTTTCAGAAAACAAAACTCCATTGTTTGCCACGATTCCAACTGGATACCCCATTATCCTTGCAAATCCACAAATTAGCGTTAATCCGTACTTCTCCTTAAATTCCTGGAACCGGCTTCCGTCCACAATCCTTGCAATGACTTCTCTGCTGTCAAAAGGCTTTCTTAAGTCTCTAGGGACAATGCCCATGAGTTCTTCAGGGTCATAATAGGGCTCTTCAGGTTCTTTACAGTCCAGCTGAAATTTATTCGGGGGGTCCAGGGTTTCAATTATGTTTCTGGCTATTTTTAAAGCATGTTCATCATCCTGTGCAAAATAGTCAGAAACACCCGATATCCTGCAGTGCACATCTGCTCCTCCCAAATCCTCATCACTCACTTCCTCCCCTGTTGCAGCTTTGACTAAAGGGGGTCCCCCTATAAAAATAGTTCCCTGCTCTTTCACAATCACTGTTTCATCACTCATAGCAGGAACATAAGCGCCTCCGGCAGTACAGGACCCCATCACAATTGAAATCTGTGGAATTCCCATAGCAGAGAGCCGGGCTTGGTTGTAAAAAATGCGTCCGAAGTGCTCCTTATCCGGAAACGTCCCTGCCTGATGAGGAAGAAATATTCCTCCTGAATCAACTAAGTAAATACAGGGGAGGCAATTCTCCATGGCAACTTCCTGAGCCCTGATATGTTTTTTAATGGTCATGGGGAAATAAGTTCCTCCTTTAACCGTCGCATCATTGGCAATCACCAGGACTTCACGTCCATGAACAACCCCTATTCCGGTAATCATACTGGCTGAAGGAGCCTGATCCTCATACATCCCATATGCAGCCAGAGGACTTAATTCTAAAAAAGGAGTGTTCCGGTCAAAAAGTCTTTCCAAGCGCTCTCTTGCAAGCAGCTTGTTTCTAGACTTATGAAGTTTTCTGTATTTTTCAGGACCTCCTTTTTTAATCCGGCTGAGATTTTTCCTGTATTCCTGAACCACTTTCTCCATATATTCGGCATTTTTTTTAAATTCAGGGCTTTCTGTATTTATATTGCTTTTGATTCTAAACATGTTTCATTCCTCAATTTTGTAAATTATAAATGGTAACGAACAGAACACTCTTTTTGAAAACACTTTTTATGAATCAGGAACAAACTTATATCCATAACACAGTATCCCTGAATGTCCTTCATGGAAAAGCTTTCTGAACTCAATCTTAAGAGGAATTCCTACTTTCAGGTCATCAAAATCACATTCCACTACCTGACCCATTAATTTCACTCCATCATCCAATTTAACTATACCGATAGCATAAGGTGATTGATCTTTAAAGGAACTGGGCGGAACCCTTATGATTGTGTAACTCAATAACTTTCCTTTTTCTGCAATCTTTGTTTTTACTAAATCTTGATTTTTACATTCTGGGCATACCAGCCGCGGCGGAAAAAATTTCTTTTCACACTTATCACAACTGTTTGCTTCCAGTCTGTACCTTTGAGGTATCTCTCTCCAATATCTTGATGGTGTGGTCATTTTATTTCTCCTTTCTCACTCTCTCTCAAATATGTGTACAACAGTGCTGGCACCACTGCCTCCCATATTTTGAGTGAGTCCAATGCGTGCATCCTTGACCTGCCTTTCTTTGGCTTTTCCTCTCAGCTGCTTTATGACTTCTACAACTTGAGCGATTCCTGTGGCTCCCACAGGATGTCCTTTGGATTTTAATCCTCCGCTGGGATTTATGGGGATATCTCCCTCTATAGATGTCCTTCCTTTTTCCACGGCTTCCCCGGATTTTCCCTTTTCAACTATCCCTAATGCCTCCATAACACAAAGTTCAGCAATAGTGAAGCAGTCATGGACCTCAAACAGGTCAATATCACTAGGCTTTATCCCAGCCATATCATAAGCCCTTTTTCCTGCCCTGTAAGTGGACTCTAACCAACTGATTTCTTCTCGTTGACTGAGGGCAATGGAATCTGTAGCGTTACCCGTGCCTATGACTTTAATGATAGGATCTTTTTTTAACTTTTTTGCCAGTTCCACGGGGCATATGATCGCAGCAGCAGCTCCATCTGTTATGGGAGAACAATCCAATATCCTTAAGGGATCAGCGACCTTTACTGAATTCAAGACATCATCCACAGTAATTTTGAACGGGAACTGAGCAAGAGGATTCTTTGAACCGTTTAGATGATTCTTCACAGCAACCTGGGCCATCTGCTTTCTGGTGGTTCCATATTTATTCATATGATCCACGGCAATCAAAGCGTATAAGCCCGGGAATGTAACACCATGGTAGCATTCATATTCCTGGTCAGCAGCCGTTCCTAAGGCATAGGTCGCTTCATCTCCCCCTACATCGGTCATCTTCTCGATCCCGCTCACCAGTACAATATCGTTCATTCCACTTGCGACCTCAATAAATCCTAATCTCATGGCAAGCCCCCCTGATGCACAGGCTGATTCAACCCTGGTTGAAGGAACAGGGCTGCAGCCCAAATAATCAGCCAGAAGAGCCGCAATATGCTCTTGACCCACAAAAATGCCAGATGACATAGACCCTATATACATCGAATCTATATGATCTACCCCGGAATCTTCTATGGCCATAAGGGCAGTCTCTACATAAATATCTCTCAGGGATTTCTCCCAAAGTTCACCCCATTTTGTCATTCCAATTCCTATTACAGCTACATCTCTCATTTTTTCCCTCCTAATCGGCTTTCCTTATTTTTTCTCTGAATTTGGCATATTCACCATACTCAAGATAGTTTTTATTGTTGTTAAGAATATCTCTGGTTAGAGGAGCTGAATTCCTTACCTCCTCGATTCTTGAAGTCACCTTCATAATGAAAGCATCACTGCCTGCGCCAGAACCGTAAGAAACCAGCAGAATGGTATCCCCAGGTTTTGCTATATCCAGAGTAGCTGTTAGTCCAAGAGGTGATGATCCTGAGTAGGTATTCCCAAGTCTATTCACCAACCACCCAGGTTCAATCTGTTCTTTTGAAAATCCTAATTTCTTTCCGACCTTAAAAGGAAATTTTCCATTCGGCTGATGAAATACCACATAATTAAAATCATCCGCTTTCAGATCTGCCTTTTTCATAATGCCTTCAGCAGCTCCTATTATATGCTTGAAGTAGGCAGGCTCTCCTGTAAATCGGCCTCCGTGTTGAGGATAGTATTCATACTCTCTCCTCCAAAAATCTGGAGTGTCTGTCATGTAAGAATAAGTATCAAGTATTTCTGCAACTACCTTTTCTTTTCCAAAAATAAAAGCAGCCGCCCCTGCTGCTGTTGAATATTCCAGGGCATCTCCTGGTGCTCCTTGAGAAGTATCCGCTCCGATTCCCAATCCGTATTTTACTATCCCTGTTTTAACCAGATTCAATGCAACAAACATTCCCTCCGTGCCGGCTTTGCAAGCGAATTCAAAGTCTGCTGTATGAACCTCTGGAGTGGCTCCCAGCGCTTCTGCGACTACTGTGCCGCTGGGTTTTACGGCATAAGGATGGGATTCAGATCCAATATAGACCGCACCAATATCAACAGGATCGATCCCGGCTCTTTTCAAAGCACTTTTTGACGCTTCAACAGACATGGTAATGGTATCCTGATCAGGAGAAGGAACAGATTTTTCCTCCAACATCAAGCCCTTTTTGTAACTGGGAGCATCAGCTCCCCATACTTTTGCTATTTCTTCTACCTTAATTCTGTTTCTTGGTATATAGGCACCATAGCCTACAATTCCTTCCATTTAAGCCTCCCTTATGAAAAAATGCTTTTGCCATATAAGCCTACATATCTGAATTTTTTGGCAATTCTCAAGAAATTATCCTGTCATACTTGCCTATTACAAGTCAAGAATTTTTCATTTTCAAGTTGATAATCATTTCATCACGAACCTAAAAAACAGCCTAAAAAACAGTACCGTGATACCTGTTCACCTATTTTTTTGTCCATCTAGTTTATTTGATTAGATGATTCTGTTTAGTGCGAGAAAGAAAGGAATGATTCGTTCAAGTGAATTGACACAGCCTTTATATAGAATAAAATAAAAATCTCAATAAAAAAGGTTACGGAACTTTTCAAGACCGAAATTCGTCTATTTAGGTGTGATTAGTGGAAATCAAACAAATTATAAAAGGATGCAAAAAAGGAAACCAAAGGTCCTGGAAAATGTTCATAGACCTATATTCAAAAAAAATATTTAATCTTGCCTATCAATTCACAAGGTCTTATGAAACTTCTGAAGACCTGACGCAAGAAATATTTATCAAAGTCCACAATTCTCTTCATAAATATGATTTTGGGAAAAATTTCAATTCCTGGATTCTTACTTTATCCCGAAATTATCTTATCGACCATTATAGAAAAACAAAGTTTGAGAAAAAAAAGCGCAACGACTTTAATGAGCATTCTCTTGAATCAGAAGGAGAGTACAATCCTGAAAAAAACATTCAAAAAGAGCAGAGCCAAAAATCAGTTTGGGATGGATTAAAAGCATTGAATCCTGATGTACGCATGGCTGTCATTCTCAGAGATATTCAGGAAAATAAATATGAGGAAATTGCTGAAATCATGTCGTCACCTGTAGGAACCGTAAAATCCAGAGTAAACCGAGGACGACTGCAGCTGGCAAAAATAATCAAAGAAAAAAAGGAGAAAAATGATGAACTGTCAAAAAATTAGAAAATATCTTTCTCCTTTTATAGAAAACGAATTAAGCCAGGAGAAAAAAGCTTTAGTAGAAAATCACCTAGAAAAATGTCCTGAATGCGCGGACTTTCTTTCCTATATAAAAGAAGCAAAAAATTCATTGGCTGAAATACCAGAAGTTGATGTAAGCTCAGCTCTTTTAAAAAGATTGTATAAAATACCAAAAAAGAAATTTAAACTGAGCCTTGATTTTCTTTTAAAACCTGCCCTTCAACCAATCCTGGCTGCAGCAATGATTTTTATGACCTTAATAACACTCTATTCTTTAAATCCGGAAAAGGATCAAATTAATAAATATATTAATCAGCACATACACATGAGCTACAGCAAAATAGAAAGGTTATATGCGAAAGCAGGATCTTTAACTAACACTCTCGCTGGATATAAAGAAAATATCCTTTTTTCTATTAAAAACACTGATTTTTTCTGGAAAAAAACAATCAACCATAAAGGGAGGATTTAAATGGAAAATCAACAAGAAGAAAAATACATAGTAAAAAATCCATCAAAATCACCGGCCCTAGCAGGTATTTTAGCTTTCTTTTTTCCAATAGGAACTGGAGCTCTTTACAATGGACAGATAAAGAAAGCGATATTCTTTTTTCTGGCCTTTTCTGGGCTGGTGACTTTGCAAACTTCTGGAAAAGGACAGCCGTTCCTCGGTCTTTTGCTTGCTGGTTTTTACGTCTATCAGATTTACGATGCTGCACACACAGCAAAACTTATTAATCTTGGATACTTTGGGAAAGACATAAAAAAGCAGGAAAATGCGGTTGATGAACTTCCGGAACCGGTCCGATCTGGATCCATTTTCTGGGGAATTGTATTAATAGTATTGGGTGGTCTCCTTTTAATGGCGAATTATCAAATTATTGATTACAACCTTCTTTTTGATTTCTGGCCGTTAATCATAATCGTTATCGGACTTAAATTTGTCGTCGACTATGTATCGGCCGAAAAAAAAGACTAAATTGGGGGATTAAAATGCCAAAAAGATATAAAAAAGAAAATTTAGCATGGGGTATCATACTTATCCTCATCGGGATTGTATTCCTCTTGGATAATATCAACATAAATATTTGGAATGCCTTCGCAAGGCTTTGGCCTGTTGTGATCATTGGATGGGGTGTGTGGAAGCTGTACTTTGGGCTAAAAGAATATAAAGAAAAAAACAAATCCGAGACTTGAAATGAAACTCAAAGAATTTCTTATTTTACTCCTTATTATCACTGCAGGAATTATTTTTTATCACGCTCAAACAGGAAATTTAGACCTTTATATGGATTGGGACAATGCTTTCCTTTACCCTAAGGAAGTATACACTTTTAAAAAAGTTCAAAAAATAGGCCCCCCTTTTCCGAACAGAATAGAGGTCATCAACCAATACGGAGATATTAAAATCTATGCTTCAGAGGAAAACGAAATATCCCTCTACACAGAAAAGAAAGTTCCTCATAAAACTGAGAAGGAAGCAGAGCAAGCAGCAAAAAAAATCAATATTCAAGTAACTAGAAACAGTGAGAAAATTATCGTTTCTACCATCAGAGACAAATACATCCGCAGTGGGTTAAGAACTGAATTAGAGTTCACTGTACCCAAAGGATTTGACTTTATTGTGAGCAACTCCTATGGAAACGTTGTCATTAAAGGGGCAAAAAATGCAGAAATCAACAACAGAAATGGAAAAGTTTCTGCTTCAAATATAGAAGAAAATCTTAATATAAAGACCTCCTATAAAACCATCTCTGCCGATAACATTGAAGGCGACTGCCAAATAGAAGGCCTTCGGTCTCATATCAAGGTTACTAACATTAAAGGAAAGACGATCATAAAGAATAAGTACGGAAGCATATACCTAGAAAACCTTAATCAGAATGTCACTGTAAATGGACCTCACTGCCAAATAAAAGGCAAAACTATAGGAGGACCTATGGAGGTTGAAAACTCTTATCAACCCATCGAACTCTCAGATATAGAATCTGTAAAGATCACAGCTGACAATTCGCCCATTACCGTTAACAAGGCTCGAAAAAGCCTGGATATTAAAGACAAGTACAGTCGTGTCCAGCTTAATGAAATAAACGGAAACATAAATATTGAAGGCCAAAGCCTTGAAATAAAAGGAAGTAACCTTCAAGGTGATTTGATATCCCTATCAAGTTCTTACAGAAAAATAGAGTTAGATCATTTCTCATCTGAATTGTTCATCTCTCAAGCCCATGGGAAAGTCACCCTTTCCCCTTCCACAGAACACATCAAACCCTTGACGGTAAAAGGATCATACACAGAAATAGAATTGATCATTCCTTCAGGAATAAAACTGCCGATCCAGGCACAAACTAAATCTGGTCAAATAAAATGGGGACTCAGCCGAAAAGGGATCGAACAAGTAAGCAATGGTTATTCTATTGTAAAAGCATTTATGGAAAAAGACCAACAACCTACTATCTCGTTAATCACGACTTATGGAAACATTCAAATCCATGAGAAAACTTAACAATCTATCCCTTTTTTCTTTTCATGCTGTGTATTTTTTCAGATAAAATCCCATTGATTTTTATATTGAAATAAGAGATTAAATTAGCTAGGTCTTTTTTATATTTAGTCACATAGCGAACAAATTCAGCTTCTTTCACAAATAAAATATTTTCAAATTCAGCGACCTCATCTCTTAACTCAATGAGATAATGATTTATAGTCCGGTACTGTGAGTTGATATCGATTAAGTCCTCGCCTTTAAGCTTGTTAAAGTCAAGATAAGGAGGGAGTGACTGCAGTATTAAAGCACTTTCACTCTCCATTTCATTTAAATATTCATTTATCTCCTGAAAAAATGATTTGTATTTTCCCGGATTAACTAATTTTTCTTCTGCTTTGTCCAGTAATGTTTCATTCTGTTCCTTTAGGGAATTGAGTAATTCTTTCACTCCAAAATACTTTCTCTTAAAACTAAAAAGATCAATAAAATCCCGTCCTATATAGATCTTATCTTTATAGTTGGTTGTCATTTCTCTTGGTGAATGGGTGTAAAATTTAATCTCATAGCGCCGGCCTTCTGAGTCTTTTTCTCTCAATCGCGCTAAAACTAAAAATCGATTCTGTTCTATAAAATAGCTGTTCACATCCAGCAGCACTGAATAGACAGCCAAATTATGGATAATTAGCTCCTTAACGTATTCCAACAATTCCTCTTTTTTTGTTAAAAAATCATCTACCACTTCATTCGGAGTTGGATTCAATACCGTAAAGGAAGGAGATATAAGATAGAGAACAGGACCAGATCCAAGTTCTAAGTATAAATTATGCAGTGCTTTATTATGCAGGTCATCAAGAAGCATATCCTCCAAAGGGAGAAGTTTATCAACTTCTATTTTGGTGAGCTCTTCGATTTCGTTCATCTTTTTAATTAATGATTTCTTGCTTGAATACTATCATTAACCTCTCTAAAAATCAATATCCATTAGCCACATTTTCTAGCATAATAGACCCAATCTATATTCTCATGACGGTTCTTTTGGATACTTCTTATATTTTCTTTTTGCTTCTTGGTAAACTCAAAATTTTTTAATTCAACACTGAAAAAGTTCTGAATCCCAGAAATAAGGTGCTTAACCAGCAAATGAAAATCAATTTTTTTGTTTGCAGCCTGAGACACGGATATCATTCGGAGTTCTTCATTTCTTTTCTTTATTGAAGATACGGCTCCCAGAAGCTGATGATCACATTCCAAAGGGATAGATCCATGCTGTATGAACTTATATGAGATTCTTTTTTGAGCGCTTCCCACAATTTTTTTTCCTTTTACTTTTATCTCATTTTTAGCTGGATAAGAAAAACATGGCAAACTGCTTCTGGAATAAGAAGCCTGGTCGTCTTCAGCCAGATAAGCAGGTATGTCTAGTTCTTTCAATCCTTTAATCAACGCGTTTGAAATCATTTTAAATGACTTACTCAAAGAAGAAGTAAAGGTCTCGGTATCTGATGAACAAATGCTGTAGGTGACTTCTCGGTAGTGCAGGACTAATTTACCTCCGGTTATTCTCCTCACTATATCTATCTCATTTTTCTGACAGAATTCTAAATCCAATGCTTCCCTTATTTTCTGAGAATATCCAATTGATAAGGTGGGTCTCTTCCACGAATAAAACCTGATAAATGTTTTGGGCTCGTTTCCCAGATTTTCAAATAAATAATCATCCACGGCCATATTATAAGATCCTATTCCTGGCTCGTTCTCTAGGATGAGAAACCACTTTTTCATATCTTGATCCCTAAAACTTCATAAAATTGAATCCTTCTCTAAAAAAAAGAGCGGACAACGGGATTTGAACCCGCGACCCCGAGCTTGGGAAGCTCGTGCTCTACCTACTGAGCTATGTCCGCTCAACTTTAAATTATACTTTTTTATAAATAAAAATTAACCTGACCTATTCATAAAAAAATGGCGATGTTCTCATTCTTAACTTATTTTCAGCTATGTGCAAGATTTTTTCAAGAACAATATCTTGAACATTTTTCTTGTTTGTATTTTTTATTTTGATCGGCATTTTTTTACCATTGAGGCGAGCCGATCTCACGGCATCTGCTTGGTTGCAGGCCATTCGCAGTAAAGGACCAATTGACATCCATCCTTGGTCAATTTATAATCTCTCTCTGACATCCTATGCCCAGGAGTTAAAGCATGCAAAAAAAAGAGAGCCAACCACTTTTCGAATTCGCAAACCCAGCTGATTCAAAAAATTCAAGGATAGGGCCCTCACTTTCTTTTGATGGAGAGGTCAACGGAAGGGAAGACTTGGTCATTAACGGCCGGTTCAAGGGAAATATCAATCTCGAAAATAACTCTCTTTTCATTGCCTCAGAAAGCAGTGTTCAGGCTGATATCAGAGTAAAAAACATCACTATAAAAGGGAATGTAGAAGGCAGTATCCATGCAACGGGAAAAGTCTTCATCACAAAGGAAGGAAAAATGACAGGAAATATATCCGCCTACCGAATTTCTATCATGAACGGAGCTAAATTCAAAGGCAGCATCAAAATGCTGTCAGCTATTCAACAAATTTCCTGATTACTCCTTATCACTTCTTAAGGACTGATTATTATTCCTTTCAAGCCACTCTGAATCTCAACAAAACAGGAACTCCCTTTAATGTCTGTAATAAGTCTGGGGCGTTTTTGTGATAATATAATCCACCGCTGACTGAATACACGCTCTTAGAGCTTTCTCAACCGGAGTTTTACTGAATCCTCCCAGTGCCACAGGAAGTGGGCCGATTCGTGCCGCTCCTCCCAATCCAAAGCTTTTGGCATCCCCTTCCACACTTGTTGCTGCTACTATCTGAGAGGTATTGGCATCAATGATACGAATATCTATGGCTACATGGCCTTTCTTCATGCCTCCACCTACACTAACCCCCAGTAATCTTGTTGCTCCTCCTACTCCCTGCTTTGTTCCTTCAAATTCAGTAACAGCCGCAGTAATGATCAAATCAGCTCCATATATTTCGCCTATTTTTGCAGCAGTCTCTTTTTTCACCCTTCCAGAGGCTCCTAAATCCTGTTCAGCAAGAACTGTATCTAACTGCTCTCTCTCTAGGACTATGAAACGATTGGTGTTGAAAAGTGCTGTGGTCAGCATATCTCTCATCCCTTCTCCTATTTGAGCCCAATGAGTGCCCCACATTCCGTACCAGCCGCCACTCCATCCTCCTTTAGCGGTCTTATCTTGAAATTCTCCCACGGCAAGCCTCGCTTTTGGACCATTGTAGTCTTCAGCCTGGGCTTCTGCTATAGAAGGACCTCCCGAAGTGGTCACTCTTGTTGAAGTGGTCGGTTCACAAGAACAAACCCAGAGTAAAATCATAAATACTCCCACTATTCCGATGAATCTTTTCATTTTTCCTCCTTTCCTTTAAGATTATAGAGGTGATGTCAAGAGATTGTCAATAAAATTTTGCTTAATTAAAAATTATTTTTTGAGAACGATCGATTCTCGCAACTCCTTTGCCATTTGGTATAATGATTGATATGAAAGAATTTAAGCTGAGACCAGAATATCCTCCCAAAGGTGACCAGCCTAACGCAATAAAAAATCTCTTTGCAGGATTAGAAAACAAATCGCCCCATCAAGTCCTAATGGGTGTAACAGGGTCAGGGAAGACATTCACCATCGCAAATGTCATAGAAAAAGCTAACAGGCCTATACTTGTTATCTCTCACAACAAAACCTTAGCTGCCCAGTTATACCAAGAATTTAAGAATTTTTTTCCTGAAAATGCCGTCGAGTTTTTCGTCAGTTATTACGATTATTACCAGCCTGAAGCTTACATCCCCAGCTCTAATGTTTATATTGCCAAAGAAGCCACCATCAATCAAGAAATTGATAGGCTTCGCATGCATACCACAAATTCTCTTTTTCAGAGAAGAGACGTTATTGTGGTAGCCTCTGTTTCCTGTATTTACGGAATCGGGTCTCCTGAAATATACCATTCCATGAGTCTTCCTCTTCATAAAGGACAGAAGATGACTCGAAGAAAGCTTTTAAAGAAACTAGTGGATATTCAATACGAAAGAAACGAAAACGAGTTTAAGCGGGGAACGTTCAGGGTTAGAGGCGACACAATCGATCTTTTTCCTTCCTATGAAGACCATGCGTATAGAATTCAAATAAAGCAGCATTTGATTGAAAAAATAATGTTAGTCGATCCACTCCGCGGAACCATGTTTGATACTTTCGAGAGTATTTTAATTCATCCGAAATCATTTTTTTCAACTCCTGACCAAATCATTGACTATGCTATAGAAAAAATCAAAATAGAGTTAAGAGAACGGATAAACTTCTTTAAAAAACAAAATAAAATGATAGAAGCCAACCGTCTCGAAGAACGCACATTGTTTGACCTGGAAATGCTGTCTGAACTGGGTTGGTGTCCGGGGATTGAAAATTACTCCTTATACCTCAGCCAGAGAAAACCAGGAGAGCCCCCTTATACTCTTCTTGATTACTTCCCCTCTGACTTTATCACCATCATTGATGAATCCCATGTAACCATTCCTCAGTTGAGAGGCATGTATCAGGGAGACCAATCACGAAAACAAACCCTCATTGACCATGGATTCCGGCTTCCTTCTGCAAAGGACAATCGGCCTCTAAACTTTGAAGAATTTGAATCAAAAGTCTCCCAGTGTATCTATGTATCTGCAACACCAGGTCCCTATGAATCCCAGAAAACCAATAATAAATCCATAGAACAGATCATAAGGCCTACAGGCCTCATTGATCCTGAAATAGAAGTCCGGCCCGTAAAAGGTCAAGTTGAGGACCTTTTGAGTGAAATAAAGGATAGAGAGGAAAGGAGCGAGCGGGTACTCATAACCACTCTGACAAAAAAAATGGCAGAAGACTTATCCAGATACTACCATGAATTAGGAATTAAAGTTCGTTTCCTGCATTCAGACATTGATACTTTAGACAGGGTTAAAATCTTAAGTGATTTAAGAAAAGGAAAGTTTGATGTATTAGTGGGAATAAACCTTTTAAGAGAGGGATTAGATCTTCCTGAAGTATCTCTAGTCGCCATCCTTGACGCTGACAAGCAAGGATTTTTGCGCTCTTCAACAGCACTCATCCAGACCTTTGGAAGAGCAGCCAGAAATGCATCCGGAAAAGCTATCCTTTATGCAGACTCTCGGACCGAAGCGATCCAATATGCCACAAGGGAAACAAATCGAAGACGGCAGATCCAAAAACAATACAATAAAAAAAATCGCATTACGCCCACGTCAATAAAAAAGAATATAGGTGATATACTTGAGAGTGTTTACGAAAAAGATTACTTCCAATATCCAGAAATATCTGAGAAAAAATTGCAATACATGTCTCCAGAAATCATAAAAAGAAAAATAAAAAAACTAGAAAAAATGATGAACCAGGCGGCTCAAAAGCTTGAGTTTGAAAAAGCAGCTGAATACAGAGACCGACTGTACGAACTTCAAAAATTTGAAGTGAAAAATATGTAAAATGCAGAAAAAGAAAATAGACAAATTGATTAAGTCAATAAATATTCTTCCTTCAAAACCAGGGATTTATCTATTTAAAAATAAAAACAACCAAGCCATCTACATAGGGAAAGCCCTCTCAATTAGAGAGCGGGTTAAGTCTTATTTTTCTTTTTCTTCTTCTTCTTCTGACTCAAGAATAAACATCATTTTAAACGAAACAGAAAAAATTGACTACATCATCACCGATTCTGAAAGAGAAGCTTATTTCCTTGAAAATAACTTCATTCGACAGTATCAACCCAAATTCAATTTAAGATTGAAAGATGATAAAAGTTATCCTTATATAAAACTGACTGTTCAGGACAGATTCCCCGCAGTTTTTCTTTGCAGGAGAACAGAGCCAGATAAAGCAAGATACTTCGGTCCTTTCACTCCTGCTTCATCAGCCAGAAAAGCAATAATGCTTATAAACAAACAATTTGGCATAAGAAGCTGTAGAGAAGATATCCCCGGAAGGAGAAAAAGGCCTTGTTTGAATTATGACATAAACCAATGCTCTGCTCCCTGTGTTGGCTGCATAGATGAATCTGAATATAAAGAAAATGTAAACAACGCACTCCTTTTTTTAGAAGGAAAAACTAAAAAACTAAAAAACAAATTAAAAAAAAGAATGTCTCAGGCTTCAAAAGTGCATGATTTTGAGCAAGCCAAACATTCAAGAGATTTGATCCTATCCATTGAGCAAATCTCTTTGAAGCCTAAGATTATCTCTGTTAAGAAGGAAAATAAAGATATCTGCGGATATTTCAGAAAACAAAAAACAGCTGGCATTTACATCTTTTTTATGAGAGATGGAAAAGTAGGAGAATCTACAAACTGGACCACTCCAGTAAAAAAAATGGTGGACAAGAGAATTTTATTCAACCAGCTGAGTAAATTCTATACAAACAGAACAGACGTTCCTGATAAAATCTTACTCCCTTTCGAACCAGCAAAAAAAGATAAGCTTTTAAAAAAAATTCACTCAACAGCAAATAAAAAAATTCAAATTCAGGTTCCCAAAAAAGGAAACGACCGTAAAATTGTAGAGCTAGCCATTAGAAACGCTGAAATGAATCTTCTCAAAAAAACCATAAAACCAAATCCTTTAAAAGAACTTCAGAGAATATTCAATTTGCAATCCCAGCCACGTTTGATAGAAGGAATCGATATTTCAAACACAGGAGGGAAACAATCTGTGGGTTCTGTGGTCGTATTTAAGGAAGCAAAACCTTATAAACGAAGCTACAGAAAGTATAAAATAATGTCGGTTACAGGCCCCGATGATGTGCACAGCATTCAAGAAGTTGTCCTCAGAAGATATAGAAAACAAATCGAAACAAAACAAAAAATACCAGACCTGATTCTTATAGACGGTGGAAAAGGACAGCTCAAGGCTGCTAAAGAAATACTCAATGAACTTAAACTGAATAAAATACCAGTTATTTCAATTGCCAAAAGAGAAGAAATAATATACACGGATCAGCAGAAACAAGGAATCAAGTTAGATAAAACTTCATCGGTTTTGAAACTCCTTCAATACATCCGTGATGAAGCCCATCGGTTTGCCATCAGTTTCCATCGAAAGCTCCGTCAAAATAAAAGCTTTGAATCTTATTTAGATAAAATTCCCGGAATAGGACCCAAACGCAAAGCAGCCCTTCTTAAAAGATACGGGAGCCTCAGAGATATCCTTCATGCCCCTATGAGTGAACTTATCAAATTGGTGGGGAGCAAAGCAGCCCAAAACCTCAAATCTTCTCTTGAAAAAAAATAACTTTTAAGATTCTCAGTTTTTTCTCTTAACTATAACAGCAGTCATATCATCCATCCTTTCTGTTCCAGAAGTAAATTCATTTAGTTGATCAAAAAGCTTATCCATAATTTCTGATGCGTTATCTTTTCTCTGCTTTTTTATAAAATCCTTCAGCCTCTCCTCTCCAAATTCTTCGTTCTTTTTATTCCTACATTCTGTAATCCCATCTGTATAAAGCACTACCAGATCTCCTGAATTTAAATGACCGCTTTTTCTTTCATAACAGACAGAGGGAAACATCCCTAAGCAAAGACCGCAGCCTTCCAGACAGGAAATCTTCCCTTTTTTATCTATGACCAAAGGAGGGTTATGTCCTGCATTGACGTATTTAAAATCGCCGTTATTCTTATTCAATTCTAAAAAGAAAAAGGTAATGAATGAATTCAGTGATGAGCTTTTATTTACAAAATCGTTCAACTGACCGGCCATGACTTCTAATTGAGCATTTTTACTCACTTCAGAATAAAGAGAAGCTCTCAGAGAAGCCATTAATAAAGAAGCTCCGACACCCTTGCCAGACACATCAGCAACCACGATACCTATCCTGTGTTCATGGATAGGGAGATAGTCATAATAATCTCCCCCCACTTGGTAACAAGGAATATTTATCCCCGAAATCTCGTAATCTTTAATTTCTGGGTCTGTTTTGGGAAGAAAGTCTCTTTGTATCTTTGCCGCCAGGTCCAGCTCTTTTTCCATCTTTTCCTTTTCTATTGACTTCTCAATCAGTCTTGCATTCTCAATCTTTACAGCAGCTAAATTAGACAACAAAGTGAGAAGCTTTAAATCTTCCTCATCAAATTGTTTGTTCAAATAAATGCGGTCCGAATAAATGATCCCTATTATTTCCTTGTTATTCCACAGAGGAACACACATTGCTGAACTTATATTGAACCTTATGATACTTTCCTGGGCCTTGAACCGGGGATCTGCCTGCACATCAGAAACTAAAATTGAAGAGTGTTTGTTAACAGCCATATCAACAATACTCTGACTTACATTTATCTTTTTGTTCACGAGGCTGGTGTTGTTCACCCGAATGACTTTTGGGATAAACTGTTCGGGATTACCCTCTTTTATCATCAGAACTCCCCTGTCCATAGACAGATTTTCACAGATAATGTCCATGATATGTTCCAACAGTTCACTCAAAGGTTTATGCAGCACAAGAGTTTTGCTGACTTCACTGATTATGGATAGAGATTTATGCTCCTTCTTGATCCTCTCAATATCGAATGCTTTCTCTGTGGCTTTGATAGTGGTGCTCACATCTGGTCTTCTTAGAACATCCTCCAAATGCATTATAGTATTGACATTTGCTGAAGAAGAAGGGGAATCTGTAAATTCTACATTTGTTGATAATTTTCTATTAAAAACAACCCTGGTTGAACCAATAAGTATCTCATCCCCTTCTTTTAATTTCACTTCTGATTGTATTTTCTCTCCATTCAAAAAAGAACCGTTTTTACTTTTATTGTCCTTTAAGAAAAAATCTTCACCTCTTCGCTCTATTTGGGCATGAGAACCTGAACAAAAGGGGTCTGGAACAGAGATGTCATTGTCCCCTGAACGCCCCATGGAAACTTTGTCTTTTTCAAAGTCATAACGAAAAGGATCTCCCCCTTTTGGATAGACATACAATTGAGGCGTTTTCATTTCTATCTTGATTATAAACTTAATAATGAATATTTCAAGAGCTGGGGATATGGGTCTGTCCAGTCTGATCACTATTTCCCCTTCACCATTTACTGCTTTTTGAATAAATCTTGCATATTGCCGAAAAGAAAATCATAATAAAAAAACTGACCTTTTTTATGAATGGTTCAGGTGAATAAAGATTACTCATGGATGAAAATTGAGGAGAGCTTAGTGAGCCAACCGAGACCAATGAAATATGACCTAAAAAAGGATATTTCATCAATACGAGCCGAGTTCCCTATTTTGAAAAACTACACTTACCTTATAAGCAATTCTTTGGGAGCTGTTCCCAAAAAGGTCCAAATAGGACTCAATCGCTACTATCATCTATGGGAGAACGAAGGGGTCAAAGCTTGGAAAAAAGAATGGTGGGACCTGTCACAAAAAGTCAGCAGTGAGCTGGAAGAATTTCTGAAGGCAGAGAAGCAAAGCATTACCATGATGCCGAACGCAACTATTTCCCACTGGGTTGCTCTCTCTACAGCATTCCCAAACCCAAAAAACAAAAGAGATAAAATAATCATGACAGGCCTTGACTTCCCCTCCTCAATCTATGCAGTTTCAAAGATAGCAGAATTTATGGGATGGAAACTTGAAATTGTAAAAAGTGAAAATCCAGTTTACTTGGAAACAGATAAAATTACTCAAAAAATAGATGATTCAACTTTATTTGTAGCCACTTCCCATGTTTGTTTTAAAAGCGCTTTTATCCAGGACCTTAGTTCTATTGTTGAAAAAGCAAGAAAAACAGGGACTAAGACTGTAATAGACGGATACCATGCCCCGGGAATCCTCCCGGTCAATCTTAAAGAATCTGGCATAGACTTTTATATTGGAGGATGTTTGAAATGGCTTTGCGGAGGACCTGGCAATGCTTTCTTATATATACGACCTGAGCTATCTAATAAAATCCAACCAAGTCTTTCGGGGTGGTTTGCTCATGAGAATCCATTTGCCTTTGATTTGGATTTAAAATATACTTCCGGTCCCTACCGATTTATGTCAGGAACACCCCCAATTCCGGCTCTTTACACAGCCACGGCAGGATTGAAAATCATCAGAAAAATTGGAATAAAAAATATCCGAAAAAAATCAGTATCTATGACTGAAAAAATAATTGAAAAATCAAGGGAAAGACAATTTTCAATTTATTCGCCTCTCCCAAGTGAAATCAGAGGAGGAGCGGTTTCTGTTCATATTCCCCATGCCTTCCCAATAAAACAAGCTCTTGAGCGAAAAAAGATATTAGTGGATTTCAGAAAAGGCAAAACAGATAAGGAAGATGTCATTAGGATAGCTCCTCATTTCTATAATGAAGAAAAAGAGGTTGAATATTTTTTCAATCAAGTAGAGGAGATCACTTCATCAGGAGAATATAAAAAATTCCCGGATAAAATCGAGCATGTCACCTAAAAGAAACAGATTGTTTATATCCCGATGAATACCATCCTGGCAATAAAGCTAATGATTATGGCCACTAAAGAGTTTAACAGAATAGAGACAAAAGCCCATTTCCTTCCTATTTCCTTCCATATAATGGCAACTGTGGATAGGCAGGGAATAAAAAAACTGAGAAAAACAGTAAAAACAATGATTTGTTGTTGAGAGATGACAGATAAAAGCTGGTCGTAATTGACCCCCAAAGCCTGAAGCATCATAATAAGCGATAATTCTTTTCTTAAAAACCCAAAAATCAGGGTCACTCCTAATTCTTTGGGAAGCCCCAGTGCTTGCTGGGTGAGGGGAGATAGAATTAGATTGATAATTTTGTCTATATGAAAAAACTGCATAAAGCCCAGCACCACACTGCCAGCAATCAATATAGGCCAGGCAAATTCAATAAATGACTTCAATTGAAAATAAACTTTCCGGATGATATTTTTAAAGGAGGGGACTTTAAGAGAAGGAATTTCCAGAATGAGTCCCGGGGAAGGCTCTTTGAAAAAAAACGAAAGAATCCTTCCTAAAACAGCTACCAAAGCCATGTTTAAAAAATAAAATCCCACAGCCCAAAAGGGGCCTAAATAAAAAGCAACCAGGGCCAGGATAACAGTAGTCCGGGCAGAACAAGGAATAAAAGGAATCAATAAAGTGGTTATAATCTTATCTCTTCTTGACTCTAGAATACGAGTGGAAACCACAGCTGGAACATTGCATCCGAATCCCAGAATAAACGGAGAGACTGATTTCCCATGAAGTCCTATTTTATGCATAATGGCATCCATTAAAAACCCAACTCTGGATAAGTATCCTATATCTTCTAGTAATGACATCATCACCAGTAAAGGGATGAAATAGGGAAGCACGATGGCTATTCCTCCTCCTATTCCTTGAATCAGTCCATCGGTTACATAAAACAAGACACCTTTTCCTAAAATACCAGTGAGTGATTCTCTTAAACCCTCCAGAGGGCCCAAAAGCAGCTCTTCAATGGGACTTGCCACTAAAAAAATTATCATAAAAAAACTTATGAATACGGCCATAAGGATGAGGTATCCCCATAACGGATGCATGATTGTATCATCAATTCTTTGCAGCAGATGGGCCTTTTTCCTCCGGGTTACCTTACAGCACTGTTCAAATAATTTATGGGCAAGATGATGTCTTTCTGCAGCAATGATTTCAAATGCCGGAGCCCCATGACTTTCTTGAAGGTCCTGTCTGGCTTTAAATATCCTTTCCTTCAAGGGAAGGCTGATCTCTTCGATCATCCTGTTGAATGAGAGTCTATCTAGCTCTATAGATTTGATAGCCGTAAATCTGTCATTAGCCACAGCTTTAAATTCATGCGGAATAACTTCCTGCACATATTTAATCTTATCCTCCACATCCTTAGACCATTTAAGTTCTTTTGGCCTCAAGCCTTCATCAAGATAGGAGGCAGCTTTATCCAAAAGCTCTTTTATACCTCTTCCCCGAGAAGCAATGGTTGGAACAACCGGCAGTCCTAATATTTTTTCCAGCTTTTTGACATCGATATCAATCCCTTTTTTCTCAGCAAGGTCCATCATATTCAACGCCACAACCATAGGGTATTTGAGCTCCATGAGCTCTAATGTCATCTCAAGGCTTCTTCCCAGAATAGAGGCATCCACTACATTGATCACCAGGTCAGGTTTCTCAATAAAAAGATGGGATAAAGCTACTTTTTCTGCTTCATCAGCGGGATTTAGAGAATAAGTTCCAGGCAGATCTATGATGTTAAAAAGCCTTTCTTTGACCTTGACTTTACTGTGGGTATGCTTGACAGTGGTTCCGGGAAAATTTGAAGTGACTGCTTTAAGACCTGCAATGGAATTAAAAAGCGTACTCTTCCCTGAATTAGGCTGACCGATAAATACAATATCCGGAATGCTCTTATTTTTATTCAACTATATCAACCATTATTTTACTGGCGATCCCCCTTCCTATTGCTACAGAAATATCTGTGGATAAATTTTTTATAAGAACCGGGCCTCTGAACATACCGCGGGAATCTAATTTAATGATATCACCCTTATGAATGCCTAAGGCAAAAAGCCTCCGGCGGACTTCTGTACCGCCAGATATATTGATTATTTTTAACTTTTTTCTTTTAGGAGATCGAATCAAATTTATCATTTTTGTTTATCCATGACTCTAAAACTTAACTAGTGATAATAAAGAAAGGAAAAAAAAATTTCAAGAGGTCAACTCAATGGTTTCAACTCCTCTCATTGACAAATAAGCTGGTTTTTTGTTAAAAATTATAAAAACATCAAACCTGGATTATCAACGAGTCGAGGCTAATTGTGGATTAAAAAATGTTTAACTATATATTAAATAAAATTTTTGGGACAAAAACAGAGAGAGATATCAAGAAGCTTCAACCCTACGTTTCTGCTGTAAACGAAATTGAACCCCGAATTCAGAAATTAAGTGATTCTCAACTCCAACAAAAAACCAGCCAGTTCAAGGAAAAACTGGATAGTGGTGCCTCCTTGGATGACCTATTGATTGAAGCATTTGCTGTAGTCAGAGAAACAGCGAAAAGAAAAGTCAACATGAGACCATTTGATGTCCAAATCATGGGAGGAGTGGCGCTTCATCAGGGAAAAATCGCTGAGATGAAAACAGGTGAAGGAAAGACATTAGTCGCCACACTTCCGGTTTATCTCAATGCTCTGGAAAAGAATAAAAATGTTCACATTGTTACTGTCAACGATTATCTAGCTAAAAGAGATTCAGAATGGATGGGGCCGATTTATAAAGCCTTGGGTTTAGAAGTCGGAACCATTCAGCATGAAATGAATGAAGCCGACCGGAAAGAAGCTTATCAAAAAGATATTATCTATGGAACCAATAATGAATTTGGTTTTGACTATTTAAGGGATAATATGAAATTCCGCTTATCCGATATTGTCCAACAAGGACATCACTACGCCATTCTTGACGAAATAGACAGTATTCTTATTGATGAGGCGAGGACACCTCTTATTATATCAGGACCTACTGAGGATTCCACTTCCATTTATTATAAAGTCAACAACTTGTTAAAAAGATTGCAAAATTCCAAACATTATCAAATAGATGAAAAAACCCGGACCGCTGTGCTAACAGAGGAAGGAGTTGAAAAAGCAGAAGAGTACTTCAACATAGACAATCTATATGATATTTCTCAGATAGATTTGATCCATTCTATCAATCAAGCATTAAAGGCCCATCACTTATTCAAAAAAGATGTAGACTACATGGTCAAGAACGGAAAGGTGGTCATTGTAGATGAATTCACGGGAAGACTTATGCCTGGAAGAAGATACAGCGACGGTCTGCATCAAGCTCTTGAAGCAAAAGAAAATGTTCGTATTGAAGCAGAATACCAGACCCTGGCCTCTATTACATTCCAAAACTACTTTAGAATGTATGATAAACTGGCCGGAATGACAGGAACGGCTGCCACAGAAGCTTCTGAATTTCATTCCATATATGAACTTGATGTGGTTGAAATACCCACCAACAGACCGCTTATAAGAAAAGAATATGATGACCTGATTTATCGTACTGCCATAGAAAAATGGGACGCTGTGCTCAATGAAATCTTAGAAAACAACAGCGCAGGAAGGCCTGTACTTGTAGGAACTATTTCCATTGAGAAATCAGAGCACCTCAGTTCTTTACTGAGGGAAAAAAATATAAAACACAATGTTTTGAATGCAAAATACCATGAAATGGAAGCCAAAATCATTGCCCAAGCTGGCAGAGTTGGTGCCGTGACCATTGCCACAAATATGGCAGGAAGAGGCGTGGATATTCTACTGGGAGGCAATCCTGAATATCTCGCTGAAGACATCCTTAACCGAAAAGTGAATGATAATATTGACCCCATGGAAAAGGAAAAAGCTGTCCAAAAAGCAAAAAAAATAACCGAACCGAAAAAGAAAAAAGTCATCTCATTAGGAGGGCTTCATGTGATAGCTACTGAAAGGCATGAAGCCCGAAGAATAGACAACCAATTAAGGGGACGAAGCGGAAGACAGGGAGATCCTGGTTCTTCTCGCTTCTATCTTTCTTTAGAAGATGACCTTATGCGTATTTTCGGAAGTGATCGAATATCAGGTATTATGTCTAGAGTAGGTATGGAAGAAGGAGTCCCCATTGAACACAAAATGGTTACTAGAGCTATAGAGCGTTCTCAGAAGCAAGTAGAAGCCCGTAATTTTTTAATCCGAAAACATCTTCTTGAATATGATGATGTCATGAACAAACAAAGAGAGTCAATCTATGCTCAAAGAAAAGAAATTTTGAGCGGAAAAAATATGAAGTCTTACCTCCAGGAAATCACCATAAACATCATAGATTGGATAATGGAAAATAACACCAATAAAGAAGATTCTCCAGATGACTGGAATATCGAGGGATTTAAAAACGCCATAAAAGCCCAGTTCGGACTAGATGTCAATGAACTTAAAATCGATTGGAACACCATAAACTTTCAGGAACTCAGAGAAAAAATAATAAAAGCAATCAATGATATCTATGAAAAAAAGGAAGAAATCATTTCACCCGAGAAGATGAGAGAATTTGAAAGAATAATAATGCTCCAGGTAGTTGATTCTCAATGGAAAGATCATCTTCTTGCTATGGATCATTTGAAAGAAGGAATTGGTTTGCGAGGGTACGGACAGAGAGATCCTCTGGTTGAATATAAAAGAGAAAGCTTTGATATGTTCCAGGCAATGATGGACCGGATAGAAGAAGAAACATTAAAATATCTCTATCTACTTCAGCCTGTTGAAAGAGCTGAAATGCCTGAAAGAAAAGAGCAAGAGGTGTACTACAAAAAACCAGAAGGAGCACCGACCCAACAAGTCAAAAAAGCCAGGTCTGTCATTCCCAAAAAAAGAAAAAAAGGTAAGAAAAGAAGATAAATCAAGGAGAAAAAAATGATTCATAAAGAAATAATCGAAGGACTGACCTTTGATGATGTGCTTATAATGCCTGCAAAATCCAGTATATTTCCTTCAGAAGCGGATGTAATAACAAAATTAAGCCGCAACATAAACCTGTCTATTCCTATCCTTAGTTCAGCGATGGACACTATCACTGAATCTAAAATGGCCATTGCAGTCGCCCAAAATGGAGGGATAGGAATCATTCATAAAAATATGTCTATTGAAAAACAATCCGAAGAAGTAGATAAAGCAAAACGCCATGAAAGCGGAATGATAGTCAATCCCATAACCATGAGGCCCAGCAATCGAATATATGAAGCTAAAGAGGTAATGAAAAGATATGAAATTTCAGGTCTTCCCATTACTGATGCCGACAATAAATTAGTTGGAATTCTCACCAACCGTGATATCCGGTTCGAAACCCGGTTAAACCTCCCTATTGAAAAAGCTATGACCAAAGAACTGGTAACCGTTCCCCTTGGGACATCTATTGAAGAAGCAAAAAAACTTTTTCATAAACACAAGATTGAGAAAATTTTAATGGTGGACGAAAAATTTCATCTTAAAGGATTGATTACCTATAAAGACATTCTTAAACGGATTCAGTATCCCAATGCCTGTAAGGATAAAATGGGCCAGCTGAGAGTGGGAGCTGCCGTTGGTGTTGCTAAAGATACTCTAGAGAGGGCTGCTGAGCTCATCAAAGCAAAATGTGATGTTTTAGTGGTAGATACAGCTCACGGCCATTCACAAAAAGTTCTGGATACAGTTAAGTCTTTAAGAAAGAAATTTCCCGACATTGAACTCATTGCCGGAAATATAGGCACGGCTGAAGCAGCAAAAGATTTAGTAAAACTAGATATCGATGCAGTCAAAGTCGGAGTGGGGCCTGGTTCTATTTGTACCACTCGAATCATATCCGGAGCAGGGATTCCGCAAATAACAGCCATCTCAAATGTTTATAAAATAACGGAGGCTAATAATATCCCGCTGATAGCAGATGGGGGAATAAAGTATTCAGGGGATATCACAAAAGCAATAGCCGCAGGAGCTGATTCGGTTATGGTGGGGAATTTACTGGCTGGAACTGATGAATCTCCAGGAGAAGTGATCATCTATCAAGGAAGGTCTTACAAGACTTATAGAGGAATGGGTTCCTTGGAAGCTATGCGCAAAGGAAAAAGCAGCGACAGATATTTCCAAGATGCTTTCCCCTCCACAAAGTTAGTTCCTGAAGGCATAGAAGGTCGTGTTCCCTATAAAGGAAGCGTCTCTCGTGTTATACAGATGATAGTAGGGGGGCTTCGTTCAGGAATGGGATACGCAGGGTGCTCAAATATAAAAGAACTTAAGAAAAAAGCAAAGTTCATAAAAATAACTTCTGCTGGCGTCCAGGAAAGTCATGTTCATGATGTCATCATTACCAAAGGGGCTCCCAATTACCACCTTGACTGATTTGTCCTTTTCAAAAAACTTCCTGGGATTGAATAATTTTTGCAAAAAAACGCTTATTTGTTTGTTCTGACTCTATTTTCTTTATCAAGGATGAGTATTTTTGGGGAATAAAAATCCGCTTCTTCATCTTCCATAAGAGCATAGGAAGCTATAATTAACTGGTCGCCCTTATTGACTTTATGAGCCGCAGCTCCATTGACACAAACTAATCCTGGTTTTTTTTCTTCTTTTATTATATAAGTGATGAACCTTTCTCCATTTGAAACATTGTATACATGGATCTGTTCAAAAGGAAAGAGGTCAGCTTGTTTTATCAGCTCTTTGTTCAGAGTAAGACTTCCCTGATAATGGATATTTTTATCTGTAACCCTGGCGTTGTGTATCTTTGATTTGAGCATGATTCGTTTCATTGCTTTGACTCCTTAGTTTAGATGATCATATTATCTATTAACCTTACTTTTCCTATAAAAACCGCTAAGGCAATGAGAGTTCTGCCTTTTATCATTCGGGGCATTTTCGCAAGAGTATTTTTATCCACAACCGCAATATAGTCAATCTTCGCTGATTTCTCTTTTTCAATACGTCTCCTCATCAAATCAATTATTTTGCTAGAATCTTTTTCTCCTTTTTGAAAAGCTTCTTTTGCTTGTTGAAGGCTTTGGTACAAACACTTGGCAGCCTTTCTTTCCTGGGAAGTTAAAAGAACATTTCTTGAACTCAAAGCCAGCCCATCATCTTCTCTCACAATAGGAACGACTGAGATGTCAACATCAACATTAAGGTCTTTAACCATCTTTTTCAAAATAATGGCTTGTTGCGCATCTTTTTGTCCAAAAAAGGCTTTATGAGGCTTTATAATATGGAAGAGTTTTAGAACAACGGTGCAAACTCCTCTGAAATGACCGGGCCTGGAAGCTTCGCACAGAATATCCTGCAGGTCATGTACTTCAACATAAGTCTTGTATCCTTCTGGATACATTTCACTGTCTCTGCAGGCAAATAAATAATTGACTCCCTCCGCCGTCAGAATAGAGGCATCTCTTTCTAAGTCACGCGGATATTGTTTGTAATCCTCATCAGGACCAAACTGAAGAGGATTGACATAAACACTCACTACCGTGCAATCTGATGTCTTCACTGATTCTCTTACAAGATGCAAATGACCTTCATGTAAATACCCCATGGTTGGGACAAAACCTATAATATCTCCTTTATACCGGTGCTGGTTCATTTCATTCTTCATGTCATCAATACTTCTGATTATTTTCATGGCTTTAATCTAACCTGACTTATTCATGTCAGTTAATTCTCAAGGTCATAGGATTGGAAATCACTTCCTGCTTTTTTTTGATTCAAATGACCTTTTAATTTCCTTGGAATGATAGGAATGTTTATCCAGGGGAAACTGATTCTTTTTCACTTCTTCCACATATTTCCCTATAGCTTTGATCAATATTTCATTTAAATCCACATATTTTTTTACGTACTTAGGTAAATATCCATTTGAATAACCCATAAGGTCGTGGAAAACCAGTATCTGGCCGTCACAAAAGGGTCCTGCACCTATTCCAACAGTGGGAATACTTAATTCATTTGTTATCACCTTAGCCAGCTCTAAAGGAATACACTCCAAGATTATTGAAAAGACACCTGCTTCTTCAAGCTTCTTTGCCTGGTCTAAAATCTTTTTGGCTTCAAGTTTATCCTTTCCTCTGACTTTAAAACTGCCGATTCGATTTATGGATTGAGGGGTTAATCCCACATGTCCCATCACCGGGATTTCTGCTTCATTCAATGCTTGAATAATTTCTAACCTGAAAGGAGTGGCTCCCTCCATCTTTACGGCTCTCGCTCCTCCCTCTTTTATAAAACGAAACGCATTTTCCACTGCTTTCTGTTTGGAAATTTGAAAACTCATATAAGGCATATCTCCTATTACAAGAGCTCTTTTTACCCCTCTAGCAACCGCTTTGGTATGGTGGATCATTTCTTCCATGCTGACAGGAATGGTATCTTTATATCCCAGGACTACCATCCCTAATGAATCCCCTACCAGTATAATATCCACTCCCGCATTATCAACAATTTTGGCTGTAGGAAAATCATACGCAGTAAGTGCAACAATCTTTTCTTTTTTTTCTTTCTTTTTAATGAGGTCAGAAATTATGACTTTTTGGATTCCATGTTCAGACATGTGTTTTCCTTTCTCCCCATCCTGCCTTTTTTATCAGGATTGAGGTAAAGTCTCTCTTATTTATGATTATCTTGTTTATTCTGACTTGACTTTCCTAATGGAACATAATACAGAGTATTTTTCTTCATTTGTGCCATCTTGTCAACGATATCCTCTACTTCCCCTTGATTTTCAAAATCCAGGTCATCGGCTTTGATGACTAAAAGTGGGGTGGCTTGATAGTTGAAAAAGAAATAATCAAAAGCCTCCAGAATATCTTCATGATATTTTTCTGATATGTTTTTTTCTATCTCTGTCCCTGTTTTTGATATCCTTTCCAAGAGAGTGGGAAGAGTGATTTGAAGATAAATGGTTAGGTCCGGCTTTGGAATTTTTTCAAAAAATATATTAAATATTTTCTCGTATACTATCAATTCCTCATCAGTCAAAGTCTGATAGGCATATATCTTATCTTTCTCAAAAAGATAGTCACAAATGACTTTTCCTGAAAACAAATCTCTCTGCAACAATGCAGATTGTTGATGATACCTGTTCACCAGAAAAACAAGCTGAGCTAAAAATGAAGCCCCTTCTTTTTCTTCATAAAAGTTTTTTAGATAGGGATTATCTGGAGGATCGAAAACAGCCTTTCCTCCTATCTTTTTGGCTAAAGCTTTTGTCAACTGACTTTTTCCGGATTTCAATATACCTTCTACAGCAATATGATTGAATGGGATCTCTTTATGCGGAGTCATGTTTGGATTCATTCCTGTTTTTCATTTTACCACCGGAATAAAATCTTAAAATAACCAATATCCCTTAAGAAGTCAAACCTTGAAGAAAATTCCAAATCTGTTATTTTGTTGTCTTCTTTTCTTTTTCTTTTTTTTGGACTTCTTCCTCAGTGGGAATAATAATCCATGCAATAATATAAAACAGCAGCATGGGGAATACAGCGGTGATCAATGCAATCCCTACAAATATCAATCGGATAAGCGATACATCCAGGTCAAAATATTGAGCGAGTCCCACACAGACTCCTCCTATCATCTTGTTGCTCTGTAACCGGTAAAGCCTTTTGGTCATAGTTTATATCTCCTGGCGTTGGGTTGCTATTTTATTATAATATAAATCATGTCCGAATTTCAGAATTTTTGTTTTTATCTTTCACTGCCTGAATCTTATAGGGCACATTATCATAAGAGACAAAATATTTGGTCCGTACCTCAGCTGTTCTCTTCTTTTAGGAATTTATTGAGCTTGTCAACTAAAGCCTGAGGGTCATCTACCCCTTCTTCTTCTAGGAGTTCTCCGAGCGTACACCACAAAGGCTCTCCACATCGAATACATCGGATCTCATGCTTGGTGAGAAAACGTACAGATTCAGGAAACTGCAGTACAAGCTCCTCAATTTGCATATCCAGGCTAACAAGGGACTTGGTCATCCTCCGAACTTAATCCCCTGAGCCAAGGGCAGTTCCTTTGACCAGTTGATGGTATTAGTCTGCCTCCGCATATAAGTCTTCCAAGCATCTGAGCCAGATTCTCTTCCCCCTCCGGTTTCTTTCTCGCCGCCAAAAGCTCCTCCGATTTCTGCTCCTGATGTCCCGATATTCACATTGGCAATCCCACAATCAGATCCTTCGTGGGAAAGAAATTTTTCTGCCTTTAAAAGATTAGTGGTGAAAATGGCGCTGGATAGTCCTTGGGGAACTTCATTATGCATGCGAATGGCTTCTTCTAACTCCTCATATTCCATCAGGTAAAGAATGGGCGCAAAGGTTTCAATATGGACAATATCTGTTTGACAAGGCATTTTTACAATAGCGGGTTCGACAAATCTTTCCCCTAATTCGGGAAGGCCCTTCCCTCCTCTGAGGATTTCCCCTCCTTGTTCCTGGGCTTTTTCCAAAGCTGCCGTCATATCTTCAACTGCAGCTTTAGTCACTAGGGGTCCCATCAGTATCCCTTCTTTCATAGGGTTTCCAATTCGCACCTGCTGATATGCATTTATAATTTTTTCAGTCAATTCAGATGCGATGGATTTATGCATGATAATACGGCGGGTGCTGGTGCACCGCTGCCCTGCTGTACCCACAGCTCCGAAAAGAATGGTCCGGACAGCAATTTCTAAGTCCGCGTCCTCAGTCACTATGATGGCGTTGTTCCCCCCAAGCTCCAGAATAGTTCGTCCGAAACGACGAGCCACAGCTTGGGAGACCTTACGTCCCATTTGAGTAGAACCAGTGAAAGAAATTAGAGGAAGTCGGGGATCATTGATCATACGCTCTCCCACCACAGAACCTCTCCCCACAACCAGGTTAAAAACTCCTTTAAGTCCATGGTCTCCCATGACTTGATTGGTTATGTGCTGGACAGCAACGGCTGTCAAGGGAGTATCTGAGGAGGGTTTCCAAACAGTGGTATCGCCACACACAGCTGCAATGGCAGCATTCCATGACCACACGGCAACAGGAAAATTAAATGCAGTTACCACTCCTACAGCACCCAGGGGATGCCACTGTTCATACATCCGATGGGCTGGACGTTCCGAGTGCATGGTCAATCCATACAGTTGGCGGGAAAGCCCTACAGCAAAGTCACAAATATCGATCATTTCCTGGACTTCACCATGTCCCTCTTCTCTAATTTTACCCATCTCTAAAGTGACCAAATCACCCAACGGCTCCTTTTTTTGCTGAATGGCTTCTCTTAAGTCCCGAATGACTAATCCTCTTTTAGGCGCTGGCATCATCCGCCATGAATTAAAAGCCTGGGTCGCTGTATCCATGACCTTCTCGTAGGTCTTTGGGCTGGCTTGGAGAACTCTGGCTATAGGTTCACCTGTTGACGGGTTTATAGAGACTGTCTCCTTTGCTTCAGGATCTGTGTACCAGTCATCCGGACCTGCACAGACTCCTGTGTTAACTTCCTTTATATTCAGCTTTTTAAGAATAGCTTTCATCAACAATTCTCCTGCTTACTTTTCCTTCATAAGGGGATAGCGATAGTCGTAGGGTGGGTTTAAATTTTCTTTAATTGCCCTTGTGCTGACCCAGCGAAGTAGGTTGATATATGAACCAGCCTTGTCATTGGTACCGGAACCTCTGGCCCCTCCAAAAGGCTGCTGACTCACCACCGCACCAGTTGGTTTATCATTGACGTAAAAATTCCCTGCAGCATGGCGTAAAGATGTCATGGCTGTCTTAATGGCATCCCGATCATTGGCGAAAACAGCCCCTGTCAATCCATAGGGTGAAGTGTTATCACACAGCTCAAGGGTTTTTTGGTATTCTTTCTCTGGATAAACAAAGATGGTAAGTACAGGCCCAAAAATTTCTTCCTCCATCAGCTTATGTTTGGGATCAGTAGTCACAACCACAGTCGGCTCAATAAAGTATCCTCTGGAGTCGTCATAACCTCCTCCTGCTATTACTTCTGCATCATTGGAATCTTTAGCATAGTCAATATACTCCACAATGCTGTCATAAGCGGGTTTATCAATCACAGCGCCCATAAAATTAGTAAAGTCATTGATGTCGCCCATTTGAATGGACTTGACTTCATGAAGCAGCTTTTCTTTCAAGGCCGGCCATAAATTCTTAGGCACATAGGCCCGACTCGCTGCTGAGCATTTCTGGCCTTGATACTCAAAAGCTCCTCTAACTAAAGCCACTACTGCAGCATCCACATCAGCAGAGGCGTGCATAAAGACAAAGTCTTTTCCTCCGGTTTCCCCTACAATTCTGGGATATGAACGATAATTCTTGATTTTGTTTCCGATAGTCTTCCACATAGATTGAAAAACTGAAGTGCTTCCTGTGAAATGAACACCAGCTAAATCCATTTTCTCTAAAACAGGGTCTCCTACATAGCGACCTGGCCCTGGAATAAAATTGATAACTCCATCAGGCAATCCTGCTTCTTTCCATAACTTGGCTAAAAAATACGCAGAATAGACCGCAGAAGATGCTGGCTTCCAAAGCACTACATTCCCCATTAAAGCAGGAGAGGTTGGAAGATTCCCAGCAATAGAAGTAAAATTAAAAGGAGTCACGGCAAACACAAAGCCTTCCAGAGATCTGTATTCCATATAATTCCAAGTCCCTGTGGAAGACTCAGGCTGTTCACTATAAATTTGACTCATGAAATAAGGATTAAACCGGTAAAAATCTATCAGTTCACACGCAGAATCTATTTCAGCCTGGTGAGCTGTCTTTGACTGCCCCAACATTGTGGATGCATTCAGCACATACCGATATTTTGTTGAGAGAAGTTCTGCAGCACGTAAAAATATATAAGCCCGAGAAACCCAATCCATCTCGGACCAGTCCTTCCAAGCCTTTTTGGCTTCTTTAACAGCCATCTCGATTTCTTTTGGACCAGCCTTATGGTAACGGGCTAAAAGATGCTGGTGGTCGTGGGGACAACGACAGTCAGCTAAATCCCCTGTCTTGACTTCTTTCCCTCCGATAATAAGGGGGAACTCCATGGTCTCATCTAAAAACTTTTTCAACTGCTCTTTTAAAGCCGCTTTTTCCGGAGTCCCGGGAGCATAATCATAAATAGGCTCGTTAGAAGGCTTTGGAACCTTAACAATGGCATTCATATCAAAATTCTCCTTTCTTTTAATTGGAATCACTATTTTGTCGCGAATTGTTTTACCAATGATTCATTCATGATTTTATATGATTGTTTTTTATTATACATTATCAAACACATTTTTACAGTTTTTTTGACTTTGGCGGCTTCACATTTTCTGTGAAAATCTCACCGCACCCGATACCATTTTGTGAATGCACTTAATTTTATTGAATTCTTCTTTTTAAAGCCCTAGCTCATGATCAATATCCTGCATTGCTTTCAAACTTATGGAGATAAATTCATCCAATTCGAGTCCGGTGTTTTTTATCTTATCAATTTCTTCTCGTTTGACTCCTCGGGCAAAACTTTTTTCCTTGTATCTTCTTTTTACAAAGCCCAAGTCAACTTTGTTCAATTTTCGGCTAGGATGCATAAGCGCGGCTGCAACTATTAATCCGGTTAATGGATCTACAGAATAAATGACCCAATCCATTTTTGATTTACATTCTGCTTTTCCAGCATGGGCTTTGATTGCATGAAGGATTTCTGAACTTATGTCATATCCTTCTAACAACTTCATGGCTTCTACTCCATGCCTCTCAGGTGATTTTTCAGTTTTTTCGTAATCTATATCATGGAGTATACCCGCAAGTCCCCATTTCTCCACATCTTCATCAAACCTCTCCGCAAGGGCTCTCATACAGGCTTCCACAGCTAGACAGTGTTTGACCAGGTTTTTATTCTTAAGGTTTTCTTTGATTAACTTGAAAGCTTCATCTCGATCCATGAAAAAACCTCCTTTTAAAATTATTACTTCGGATGATCAACCTTTATTTTTTTTAAAAAAAGGACTTGGATGGTTTCATTAGCTCTCATTGGCATTCTTCCAAACCAAGGTTTCGTTCCTATTTATACAATAAATTCTGACCTATTCAGAAAAAAATGTCGATGTAGAGAAATATACATTATTATCACTCCGGATTAAGTTTTTATGGACCTCCCCCTCAAAATTATACTCATTGACTTTCATTAAGGGAAAATCCAAAACCGGCTCTATATCTAGATTTTTTTTATTTGGAGACGAACAAGACCCTATAGTAAAGACTATAATTAAACAAAAGACCCTTACTTTTTTCATGGCTTTAAAAAAATATCATAACTTATTTTCCTGTGAGTCTCAACTTTACTTAATTTATACAAGTTGCTATCATTCATTTTTAAAATAACCTGGATTATTCACAAGTCGAGGTTGCTGCAGATGCAAGGCGAGCAAAATGTGTTTATCTAGATTATTTGGTTTAAATGCGCGAGAAGAGCAAGACACGTAAAAAAGATAATGAAAGACGTAACCCTGGTGAAATTTAGGTGTGGCTGAAGCGACATTGAAGATGGTGAATGGTGAATGGTAAGTGGTGAATGGTGAATGGTAAGTGGTGAATGGTGAAT
>CAYULB010000014.1:0-14840 GCA_964445575.1 uncultured Eubacteriales bacterium
GTCCATAGAATTTAGCTGTTTCCAGGATAGTCCACCCCTCTTCTGCTTTGACCTCTAGATTATTTATTTTTAAGTTAATCATATTAACCTCACTCAATTTTTATGGCATCAAATTGACATGCTTCATAACATGCTCCACACCGGATGCATTTATTTTCATCCAGCACATGGACTTTTTTAAGCTCTCCTGATATGGCATCTACAGGGCATGGTTTTATACAGGCCATACAACCTGTGCATTTATCTTCTAAAATGAAATACCGTATTAGGTCTTTACAAACACCAGCAGGGCAGGTTTTGTCTATGACATGAGCTTCATACTCATCCCTGAAATATCTTAGAGTTGAAAGAACAGGATTGGCTGCTGTTTGGCCCAGTCCGCACATGGAAGCATCCTTTACAGCATGAGCCAATTCTTCCAGAAGCTTAATGTCGCTCATTTCTCCATTTCCTTCAGTTATTTTATTGACAATTTCCCACATCCGTTGAGTCCCTTCTCGACAGGAGAGGCATTTTCCGCAGGATTCGTCTCTAAGGAAGTTTAAAAAGTATTTGGCTACATCTACCATACAGGTGTTTTCGTCCATAACAATCATTCCGCCCGAGCCCATGATAGACCCAGCTTCAGTTAAACTTTCATAATCTATGGGAAGATCGAGTTTGTCTGCAGGAAGACATCCTCCGGAGGGACCTCCAGTCTGGACAGCTTTGAATTTCTTTTCCTTTGGTATGCCTCCTCCAATGTCAAAGATAATCTCTCTGAGGGTAATTCCCATGGGAACTTCAACCAGTCCCGTATTATTGATTTTCCCTACTAATGAAAATATTTTGGTCCCTTTGCTTTCTTTGGTCCCAATTTGAGAATACCATTCTGCACCTTTTTCAATGATCAGAGGGATATTTCCCCATGTTTCTACATTATTAATATTGGTGGGTTTTTTCCATAATCCTTCATGAGCAGGAAAGGGAGGCCTTTGCCTTGGTTCCCCCACTTTTCCTTCCATTGAAGCAATGAGTGCTGTTTCTTCTCCGCATACGAAAGCTCCAGCACCTTTAACGATATTTATATCTAGGTCGAATCCCGTCTTTAAAATATTTTTCCCCAGGAGGCCCAAGTCCTTTGCTTGTTGAATAGCTAGAGTTATGTTTTTAAGGGCAAGAGGATATTCATCTCGTATGTATATATAGCCTTCGGCAGCCCCTATGGCATAGGCTCCGATGATCATTCCTTCTAAAACTCGGTGCGGATTTCCTTCCATAAGACTTCGGTCCATATAGGCACCTGGATCTCCTTCGTCAGCATTACAAATGATATATTTTACATCACCTTTTGCTTTTCGGGTGAAATCCCATTTAACTCCAGTGGGAAATCCAGCTCCTCCTCTTCCTCTGATTTGAGAAGATTTTACAACCTCAATCACATCTTCAGGAGACATTTCGTCAAGGACCTTAGCTATGGAACCATATCCCCCGATTGACAGATAATCGCTGATTCTAGTGGGTTCGATCTGAACATTGTCTCCTAGAACTAACCGCTTCTGTTTTTGATAGAAAGATATACTTTCTTCGCTTTTTGGTTTTTTCCCACTTATGGGATCCTTGAAAAGGAGCCCATCTATGATTTTATTTTTAACCGCTGTTTCATTGATAATAACCTCTGCATCTTCTGGTTGGACATGTTGGTAAAAAATGTCATGAGGCTGCAAAATGATATTTGGTTCTGCCTCACAGAAACCGTGACATCCTGTGACTTTCACCTGGATTTTATCTTCAAGATTTTCTTTTTTTATGATTTGGTTTAGAGAATCTATAACCTCCATGGAGCCTCTAGCTTGTCCACAGGTCCCTGCTGAAACAATGAGTTTGGTCTTATCATCTGATTTAGATATTTCTTTCTGTTTTTTGATTATTTTTTTTAATTCAGTGGTTGATTTAATTTTTTTTGTGTTCTTCATTTTTCTTCTCTTTTTTCCGGTACTTTTTTAATATAGAATCAACATTTCTTATGGATGTTTGGGCGTGATAGTTATCATCCACGACCACTACAGGTCCTATGGCACAGCATCCCAAACAAGCTACTGTCTCCAGACTGAATTGTCTATCATCTGTGGTGTGCCCCGATTCAATTTCAAGTTTTCGCTCAAATTCTTCTAATATTTTGGGGCCTCCCCGTACATGACAGGCAGTGCCCAAACATACCTTAATGATATGGTCTCCTTTTGGTTCCAGACTGAAAGCACTGTAAAAAGTAGCCACTCCTATAATGTCGATTAAAGGAATTTGAAGCTGTTGGGAAACATATATTAAAATATTTTTAGGGAGGTAATTGTATTCAGCCTGTATTTCCTGAAGAATTGCAATGAGGGCGCTTTTTTTATAATTAAATTTAGTAATGAGTGATTTGACTTTATCTGTTTGGACATTCAAAGTAATTCCTCCAGTTTTTTGATAATTTTAATCATGATAATAAATAAAAATATGGTTTTTTTGAAAAAATAGAAATTGATAGATGGGGAGATGGGGTAGAAGGACTAATGCAATAGAAAGATATATTATTATTTCTCCTTCCACTCAGAGAATTAAAAAGTAAATTAAAAAATTATCATATATTTTATTATGAAAGGTTTATATAACAAAAATAAAAATTGAATGTCAAGTAAGCAGTTTGGTTTAAGGTAGAAATATGCTTTTTTATAGGGTTTTTGAAAAGACATAGTATGATTTTCTAGCAATAGAAATTCGGTCCATAGATTTATCATATTTCCTGTGAAGGACTTTTTCTGTTTCTTTCTTTCTATGAAATCCTTGTGCTTCAAACTGCTTTACCCACCAGGGGGAACCAGCTCCAATGAGATGTCCGTTTTTGGGGTAACCATAGTCATCCGTATGAAGGATTTTGAAAAGTTGGTTTTCTTTTAAGTCCTGCTCCCAATCTTTAATATAAGGAGGGAAAATTTCTCCGAAAACTTCGTCTTTTCCAAAGGCTGGAATATTGCAGAAGAGATGTCCGTTTTCTGAGAGAAGTTGATAAAGTTTTTTAATATAAGTGGAAAGTTTATTGGGATTCAGGTGTTCAAAAATGTCGAGGCCAAGGATGAAATCATATTGTTTCCCTGGGTCCACATTCAAGATATCTCCGAAATGGATGTTCTCCTTAATTTCAGGAAAGGCTTTGGCTAAATAAAACCGGCTGATTTCGATTCCTTCGCTTTTTATTCCCCGGTCATAAAGACATTTCATGACCGTTCCATTGGCACACCCGAGGTCCAGGACAGATCCCGGATCAAACTGAGAGACTAATTCTGAGAGAAGTCTTTGGTCTTCTCCGATTTGAAGGTTCCATACTCCCGGCTTTTCATAGTATCCGTTCTCAATGATTTTTTTCTCAAGCCAGTCAAAGTCAGAAGGCTTTCTCACTTCAAAAGCCCATATTTTCTCTTTTGCCTGGGTATCAAAGACCTGTTTGTACTGGTCAGGCTTTTCGTCCCGAATAGGAGGAAGCAGCAAGTGATGGAGATTTTCTCTGGTTATTTTGTTTTTGAACTCTTCAGATTGGATTATGCTCATCAGTACATCGATGCGTGAACGGCCCTGTTCCAGGAAATTGAGGTAGAATTTTTTCCCATCTGGATCTATTTCTCTTCCCAGAAGCTTCTGATACATCTCTCCCAGAAAGGCTTCATCAGATAATCTCTGTTTTTTCGATTTTTTGAATAATTTTTTCAACATTCACCAATTCCAAATTTTTCTTACTCCTATTTTAATTCAAAATGACATTTAGCCTGCCCTATTCATAAAAAAATGGCAATATTCTCATTATTAACTTATTTTCAGCTATGTACAAGATTTTTTCAAGAACAATATCTTGAACATTTTTTTTGTTTGTATTTTTTATTTTGATCGCCATTTTTTTACCATTGAGGCGAGCCGATCTCACTGCATCTGCTTCGTTACAGGCCATTCGCAGTGAAGGACCACGACTTCATGCCCTGCGCCTCGCATCTGCAGCAACCTCGGCTCGTGAATAATCCAGGTTAGTGAAGAAAAAGTAAAAATGCGATTCTGACTGTTGATAAGGTGAACTCTCTGTAATATAATATCCAAAATTTCGAGAGAAAAGAAATGAGAAGAATCAAACTTATCATTCCCATATTTACGATCACCCTCTCAACTATTCTGATTGAGATTTTATACACACGGGTTTTTTCCGTAATATATGTCAGTTCTTTTGCTTTTTTGATGATATCTCTGGCTCTTTTTGGCTACGGGTTAAGCGGGGCTTATATGTCCCTAAGCCGCTTTGCTGACAAAAAGGATGCCCTTAAGTATCTTGAACTTTTTTTACTTGGCTTTTCATTAAGCCTCCCTGTTATTTATAAACTGACCATTTCCACCAATATTGATTTTTTAAACCTATTCCATCCTTTCTCTAATTTTTTGCTGTTGATATTTAACTTCCTCCTTTTACTTCTCCCTTTTTTCTTTGCTGGGGCTTCATTGGTCCTGATTTTCAGTTTGTACTCTTCTGATATCGGAAAGCTATATTTTATTGACCTCTTGGGAGCAGCCCTGGGAGGAATCGCTATCATTCCTCTGATCACAAATTTCGGACCTTCAAGAGTTATCTTAATCATTTTTTTGCTGCTGGCATTTTCATGGTTCCTGATATCAAAAATGAAGTTTTTAAAAAAAACCGCAGCCTTTTTATTGATTTTAGGGACCTTTGCTGGTTTATTCATTCATTCAGAATCATTGTTTCCTATCATTCCCAAGATGGTCAAAAGGGGTTATCTCAGGCATTACCAGAACAATTTGATTGAATATTCCAAGTGGAGTCCCATCAATAAGGTGGATGTGGCTCCTTTTTTAAAGAGGAAAAAGGTCATTTGGATCGACGCCGGCACCATGCAGTCCTGGTTGGCTAAGTTTGACGGAAAACTCCAAGAGCTGGATCCCATAAAATGGTCTAATGAAGCGATCCCTTATCAGCTCACCAGAAGAGGGAGTGCTCTTATAATTGGTTCAGCTGGGGGGTATGAAGTCCTGTGTGCACTTTCCCATAGATTTAGAAATATAATCGCAGTGGAGATGGACCCTGAAATATGCCATATAGCCAGAGAGGTTTATGCAGATTATATTGGAAATATATTCCAGATAAGAGGGGTACATCTTCTGAATGACGAGGGAAGAAGTTTGTTGAAAAGGATAGATGATCAATTTGATGTGATTCAGATGGTCAATTCTCATAATGCAGATGCTTTGCTGTCAGGAGGACTGAGTATAGCTGAAACTTATATCTATACAGTGGAAAGCTTTAAAGATTATTGGGAGCACCTTAGAGACGACGGTTTTGTCTATATTGTGCATTGGTTTGGAGAACGTCTTTTTTCCACTGCATTCAAAGCTTTGAGAGAGATGGGAATTGAGGAGCCCGAGAAAAAATTTTATGTCATCCAGAGAGAAAATGGATTTAATTTCTTTTTCATGAAAAAAGGAAACATAGACCAAGAGGAGGAAGGAATCATTAAGGAATTTGCGGGGAAGAGGGAAATTGTTTATTCCCCTTTTGAGGAAAAAGAAAACCTTTATTACCGGTTGGCTTCTCCGGAATATAAAAAAGCTATTGCCAGCTCCTCAGTGAATATACGGCCTGTCAGAGACAGCTCCCCGTATTTTAATCAGCCTAATAAAATAGGTCAGTTTAAATTTAAAAACACCCAAGTCAGAGGAATGGCTCGGGATGTGGTCAAATGGGCTTTGGCTTATTCCAACAGTGTGTATTTGTCTATCCTTTTTCTTTCTATACTGCTCCCGCTTGTGCTTATATTTGTCCCTCTCAAAGCATCCACTAGGGAACAGGTGAGTAAAAACTTTGTTTTCTATTTTTTTCTCATTGGACTCTCTTTTATCATTGTAGAGATAATCATGATAAAAATTTTCCAACTGTATCTGGGGAATCCAGCTTATTCCATCTCTGCTATCATATCTTCTTTATTGGTTTCATCCGGGATGGGATCACTTTTCTCTCAAAGGATGAGAAAGGCAGTAGGGAAAAATTTTATCCTGTTCTTTTCTGGAGCGCTGTTTTTGGTGCTGGTTTTTTATTCTTTGTTTTTATTTAAGATCATATCGGCTTTGATTCACCTCAGCCTGGTTTTACGGGTACTGGTCACGTTTATTCTTATATTCATTCCAGGTTTTTTAATGGGCGTTTTCTTTCCCACCGGGATTGAATATTTGGGAAAAAAGCAGAAATCAATGATAGGCTGGGCTTGGGGCTCCAATGCTTTCGCCACAGTTTTAGGCTCGGTTATGACCGTTATCATCGCTATAAACTGGAATTTTTCAGTGGTCCTATTACTGGCGGCTGTATTCTATATTTCTGCAGGTATCATATATAATTTATCCACCAAATCTGGACCTTCATGATACATACCTAAGTTCAGATAAAGAGCCACTGTTGCGAAATCTGAAGAAAGTGCTATGATTTATATGCGGACATTAAAACAGATGGAGCAATAGCAATGTTTTTTTGGGATTACACCATTTTTCTTTTGATACCGCCTTTGTTATTAGCTATTTATGCTCAATATAAGGTTAAAAGTACTTTTCAAAACTTCAGTCAAAAAAAGGCCCATTCAAGAATTTCCGGTGCCCAAGTGGCAAAGGAAATACTGAACAAAAGTGGAGTGGGGGAAGTGAGTGTAGAAAAAGTATCAGGAAGGCTTTCTGATCACTATGACCCGAGAAAAAAAGCTTTAAGACTGTCAGAAACTGTTTACAGCAGCGACTCTATTGCGGCTCTGGGAGTTGCTGCCCATGAGACCGGACATGCCATACAGCATCACCGTGGCTATGTGCCTTTGTCTCTAAGAAATCTGGTTTACCCCATTGCCAATTTTGGGTCAACACTTGCCTTTCCGCTTTTTTTTATCGGATTTATTTTTAGCTCTGAAGGCCCCTCTGTTCTCATGGATATCGGCATTTTACTCTTCACTGTTGCGGTTGCGTTCAGTGTGCTGACCCTGCCCGTGGAGTTTAATGCTTCCAGAAGGGCCTTGATGTTTTTACATCAAGGGACTTATTTAAACCAGGAAGAAATCAAAGGAGCTCGAAAAGTTCTCTCCGCAGCTGCTCTGACATATGTGGCTTCTACTGCCATGGCGATAATGCAGCTTCTCAGGCTTTTAATACTCAGAGACAGAAGATAATCCTGGTTGTTCATAAAATAGTGTGAAATTCAGGTAGGGAAGTATTTTTTGAGATCATCTGGGAATCTTGGTCTTGATTCCATATGATAGACAATCAATTCTTTTAGAATTTTTCTGGCATTCTGGACTTGCTCATCTGAAAAAGGAAATGTTTTTTCTGAGGCAGGGGGATTTTTTAAAATCCAATTGAAGACAGATTTTTCATCAGAGCTTATTATGTCCTCACTAGATGGGCTGCAGCTTTGGCACAGGATTCCGTCTCTTTTTAATGAAAGCCGTGCTTTGTCCTTGATTTCCTTACGGCATTTTTTGCATTTTTTCAAGTCGGGTAGAAAGCCGTTTATTTTAAGGAACCATAATTCAAAATAAGCGGTGATAGGGATGAGTTTTTTCCCTTTTTTCAAAGCACGCAATATCTTGATGAGCAGCCTGAACAAGATATCATCTTCAGTCTGTGAGGGGAGAGAGTTTTCTATCAGTTCTGAGAAATAGCGCAGGGTGAATGCGGTATCTAAATCTGCTTGAATCTCAAAGAAAGACTCCAGCAGGTCGCACTGACTAACGGTAACCAAATCCCGGTTCTCTTTTTCATAAAAATAGATGTTTATATGGGACAAAGGTTCCAGGCAGCTTCCAAATCTGTTCCCGAATTTTCGGGCCCCCTTAGCTATTCCTTTTAATATGCCTCTATCCCTGGAGAAGAAAACTGCAATCTTATCCTGATCTCTTACGTTAAAAGTTCGAAGAACAATGGCTTCAGTCTGGTCTTTGGGCATAGAATTTATCTAGGAAAGATACTTAAGAAAAAGTGTTCCCAATCCCAAAAAGGTTAGAAGCCCCAGTGAGTCCGTGCACATAGTGAGAAGATTTACGGAGCCAAGAGCTGGATCAAGTTTTATCAGTTTAAGAAACAAGGGGATGAGCGTTCCCACTAAAGCAGCGATAAAAAGATTAATGATCACAGCAATACCCAATACCAGGCCCAGGTAGGGATTTCTAATCAGCATGTACGAGAACACACCTAAAAGCAGCCCGATCACTATCCCGTTGCATATTCCTACCACAATTTCTTTAAACAGAGCTTTTCTTGCAGATATCCATTCTGTTTGTCCCACTGCTATCTCCCGGACCATTATGGCAACAGTCTGATTTCCGGCAATTCCTCCCAGCGCTGCTACCAGCGGCATAAAAACCGCCAGAGTCACCACTTGCTGGATAGCTCCTTTGAAATAATTGACGACAAAGGGAGCCACTGAGGCGGTGAGCAGGCTAAGGAGAAGGAAAGGAAGGCGCTTCTTTATACTGGAAAAAGGGCTGTCTTTGATTCGATCTGTTGTATCCAGGGATACCATCTTATACATGTCTTCAGTAGCTTCTTGGTCAATGACATCGATTATATCATCTACTGTGATCATTCCAACCAGTTTCATTTCAGAATCAGTGACGGGTATAGCCACCAGATTGTAATCAGCAACAATCCTGGCCACTTCTTCCTGGTCTGTATCGGTCTGTACACTGATGACGTCTGTGGTCATGATCTCTTTGAGGGGAGTGTCTGGTTTTGAGAAAAGAACCTGACGGAGAGAAACAACTCCTTTTAGGCGATTCTCATCATCCACTACATATAAATAAAAAGCTGATTCTACATCACCTTCCAACTGCATGGCTGTGATGGCATCAGAGACATTGGTATTTTCATTCAAGGCATAGAAATTGGGGGTCATAATCCGGCCGGCTGTTTCTTCTTCGTGTTCTAAGAGTTTTTTGACCTCTTCAGTCGGTTTCTTTTCTAGAGAGGTAAGAATACTGTTTTTAAGATCTTCCGGGACTAATTCAAGAATGGGCGCTATGTCATCAGAAGGCAAATCATGAAAAATTTTTGCAGCGGTTTCTATATGGATTTGTTGAACGAGTTTCGCTGCATCTTCCGGAGCTATTTCACTCAACACTTCAGCTGCTTTTTCATTATCGTTTTCATGTAGAGTAATCAAAAGTATTATCTTTTCCCGTTCAGTGAAGTGGTTGATAAGTCCTGCAATATCAGGAGGGTGGAGGTTTTTTATTAGATTCCAGAGTTTTTGTCTGGCACCAATGTTCATGAATTTTCGTGATGAATTGATAATCAGCCGGATGGTATCGAGCTTCATTTTATTGTTCCTTTGATTGCTCAAGATATCATAAAAGAGATTTGCTGTAAATCAATTTCACTTCGACTCGTGAATAATTCAGGTTAAAAGGATGCTTTTTAAGAAAAAAATATTATTTTGAGAAATGAATCCCTAATCTTTTTATGTTTGACTGAAGTGTTTTTTTCTCGATTTCCAGTTCAGAAGCAGCTTTATCCAAGTCCCACTTATTCCTGACCAGGGCATTGTGGATGAACTCTTTGTCAAAATTTTCCCTTGCTTTTTTTAAAGAAGAGGACCTTTTTATGCCGTGAAGAAATTCTGATTCTATAGGTTCAACCAAAAGATAAAGATGAGAAGAATTTATCTCATTTTCTTGAACCATTATCACAAATCTTTCTATCACATTGATAAGTTCACTGATGTTTCCAGGCCATGAATAATTGATAAAGGCTTCCATAGCTTTTTTTTCCATGGTCTTTTGTTTTTTCCCATATTCAGAGGAGAAATATTTCAAAAAATAGTCAATAAGAAGAGGAATGTCTTCTTTCCTTTCTCTCAAAGAGGGCATTTTTATAGGGATGACATTGAGTTTAAAGAAAAGTTCTTCTCTGAATTTGTTCTCTGCAATGAGTTCTCTCAAATCGTGATGGGTAGAGGCAATGATTCTCACATCTGACTTAATGGTTTTTGAGGACCCCATTTGTTCGTATTTATTGACTTCAATAAGTTTTATGAGCTTATCTTGAGTTTGCAGGCTTAATTCTCCTATCTCGTCTAGGAAAAACGTGCCTTTGTTGGCAAGGAGAAGTTTCCCTTTTTTCTCTTTCCTCGAATTGCTTTCATCTGAATATCCAAACAGTTCACTTTCGATCATGTCTTCTGGTATAGCAGCCACATTAATTTGTACAAAGGGGTGTCTGTTTCTTTTGCTTTGTTGATGAATCAACCTGGCAATGAGTTTTTTGCCGGTTCCGTGTTCACCGTAAATGAGCACTCTTCCATCAGTGGGTGCTGCGGTTTGTATCCTTTCTTTTATTTTTTGTATAGCTTTTGTTTTGCCGATCAAATCGAATGTAGATTTCATTTCCTGGCGAAGCCGGATGTTTTCTTCTTCCAATGCCTTATGCTTCAGTGCGTTTTTCGCTGTGAGCACCACCTTCTCTAACGACAAAGGCTTCTCCAGAAAGTCATAAGCGCCGAGTTTGGTTGACTTGACAGCAGCCTCCACAGAACCATGCCCCGTTATCATGACCACTTGAATGTTTTCATCGTAATCTTTTATTTTTTTGAGAACTTGAATTCCATTCATCTCTGGCAGCCAGATGTCAAGAAGGATCAAATCAAAGGTTTCTTTTTTAATCAATTCCAAGCCTTTTTCTCCACTGCTGGTTGTTTTCACTTGGTAGCCTTCATCCTCAAAAATCCCTTTTATAGAAGAGCGGATGCCAGATTCATCATCAATGACCAGTATGTTTCTTTCTTTCATATTGGAACCTGTATTATAAATTTAGTGCCTATGGGTTTATTATCTTCTATTTTGATTGTCCCATTGTGTTCAGTGATAACCTGACTCACGATTGCCAAGCCCAGGCCTGTCCCTTTTTTCTTTGTTGAGAAATGAGGAAGAAAAAGTTTTTGTTTGTCTTTTTCAGGAATTCCCGGCCCGGTATCAGCTATTTCAATTCTGATTCTATTGAAGGATTTATCAAAGTGAGTTTTGATTTCAATAATCCCTTTTTTGTTCATGGCATCTATGGCATTGTCAATGATATTTGTCAGGGCTCGTTTTATCTGTTCTTTATCCAGTTTTATTCTTCTCGGGATGCTGGAGTCGTATTGGGTTTTGAATTCAATGTCCGAAAATATGCCTTGGAACGGCACTATAGTCTGTTTGATGATTTCGTGAATGTCATTATCTTTTAGGTCTATTTTTGGCATTCTGGCAAAATTTGAAAATTCATCTATCAGGTTTTTTATGGTTCTTGCTTCCTGAATGATGGTTTTTGTGCTTTCCTTGAGAGTTTTATCAGTAAGGTTTTTTTCTTTGCTGATTTTTCTTTCTATTCTTTCTGCGGACAGTTGAATGGGAGTCAAAGGATTTTTTATCTCATGGGCAACCCTTTGGGCTACTTCTTTCCATGCAGCGATTTTTTGAGCTTTTATCAATTGAGTTAGGTCATCCAGCACGATTATCAGTCCTGACGCTCCTCCTTGGGTTTGTTCTATATGGGAAATTGTCAAGGCAAGGGTGGTGCTTTGACCGTTGTAATTTATGTTGATTTCTTTGTCAGATATTTGGTATTTATTTTGGAGAGCTTTCTGTATGTTCTGCACAATTTCTTTATATCTGGGGTCTTTTAAAACTTCCTGATAGTTTTTTCCTATTAGATTTTTTCCATCCAGCGACAGCATACGAAGAGCCGAAGGATTGATGGTGGTGATCTTGCTGTTGGAATTGATGGTGATTACTCCAGTAGTGATGTCATTTAAAATAGTCTCAATATACTGTTTTCTTGCTTGAAGTTCTGATGTTTTCTGCTGGATGTTTTCCCTGCTTTCTCTGAGATCAGATATCATCTTATTGAATGAATCAATGAACATGCCTATTTCATCAGAAGCAGGGTCTTGTACCTTTACATCTAAATTTCCTTTGGACACCTCTCTTGTTGCGTTAGCCAATTTTTCAACAGGAACAGTAATGCTTTTTGCCAGATGAAATCCTATCCAGCTTGCTGCAAACACCAAAAGCAGTGTGATAAAGATAAGCATCAAGAGATAAAATGTCTTAACCGGATTTTTCTGTGTTTTTACCTGTCTGTATCTTTTTACATAGGCAGAAATGTTCTTGATTTTTTGGGCATAATTTTGAGGAAGAAATTTTCCTGAAACCACCAGCAGATTTCCTGTTTCTGGGATTGCTATAGAGACTCCTCTTCTTATCATCTCTCCGCTGCCCATGGACTCCACAGTGCTGAAGACTTCGCCCAAGTGGGCTCTTTTTACATAATTGCTGTTCATATTCCGGTAGTATTGCAGGGGAAGGTCAGGATTCATTAAGGAAAAAAGTTCTTCCTCGTCTAAAAAAACGCTGATTTCATCGAGTTGATATTCTTTTAATTTTTCTCTTACAAAGTCAATAAGAGGGACTCTATCATTTGGATTTGCCAGTTTTTGGCTTTGTATGGCCCGCCCCAACTGCTGGGCATAGTGAAGGGTCATATCTTGGGTTTGTTGATAGAAGCTATCTGTGAGGTCGCTGGTATCATCCAGAATTTTATCGATAGGAGTTTTGAACCACTGTTCAATGTTTCTGGTTATGAAGTCACTAGCAAAAAAGAATAAAAGTAAAGTGGGTATAAGAGAGAGAGATATGAAAAAAACCAGCAGTTTTGTTTTGAATTTTGATCCCAGAACTTTTCTTTTGCGTTCTAGATATAATTTAACCAAATTTCGACCCAAGACAAACAATAAAATTAAGAAAAGGAGGATGACGATGATTTGAAGCAAGGAGAGCAAAATGTTCGTTACAGATATCGGAGAGAATTGTTGGGTACCCCGGATGATAGATTCAATGGCCACAAAGAGGATGATCAGTAAAAGAATCAGGGCGCCTATTATCCGGGAGCCTTTCTTTTTTGAGTTTGTCATTTTATCAGAAGCCTTCTTTGCTCCTCTTATTTAATATCCAGTCAAACTACCTGGAGAGCGTTTTTTTGGTTTATCGACCAAATATTGCTGGAAGTTGCTGGATGTGATGTGCAGGTTTCTTATTACTTCTCCTGGCCTTCCCAAGGATTTTCCCTGAACGCCGTTTATTCTGTAGGTAAATCCGCCAGCATTACCCGTATGAATAAGAAACTCATTTTCAGCACTTGTGAAAAAATAATCTCCTGGCTGCTTGAGACCAGTGAAGTTAAGTTTTCTATCGGAAAAAATTTCTATCCATGTCTCTTGATTAAAAGTCATGGAAAGCAGCATTCCATTGTCCGGGATTATGGTATTGAGAAAACGGATGGGTGGCTCCTCAGAATAAGGCAGATCAGTTGTGATTGTTATTTCATCCACGGAATCTGGTTGTTTGCCTTTCATCAAAAAGATTATTATGACTAGTGCGATTATAAAAAGGGCGGCATAACCAGCTGTCCGGAGCAGCAATTTGAATTTTCTGGGAATTTCTGTTGGAGGGACTTCCTCCTTCACCTGTTCAGTGTTTTCCTCTTTTTTCAACTGGAGGGTATGGTGGAATTGGTCCAGTATGGTTTCCTCGTCTAACCCAAGATAATTCGCATAAGTTTTTATAATGCTTTTTATAAAAAATTTACCGGGGAGCATATCAAATTTATCTTCCTCTAAAGCCCTTAAGTACCTGATATTGATTTTGGTATTGTCAGCAATTTCTTTTAGAGAAATGCCCCTTAATTCCCGTTCTTTTTTAAGTTTCTGACCTACAGAATTCATCTCATGAAATTTTAAGACAACTTCCCCTTATATGTCAACTCAGCAGGTTATTCCTTGAAAGAAAATAATTAACCTGGATTATTCATAAAAAAACGGCGATCAAAATAAAAAATGCAAACAAGAAAAATGTTCAGGATATTGTTCTTGATAAAATCTTTCGTATCGCTGAAAATAAATCAATAATGAGAACATCGTTATTTTTTTATGAATAGGTCAGGATAATAAGAAAAAGAATGATAAGAGTGATATTTTTTGGATGATAAGAAATATATGTTTGATTATCAAAAAGCAGCTGAGAGTCAGCGGAGATTGTCCCTAAGAGTGAATCTGATTTGGGATAAGCCAGAGATTAAAACGATTGCTGGGGCAGACTGCAGTTATAATTTTAAAAACAAAAAAGTGGGTGCTAAAGTAGTGGTCTGCAGCTTCCCGGATTTGGAGGTCATTGACAGTTCTGAATCGGTGGCTGACATTGCAATTCCTTACGTTCCTGGTTTTTTGAATTTCAGGGAAGCCCCTGCTTATATCAGGGCCTTTAACAAATTAAAAACAGTTCCTGATTTGATTTTTATTGATGGAAATGGGATTGCTCACCCCAGGCGAATGGGAATTGCAACTTATTTAGGAGTTGTGCTGGATGTCCCGACGGTAGGCTGTGCGAAAAGCCCCTTTTATCCTTTCAGGGTCCCTGATAAAAAAAGAGGCTGTTATACTTTATATAAAAACAACAGCCATGAGAAAATTGGTTACTGTCTGAGGACACGGACCGGGATTAAACCTATATTTGTATCTCCAGGACATAGAATAGATTTTAATACATCCAAAGATTTAGTTTTGAGTTGTTGCAAATTCCGGATTCCGGAGCCAATAAGATTTGCTCACAGGCTGGCAGGGAAGCTTTTTGTAGGGGGTAAAGAAACCAAACAGAAGAAGAAACCAGGTGAACAGGTATGACGGTACTGTTTTTACGTGACGGTACTGTTTTTATACTGATTTTATATGTTTAAGAATCTGGCAAGGGAAGAATAACTCCCAATAAATC
>CAYULB010000014.1:14940-40649 GCA_964445575.1 uncultured Eubacteriales bacterium
TACTGATTTTATATGTTTAAGAATCTGGCAAGGGAAGAATAACTCCCAATAAATCCAATCAAACAGCCTGAAATGAGGACGGCAAGACATTGAGAAAAGGTAAGGTAGCGAAAACTGATCAACTCGGTCATAGCTCCCAGAGAAGATCCCAAATAAAGAGGAAACAATTTTGTTATGATTGCCAGCATCAGTAATGATAATGAACTTCCCACAAGTCCCAGAATGATTCCTTCTATTAAAAAAGGAGTCCGAATAAAAAGATTGGTAGCTCCGGTCAGTCTAAGGATTTCTATTTCCTCTTTCTGGGCGATAACATTGAGTTTTATTATATTGGAAATGATGAAGAAGGAAGCCAGTACCAGTATGCCCCCTAAAAAAAATCCCACCCCTTTTGCTAATCGGCTGAAAGCTTGAACTCTCTCCAGCCAGTCCTGGTTGAATTGAACATCATCTACCCCGGGCATTTCTTTGATTTCATTGATAAAGTTTATTGTCTCCTCATAGGAAAGAGCATTTTTTTTTGCCACCGCTTCAAAGGAAGAAGGGAAAGGATTTATCTCCAAGTTGTCCACTATGTTTTTCAGTTCAGGGAATTTCTGGCTGAAGTTTTTCTTGGCTTGCCGGGATGTGATGTAATGAACTTCTTGGATGTAAGGGCTTTTTTCCAATCTGATTCTGACAGCATTGATATTTTCTTCAGATGCATCTTTTTCCAGAAAAGCCACTACAGCGAGATTCTTTTGAATTTGTTTGGCAATGTGCTGAAAGTTATTGGATAAAGATAAAAATATTCCTATGATAAGAAAAGAAAGACAGATTATAAATACCGAGAAGAGGTTGCGACCTCTAAAGTCCCAAATATTGCTAACTGTCTCTTTGATAGAAAAAGTAATTTTTTGAAAAATCAAAGGGATTCCTTTCTTAAAATCTTGCCTCTATAAAGAAAAAATATTTTTTCGCCAAAGTGCCTTATAAGCTCCCGGTCATGGGTGCAGACAATCACAGTTGTTCCTTTTTTGTTTATTCTCTTGAACAGGGTCATGATCTCAAAAGCAAGTTCTGTATCCAGGTTTCCTGTAGGCTCGTCAGCAAGGATGATTTTAGGATTGTTCACTACTGCTCTGGCGATGGCAACTCTCTGCTGCTCTCCGTAAGATAAATGCTTGGGATATTCCCACATCTTGTTATGCAGGTTGACCATGCGCAGCGAGTAGAAAACTCTTCTCCTGATTTCTTTTTTCGGCACCCCTAAAATCTTGAGAACCACAGCCACATTATCAAAAACTTTTTTATGAAAAAGTAGACGGAAATCCTGAAACACAATACCCATTAAACGTCTCAATATGTATATCTTATGATCCGGTATCCTGAAGACATTTCTCTTGTCAATCAATATTTGTCCTTGAGTGGGTAAGATTTCTCTATAGAGTATTTTTAAGAGAGTGGTTTTTCCTGAACCGCTGGGACCTGTTATAAAACAGAAGTCTCCTTTATTTATGTTAAAGGATATATCAGAGAGAGCCCAGTTTGGTCTTTGGTATTGTTTCCATAGGTTATAGACTTCAATCATTTTTTTTGTGATTCTGAAAAAGCTGTTCCATTTTTTTTTACATTTTTTACATTATAATGTTCTAAAATTTCTATTAAAAGCCTCTTTGTTGTTTGTGGGTTTGCCCTTCCTTTTGTTTTCTTCATGACTTGACCAACAAAATATTTGATAACTTGTTTTTTCCCCTTTAAATATTGAGTGATTTGTTTTTGATTTTTCTCCAAGACCTCGGTGATGATTTTTCTCAATTGGCTTTTATCAGAAATTTGGTTTAGTTTTTTTTCTTTAATGATGTCCGAGGCTCTTTTCCCGGAACGAATCATTTCATAGAAAACAATTTCTTTTGCTGTTTGTCTTGAAATTTGGTTTCTTTTTATGTTCTTTATAAGTTCCGCCATTTCTTGGGGAGAAATGGGAAATTCAAAGATTTCTTTATTGTTTTCTTTTAAAAAATTGAGAATATCACGAAGTATCCAGTGACTGGTTTCAGATGGCTCTTGGGAATGCTGAGCTGCGGATTCGAAATAATCTGCTACTTCTTTGGAAGATACCAGTGTTTGAGCTTCCTTTAAGGGGAGCTTGTATTGGTTCCTGAACCTCTGTAATTTATTATCAGGAGATTCCGGCATTGATTTTTTGATTTTGTGAATAGTTTTCTGAGTTATCACCAATGGGGGAAGGTCTGGATCCGGAAAAAATCTATAGTCCTTTGTTTGTTCTTTTGTTCGGAGAGGAACGGTTCTGTTTTTTCTATGATCCCAAAACCGGGTCTCCTGTTCTTGAAGGACTCCTGTTTTTATGTTTTTTGCTTGTCTGTTTATCTCATAATCGAGAGATTTATAAAGATAATTGAAAGAATTGAGATTTTTAATCTCGATTCGAGGGCCTTGTTGGGGGGTGTCATTTCTTTTCACTGAAATGTTGGCATCACATCTCAGGCTGCCCTGTTCCATGTTGCAGTTGCATATGTTTAGGTATTGAAGAGTGACGGTCAATTTTTTCAAGAACTTCAGTGCTTCCTCCGGTGAACTTATTGCCGGCTCGGTCACTATTTCTAAAAGAGGAATTCCGCTTCGGTTAAAGTCAAGGAATGTTTTTTGGTCAGGAGTGTTTGATTTTTCATGGATGGATTTTCCGGAGTCTTCTTCCATTTGTATCTGTTTGATAGGGACCTTTTTTGTTTTTCTGTTAAGAGTTATTTTAAGGGATCCGCCTGAAGCAATGGGATGCCGGTGCTGGGTTATTTGATATCCTTTGGGAAGGTCTGGATAGAAGTAATTTTTCCGTTCAAACAGGGAGTGTTTATGGACGCGTGACTCAGCAGCAAGAGCAAATTTGAGGCTCATTTCAACGGCTCTTTGATTAACCACAGGAAGAGCTCCGGGAAGCCCTAAACACACAGGACATATCAATGTATTGGGAGGAGCATTGAATTCCCTTTTGCAGAAGCAAAATAATTTTGTCCGAGTGAGAAGCTGGGCATGGACCTCGAGTCCTATAGAAGGGGTGAATCCAAGAGCTGTCATAAGAAAAATTATAACACAAGATAAGTCTTATAAGAAAAGGTACATGAACCATCCGAATAAAAGGGCTCCGGCAGTCATAATCAAGAAAAGAGATATAAAATATTTTATCTGCCCTTTGAGATTTTCTCTTCTTATCAAAGAGAGTACCATGCTGACCAGAAAAGCGTACAGAATCATTGAGATGAGATGACTTTTGAATATCATTTCTTTTTTCCAGTTAAAATATCAAATGCATCCAAGGCCACCAGGTAATTGAGCAAACCAGCACCGGCAATGTAAGTGGTTCCAAATTCAAAGGTTACTTTCTTTAAAACACCTGTTCCAAAAGAAAACATTTTGGAGAGAAAGTAGAGAGAACCATAGCCCAGGTCAGCAAAAAAAGCTAGTATGGTGAGAGGATTTTCAGCCTGCAGGGGATATATTTTCCCACCCATATACAAACCCAGGAGAGCCATAAGAGTGATGCAAATAAAAAATATCACAGCTTTCCAGTATTTTTTAGCCAGGAGATGTCCCAGTCCTGGAACGAACCAGCCAGCTATTAATCCAATTGTTGCTTTTACCATGTTTCACCTTGATTTTGATGAAAAATGATAAAAGAAAAAAGCTATTAAAGCAAGAAAAAAAGATGCTTCTGAAAATATTCAGATGATTGTTCTTGAAAAAATCTTGCTTATTGCAGAAAAGATAATAATAATGAATGCATCGCCAATTTTTTTATAAAATGCAAAGGAGAAAAATTTGAGAGATTGGTCCGAAATAGAGAAAGAATCATCGCTTAATACAAAGCAGCTCCAGGAAATTGAAAAAATCATCCTGAAACACAAGCACTTTTCCAAAGCAGCTATAAGGGAAGAAATTGACTGGTTCATCACAAAATTGGGAATGCCTTCCTACTATTTTGAAACCACCCCCTTAAAAACAATAGCGGCCCATATAGAAGCGCTTAAAGCAGCAGAAATTATGGCAGCTGTCAAAGCAGGATCAGAATTTGATGTTGATTTAAAGACGGAGTCCCAAGATGAAGCTCTTTATTTGGTGGTGGATGAGCATAATAAGGCCCTTGAAATTGAGAGGCAGATAGAGAAAAAATATCCCCACTTCAGGGTTCAGTCTTACAGGACTTTAGGAAAGGCATCTGAACAAAAATATCTGCGGATGTATTTAGTGTACAAACCAAAGATATCTTTGGACCATAAACTTTCTAGGGAAACAGACCTAAAAAAAATTGCATGCAAAGATTTTTTAGAAACCACCACTAAGGAGACGTATAAGAGATATCAGCGTGTCTTAGAAAAAACAAGGGACTGGGAAACACCGCTTATAGAGGTGAGCGAAAAAAAAGATACAGATGAGCATCGGATTATGATCGTGTGCGATAGAGATTCCAGCTCTCGATTTTTTTCTAATATATCAGAGGTGTTTAATTCCTATGACCTTAATTCAAACCGAAAGTATATCGAGCAGTTTGCTAATGGAAAGACTGTGTATGTGATTTATTTAAATAAAATTGAAGACCCAGAGCTGCTCAGCAATATAAAAGAAGACATAAGCCTGGTCTATGTGATCCCGGAGAGTCCGCTTTTAGAGCTGTTTAAACAAAGAGAATTGAATGCCCAAGAAATGGTTTTCGGAGTATCTGCATGGAGCTTTGCTCACCAATTTTTAACAAGTTACAATGAAGAGTACGTGAAGCTCTCAGAAGCACTGAAAGAGTCCCCAGAACTTCTGGGAACATTGCGAACCTTAAAAGTAAGACTTGCCAAGGATACTTATACAGAGACAAAAGTCTGGGATTCTTTGTTGAACAATTATTATTATTTGAAATCTTTATATGCCATCTTTGACCAAAAGTTCAACCCTTCTTCTCAGAAAAAAAGTAGTGAAAAAGATTTGTCAGCATTAGAGATGGAAATGGAACGGCGCCTTTCCACTGATGCAGATAGGGAAATATTCAGTGCTGTGGCTACGTTCATAAAAGTAATCCAGAGGACCAATTTTTATAAAGAAGAGAAGACTTCCATTACGTTCATGTATGACCCCTGTTTTCTGAACAGGATCGATTATCCTGAATCTCCTTATGGGATTTTTCATGTCATCGGAATAGAATTCAGGGGATTTCATATCCGGTTCAAAAATATTGCGAGGGGAGGAATAAGGATTGTCAGATCAAGTGATTATCAGAATTATTTAAACAATTCTGATTTTATTTTTGATGAAAATTATAATTTAGCCCTCACCCAACAGAAAAAAAATAAGGATATCCCTGAAGGAGGCTCTAAAGGGACTATTCTGATGAGGTGGGGTTATAATGAGAAGGCAGAAACAGCTTTTAAAAAGTATATCAATGGAATTTTAGACCTTCTGGTGATGGATGAAAGCATAAAGGATTATTATAAAAAAGAAGTTATTCTCTTTATCGGACCGGATGAGGGAACAGCAGACTTGATGGAATGGGCCAGTTCGAGAGCAAAGGCTCTGGGATATCCTTACTGGAAATCCTTTTCAACGGGAAAGCCGCTCGAAATAGGAGGCATACCTCATGACTTGTACGGCATGACCACTTGCTCGGTTCATGAGTACGTACTGAAATCGCTCACAAAGCTGGGAATGAGAGAAGAGGATGTAACAAAAGTTATGACTGGAGGACCTGATGGAGATTTGGGCAGCAATGAAATACTCATCTCAAAAGACAGCATCCTTGCTATAGTGGACGGTTCGGGGGTTTTGTATGACCCAGAGGGTATCAACAGGAAAGAATTAAAAAGGCTGGCTGAACTGAGAAAGCCATCAGCCTATTTTAACAAGGATCTTATCTCGTCCCGGGGTTTTCTGGTGACAGTGGAGGATGAAAATATAAAACTTTCTGGTGGAACTCATATAGACAGCGGACTTGAATTCAGGAATTCGTTTCATTTGGATCCCCGGTTTAAAGCCGACCTTTTTGTCCCTTGCGGAGGAAGGCCTGCCTCTATAAATATAAACAATTGGGAAAAATTTATTGATAAAGACGGCAGACCTAGGTTCAAGGTAATATCAGAAGGGGCAAACCTGTTCGTCACCCAGGAAGCTCGGCTGAGACTGGAAGAAAATGGAGTGGTCATCTATAAAGATGCCTCAGCAAATAAGGGAGGAGTCACTTCCTCTTCTTTGGAAGTTTTTGCTAGCCTGGCTCTCAGTGACGCCCAATATGATAAGTGGATGAGAGTTAAAGAGAACAAGGCTTCTGATTTCAGAAAAGAATATATCAAGCAAATTTTAAGGATTATAAAAGAAAACGCTGCATTAGAATTTAACCTGATCGAGAGAGAACATGATAAAAGGATAATACCTCGGGCCGTTCTATCAGAATTAATAAGTGATAAAATAAACAATGTGACAGATGCGGTTTATGCTTCTGATCTGAATAAGGATGAAGTGTTTTTTAAGTCTGTAATAAAAGGATGCTGCCCGGATGTATTGGTCAAGCACGTGGGATTCAAAGCAGTGGTAGAAAGAGTCCCAGACCTTTATTTGAAAGCAATATTTGCCTCCCGCCTAGCAAGCCGTTATGTTTACCGTTTTGGTCTAGATTCGAATGAGGTTGACTTTCATAACTATGTAAAACATTGTGATTGATTTTTTTATTGAAAAATTGGGGGTGTTGCTTGGGTTGGTGGCGGCAGGAAACATCCTGGTTGACTCTCTTATAAATGTAGGTAAGATAGAAACCAAGCCGTGGAAAGCAAGACCGAAGTTGTTAGAGAGAGTCTCTTGGCAAGGTAACTTGAAATAGAAAAAGAAAGAAATAGGCTGCTTTTCCACGAAAAGAGTCTTACAGGAAAAAGAATTATGAATATGAATTCCATACAAATAAAAAAAAAGTTTTTCCGATTTGGTGCCCTGTGTGTTGTTATTGCTTTTCTTGCCTCCATGCCGTGGGCTCAAGTCAAAACCAACGGTTATTTTTCGTATGATTATATCAATGAGCAGGTAGAAAGCGGGATTTTAAAGGGAACTTTCCTCAATCCACACATGGGATTTTCTCTTTCAGGAGCGCTCACTCAGAATTCAAATTTTTTTTGTGAGGCCTTTTTCACCCAAGGGGAGAGAGTTGAATTGAGGCAAGCATGGGTCAGTTTGCGTTTTTCTGATTATTTTGCTTACAGGCTTGGTCTTTATATGGTTCCCTTTGGAAAATACAATGAATCAAGCAGGCCTTATCAGACAGTATTTATCAATCCTCCTTTGACTGCAGAATACTTGTATCCCAGGGACTGGAGAGATATGGGGTTTCTCATAGAAGGCCGGGTAAAGGGATTTCATTATTCAGCTTATGTAGGTAACGGTCTTAAAGAAAGCAGCACCTTGAGGGAAGGACTTCAGTTTGGGGATAATAATGCCAGCCAGTCAGTCGGAGGGAAGCTGGGACTGTTTATTGACCAAGGATTTGAAGTGTCATACTCTCATTACAGGGGAAAATATGATGAGGAGGCGGAAAGGAATTTAGTGTATCATGGAGCCAATATAGATTGGCAGACTGAAAATTTTCGTGTTCTGGCAGAATACATTAAATCTGTGGTTGAGAATCCTTTTGATTTTGAAGAAGGGGAAGGAGAGGGGTATTTTGTCCAGGTGTCCATTCAAATGGGAAGTGTTATTCCAGTGGGAAGCTTTCAGAAAATTAAATATTATGATTCTTTTCATGGGACGGGTTTTTTATCTCCTTCTTCGCCGGGAGAGGGGATAGAGCTGGAAGAAAAAAGATGGAGTGTGGGACTGGTTTACAAGATATTAGAGAATGTCATGATTAAGGTGGAGTATGATTTTAATAATGACTTGAGAAATGAAATAAAGAAAAAGGCAATGCTCTGTCAGATGACCCTGAATTTTTAAACTTGTTTCCATCTGTGAGTTCTGATAAAATTTTGCAGGTAGTGCCGCAAGAGATCAACCTGCATTTGAAAATATATCTTAAAGAGAGATTCATATGTCTAATATTGCCGTCATAGGTATGCAGTGGGGAGATGAGGGAAAGGGAAAAGTGACTGATTTATTGACCCCTGCATTTGATGTGGTCGCGAGATACCAGGGAGGAAACAACGCGGGCCATACTGTTTATGTAAAGGGAGAAAAGATAGTCCTTCATCTGATTCCTTCAGGGATACTCCACAGGAACAAATTGTGTGTGATAGGAAACGGGGTGGTAGTGAACCCAAGAGCCTTTTTAGAAGAGGTTGAGCAGTTAGGGAACTTAGGAGTTGAGGTTGACAGCAACATCATCATAAGCAAGAATGCTCAACTCATCCTTCCTTATCATTCCTTGGTTGAAAAAGTTACTGAAAATAGTCTTGGCCAGAACAAAATCGGCACCACATGCAAAGGAATCGGACCTGCATATGTGGATAAAGCGGCGCGCTTGGGTATAAAAACTGGAGACCTTTTAGATGAGCAGATACTGCGGAGCAAAATTGAACAGAATGTCAAACAGAAAAACATTGTGATGGCTCATCACCGCAGACCGGTTTTCGATCCGGAGAAAATAATAGATGAGTATTTAGAATATGCGGAAAAGATCAAAAAATACCTCCGAGATGCATCTTTCCTTATTAGCCAAAAAATAGAGGAGGGAAAATCCATTTTGTTTGAAGGGGCTCAAGGCACCTTGCTTGACATTGACCATGGAACCTATCCCTATGTGACCTCGTCCAATTCAACAGCTGGAGGAGTGTGTACCGGCCTTGGAGTGGGGCCGGATAAAATAGATCATGTGATAGGTATTGCCAAGGCTTACACTACCCGTGTTGGCAATGGGCCTTTTCCAACAGAGATCCATGGTGAGATGGGAGATTATCTTCAGAAAAAAGGGGAGGAGTTTGGAGCCACCACAGGACGTCCGCGCAGATGTGGATGGTTAGATACCATGGCTTTAAAGTATGCCCTAAGGATAAACGGCATAAAGAAAGTGGTCCTGACCAAACCGGATGTTTTGGACAGTATTGAGGAAATAAAAGTCTGTACCGGTTACTTGTATAAAGGAGCTCAACTGCGGAGTTTTCCTACTGAAAGCTGGATTCTTGAAAAGATAAAACCTATATATCAGACTATAAGGGGATGGAAGAACAGCATTCACAGAAGTCAGGAATATGAATCTCTCCCTGAAGCTTTTCTTTCCTATATAAGATTAATCGAGGACCTTATCGAGGCAGAAGTGGTTATGATATCCACAGGAGCCAGAAGAGAAGATACCGTGTTTATTAAAGAAAAAATGGAAACATGGGTAAATCTCAATAAAATTACAGATCCGGGGTCGTAAACAATGACTCCCAAACATCTTCAGTGGATTGAACTCAAGGAAAAAGCTCTGGAACACAACCTTGCTCAATTCAGGGGCCTTTTAGGAGAAGACCGAAGTCTCCTCGCTATGGTCAAGGCAAATGCTTATGGACATGGAATGATTCCTGTCGCAAAAACAGCTCTGAGATCAGGAGCGGATTGGCTTGGGGTCAATTCAGTGGATGAGGGTTTGACCTTGAGGAGAAGCGGCATAACCTGCCCCATTTTATCAGTTGGATACATTCCTTCAGACCAGCTGGTACAGGCTGTCAGGAATGATATAAGAATGACGGTTTACAATCATGAGTCTATAGAGAAATTGGAAAAGATTTGCCAGGAACTGAATAAAAAAGTCTATCTCCATATAAAAGTGGAGACAGGAACTTACCGGCAGGGACTGAGTGAGGGCCAAGTCGTTCCTTTTATAAAAAAAATAAGAAGTTATAAAGGATTGGTCATCGAGGGTATTTCTTCACATTTTGCCAATATCGAAGACACAACAGATCACAGTTATGCAAGGCATCAGCTTCATCGATTTAAGAATTTCATAAAAATGATAGAGGAACAGGGAGTCAAAGCCCCGCTCAAGCACATAGCCTGTTCAGCTGCTGTGATATTGTTTCCTGAAACTTATTTTAACATGGCCAGGGTAGGCATAGGCATGTATGGACTGTGGCCCTCTAATGAGGTGTATGTGTCCAGCCTTTTGAGAGAAAGGCCCCGGTTTGATTTGAAGCCGGTTCTCTCTTGGAAAGCCCGGATAGCTCAGGTAAAAAAAGTCCCTAAAGGGGAATTTATCGGATATGGATGCACTTACAAAACAACCAGAGAAACAGCTCTTGCCATTATTCCCGTGGGATATTATGATGGATATTCCCGAAGTCTTTCTAATGTGTCTTATGTGTTGATCAAAGGAAAGAGAGCTGCCATAAGAGGGAGAGTAGCAATGAATTTTATCATGGCAGATGTGACCGATATACCTGGAATTAAGGTAGAAGACCCGGTGGTCCTCATCGGTGAAGAGGGAGATGATTCTATCACAGTTGATAAGATTGCTTCATTAACCGGCACCATTAATTATGAAATAACTGCCAGGATCAATCCTGACATCCCAAGAGTCCTGGTTTAATTTTATAATCCCGATGGGATATATTGACTATTTAACAGGAATAAGGTATTTTTTGATATGAAGATTTAAATTTCATATAATATAAATTCTGTTTTGAAACAAAGTTAATGGTATGTAAGGAGATTATCTATGAAAGAAAAAGTCGAGTCAGTACTGAATAAAATTCGTCCTTCTCTGGAAGCAGACGGTGGGAACGTGGAACTGGTGTCATTTAAAGATGGGATTGTAAAGGTCAGGCTCACCGGTGCATGCGCTGGGTGCCCCATGTCTCAGATGACTTTGAAAATGGGTATTGAAAGACTTTTAAAAAAAGAGATTCCAGAAGTCAAATCTGTAGAAGCTGTCTAATTTGATATAATGTTTTCTCTTAGTAATGATTTTTATATCCTCATTTCAGGAGAAAAAAGATGAAATACAGTGACGAAGTCATGGACCATTTTCAGAATCCCAGGAATGTGGGTGTGATTAAAGAGGCAGATGGAGTGGGGAAAATTGGAAATCCTGTTTGTGGGGATACCACTACGTTTTATATCAAAGTCAAAAACAATAAAATCAATGACATCAAATTTCAGACCCTAGGCTGTGGGGCTGCTATTGCCAGTGCCAGCATTGTCAGTGCAATGGCAAAGGGGAAAACCCTGGACGAGGCCATGAAAATTTTCAGCGGTCAAGTGGTTAAAGCTTTGGGAGGGCTCCCAGAAAAAAAAGTCCATTGTTCCAATTTAGGTGCCGATGCTCTTCATAAAGCCATAGAGAACTACAAAGCAAAGCAAAAGGGTAAGGTCAGAGAAGCAGACAGGAAGGTGGTGAAGGATAAGGAATTTATGTGCCCCAAATGTGATGACTCAATATCTGACTCTGAATTGTTCTGCCGGAGATGTCATATTGAGCTTGAGTCCTGCAAAGAATGCGGAAAGCCCAAGAAGAAAGACGAGGAAGAGTGCCCTCACTGTGGGGCCACAAAAATTCACATTTAAGGTCCAGATGATTTAGAAATATTCTAAGGGAGATTCTGGGTTGAAAAGAAAAGAACTGGCTGAAAAAATAGAGGAATTAAAAAAGAAGCGGAATGCGGTCATCCTTGCTCATAATTACCAGAGAGGCGAAGTGCAGGATGTGGCAGATTACATCGGGGATTCTTTGGGATTGAGCATAAAAGCTTCCCAAGTCCACGAGGACGTCATTGTTTTTTGTGGAGTCTATTTTATGGCAGAGACTGCTGCCATTTTAGCTCCGGACAAGACGGTTCTGATTCCTGATGAGAAAGCCACTTGTCCCATGGCAGATATGCTGAAAAAGAACCAGCTGGAGGATTGGAAAAAAGAACACCCTGGAAAAAAAGTGGTTTGCTATGTAAACAGCACTGCAGATGTCAAAGCTGAATGTGATGTTTGCTGTACTTCTTCCAATGCTGTTCAAGTGGTTGATTCATTGGAAGGAGAGGAAGTTTTGTTCGCTCCGGATAGAAACCTGGCATATTATGCAGCCCAGCACAGTCCCAAAAAGATTATTCCCTGGGAAGGATACTGTTATGTCCATGATGATATAAGGCCGAAAGACATTTTAAAGCTGAAACAGATTTATCCTGAAAGTGAAGTGTGGGTCCATCCTGAATGCCGGCCAGAAGTGGTGAAGCTGGCAGACAAAGTTTTTTCCACCGGGAAAATGATAGAAGAGGCAAGGAAAACACAGAAAAGAGACATCATTATTGGAACCGAGACCGGTATAATCCACAGATTGAAAAAAGAAAACCCAGAAAAAAATTTCCATCCTGCTTGGAAACGGGCCATATGCCGGAATATGAAGAAAATCACTCTAAAAAAGGTCTATTTGTCTTTAAAAGATATGGAGAAAAAGGTAGTGGTGCCTGAGGATGTCAAGAATAAGGCAGAAAGGGCTATCAAGGGAATGATACGTATCAGCGCATTTGATTGAAATGGATAAAGGCGAAGAACGGATCTCAAAAATAATAAAAATTTTAAAAGAGCTTTATCCCAGTAGCCGGACCGCACTAAAGTTTCAAACCCCTCTTCAGATTCTGGTAGCCACTATATTGTCTGCCCAATGTACAGATAAAAAAGTCAATGAAGTGACTTCTAAACTTTTCAGGAAGTACAGGAGCGCTGAAGATTTTGCCGGAGCTGAGATCAGAAAACTGGAGGAAGAAATCCGCCCTACTGGTTTTTACAGGAATAAAGCGAAAAATATCAAGGAATCCGCAGAAAGAATAGTGAAGGATTTTTCCGGGAAAGTGCCGTCATCTATGGACCAACTCCTGACACTCCCTGGAGTTGCAAGAAAAACGGCAAACATTGTCCTTTCCAGTGCGTTTAAAAAAGCAGAAGGCATTGCCGTGGACACTCATGTCAAAAGGTTATCTCAAAGATTGGGATTGAGTGATCAGAATGATCCTGACAAAATTGAGCAAGATTTGATTTCTCAAGTTCCTCGAAAACAATGGCTTCATTTCAATTATATGCTGGTCAACCACGGCCGGAAGATCTGTCAGGCAAAAAAACCTTTGTGTCCAGAGTGCCGGCTGAATCAACTCTGTCCTTCAGCGGCTGTTGCCGGTTCAAAGTAGGCGGCAGACAGCATCAAATCATTTGAAATAAAGAGGGCATTTCTATTATCATTATAAATACAAACCGGGAAGTTCCAGCTGAACCGAATGAATTATTTTTGATTCAAGAACTCAAGGAGTTCAAATGGTAAAAAAAGCATATCTTTTCCATAAAACAGAAAAAAATAAAGTTCAGTGTGATCTGTGCAGTCACAGGTGCCAGATCGCTCCATCTAAATTTGGGATATGCGGGGTGAGAAAAAACAAAGATGGAGACCTTTATACTTTGGTGTATGGAGAATTGATTGCAGCGCATGTAGACCCTATTGAGAAAAAGCCGCTTTATCATTTTATGCCGGGAACTTCAGCTTTTTCTGTCGCCACCGTCGGATGCAATTTTCATTGTGATTTCTGCCAGAATTGGCAGATTTCTCAGGCTTCAAAGAGAAAGGAAGAGGTTTACAGCGAAAAGTCAGTTTCTCCTGAAGATATCGTTGCCGAGGCCAAAAGAAGCGGATGCCAGAGCATCAGTTATACCTATACAGAGCCCACTGTTTTTTTTGAGCTGGCCTATGATACAGCAAAAATCGCCAAACAAGAAGGGCTGGCAAACACGTTTGTTACCAATGGATATATGACCAGGGAAGCTCTGGAAAAAATAAGGCCCTATCTGGACGCCTCAAACGTTGACCTGAAGTCATTCCGGGAGGAATTTTACCAGAAGATTTGCAAAGCTCATCTCAAGCCTGTGCTGGACTCTATAAGGAATATGAAAGAAATGGATATATGGGTCGAAGTCACGACCCTTATCGTGCCGGGACAGAATGATTCGGATGAAGAATTACAGGAAATCGCTGAGTTTATATCTGATGTTGACAAAGATATCCCATGGCATATCAGCCGTTTTCACCCGGATTATGAATTTAACGACTCACAGCCTACTCCCTTAGAGACCATGAAAAAAGCTTATTCTCTGGGAAAAAAAGCTGGCCTGAAGTATGTTTATTTTGGGAATGTTTCTGGGGAGTCCGACACTACAGTTTGCCCTAAATGCGGAAAAAACGTGCTTTCGCGGAGAGGATTCTGGCTTATCGAAAACCATATATCAGATTCCAAATGTCTTTTTTGTGGAGAGCCTATAGCCGGAGTTTTTAAATGAAAAAAAAGAAGTTTAGATATCTGGATCACACTGCAGATGCTAAGTTCCGGGCCTATGGAAACTCTGAAGAAGAAGCCTTTCAGAATGCTGCTGTAGCCTTAGTGAATCTTATGTGGAATCCGGATGAAATCGAATCCAGGGAAAAAAAGAATATTCATGTGACCGGCAGAGATAAAAAGCAGCTGCTGGTTAATTTTTTAGAGGAGATTTTATTCCTCCTAGAATCACATGACTTTCTAGTCCATACCGTAGAAGATTTGTCCATAAATCAGGATGAAAAAGGTTGCGGCCTGAGAGCTTCTTTTTCCGGTGACCGAGCTTCCGGTGGCTATGAAATTTTTGGAAGCATTAAAGCAGTCACCTACAGTGATATGATGATAAAAAGAAATAATGGTTGTGTGATTCAGGTGGTTGTGGATATGTAAGGAGGCTTTCATGAAATTAAAACAAATAAACCAGTACACGTGGGAAATCCCAAAGCAAGAAGACATGAAAGTTCCTGCTTTTGTTTACAGCTCTCCTGCTCTTATTGAAGGAGTCAAAAAAGACCTAGCCCTCAATCAGACAAGGAATATGGCTTGTCTCCCGGGCATTCAGAGGGCTGCTTATGCAATGCCAGATGCACACCAGGGTTATGGATTTCCTATTGGTGGAGTTGCAGCCTTTGACATGGAACAAGGCATTATTTCACCAGGGGGAGTGGGATACGATATCAACTGCGGGGTAAGGCTTTTAAGAACAGATTTTTCTGAAAAAGAATTGAGTAAAAACAAAAAGGTTCTCATCGATTCAATTTTCAATAAGGTGCCCACCGGAGTAGGGAAAGGCCGGTCCACTCAATTGAGCCGGAAAAATATCCAGCAAGTTTGCAGGATAGGGGCTCAATGGGTAGTGGAAAGAGGATATGGTGAAGAGGAAGACCTTAAAAGAACCGAAGAGGAAGGATGCATTCAACCTGCTAACCCAGAGAGTCTGTCATCGAGAGCGATTGATAGGGGCTTGAGTCAGCTGGGATCTTTAGGCTCAGGGAATCACTTTCTCGAAATTCAAAAGGTTTCCCAGATTTATGACCAAAAGACAGCGGAAGCTTTTGGCATAAATTCAGAGGGTCAGATATTGGTCATGATACACTGTGGAAGCCGAGGGTTGGGACACCAGGTGGCTTCGGATTACATTAAATTGATGGAGAATGAGATCGGAACCAAAGGATTACCGGACAGGCAGCTGGTCAATGCTCCTATACGCTCAAAATTAGGAAAGAAATATTTTGAGTCCATGAACTCAGCAGTCAATTTTGCTTTTGCCAACAGACAAATGATAGCTCATCTCATAAGAGAGGTGTTTGAAGAAGTGTTGGGAACGACCGGTAATATGCAGCAGGTTTATGATGTGTGTCACAATGTTGCAAAAATCGAGACCCACAAAATAAACGGAAAAGAGACCAGCTTATGCGTCCACCGAAAAGGAGCGACTAGAAGTTTTGGTCCGGGGCATAAAGAAATCCCCAATGTTTATCGTCATGTAGGGCAGCCTGTTTTGATTCCAGGGAGTATGGGGACTTCGTCCTATGTGCTGGTTGGCACTGAGAAAGCTGAAGAGCTGAGCTTTAGTTCTACAGCCCATGGAGCAGGGCGGGTGATGTCTCGTCGTCAGGCTCTGCGGAGTTTTAGAGGGGAGAAAATAAAACAAGAGCTTGAAAGCAAAGGAATTGAACTGAGAGCAACAGGTTGGAAGAGTGTGGCAGAGGAGGCTTCCCAGGTGTATAAAGATGTGGATGAAGTGGTGAGAGTTTCGGATGCACTGGGAATAGGAAAGCTGGTGATAAAAGCAGATCCTGTTGCTGTGATTAAAGGCTAATAAAAGAAAGTATCCCGGTTAAGATAATTTGAAAATTACTTAAAAAAGGAACCCCCGGGTCAAAAAATTTTTTGAGTCATGGGCGGGATTTGTTGTATCATTCAAATCGGAATTTACCGAGCCCATTCAATGAGAAAGGATATTTTTCAGGAGAAGCGATGAAAATCATATTAGCAGGATATAATGTGGACAGCACTGTTATTCAAGAGTTAAAAGAGAAAAGCCCGGAGAGGGGTGATGTGACTCCGGAAACGCTGTCCGCTTCTTATGCCAGGATATCGAGGGACCCCCGTTCCGCGGATCAGCTTCGTGCTGCGGCCCGCGCTGAAGTGGAAAAGGCAAGAAAATCCAACCGGACCATTATCTTTAAGATGGGTCACCATTCAGTCGCTGAACATGCTGTTTTTAATTTTGATGTGATAGGCCTGAGCCGTCGGGCTATTGAAGAAATTGAAAAATTCAGGCTTTGTTCCTTTACAGAAAAATCACAGAGATACATCAAGTTAGAGAGTGATTTTGTGATTCCCCAAGAGATAAAAAAAGCAGGGAAAGAAGATGTTTTTATTCAAACCATACGTGAACAGAATACTCTGTATCATAGGCTTTATAAAAAGCTCAAATCTTATTTTTATAAGAAATATCCTGATAGGGCTCAGAATAAAAAAATTCATTCTGTTCTCGACGGATGGGCCAAGGAAGATGCCCGGTATATTGTAAGCCTGGCTACCGAGGGACAGCTGGGTATGACTATAAACGCAAGAAATTTGGAGCTGATGATAAGGCGGTTTTCGTCAAAAAACCTAGCAGAATTAAGAGAGTTTAATAGGAAAATCTATAAGCTGGCAAAGGAAGTCGCCCCTTCTATTATTTTATTTACCGAGCCCAATGACTTTGACGCAGAGACCTACCAGGAATTGGGAGAGCAGGTAGAGGCATTTCATTTTGGGAAAGATAAAACCGAAAAAGATGTCAGGCTGGTCTATTATACCCCTGATGCGGATATCAAGCTGGTGGCTTCTTTAATGCACACCACTTCTCAAAATTCTTTCCTCCAGTGTATTGAAAAAGTTTATGGTCTGAATGAAGAAAAACGAAGAGATATCATTAAAGCTGCTTTGAAACACATGGAATTCTATGATGCTGTGCTTCGGGAATTTGAGTATGGGGACTTGGTATTTGAATTGATTGTCTCAGCCGCATGCTTTGCTCAGCTTAAAAGACATCGGATGGCGACCATTACTTCCCAAAAATACAACCTGGAACTTGGAGTCACCGTCCCTCCTTCGGTAAAAGAAGTGAATGCTGAAAAAGATTTTATGCAGATGATAGAGAAGACCAACCATATTTATAAAGATCTGGCTGGGAACACTGAGTCTGGAGCCGAATATATTTTGACAAATGCCCATAGAAGAAGAGTGCTCATAAAAATGAATGCAAGAGAATTTTATCATTTTTCACGGTTAAGGGAAGATAAAACAGCCCAGTGGGAAATCAGGAGACTGGCCAATAAGATGAGTGAAAAAGCTCGGCAGGTCATGCCTTTAACTTTCGTGCTTGTCGGAGGTAAAGACCGTTATCCTGATATATATAAGTCAGTATTTGGAAGAAGCCCAAAGTTCAAACCCCCCTAATTTATTCATATACAGCAATCTTGACTCGTGAATAAGTCATATTAAATCTTTATGCCCGGTAAAATTAATCCTTATGCCAAAATTCAGGATGAATCAGCAGCTGAAGTACTTTTTTTTGTGGATTGTTTATTTTCGCTAAAATCTTTTTATGCTCTTTGATATCCCGGCTGTCTGACAAGGCCTCTTGCATCAATGTTTTTGAAGAGGCGCTGACCTTTTTGCAGATAAAAAAAGAATCTTCAGGAATATTAGAGAATTCTTTGGAAAAGGAAACACAGGAGACTTGTCTTTTTGTTAAAGACTCGAGATAACGATATTGGGAAATGATTTCATTTTCGTTTGGAGTTATTTTGTTTTGGCTTGAAACAAAAGAAGAGGTGTAATGGATATACAACCCGATTTCATGACCCAAATTTAAGATTTGCTTTATTATGGACAAGTTATCTTTTTGTTTCAGGTTAAAGTGGGGAGACAGGACATTTATCATAAAAGATCCTCTTATAGAATATTCTTTTTCTATTTTTGCCAGGTCTAAGCTTTTAATTAAGGATTCATGGATATCATGTCTTATGATAAATTTAGGTCTATGGATTTGACTGAAAATCTGAGGGATTTCTGATAAAACATAATTGGCATCATAATTTTCCTTTAAAGACTGAAGAATTTTACGGTAGTAGCTGAAACTGTAGTGTCTGTTGTTTTTGGGTGGATGATTCACTTTTTTTTCTCGATCTTATAAAATCTTTTTTTTCCTATTTTAAGAATGGTTTCGTTTCTTTGGGTCATATCGATCATAAACCCAACATCCCTTATCCTTTGGTTGTCAATATAAATTCCTCCTTGTCTGATCATGCGTTTGGCTTCTCCTCTTGAAGAAAATATATTTTTTTCAATGAGAAGGTCAATGAGAAATATTTTTTCAGATTTTATAGAAACGGTTTCCATATCTGAAGGAGCCTTATTTTGTTTGAACACCCGATCAAATTCTTGGGCTGCTTTTTCAGATTCTTCTTTTCCCCAAAAGTCCTGTACTATGGATTTGGCCAGCTTTGACTTAAGGTCTCTGGGATTGATTTCATTCTGTTTAACTTTTTCTCGGTATTCCCTGATTTTGGACAGAGAGATATCAGTGAGAAGTTCGTAGTACCGGTACATAAGAGGGTCTGAGATAGACATCACTTTTCCATATATTTCAGTAGGGGGTTCTGTGATCCCTATATAATTGTTTAAAGATTTACTCATTTTATCCACCCCATCAATTCCTTCAAGAAGAGGCATGGTCAGCACTATTTGAGGGTTTTGACCGTATTCTTTTTGGATGTCTCGGCCGACAAGAAGATTGAATTTTTGGTCTGTTCCTCCGAGTTCTACATCCGCCTTCAGAGCCACTGAATCATAAGCCTGCATGAGAGGGTAGAGAATCTCATGAGTGCAGATTGATTTATTTTTATTTAACCTTTTTGAGAAATCATCTCTTTCCAGAATTCGGGCCACTGTGTATTTTGCCATCAGGTGAATGATTTCAAAGCTGGTCAACTTTTCCAGCCATTTTGAGTTGAATTCAATAATGGTTTTATTTGGGTCCAGGATCTTGAACACCTGTTCTTTATAGGTCTGGGCATTTTTATTTATCTGTTCTCGCGTCATGGGGGGGCGTGTTTTTGACCTTCCCGAAGGATCCCCGATAAGGCCGGTGAAATCTCCAATCAGGAATATGACTTGATGTCCTAAATCTTGAAAATGCTTCATTTTTCGCAGGAGAACGGTGTGTCCCAGATGAATATCAGGGGCAGTAGGGTCAAAGCCAGCTTTGACTTTGAGGGGCTGGTTGTTTTTTAGTGAGCTCTCCAGTTTTTCTCTCAGCTCTTTTTCTTGGATTATTTCTGAGCTACCTTTCTTAAGATATGTGAATTGTTTTTCGGCTTCTTTTTTTATCTGCATGTTGTCATTCCTCAAATTTTTATTTTTCTCTTTTTGGGCTTTTCTATTTTTACATTCTTTCTCGACAAATGGCAAATGTGAAAAAGGGATGAAGAGAACCCTATATAATCAATCGAGAATAAAAACTTTTCTTCCTTTAACCAGTAATTTTCCTTCGAAATAAAGCCTTACTGATTCTGGATAGATCTTATGTTCCTCCTTTAATATCCTTTCACTCAGAGATTCTTCTGTGTCATCCTGGAGAACCGGCACCACAGCTTGAAGAATTATGGGACCCATGTCCACATCCGCAGTTACAAAGTGGACTGTGGCTCCTGAGTATCTTACTCCCCATTCTATTGCTTTTCTCTGAACATGAAGTCCTGGGAAAGAGGGGAGAAGGGCAGGATGGATGTTCATGATTCTGTTTTCGAATTGATTACAGAAGACCGGAGTTAAAATTTTCATATAACCTGCCAGACAAATGAGGTCGATGTCTATTCGTTTGATTTCTTCAGCTATTTTGGAGTCATAGTCTTCTTTAGAGGCAAATTTTTTTGGGTCCAAATAAAGAGTATTTAAACCATGTTTTTTTGCGTGCACCAAGCCCGGAGCCTCTTTTTTATTGCTGAACACCAGGGATATTTCACCATTTATTTTTCCCTTTTTAACTGAATCATGGATAGCAATGAAATTTGATCCTCTGCCAGATAAAAAAACAGCAATTTTTCCTCTTTTGTTTGGACTTTGGAATTTTTTTTCCTTCATTATCCCTTCCTTAAATGTATTCTAAAAAGTTGCTTTTTCTAAAATACCAAGTTAGGCTCCATTTTGAAAGAAGTTTGTATGCAAAGGTCAGGTTAAGTGATTTTAAAGGAATCGGGAAGGGAATCCCTCCACGATGAAAAAACCTTTTTCGCCGGGATATCGATTATTTTTTTATCCAGATGTTCAATGGAGATGTTCTCTCCACCGGTTTCTCCAAGAATGGAAAAAGGAACCTTTCTTTTTCGGGCGGTTCGGGAAAAAACATCCAAATATTTTTTTTCTAAAGATATCAGTATCCGGGATTGAGTTTCTCCGAATAAAAGAGCATCAGTTCTTAAGTTCTCTTTAAGTTTTATTCGGCAGCCTATTCTTTTTTTACTTAAAAAGCAGCATTCAGCCAGACATTGTGCCAGACCTCCCTCTGACACATCATGTGCGGATTGAAGCATTTTTTTTGAAATGGCCTCCAAACACAAAGATTGAACTTTTATTTCCTTTTTGAGGTCAATGGCAGGAGCTGGCCCTATTTTTTTGGAATAAATTTGCTTTAGATATTCAGAAGCCCCCAATTCTTCTTTGTTTTCTCCCAAAAGTATAATAATGTTTCCTGGCTCTTTAAATTCCGGTGTTATTGATTTCTCAAGGTCTTCAATTATCCCTACCACTCCCAATACCGGAGTTGGATAGATGGAGGATCCTTCTGTGTCATTGTAAAAACTGACATTTCCTCCTGTAACAGGGATTTTAAATTCCAGGCAGGCTTGAGAAATGCCTTTGACCGCTTCCTTAAACTGCCACATGATTTCAGGTTTTTCTGGATTTCCGAAGTTTAGGCAGTTGGTCACTCCTATAGGGGTTGCTCCCACACAAGCAAGATTCCGGCATGCTTCAGCAACTGCGATTTTGCCCCCTGATTTTGGGTCCAAATAGGTGTATAAGGAATTTCCATCCAGAGTAATGGCTAAGGCTTTTGGCGTGTTTTTAATTCGAAGAACAGCTGCATCAGAGCCCGGGAGTAATGCTGTGTTGGTTTGAACCATATGGTCGTACTGGCGGAATACCCATTTTTTGTCAGCAAGACTTGGTGATTTGACTATCTGAAGTAAAAGAGACTCGTAATTTTTTGGGAGAGGAATACCAGCTGTTGAACAAGCTGTTTTTCCTGAGGAATAAGGGATGGCTTTTCTGTTATAGACCGGACACTGATTAACCACAGCACTTACCGGGAGGTCCACTACGGTTCGGCCTTTGGCTTTGACTTTGAGATGTTGGGTATCGGTCACTTCTCCGATAATGACCGCATCCAGGTCCCATTTGGCAAACACATCCTGGACTTGCTGGACTTTGTCTTTTTTTGCCACGATCAGCATTCGTTCCTGACTTTCAGAGAGCATGATCTCATAAGGAGTCATGCCTTCTTCTCTTTGTGGGATCAGGTCCAGATCGATTTCAATTCCCGTACCGGAGTTGGCAGCCATTTCAGTAGTGGAGCAGGTTAAACCAGCGGCTCCCATGTCTTGAATTCCCAGTACCAAGTCTTTGTCCATGACTTCAAGACAGGCTTCTAACAGCAGTTTTTCTTTAAAAGGGTCCCCCACTTGGACATTGGGTCTTTTTTCTTCCAGGTCCTCACCAAATTCTGAGGAAGCCATGGTTGCTCCGTGAATCCCATCTCGTCCTGTCTTAGACCCCACATAAAGCACTGGATTTCCTTTTCCCTCTGCTCGGGCATAGAAGATTTTATCTTTTTCTACGAGTCCTAGGCAAAAGACATTGACTAGAGGGTTCAGAGAATAACATTCATCAAAATATATTTCACCTCCCACTGTGGGAACCCCAATAGAGTTTCCGTAGCCAGCTATTCCTGAAACGACTCCTTCCGTAACAGCCTTATTCCTAGGAGCGGATAAGGGACCAAATCGAAGGGAGTCCAGAGTGGCTATGGGTCTGGCTCCCATGGTGAAGATATCTCTCAGTATGCCCCCCACACCCGTGGCAGCCCCCTGGTACGGTTCTATAAATGAGGGGTGATTGTGAGATTCGATCTTAAAAACTGCGGCTAAACCGTTTCCAATATCAATGATCCCTGCATTTTCTCCAGGACCTTGAATAACATTTTTGCCTGAGGTGGGGAATTTTTTTAAATGGAGTTTTGAACTCTTGTAACTGCAGTGCTCAGACCACATGAGAGAAAAGATACCCAGTTCAGTCAAATTGGGTTCTCTTTTTATGAGTTCGGTGATCCTTTTATACTCTTGTTGGGTGATTCCGTGTTCTTTTAATATGTCTTTATCAATCATTTTTTTAAATATTCTATTATGGACTCAAAAATAATTTTTCCATCACAACTTCCTAACAATTCTTCCGATGCTCTCTCTGGATGGGGCATCATACCTAAAACATTGTTTTTTTCATTTATAAGTCCTGCAATACGCTCTAGAGAGCCATTGACATTAGCCTTTTCCGTTAAGCTGCCGTCCGGCTCAGAATAACACAGCACGATTTGATGGTTTTGTTTGATCTTCTCCAGACTTTGCTGGTCAGAATAGTAGTTTCCATCGAAATGAGCAATGGGTATCTTCAGCACCTGACCCGGTTCCGCTCTGTTGGTAAAGGGAGTCTGATTGTTTTCAACTCGAACATGAACATTCTGGCACAGAAATTTAAGATTTTTGTTTCTGAGCATTGCTCCGGGGAGAAGACCCAATTCTAATAACACCTGAAATCCATTGCATATTCCCAGAACAAGTCCTCCGGATAGAGCAAATTCCTTGACTTCCTGCATCAGGGGGGAGAAGCTGGCTATGGCTCCGGATCTGAGATAGTCTCCGTAAGAAAAACCTCCCGGGAGAATGATGCAATCAGCATTTTTTAGGTCATGATCTTTATGCCACAAGAAAAAAGACTTTTGTTTCAGGACATCTTTAAGAACATATAGTGTGTCATAATCACAATTGGACCCAGGGAAAACAACAATTCCGAATCTCATTTCAAGGGCTCCTTTGAACTCATAGGGGTCATTCAATGATTTCCCATTCATATTTTTCAATGATAGGATTGGATAGGACTTTATGGGAGATCTCTGGTATTATCTGGTTGAGTTTCTTTTTGGGAATATTATTAACCTCTATTTCAAATATTTTGCCCTGTCTGACATCTTGAATAAAATCATACCCTAGAGTTAGAAGAGCATTTTTTACAGCTTGTCCCTGAGGGTCTAAAACACTTTCTTTAAATGAGACGAAGACTCTAACTTTCATCGGAAAACACCCTGTTGTAAATGTAATCTATTTTAGATAAATATGTATCAAGCGAAAAGCAATCTTCAATTTCTTTTGAGGAAAGCATTTTGCTTATTTCAGGATCAGAAAGCAGAAGTTTTTTAAAGTCAGCCTTTTGCTCCCAAGCTCTCAAGCTGAGATTTTGGACAAGTTTATAAGCATCTTCCCGTGACAAATCTTTTTTAGTGAGAGCTAAAAGGACTCTTTGTGAGAAAACCAACCCTTTGGTCAGGTCTATGTTTTTTTTCATTTTTTCAGGGTAAACATGCCAATTTGTTATAATATCTGTTATTTCTGCCAACAGGAAATCAGTGATGATAAAAGTATCTGGGATGATTATCCTTTCTGCTGAAGAGTGAGAAATATCTCTTTCGTGCCAGAGGGGAATATTTTCCAGTGCAGTCTGAAGATTGCTTCTTGTCAGTCTGGCAAGCCCTGAAACTCTTTCTGTTCGGACTGGATTTCTTTTATGAGGCATTGCTGAAGAACCTTTTTGTCCTGGGGTAAAGGGCTCTTCCAATTCTAGGGCTTCAGTTTTCTGGAGGTGCCGGATTTCTTGGGCTATTTTGTCCATGGTGGCACAAAGCAGAGCGAGGGCGCTCAAAACTTCCGCATGTCTGTCTCTCTGCAAGATTTGAGTGGATACATTTGCGGGCTTGAGATTCAATTTTGATAAAGCTTTGACCTCTACTTTTGGGTCAAGATGAATATAGGTCCCTACAGCTCCTGAAATCCTTCCACAGCTTATGCTTTCTTTAGCTTGGGAAATTCTCTTTGTATGCCGTTTGACTTCCTCATACCAGACTAATATTTTCACCCCAAAAGTTATGGGTTCTGCATGGACTCCATGAGTTCTTCCGATCATGGGGGTGTGTTTGTATTTTAAGGCTTGGTTTTTGAGTGTTTCTTTCAGGCTGTTTAGGTCCTTTTGGATTTTCTCAAGAGCTTCTCTTATTAAGAGAGAAAGGGCTGTGTCCACGACATCATAAGAAGTCAAACCAAGATGGATGTATCGGGAGTCTTTTCCTACATTCTCGGCAACAGAGGTCAGAAAAGCAATCACGTCATGCTTGACTACTTTCTCGATCTCCTCGATCCGCTCAACGGAGAAGTCAGCTTTTTCCTTAATTCTTTCCAGAGCTTCTGAAGGGATTTCTCCAAGTTCATTCCATACTTCGCATACTGCCAGTTCAACATCTAACCATTTTTTAAATTTATTTTTTTCCTCCCATATGGCCCCCATTTCGGGCTTGGTATATCTTTTTATCATGTGGTCTTCCTTAGGAAAGAATGAATAAGAATCATAACAACTCATTTATATGATGTCAATTGCCATGAACTATTCATAAAAAAATGGCGATGTTTTTGTTCTTTAATTTTTATAAATAATTTACATTTGGTTCTTGACAAAAAGTTATTATTAGGGTAGGATTTTATGCGAGTTCGTTTATTTCAAGGTATGGATTTTATAGTAGAGATAGGTAAGCAAATAAAATAGAGAGTTACTCTGGCCTATTCCTACGCAGATTATTTCCCAAAAAACAAACAAAAACGATAAAAAAACACACATGAATTTTTTGCCAGCGTAGCTCAGTTGGTAGAGCAGCTGATTTGTAATCAGCGGGTCGGGGGTTCGAATCCTCTCGCTGGCTTTTGGAAAGAGAGAATTTGGTTTTTAAAATGGGCAGGTACCAAAGTGGACAAATGGGGCGGGCTGTAAACCCGCAGCGGCAACGCTTCGGAGGTTCGAATCCTCCCCTGCCCATTTTTAGCGGGAATAGCTCAGTTGGTAGAGCATCGGCCTTCCAAGCCGTGGGTCGCGGGTTCGAGTCCCGTTTCCCGCTCAATAATTCTGCCCACGTAGCTCAGTTGGTAGAGCACGTCCTTGGTAAGGACGGGGTCACCAGTTCAAATCTGGTCGTGGGCTTTGCGGAAGTTTTAAAAGATTAATCTCAAGACTAGGAGGTAAATCAATGGCGAAGGCAAAGTTTGAGAGGAAGAAGCCGCATTT
>CAYULB010000015.1:0-40391 GCA_964445575.1 uncultured Eubacteriales bacterium
CATCCGCCGAATCTAGCGGTTTCGCCGGCAATGCGGAGCAGAGCATAGTTTGAAGTCAGCTTTTCTTCAGCCTTCTTGAGCTCAGTGACATCGTCGTAAACGGCCACAATTTCTCCGGTGGGCAGCTTATAAACAAAATTATCCCTCCATCCCGCAATCCGGTCGTCTTTATACTGAGAAGCAGGATGGTCTTCAGGTTGTCCGGTTTTCCATACTCTCTGGAACACATCCAGAAGGCCAAAATCTTTCACGCCTGGAAACACTTCTGTCACTTTTTTCCCGATTACTTTTTCTTTACTGGTATTTTCTATTTTCTCTGCTGCTTTGTTGAAATCCAAAAATTCAAAATCATTCCCCTCTTCCACGGCTTTGTACACAGCCACAGCACTGCTCATATTTCCAAACAGCTGCCGTAATCTGATCTCACTGGCTTTCAGTTTTTCCCGCATCTGGTAGTCTTCAGTCACATCCCGGAAAATAAACACCACACCTGAAATACTGCCCTGGTCATCTTTGATGGGAGCGGCTGAATCAGCGATCTGGTATTGCTCCCCGGTCCTGGAAATCAGTTTGGTATGGTTAGCCAGGCCTTTTATAAGTCCGGTTTCCAGCACTTTTTTTACCGGATTTTTGACTTTTTCTCCGGTCAAGGCATTTTCAATGTGAAAAAAATTTTCTAACTTTTTCCCCTGAACCTCATCAAACTTCCATCCTGTGAGTTTCTCAGCAATAGGATTCATGCGGATTATGTTTCCTTTAGTATCGGTTGCCATCACCGCATCGCCAATGGAGTTGAGGGTGGTCCGAAGGTTCTCCTCACTCTGGTGAAGCTCCTTTTCCATCTTTCTGGACTCAATAAGCGAACCCAAATAGGCCGCGCTTCTTCTGAGATTCCTTTTGGCTAAATCAACGATGAATTGAGGACGGGCCTGGTATTTTTCTGACTGTTTCTTAAGCTCTTTGACAGGAATCGGATATTTTCGGGACAGCTTCTCAAGTTCAACCTCGTCTTTAGGAGGCTCGCCGTATCCTACATTTATAGACCCTACGATTTCGCCGCCTGCCCGCACAGGAACCGCATACAGATTAATGCCGCCGCTGCAGGGAACATCAATGGGCTTGCCCTTTTTTATGGATTTAAGAGAGGCGTCTTTCCAGCACGACTCATGGCACAGCCATTTGCCGCTCTTTAACGCATTCCGGTTGCTTGAAGTCCGGCAGAGTTTCCGGGAGGCAGCATCCATCAATCGGCACCACCCCGAGGAAAACAAACCCAGTGCATAGTCGCCGTTCCGCTCATAAACAGCCGCTGAAGTCTCGAGCAAATCAAGATAATCCGAGGCAATATTTCTAAGCTGTTCTTTTCCAATTAAAGATAAAATCAATCCATCCTTGTTGAGCTCACTTAGGTCCCCGTATTCAGGGACATAATTTTCTTCCCCCAGCTTCTTGCTCTTAAGCATCCATTCGATCTGGTGTACATTTATGTTTTCCTTTCTAGGAGATTTAGAAGATTTTTTAGGTAGGCTCATATAACCCTCCTTCCCTTATGCTGGAGTTTTCTTTTATTATAAGCTGAGGAAACTCTTTTGTGAGTGGAGAAACAATAGAAATTTTTGCTTATCGTCCTCATCAAACAGCCACCACCCTCAGGGGTATCCTTTGTCCATAATATAAGCAAAAAGCAGCGAGAGTCAATTAAAAAATAGGGCAAAATCTCTCTGTGTGCCTTATTTATGTATGATTAATGAGGAAAAAGAAAAAGCGAAAAGAAAGTTTCCGCAGCAGCCAAATTAGCAAAGCTAAGCCAGTAAAGCCGGATTGTTTTAGGAGAAGGCTTTAGAAAAAGATTTTTTTGCACACCGATTCATAGATGGAAATGTCAAGGCCACAGGAGCGGAGCAATTCCCTATTCCTGATTACTTCGAAAGAAGGGCCAGCAGTCACGATTTTTCCGTCCTTTAATACAGCGATCCGATCACAGCAGGCTGCAACGGGAATGATTTCCTGCGACACAATGACCACGGTAGCGGGCAGGTCTTTTATGATCTGGAGAAGCTGCTCTACCATGGAAGGGTCCAGGTTGGAAAAAGGTTCATCAAAAGCCACAATCTCCGGCCTCATGACCAGCACGGTAGCTAAGGCAACTCTTTTCCGCTCCCCAAAAGACAGATGATGGGAAGCTTTCTTCTCATGACCCTGAAGCCGCATCTCCTCCATAACTTCTTTGAGCCGGCTCTTGATTTCATCCGGCTTCAATCCCATATTGAGCGGGCCAAAAGCGATGTCTTCTTCTACTGTGGGATTGAACAACTGGTCATCTGGATTTTGAAACACGAGGCCTACTTGAGCGCGGATATCCTGCAGGGTGTCCTTCCTTACTTCTTTATCCCCTATTCTCACCAGACCGTCTCCTTTAAGAATGCCGTTGAGATGCAGAAGCAGGGTGGATTTTCCAGCGCCTGAAGGGCCTATGATGCCGAATCGTTCCCGGTTTTTGATGCTGAGATTCACACCCTGGAGAACCGGATGGCCTTTCTCATAGGAAAACCAGACGTTTTTCATTTTAATGGTCCCGGCTTGGTTGTTTTTTTTCTTCAAAGTCATAATCCGAACCTCACACCTGCGTACAGAGCTAAAAATGCCACTGAAAACAGCGCATCCTGCAAGCGCAGCTTAAATCCATTGTATTCTGGAAATTTACCTATAAATCCCCGGGAAAGCATGGCATTGTAAACATCCTGAGCTCTTTTTCTGGCTCTGAGAAAAATCAAGGCAGCCTGATTTCCATAGATGCGGAACCGGCTTATCCGGCTGTTTCCTGGAGTGCGGCTTTTTCGGGCTCTTGTGGTTCGCAGCATCTCATCGTTGAGTATAAAAATATAACGGTACATCAAGGCAGACAAAATGCCTAAAATCGGGGGGAACTTGAGCTTCTGAAGGCCGCTTAGCAGACGGTGGAATTTTTCTGTAGATGCCAGCAGGGTCAGCAGAATGACCGCTGCATAGGCTTTAAGGAGTATAGAGAGAGGATGATACAGCATGACTTCTGAAGGCAGGGATGAACTGCTGCGGCTCAAAATATAGGATAATGGCAGTACGCCTGCGGCCATTACAATAAAAGGCGAGGCAATCATACAGCGCTTTAACACAAAAGAAACCGGAATCCGGCTGGCCATGACCAGAAAAAAAAGAAGCAAATAATAAAATGGGAAACCTGTGATATCTCCTCTTGGTTCAGAGACCACGGCCACTACGGCCAGAAAAAAGCAGATTAATTTGACTCGGGGATCCAGTTTATGAATGAACGAATGGATGGCGCTGTACTTATCTAAGTAATCGTGTCTCAAGGGACAAGCCTTTTTATCTGAATTATCTGGACTGCTTGCGGGCTTTTACTCCGTAGAGGATTCCTGAGGCTCCAAAAAGCAGACTCACTCCCAGCAGTGCCTTCCATAAGAGCGGAATTTGTGCTTTATCTTGAGATGAAGCTGCTTCTGGCTTCTGGGGTGCTTCTTCCCGGTCGGGTTTTTGGAGCTCTTCAGACTCTTGGGATTGCTGGGGTTCGGGGGATGAGGAGAGTTCGGAGGAGTCGGAGAGGTCAGAGAGGAGTTTTTTCTGGAGGAAAAAATCTTCTCCCAGAGTAAGGCCCTTTTCACTTCTGTGCCCGGCTCCATCATCCACCACCACCCGCCAGTCCCCGGCTTTATGAGGGAGAAAAGCGAACTTTCCTGAAGAGTCTGTTTTCCCGGTTTGAAAAGCTTTTTCCGCCTCTTCAGGAGCGTAAATAAAGACATCTGCTCCAGCTAAGCCGTGATTATGGCCGCTGTACCCTGCCTCCGCCACTACTACCGGAGGATTCGGGGTAAGGTTGAGTTCCAGTTTGTGGGCCTGGAGTATGCCTGCTGTGCATCCAAACATAAAAAATAAACTTAAAATCCAGATAGATGTGTTTTTCATTTTTTCTCCTTTATATGAGTATGAGTAAGAGGTTTTTTTGATGGGTAATCCGGCAGCATGCGGGGGTCAACTTTTCTAAAAAACCCTACCATAATCACAGTGAGAATCCCTTCTATCCCGGCTGCAGCAACATAGATGCTCATCAGGTAGTAAATGCCTCTGCCGTAGCCTGAAAGTTCGAACTCCATGGCCATGAGCAGAGCCGGCACTATGATCCCTGCAAACCCGGCCAAAAAAGCTCTCAGGGCTTCAGGCAGGGGGCGGATGCACCAGATGAAATAAGCTGCCACAGCTCCCGCGCTCATGTTGATCACATTCACCCCCAGCGACAGCAGTCCTCCATGTTGAAAAAGAAGCGACTGGAACAGGAGTGCTGTGAACACCACAGGTACAGCCCGGAATCCCAGAAGAATCCCGGCAAGGCCGAACAATCCTAGATGAACGGATGTCCCTGCTAAAGGAAAATGAATGAGGGAAGCCACAAAAAGAGCGGCTGCCATGACTCCCATTTTGGGGATCTCTTCTGGGCGGGCCCGCTTGCCCAACACATAAAGAGCTCCCACTGATACGGCGTCAGCGGCAATGGCGATTTCTGTGGATAGGATGCCGTCCGCAATGTGCATGAAATCTCCTTGGAATTCTTAGGATTCTCCTTTTTTTGGTTTTATTCCTGGTGTTTTATTTTTATTTATTCCTGTATTCCTTTCTTCCTCTGTTCTTATGTTCTTGTATTCCTGGTTTGATATATATATATATATATATAATCGAAAATAATGGTAATCAAAGATCAAAGTTCGCACCTATTTATATCATAGCCCGGACTTCGTGTCAAATATTCAAATATCGTGCCACTGATAATAAGGACCCATCACTTTAGCCTGAAAATTATTCTTTGTTTTAACATCATAACAGCTCAGGAACACTTTCTTTTGTCTCGAATTTCTGATTCTAGCCTTGGTTTGGCTTTACTGCAGTAAATGAGTATGGTATATATCGGACATGGCAAATCGGGCTCCTTTTAGTAATACGAAAGCTGTGCTGGGATGCAGTATTTTTGCCATCCTTGGTTTGGCTTTTTTAGGCATAGTGCTCTCTTTTTTTACTGACAATAGTGAGCTTGCCTCCTCCATTCGTATGCGGTGCTTCTTAGGTTTGGCAGTGGGGATTGTAATGATTGCACTCTGGAAGAGAGTTTCGGATTATTTAGAATAAATAACAAGCGCAACTATGTTTATTTCATTTAACGACCTCATTACTATCGCCGTACTTATTATCGGATTATTCTGGTGTAAAGAAATATTTGCAAGACTTCCCCGTGATATTAGAGATTTTAAAAACAAAAAAGAGGGAACAACTCGGTTAGTCATTGTTTTTTTCTGGGTGATTACAGCTGGTTTTGTGCTTTTTGCTGTTGTATTTATCTGGGGTTTGGTGTTTCGTATTTTACATCCCATGGGATAATATCTGCTTTATTGCCTTGTCTTTTCTCTGCTTTTCTCAATTTCTCTTAATTGGCCTTTTTAGGGCCAAAAATCTCATTTAAGAGGGTGGAAAATGTGGATATTTTGTCTAATTTCTTTGTTATCAATAAGATAGCTGGGCCCGACCCCCCAGATATACCCTAGATGCTTTCTCGCTGAATTCTCCTGTGCTTTTTATCTCCACCAGCCGTATCGGGATTCTCCTCCAAAGCGCGGGTTCACCACATTACTGTAAACAGAGCCAAAAGTATAGCTCAGGCCGATATCGATCCTGTATTCATAATTGGTGGCTAGTTCCTTTCTCTGAAGAAGAATTTCATCTAAAGAAGCCCCCTCAGCAGGAAGAGACAGTTGATCGCGGACACGGTCAAATCTTCCTCTGATATCTATGGAAAATCCTTTGAAAAGCCTGAAGGAAAGAAACCCCCGGAGCTCCAATCGATTTTTGGAGAAGTCATGAAAATAATGAGACCCTTCTAAAGAAGTTGTAGCACTTCCCCAAGGTTCTCTTACCTCGAGAGATAAAGTCAGAGATTGGTTATAGAGATTTTCTTTTGTTTTTTGGAAGATGGTCTCTTCAATATAATTTACCGAATTTAAGCCGACTCTGTACAAGAACCTCAGCTGCCTGCGGGTGGACTGAGAATAAGGGAATAAATTGTATTCCACAGCAGGGGCAATCCGGTAATGGGATTTGATGTTGCTGTAAGTAGAAGAAGACGCTTCAATCCAGCTTCCCACAGACCAGTGTTCTCCCAGGCTTTTCACAAAAAGCCCTCTTAAGTTTTTCTCTTTAGATATACTGGTTATTGAATAATCTTCATAATCATAATTATCCTCTTCATAATCACCGGAAAGTCCTAATTGGATCTTCCACTCAGGAGTCACTCGATTAGCAGAGAGGTTTAATCCTAACTCCGTAGACTTTTGACTGGTTTCTCCCCCTAATTCTCCGTCAACACGGATATTAAAAACCCAGAAATTCCATTTATCCTCAACAGCTGTGGGTTCCAGCTGCCACTCACACTGGATGGAAAGAATTTCCGCAATGGGAGTCTTCATAAGAAACGGAAAAAGACCTTTTTTCATGACTTCAACCATCCCCCTTCGGACCTCATCCCTAGTATCTGTTTCCTTGGATGAATATTCCAGGGTGTGTTCCATATCTTTAAAAAGATTTCGGCCGATAAATGTCAAAGTGTATTTATCTCCTCCGCCACCTGTTCTTTCCTCTGTGAAAAGAATATGGATATCTGCATCTGTCCTGTCGCGGACAAAGTTCACATAAGATATCTCCTCGCGGATAAAGTCTCTGTCGCATCCCCGGCAGTCAAGAAAGACTTTTGGGGCTATTTCTTTTAACTCATTCATGAGCGTTTGATTTGCCTCTGAATTGATATCGGGTGATACAGCAGGAATAGAAAGAGCTTGAGGGGCTGGATATATTTTTGAGAGAAAAAACAAACTGTTTATTAAAATTAAGGCAGAAAGCGTAATTTTTCTTCTCACGGCATATCTCCTTCTTTCAGTCCTTAAAGTTTTCATGATTTAATTTATGAGATTCATTTGTTCTGCTTTGTTCTATTATGTATTCTGTCATGAAAAATACTTTTTTGTCTTCAAGTCAATACAGTCCACCGTCCCATGGACAAGTATGGTATCAAAGAAACATTAAATTTGAATTAAAAATAAATTAATTTTTTTTAATAAATGAAAAAAAGGGCAGCCGGAAAAGACTGCCCTTTGAGTTGAGACAAATAAGAGAGATTTACTCTATACCCTATTCAAACCATACTTTTATGATCTCGTCATCCTCGTAGACTTCTATGAGAGCCATAGGCCCTGCTTTTTTGAGTTCTCTAAAGATCTCTCTTATATCCACATAGTATTCGTCTCGGTTAATTCTGAAGCGGTCATGTTCTGCTTCCAAAACCATCTCGATCAATGAAATCGGGAGAGTGATCTTGACCTTGTCCTTATTGGTCGTGGTATCTGTGATCAGAACCTTAAACCATTTGACTTCCTGGCCGGCTTTAACTTGGGGGTTGTCTTTCACTGCTTTTTTAATTGCTTGAAGGTCGCTGTCATTAGCCCATGCATAATGAGCCGGGATCAGACTTAAAGCAAATACCAGCAGGATAAAAATGCTTGTTTTTTTCATTGTATGCCTCCTTAAGGTCATAATGTTATTCAATCCATATTTTTATGATGCTGTCTTCGTCTTTGATTTCAATGATACTTCCTTTGACTTTGGTGAGCTGCTTCATGATCTCATCTAAGTCATATCCTTCTTTTCTCAGGGTCTGCTTCTCTTCCTCCGGGATGGAGCTGAGCGCAAGGTCAGCCAAAGCCCACGGAATATTCAGAGAAAGGCTTGCTTCTTTTTCTCCTCTTTTAAAAACTCTGATGCAGAACATCTTGGGCTCACTGCTGTATTCTTCATCTTGAATGTCTTTTAAAGCACTGGGGTCGATTCTCAATATGGCCAGCTTGGCCCGCTCACGCAGCTCAGAATCCCTTTCCTTCTCAATGATGCTTTCAAGCACGGGAAGTCCTATTCGAGCTGTTTTTTCATCTAAAATGTAGCTCAACTTGAATGCTGCATAATATTTAACAGCTTTGTCCCTGCTGTTCAGGGCTTGTTTAATCTCCTCCAAATAGGACTTTCGCCCCTGCTTATAAAGCTCGAAAGAAAGGTCAATGATCTCTATTTCTGACTCCTGTATCAGGTTTTTATCTGCATCTTTGCGGTCTTTATGCTGTTTGAAAAGCTCAATGGCTTTCCTTTCCTCTCCCTCCTGTTCTGAAAGGCACTTGGCTTTGTAAAAAAGTGCCTGGGAGAAAAGAGTGCTTTCAGGAAATTTTACAAGGAAGGCGTCCAGTTTTTGCTGAGCTTGGGACCATTTTTTATCAAAAATCAGGATTTTTGCTTCTTTGAACAACTCCTCGTCTGATTGTTCAGCACTGTAAGCTGCGGGGTGAAGAAAAGAAAACACCATAACCAGTAGAACCAATCCTATTGTTTTTTTATTCACTTTAGACCTCACTTTGTTGTTGTTGTAATTCTTTTTTAATAAGATTTATCTTGAGCAAAAGCTGCCTCTGCTCAATAAGCTCCTGTATTCGGGCGCGTTCGGCAGAGGAGAGTTCTCCGCTCATTCCTGCCAGCTCCAGAAGAAGGATTTCGATCTGGTCACATATGGCTTTAGCTTTGGCCATATGGTGCTTGTCTAACTGCTGGTTTATGTATTTTTTCTTAGAAAGAAGTTCGCTTGTTTTTGCTTCTACAAACTCGCTCTTCCAAAAGGAAGAGGATTCATCAGGCGGAGTCTGCACAAAATCAATCAGCAGAAACTTGCTCTGCTCCAGATAATCCAGTGTCTCACGGCGCGCCATCTCCAAGTCCATGGTATCAAGAACATCCCTTGACACCATAAAGCCAGATGGAGAAGGAACAGCTTCTTCAGTCATGCCGCCGGGTCGAAGAATCATAAATGTCAAAACTCCCCCTATAATAATCCCTGCCAGAAGTGCTGCATACACAGGGACTAGTTTGACTGTAAAAACCGAATTTAAAATCCTTTTGAATTTGCTTTCTTGACGCTTCTTGTGGTGAGAGGGAGACAGGACCTGATCTGCGATTTTGGAAGGGAGTGTGTCCCAGTCCACTGACTCCACAGCCTGGTCTATATCTTTTTTTACGGCATCAGCGCAGAGAAGGACATCCTTTAATTCATTAAATTTACGCATGCATTCTGCGCATGAATCGAGGTGCTTTTCTATTTCATGCTTCTCTTTTTCACCTTTTTCTTTATAAAGGTACGCCACTAAATCTTTTCTTATTTTTTTGCAGTCCTTCATAACTGCCTCCCTAAATATGGGTTCATTAATTCCCTTAACTTATTGACGGCTTTAAAATTAAGCGATTTTACCGTTCCCACTGCTATGCCCAGCGTCTCAGCGATCTCAGTATATTTGAGCTCGTTGTAGTGTTTCATCACGAATATCAAGCGCTGCCTCTCCGGGAGCTCATTCAAGCACTTTGTCACAATTCGCTTAACATCTGTATCCTCGTTTTTTTCTGTCCCTTTTTCATCTGAAAGATTGATTTCTTCCATCTCTGGACTGTTAAGGGCTTTATTGTCATGAACCTTATGGTTTTTTCTGTAGCGGTCAATGCAGAGATTCTTGGCGATCTGCAGAATCCAGCTTTTAAAGCTTTTGCCTCTTTGGTAATAGTGAAGCTTTCTGTAGACCCTGAGGAAAGTATCCTGGACAATGTCCAGAGCATCTTCTCTGTTGTGGAAAAAAGAATAGGCAAGCTGAAAAATAACTTTCTGATACATGCTGGTTATCGCCATAAAAGCCTCCCGGTCGCCTTCCTGGGCTCTTGCAGCAAGAACAGAGATGTCTTCAGATTCAGCTGAAACGGCTTGGCTCTGCATTTTTCTGATGTTTTCCCCTATTTTTTATCCAATTCTAGTTCCAGCTTATCCTCTTTGATATCCAGCTCCATCACTCGATCCAGATAAGTACTTTGCTGTCCTCGGTATCCGCCTCTACGAGCAGACCCGGACCTAAGTCTCGGAGCTTTTCGATGCTGTGGATATCAAAATCACAGTCTGTATCTATGTCATAAGTATCACAATAATTCATTCCTGCGTCAACAAGCCACATGGAAGCGGTTACTCTGACCAACTGCTGTTCGGATTTCTCGAACACCAAAATGCAAATATCAGAAACAGGTCCTCTTCTCTCTGGATACATGCTGTGCAAACGGTCGATCTTCTGAAAAGCTTTTCTGAAATATTTATCAGGATTTTTTACATTCTGCTTGACTTCAACTAAAAAACAGCCGCTCATTAACAAGATGAAGGGAAGGATCGCGCAGAGAGCAATCCTCTTTTTTTTTCTGGGAATTTGTGTTCCTGCTGTTTTTTTCATTGTTTCTATTTCTCCTCAATAATTTACTTTTGAATTTATTTCCATTTATTTTGTTCACCTGTTACTACGGAGGAGAGAGAAAAAAGGTTCACTCTGTGCCAAAATTTTTGATTTATATTTGGTTATATGGGGTAGGTTATGGGCGACCCCCAGCTGGCCCCCCCGCGGCCAGCTGGGAGCCGGTGGTCTTATTTTAGGGAAACTTTTTTAGTGTGGGTTCCTCCTTTGAGGCAGTCCAGCTCAACTTGGACTTCTCCTTTTCCCTTGACCAAAAACTGATACTCCACTTCAGTTCTTCCCGGAATTCCGTTATAAAGCTTTAATCGGCTGGGATCTTTCTGTTCGATCAGATTCACCTCACTGTCTGCAGCTCCCATCCCCCTGAAGTATCTGAGAAATCTCCGGGGAATCCCAGCAGGAAGTCCTGTGCCCTGGCTCTGGCCTGCGGCTAAAACTTCCACATCCCCCTGGATCGATAATATGTCTGGTCTCTGCACTTGATTCTGTACAGCCTGAGCCGATACTGTGGGCATAAGGCGCTCATTATAAATCGAAACTTTTACCTTATATAGGTCTGATTCAAGCTTTTCTGCTGATACTTTTTTAATCTTGGGGAACGGCATCTCATAAGCATGAAGAAGACAGAACGCCATATTTCTGTGGCAGAGTTCTTCCAGCAGCCAGGAGGGAGGCACCCGACCGCTCAATTTGGTTACATCCCGGTCGATAATGACTTTACCCAGTTCCGGATGGTCCACCTCATGCATAGCGATTTCTGTATTTCCCATATCAATATATCGATTGAAAAACTCTTCCTCCTCCTCTGTTATCTCTCCGTCCCCGTCTATATCAGCCCTTGATGCCCAAAGTTCATTAGAAAATGAGAAGATTCCCAGCATGTCATAGGTAAAATCAATGAATCCGCCCCAGACAGTATAAAGGTCCTCCCAAATCACATAGTAATCATAGCCTTCAATGATTTTCTCTCCCTTTTCTCCGATCTCATCATACACAGCCAAATCACTCCTGGGAACCTCACCGTGAAGCTGAGCTCCGGGGACTCGGAGGATCATTCCGCCTGAATTATGAAACGCCTGCACACCTGCGATATTGGGGTGATCGTAAAGAAAATCCCTGGTAGCCTTTGATTCTTTCCAGTAAAAAGGATAATGTCCTGCTCCTCTCTGTATGTAAGGCGGCTGCCAGTAAGAACCCCAATCTCGGTTAGGATCGTAGCCTCCGCCGGGATCTTCGTTGTACCGGCCGTCGCCGTCATTATCTATGCCTTCTCTTCCCATGTATTTGTAATCTCCTATTTCATCCGGCTTTCCTTCAATGTTCTTTTTTACCCGAACCAGCCGGTCTCCTTTATCGCTCAGCCGGTAATCTCCTTCTCCTGGTTTCACTTTGATGAACATGGCGCCCACTTCACCGTCACCGTCCAGATCCTCAGGTGGGTCCTCGTCATAAAGTCCGTCATTGTCATCATCCATGGGAGCCTGTCCTGAACGCGCAGAGCCACCCATATGAAGCCAGACGTCTCGTCCGTCCGGATTAACTGAAGGGAAGATATAGAACACGCGCTCATCCACCAGTTCCCGGACGTAGTCATTGTAGGGATAGTTTTCCATCAGGTACCAGATAGTGTAGATCCCGACTTCACCACCCTGGACTTCATTTCCGTGGATATTGGCATCAATGTACATGGCGCATTTGTCCATCTCCTCTCCGGTATCCGGATTGTTGATAGTCATGTACCATATCTCACGTCCCTGATAGGACTTTCCTATAGAACGAAGGGTCAGGAACTTGGGATAAGCTTTTTCCAGCTTCTTTAAGGCTTCTCCAACCTGCTCCCAGTCATAATAGCGGTTGAAAGAAAGATTCACCTTTCGGGTATCCCATTTCCGGGGAAGATATTCCTGAGCAAACACAAGGGTTGAGGCAACTGCAAAAACGAGTATGACCAAAGCTGAAAATAATACCCTTTTTTTTGTGACTGATTTATTTTTTCCGTTTCTCATCATTATTATCCTCCCATATTACCTTAAGACAACAGCTTGCTGGGTTTCTCCGCCTCCGTTTCTGGCCCACAAACGGATATTTATGGTTTTTGCGGATGGCGAAAGAATAAGCCACGTAAGCTCCTTTTCTTCTCCTGGATCCATATTGGCCGTATCCACTCTTTTGGCTCCTCCGAATAGCTTCATCTTATCATCATCTTCAAAATCCAGGGTAACCATTATGGGATTGATATTGCGTGTTCTCTGACCCATAGCAGCGGCATACGGAAATTTTCCTTTATTGTGAAGCTTTACTTTGAGTTCATAAAGTCCTGAAGAAAGCTTCCTGACCTGAGGTTCATCCATTGCGATTTCAGCAAACTGAGAGGCCAGGAAAAGAGCAAACTCAGAATGGGACTGAGTGAGTTCAGGAATTTTATCCCCGGGAGGATTGACCCTCAGAAAAGGCACAAACCCTCCGATTTCAACCTCGCCCAGCTGGGGGTGCTCAAAAGGAGTCCATTCCACAAATCCTTCGCCGCTATTGTGCTCATCGATCCACTCCAGCCATTTCTTGTCAGTATCATCATCTGAAGCCTTTCCTGAGGCTTCTGTTGAAGGCCTTCCCGCACCGGACATCATCTGCATGAACATGGCTCTTCTGTCTTGTTGAACTGCAGTCTGCTGCGCCTGGGCCTGGGAAGGTGTGGAGGGAGTTCCTGGCCTTTTTGCAGCTGGCTGTTTCTCCTCTTCTCTCAGTGACCAAAGGTTTGCCGAAAAGGAGGGAACTCCGAACTGAAAGTAGGCCCACTCCAGCATGGAACCCACTGGCTTTTCTGAATGAGCATTCTTGATGCCGGTTATCTCTTTGTATTTTTCACTCACATTTTTGAATAGATACTCATCAGCAGGGGAAGTGCTTTTGGGCTGAGGGTCTCTGGCCGGCCGCCTCTGTTCTTCCTCTTCTCCGCCCCTTCCTCGTCCGAAAAACATGAACATCTGCCTGGCTCCAGCTGCCTGAATTTCAGAAGGCGGTTCAGGGAATGTGGGAGTGCCGCATTCAATTCCTGTGCCTGCTGCCAGGTTGTCGTATTTGGAGAAAAGAAGAACTCCGCATATGTTTTTATGCGGCTGGGTTTCAAGCTCAGGAACATACCGGGTTAAAAAGTCGATCATGGACTGGGTCTCTGCTTCTGATACAGGATAAACTCCCAATCCTTTGGGATCGTATCCAAAATTATGCGGGAAATTTCGGTTGATGTTGAATCCTCCGATGCCATCTTCATTGTACCTGCCGTCGCCGTCATTGTCCTTTCCTTCCGGATAGAGCTTGTAAAGTTTATCCAGGGCAGTGTCGTCTTTTTTCTTTCTCATAAGTCTGGGGTCATCTTCATCTATGTACCAGTCTCCCTCTTTGTCTTTGACCCGCATCATGGTTATGAAGCCGTCGTTGTTCAAATCTTCAGGGGGATCTTCATCCACAAGCCAATCAAAATCTTCATCACGAGGCTTCAGGTTGAAGCTTTTTTCAATGGAAACATCTTCAAAGAAGCGTTCGGCTCCGTCTGGATTGAGCCGCGGAATAATGTAGAAAGTGCGCTGGTCAAGGACTTTTTGGATTTGTTCGTCTTGAGAGTAATTTTCAGCAAGATGGCGGGCGATTCCCAGCGCGACTTCACTCCCTATGACATGATCTGCTTCCAGATTACCACAGATCAAAAGAGCCTGCTTTTCAAGAGGAGAAGGACCGTTAGTGCCTGAAATCTGGATCATCCATATCTCTCTGTTTTTCAAGGTCGTGCCTATGGACTTTAGCTCAGTGATATCCGGGTATTGAGAAGCAATCTGTTTTAGGGCTGAAGTGAGAGCCTGATAGTCATGATAGCCTTGAGTAGGTGCTTCTGCCGAAAATAAAGAAAACGAAAAGAAAAATAAGCACACCAAAGGAATGATTCTCAGAAAAGCTTTCATTAAAACCTCCTTGGGCATTTTAACCCGACTTATTCATAAAAAAATGGCGATGTTTTCATTATTAATTTCATTTCAGCGATATGCAAGATTTTATCAAAAACATTGACTTGAACATTTTTATTGTTTGTATTTTTTATTTTAATCGCCATTTTTTTACCTTTCAGGCGAGCCGATCTCACGGCATCTGCTTCGTTACAGGGCATTCGCAGTGAAGGACCACGACTTCATGCCCTGACGCCTCGCATCTGCCGCAATCTTGACTCGTGAATGAGCCAGGTTAGGGCTTTGATATTTGATATATCAATAATTCAAACAACATTTTTGCCCCAAAAGTTTCACAAGAAAAAAAATTTATAAAAAAGAGAGGAAAATTGCAATGCTTAAAATTATTTTTTTAAGGGTTTTTTTTCTGTTCTTTTGAATTTTTAGCCATGACGGGAATGCTGCTCCAGTCATCACCATTGTAGTAAAGGACTTCAGAATACAACTGCGATTTAATCTCAGCCATGACTTTAGGGCTAAATTTTTCCTCTATAAGTCCTTGTTGATAAGCTTGGGTGTGAAATTTTTCATACCGGTCTGCAAACCGAATTTCTCTAAGATTAAATTCAAAATCAAACTCAAAAAAAAGGCCGGATTTGGTTTCAATAGAAATGACTTTATCATCCAGGATTCTGATTCGGGCTACTGGATCTCTTAAAAATGCAGAAAGAGCGCTCTTAGTTTTTGGAAAAAGTAAGTACCGCGTCTCAACTCCCTGCAAAAGACTTGGTGATCTGTAGTATCCAGTCTGAGTGGAGCCTCCACTATTAAAATCAGGCTCTAAAACCGCCACGAATCCCTTGTCATACTCATTGTTGCACCCTCCTAAAACAATCTCTTTTTGCCCATCTTCATCCAGGTCATAGAAAATAAAATCTTCGATCCTTCCTGAATTCCAATACTCTCTCAGCAAACTGCCCTTATGGTCAAGAACTAGAATCTGGGTGGGAAACATAACAATACTTTCGGATATTAAAACTACTTCTAAGAAGTCATCCCCAAACAAATCCACCACTGTAAATCCACTAATATACCCCGTTGAATATGTTTTCTCCCCAAATACTATCTCCCGCTCTGGTTTAAAAGCCCACTTGACGTTTCCTTTATCCGATAAACAAAAAAGTTGGCTTCCTTTCAACTGTCCCAAAGAAGTTGGAGAAAACATCACTTCCTTTCTCTGGTCATTATCAATATCCTGAATCAGGATAAGGGGCAGATTCACTAATTTCGTCGGTTTTTCAGAAGGTCTTTTGGCTTGAAAGCGATTCCGGAAAAATTCTTCATTTTGGAGGTCTCTGATTCCGGTATCAAAGCGCCAGAGCTCTTTATGACTTTGGTCTAACATCACCAGTTCTGAGCCGAGGATTCTGAAGTCATAAGGCTGAGAAAAAGAGGGATTCCTCAGAAACACAAAATAAATGACCACCACGGCTATCAAGGGGATTCCTACATAAAGATATTTCCGAATATCTTTGCTTTCGCTTTGATTCCTATTCTTCATCCACTGGTCGATCTCTTCCGGATAAGCAAACACCCGGGACTTGGAGGATTCAATATACCGGTGCACCGGCAGCTTAAACTCTTTTTCCCATCTCTGGCAGGTCCTGACTTCACGGTCTAAATAGTCTGAAATTTCTTTCCAGGATACTAAAATTTTTTTGTCTTTTTTTTGGGCAGTCATTTTACAATATAATAATCAGATAAAAATCCCTTGTAGTCAAGTTCAAATATCTAAAATAAGAAAAATGGGTGTGTTTGAAATATAGGCAGAAAAATTCTTTATGGGAACTTTTTACACACAGGGGAAAAAAGAGGTGAACAGGTATCACGGTACTGTTTTTAAGAATTTTTTAGTCGGAGGGAATTGGCCACCACAGAAACCGAACTGAAAGCCATGGCAGCAGCAGCGATAATAGGATCAAGCAGAATGCCAAAAAACGGATACAGCACTCCGGCTGCAATAGGAATCCCCACAGAGTTATAGAAGAACGCCCAAAACAGGCTCTGCTTTATGGTGGCTAGAGTCTTCCTGCTGAGTTGAACGGCTTGAACCACTCCCTGTAAATCTCCTTTAATGAGGGTGATGTCAGAGGCTTCCTTGGCCACATCAGTCCCAGAGCCCAGGGCGATTCCTATATCTGCCTGAGCCAGAGCCGGCGCATCATTGATCCCGTCTCCCACCATCGCCACTTTTTTACCCTGCTCCTGAAGATTTTTGATTGTATCCACTTTATCCGCTGGCATAACTTCGGAAACGACTTTCTCTATGCCGGCTTTGTGCGCAACGGCTCGAGCCGTTCTTTGGTTATCACCGGTCAGCATGATAACCTCCATTCCCATATCTTTTAATTTTTCTATAGACTCAGGGGTTTCGTCTTTAAGAGAATCCGCCACACAAATGAGGCCGGCTGGCTTTTTATCTACAGCCGCAAATATCAAAGTTTTCCCCTGCTCAGCAAAGTCTCCTGCTTTATCCTCAAGCTCCCCCAGAAATATTCCTTTTTTATCGAGAAATTTCCGGGTCCCTAAAACCACTGGTTTTCCTTCCACATCTGCCTCAATTCCCAGAGCCTCAAAAGCTTGGAAGTGATCCGGCTGTTTGAGGGATATTCCTTTTTTCTCCGCACTTTTTATCAAGGCCTCTCCCAGAGGATGTTCTGAATTCAATTCCGCACTCCCGGCATAAAACAGCAGTCTCTCTTGAGAGAAAGGAGGCACAGCCACTAAATCAGTAACTTCAGGCTGGCCTCTAGTGAGAGTGCCGGTCTTGTCAAAAACAATGGTGTTGATTTTATGGGCTATTTCTAGAGTCTCCCCTCCTTTAATTAAAATTCCATTTTCAGCGCCTTTTCCTGTTCCCACCATAATGGCTGTTGGGGTGGCCAGTCCCATGGCACAGGGACAGGCAATGATCATCACAGCCACAAAATTCAAGACCGCAAAGGTCAATGCTGGCTGAGGGCCAAAAACAGCCCACACCCCAAAAGTCACCAATCCAATCCCTATCACGATAGTCACAAAATACCCCGCCACTTTATCCGCAAGTCTCTGGATAGGGGCTTTGGAGCCCTGAGCCTGCTCCACCATTTTGATGATCTGGGCTAAGGCTGTGTGTTTGCCCACTTTGGTCGCTTTGAACCGAAAGCTTCCGGTTTTGTTCATAGTAGCACCGATGACTTCATCTCCCTCTCTTTTTGCTGCTGGCATGCTCTCTCCTGTGATCATGGACTCATCCACAGAAGATCTTCCTTGAATCACGATTCCATCCACTGGAATCCTTTCCCCTGGTCGGATTTGAATTTCATCCCCTTTTTTCACCTGATCCACAGGAATATCCATCTGTTCACCGTCTCGAATCACTCTTGCTGTTTTGGGCTTGAGGTCCATCAGCATCCGGACCGCCTCAGAAGTGCGGCTTTTGGCTCTTGCTTCCAACATTCTTCCCAATATAATGATCACAATAATCATAGAAGAAGTATCAAAATAAACATGAGGTTTGATGCCTCCGGAAACAAAAAAAGAAGGAAACAGTACAGCAGCCACACTGTACAGATAAGCGGAAGATGAACCTACTGCTATTAAGGTATTCATGTCCGCACTTCCATGCCTCAAAGCATTCCATGCCCCCGTGTAAAAAGGCCATCCGATCCAGAACTGGACAGGCGTTGCCATAAGCCAGAGAAAATAAGGGCTGTTCATGAAAGAAGGAAGCCAGGGGAACCATTGAGGTGAGCTTCCTAAAAACACCAGCACAGCTAAAAATATACCTGCTGTTAGCCTGACCTTTAGTCGGTTGAACCTTTCAAGGTGATCTGCCTGGGGCTGGTCTCTCCGGCTCTCTTCAGGTTCTTCCTTTACTCCGTATCCAGCCTTTTCCACAGCTTTCTTTATATCCCCTATATTGACTTCAGTAGAAACAAATTCCACAGAGGCCTTGGAATTGGCCAAGTTGACATTTACTTTATGAATGCCTTTTAGCTGGGAAATGCTTTTTTCGACTCTTGAAGCACAAGCTGCACAGGACATCCCTGTTACAGGCAGATCTATGCGATGCATAGAGATGCTTTTTTGAGAACTTCCTTTTTTAAATTGCTCTTTTGCTCTGACATGGTTCATACTCTCCCCGTTGTATTTAAAAGCGTTAAGGGAAATTTATATTCTATAATTTCTATAGATATTATAAACAATCACAATATAACATAGCACTTAAGTTTATGTCAAATGAAAAGCTCTTAACACACATGTCTCGGCATCCATCATCTAACCTGGGTTATTCATGAGCCGAGATTTCAGCAGATGCAAGGCATCAGGACATGAAGCTTCAGTGAGGGCTGAGAAGGTTTTTACTTATACCTGACCCACTTGATGATCTCAGGAAAGCTGGGGCGCTTTCCATACATCAAAAGTCCCACCCGATAGATTTTTCCCGCAACCCAGATCATTCCGACCGTGGTCACAGCCAGCAGAACAATGGAGCCTAAAATCTGAATAAAAGGAGGGAGCAGAATGCAGATGCGGAGAAGCATCAAAATAGGAGAAAAAAACGGAATCAAAGAAAGCACTACAGAAAGAGTGCTCTCAGGAGCGCGCATCACAAACATCATCAAAAGGATAGGCACCACCAGCATCATGGTTACCGGCATAACCAGCTGCTGAGCTTCTTTTTCTGAATTGACTGTGGAACCAATGGCGGCATAAATGGTTGCAAACAGGAAATACCCGAGTATAAAAAAGACTACAAAATAGACAAACACATAAGTGGGAATGGAAGGGATCTTGAATCCGGATGCTTGAGGGAAAATCCCACTGACAAGTGAACTGCTGTAAGAAGAAAGAGCCACTCCAAACACAGCCCAAATCAGATACTGAGTCAGACCCACAGCTGCGATACCCAATATCTTGCCTGCCATCAATTGAGAAGGCCTTAAAGAGGAAAGAACGATCTCCACAACTCGGGAAGTTTTCTCTTCAATCACTCCTCTGAGTATGATCTGCCCGTAAAAAATCAGAGTCATGTAGAGAATGAGCACCAGTATGTAGGAAACAATAAAAGTCCCTCCCGTATCCTCTTCCACTCCTTTTTTAGTTACTTTTTGAGTCTTAAAATCAACCTGTTTTATGTATCGGGAGACTTCCTGAGGGTCCAGTCCTGCTTTTTTCAGCCTTTTCTCAACAATGACAGAGTTCAGCACTTTATTAAGGCTGCTGATTTTTTCAAAATCAGATACATGTTCAGAGGTGAACTCAACCGTTCCTCCTTCTATGATATTTTCAGGAATGTACATATATGCTGAAAGCTCCCCGTCCAGGACTTTCTGATTAAGGCTTTCTTTAAGCTGATCCAAATCAGCAGTCACTTTATACTTCTCCAGAATATACCTGGGCCTTCCGTCTTTCAATTTAAAGTCCATCCGGCTTTCCAGCTCCTTATAGACCTCTCTGCTGGTATCGATCACTCCGATGCGCTCCTGGTCTCCCACAGACATCACAGAAACCAAAACCGGAACAAAAATAAACAGTCCAATGACCACAGGACCCAGAATAGTACCCAGTAAAAATGCTTTGGTCCTCACTATCTGAAGGTACTCTCTTTTGATGACAGCCAGTATCTTATGCACTTTTCTCTCCCACTTTTTCAATAAAAATCGCATTCAAGGTGGGCTCTTTGATTTCGAATCGGTCGATCCTGACTTTGCCGGCCAGCGATGCCAATAGATTCTGAGGATCAGCCTGGTCTTTTAACTTGACCTCCATGTATTTTCCGTAGTCATCAACCTTATCCACATCTGGATATTTTCTGACCATTCGGGCATCTCCATCATATTCCAGAATAACGGTATTTCTTCCGTAGTTTCTTTTGATCTCAGCAAGGTTTCCCTTCAGGACACTCTGAGCCTTGTTGATAAGGCATATATTATCACAGATCATTTCAACCTGCTCCATGCGGTGAGTGGAAAAAATTATGGTCACTCCTCTATCCTTCATCTCCAGCATGATATCCTTCAACAGTTTTGTGTTCACCGGGTCAAGGCCGCTGAACGGCTCATCCAGAATAATGAGTTCAGGTTCATGGATGACTGTGGCTATAAACTGCACCTTCTGCTGCATTCCTCTGGAAAGCTCTTCGATCTTTTTATCTTTCCATCCCAATAGGTCAAACCTTTCCAGCCATCTGTCAATAGCATCTTTGGCTTTCTGACCTCTAAAATCTTTCAAATCTGCCAGAAAAACAAGATGCTCTCCTACTTTCATCTTTGGATAAAGGCCTCTTTCTTCCGGGAGATAGCCGATCCGGCTTTTCATTCTCTCGCTCATCTTTTCTCCCAGAACGCTGATCTTTCCCTTATCCGGGATAATAACATTCATGATCATGCGGATAGTAGTGGTCTTTCCCGCGCCGTTAGGCCCCAGCAGTCCGTAAACACTTCTCTCTGAAACATCAAACGACAGATTTTTTACCGCATAAAAACTTCCGTATTTTTTGGATATGTTTTCAACATCTATGGCATTCATTGCCGTATCCTCTTGTGTTCTATCCTATGATAAAATTTTTTATATTATAGGACTCCATCATTTTTTAAGCAATAAAGAAAATTCGAGGCTGGACCGCTAGTTTACAATTAACTTTTAATCTGAAGGGAGCCCAAGCCACACCTCAATTTCACCGCTGTTTTTTTATGAACAATTCCGGTTAACTATTTTCTCAATTTGTCGTATATTACAGTAAACCCTTAAATGGAGAGTGACAATGAAAAAAGGAAAATACATACTGATCATTTTTTTGATATTTTTTATTCTTCTTGCCGCAACCTTTGTTTCTTTCCTTTACTATGAATTTGCCAGACCTCCTTCAGTAAAGCCAGGCTCCTGCCTTGAGGTCAATCTCTCGGGAAAGATTGTGGAAATGTCTTACCCGGATTATTTTGCTGTTCTTTTTAAGCAGAAGCCCCCCCTTTCCATGCATGACCTCTGGACCAATATACGTAAAGCCAAGGTAGACCCCAAAATAGACAGCATCCTGTTGAGATTGGGATATCTTCAGTGCGATTGGGGAAAAGTCAATGAAATCAGAGAGCTGATTCTGGATTTTCGATCATCAGGGAAAAAAGTCTATGCTTATATTGAAGAGTCTTTTGAACTGGATAAAGAGTATTATCTTGCCTCTGCCTGTGACCGGGTCATTCTTCATCCAGAGGGGATACTCATTATAAATGGAATCGGTGGCTACATCCCTTTTATAAAAAAAATGCTGGACAAAATCGGAGTGGAAGCTGAAGTGGAAAGAGTAGAGGAATACAAGACCGCTTATAACATGTTTACCCAAGACCATCTGACCCCTGCTCACAAAGAGATGATAGAGTCTCTGTACAGCGAAATTTTTTCCATCTACTTGAAAACCGTCTCCAAGCAGAGAGGGAAAACCGAACAAGAATTCAAACAACTTCTGGATCATGCTTTTTTTCAAGGCCGTGAAGCCAAGAAAGCAGAACTGGTGGATGAGGTGTTTTATGAAGATGAATTATGGGATTTAATTGAGGGAGAGGATGAGAAAAAACACCGAATCAGCCATTCCCGGTACTTAAAAACACCGCCTTCCTCACTGGGACTGAACAAAGGCAAAAAAATTGCTCTGCTCTATGGAGTGGGGCCCATTATCACAGGAGAAGGAGCCTACACTATCATGGGAAGCCAGACCGTCACCAAATGGATCCGAAGCGCAAGAAAAGATGAATCTATCAAAGCGATTGTTTTTCGGGTAGACAGTCCTGGGGGTTCTGTGGCGGCCTCAGATTCTATATGGAGAGAAATCACTCTAGCAAAAAAGGAAAAGCCGGTAGTGGTATCCATGTCAGATGTTGCTGGTTCCGGAGGCTACCAGGTTTCCATGGCCGCTCATAAAATCGTGGCCCATCCCCAGACACTAACGGGATCCATTGGAGTGATCTTTGCTAAATTCAATATGGAGAAACTGTACCAAAAACTGGGCATATCAGGAGATAAGATTGCTTTTGGAGAAAAAGCAGACATGTTTACCACATTCCGGGAAAGCACGGAAGAAGAAAGACATCTTTTAAAACAAATAATTTTAAATACCTATGACAGTTTCATTACTAAGGTTGCAAATAACCGCAACATGACAAAGCAGGAAGTTGATAAAGTTGGAAAAGGACGAGTCTGGACCGGAAGCCAGGCGAAAAGACTGGGGCTCATTGACGAAACAGGCGGCCTTTCCAAAGCGGTGCAGCTGGCTAAAGAACTGGCTGGGATTCCTTCTGAGGAAGAGGTAAAATTTGTGGTGCGGCCTAAGAAAATATCTCTTTGGGGCGCCCTTCTTGGCCGGACCGTGACCAGCCCGCAATCCGAAATATTTATATTTGACCAAAAAACCCAAGAAATGCTGCTGACGTTTAAAGTACTGAAAGAGGAGGTCATATGGTCGCTGATGCCGTTCTGGATTTCCCCCCAGTAAACAATCAAGTCAAAACAGTAAGTAAAAACAGTACCGTAAGTAAAAACAGTACCGTCATACCTGTTCACCTATTTTCCATTCACAATTCGCTGTGTTCATCTTAGTAGGCGTAGGAGGAAGAACATATATTCCTAAACTCACAGTAATTGCAGTTGTGCCAGTCTGGTGAGGCATGAAAATCACCTTTTCGGATTCCCTTTTCTGCTTCTTTAATTTTTTCAGCAGCTTTTTCCAGCTCTTTTTCTCCCTTAGAGGATTTCCCTATGACATCTGATTCGAGAAAATGAAGCCGGGTCTCCACAAGCTCCCTTTCTTCGGTCTTTAAAAATGACAGGGCATATAAATCCATTTGAAGGGCTTCCCGTGTTTTTTTATCAGCTTCATCCTGGTTTTTAACCTGGGTTGCCTTGAAGTCAGTGATCACAGCTCCCTCCTCAAGCCAATCTACTCTGTCCCACCTTCCAGTGAATCTGATTCGGTCTTCCTTCCATTTGAATTTCTTCTCAAGATAACAAGGGACTATCTTAAAAGATTCTTCCCTTTGGAAAAACCGGACAATGGCTTTTTCTCCAGCTTTTCTTTTCATCTCTTCATGCTCTCGGCTTAAAAAACCTTCGTTAACCCAGTGGTCCTGGTAATAGTGAAGGACTTCTTCCAGACTAGGTCTGTCTCCGGACATTCTTTTCTTTAAATAGAAATGAACCGTATCGTGCAGCACTCTTCCATAAATCAGATTGTAGTGAGGAAGAACCGGAACATGCATGATATGCCTAAACTTGTATTTCAGGGGGCATTTTAAATAATCATCAACTTGAAAAAAGCTTAGACTTATGACTCCTTCTCTTTCCTCTTCCTTCACAGGATAAGGCTTGGAAATTCTGGGAGCATATCTTCTGATTTCTTCTTCAGGCGATGAACAAAGGGTCTTGTCCGGCGCCTTAGCAAGGTCCAAAGCTTCCAGTACAAAAGGGCTGACTTTTTTTAATCTTTTGAGTCCATAGTCTCTTCCCCAGGTTAAATAAATATATTTCTTCGCCCGGGTCATCCCCACATAAAAAAGACGCCTCTCTTCCTGCATAAGAATTTTATTGAGGTCCGAACTCGGCAGGGCCTCCTCACCTGACAAACGCTTTTGAATAAGGTCATCAGGAAAAGGAATTTTTTCTCTTCTCATTCTCCCGGGAAATCTATCTGCAATGAGACTCACCATAAATACAATCGGAAACTCAAGACCTTTTGCTTTGTGAACAGTCAGAACACTGACTGCGTCCTCCTCCAGCTCTGCTTCAGCCGTGGCAGGATTATCCCCCACCTGCTGGAGAAGCTCCAAATGTTCAGCAAACGACTGGATGGAGTCATCCCCGGTCAGGCCTGAAAAATCTTTTACTTTGTCAAAAAACAACCGGATATTTTTTATGTTTATCTCAGATTCAAGGTCTTTTTTTTCAACCAATGACTTTAAATACCCGCTTCTCTCCAGAAACGAATACAACACTCTTCCCGCATTCTGGGAGCTGGAAAACTCCACAAAATAGAGGAGGTCATTGAAAACCTTTTTTATCTTCTTAACCGACTCACTCGATATGTCAAGCAGCAGCTCATTGTGGTATATTTTTTGAAAAGCTTTATGAAGAGGCCAGTTTTTCTTATGGGCATAATTGGAGATCTTGGTCAGGTCATAGGCCCTGATTCGGTAAATTTCAGATAATGACAGTCGGAACAGGCTTTTACTGTCTTCAAAGTCTGTCAGGGCTTTGATGAATGACATCAGAAACCTTATCTCCTCCCGGGAATAGAGCCCCCTGCTTCCAGAGAAACGGAAAGGGATCTCTTTCATATTCAAAGTTCTCAGAAAAGGATCCGCATCTGCGTTTCTGCGGACCAGGACAGCAATGTCCTTATATTCAAAACCTTGTTTGGCCTTCTCTTGTATGATTTCAGCCACTCGGTCAGCTTCATGGGAAAGGGTGTCAAACTGAAGCTTAAAAATACTTTTTCCCTTCTGTTTCTTGGTGGATTCCAGTGACTTGTTTATATTTTCTCTCACTTCCAGCCGGTAAGGATTGTTATGCTGTATCAGTTTATAGGCAGAATCAAGTATTGCCTGAGTAGAACGGTAGTTCTTGTTGATCACCACTCTTTTTGTATCCGGATATATTTTGCTGAATTCCAAAATATTGCTCAACGAAGCGCCCCGAAACCGAAATATGCTCTGGTCATCATCACCCACTACCGTTATATTTCTGTGTCTGGCAGCTAAAAGCTTTAACATCTGAAATTGAATATAATTAGTGTCCTGAAATTCATCCACCAATATATACCTGTATCTCTCCTGGATTTTTTTGAGCACTGAAGGCCTTTTGCGAAAAAGATCCACTGCCAGCACCACCTGGTCCTCAAAGTCTATCTTCCCTTGCTCTCGAAGAATCCTCTGGTATTCCTGGTAGACTCGAGCCATTTCCATATGTTTTAAGGCTGTTTCCTTTTCTGCGGGTTCCTGGGCTGTTTTTTCCAGCTCCTGAGCATATTTTATGTACTGGTCAGGCTGGATATCCTCCTGTTTGAGTCTTTTCACAGCTGCCAGAATTTCCTGGATGTGCTTGGTAGGACGGCTCAAAGGCCTGTAATAATCCAGAGGGAACCTGAATAGATTCTCCCGGAAAAAAATAGACTGGTCCACTTCATCCAATAACTTAAAATCAAGAGGAAGTCCTATCTCATGTCCGTAATCTCTGAGAATACTCTCGCCAAATGAGTTAAAAGTGGACACATCCACAAAAGAATAGCTGTAAGGAATAAGGATATCAACCCTTTCCTCCATTTCATTAGCAGCTTTTTCAGTAAAAGTAACCGCTAGTATCTGCTCAGGCCTCGCATGTTTAGAGGAGATCAGATAAGCAATCCGGTGAGTGATGACCTTTGTTTTTCCTGTCCCAGCACCTGCTATGATCAGCAAAGGGCCTTGAGTATGAGTGACTGCTTTTCTTTGCTGAGGATTTAGCTCTTTTAATATCTCATCCATAAGATGCACTCGTATTCCTGGTCAGTTTAAAGGATATTTAGAAAACACAGCTCCGGAGTATTTCCAGTATAATTTATTAACCTGACCTATTCATAAAAAAATGGCAATGAAATCCAGGTTAAGTCCTATTTTTTGACGACAACAATTTCATCCGGCTTGACCAGCCAGAGTTTTTCTCTGGCCTTCTCTTCTAAGGCCTGGGGATTGGTCTTGAGTTCCCGTATCTCTTTCTGAAGTTCCTGTTTTTTCTTTTCCAGCTGCTGTGCCTGTTCGATCAGGCTTTCTTTTTTTTGTTTGGCTTTATAAGTTTCTATCAATCCGTTTTTTCCAAAAAATGAGACCATGATCAAAACAAAAAACAAAAAGGCCAACCCTGCTGTGTAGAGCTTCTTGCGGAAATTTGTGGAGCTGTTTTCTCTTTTTTTCATTTTTCTTTGATTATTCTACCATGTTTAATCCAGAATCGATGAGTTCTTTGAGGCCTTTCTCATTTCCTGCTTCTGCATAACACCGAATCACAGGAACTGTTCCTGAAAAACGAAGCAGCATCCAGTCGTCTTCAGAAAAATTAAATTTAATCCCGTCAATGGTCAGTGTTGAGAGGACTTTTTTTGACCCCACTCTATCAGGAGGATTCTTGACCACTTCCTCTAATTTTCGCTTTCTTTTTTCCGTCAAATCCATTTTGACCTGTTTTCTTACTTTCTTCCCATACTTACCGAACAGATCTTTAACCAACTCAGAAAGGCTTTTCTCCTCCACAGCCATCATCTCAGCAACCAGAAGTCCAGCAAAAATTCCGTCCTTCTCCGGAAGATGTCCCTTTATTACCAAACAGGCACTCTCTTCTCCTCCAAACACAATCTTTTTCCTTAAAAACAAATCAGCAAGGTATTTGAATCCAACCGGCGTTCGGTACAGCTCAAGTCCGTAGTTCCGGGCAATCCTATCAAAAAAATGAGAGGTAGCCACAGAACGTCCCACTCCCCCTTTCAAGCTCTTTCTTCTTATGGAATATTCCAGAAGCAAAGCAAGCACTAAATCAGGATCGATAAACTGGCCTTTTTCATTTAAAATTCCAAACCTATCTCCGTCAGAATCTGTGGCAATTCCCAAATCACAGCCTGTTTCTTTGATCACTTTCCTCAATTCCCAAAGGTCTTCTCCTCTGCAGGAAGGAGTGATTCCTCCAAAATAAGGATCAATATATCCATGCAGTTCCTCAACCGGAATGTGATTTTCCTCTAAAATCTCATCCAGGTACTCCCGACTTGTCCCGTACAAAAGGTCCGCTGCTATTTTGATTCCAGACTTCTGAATGGTCTCAAAATCTATCTTTTTCTGGATATCACTCAAATATTCGCGCTGGAGGTCTATTTTTTCAATATATTCTCCCTTGGGATAGTAGGGGCACGAACTGTACTGCTTAAACAGCTCTTTGATTTCCATTTCAATTTCATCTGTTACATCAGGCATGGCCGGAGCGCCTGTTTCCGTGTTAAACTTAAGACCATTGTATTCAGGAGGATTGAAGGAGGCAGTAAAATTAATCCCTCCCTGTGCTTTTCTGGAAATGATTTGGAATGATTGTGCCTGGGAAGGAGCATCCCGGTCTGCTAAGCACACTCGGATCCGGTTGTGAGAAAGAACTTTGGCTGCTTCCAGAGCAAATCTTTCAGAAAGAAATCGAGTGTCATAATTGACCACTACAGAAATATCTTCCCCAAACTTCTTCCTCAAATGATTGGCTATGGCTTGAACCACGAGACGGACATTCTGAAAAGTAAATTCCTCCCCCATAACTGCGCGCCAGCCGGATGTGCCAAATTTAATCATAACCAACCGCACAAAAATTATCACAACTCATTCTGAAAAGCAACACAAAACCTCATTTTTGAAACATTTCACTTTTTTTTGTCTGTCATGGGCACAAAACGGACTCCGGTTATTTCTTTTTCTACCGGTTTTCCCTGTCTTTTCTCAATCAGAGTTAATATTTGAAATGAAAAGGATTTCCCCAGAGGAATAACCATACGTCCGCCTTCTTTCAACTGGTCAAAAAGGGCTGAGGGTATCTCTGGTGAAGCACAGGTCACAATAATGGCATCATAAGGGGCATGCTCTTCCCAGCCGTAGTTCCCATCCCCCCACTTTATTTTAACCTGAGTGCATCCCAGTTTTTGGAGGGTGTTTTCTGCTTTTTCTGCCAGTTCCTTGATAATCTCCACAGAATAAACGTGTTCGGTCAGATGTGCCAGAACCGCTGCCTGGTACCCAGAGCCAGTCCCGATCTCAAGCACCTTCTCTCCTTTTTCAATATCAGCTATTTGAGTCATTAATCCCACTATGTAAGGCTGAGAGATAGTCTGCTCAGCTTCAATGGGGAGAGGATGGTCTGCATAAGCCAGATGCCGGTAGCGCTCATCTATAAACAAATGTCGGGGAACCTCTCTCATAGCTTGAAGGACTCTCCGGTCATCAATTCCCCGCCTCTCTAGCTGATTTTTCACCATTTGTTCTCTTAGCTGAGCATACTTTTCCTGATTCTGTTCCAGATCTGCCCGGCAGAACATAATAAAAAAAACAAACACCCAAAAAACAACCACTAATATTTTCATTTTTTTCAGCGTTTTCATTTCTAATCTTCCCCTTATCATTCTGTGTGTCTATATGATACCTGAAATCATAGATCCTTTCAAAATTATCCCTTAACCTTGGTTATCCATAAGCCGAGGTGGTATTAAGAATAATAAATTTCACCTTTACAGGTGAGAAAAAAAAGCCTAAAATCATCCATATCATAACCCTGAAGGAGGATTGACCTATTTGCAGAAAAAACATATATATACTTATAAATGGGCGTTAAATTATTAAAATATTAAACTTATAAGAGGAAAATGGGCAGACATTTAATAATTTTAATGATTGACAAAGGAAAGTTATTTTGATAATAAGTACTCAGGTCAGGAAAGGTAAAAAATAAAAGCTTATGAAAAAGAAAGCCGTATACCCTGGTTCCTTCGACCCAATAACCAACGGTCATGTTGACATCATACAAAGGGGATTGAACATTTTTGACCAAATCAATGTTGCTGTTCTAAAAAATCCCAAAAAAACGCCTCTTTTCACGACTAAAGAAAGGGTTGCCATGATCGAAAACATTTTTTCCGATCAGAAAAGAGTAAAAGTGATGTCTTTTCATGGACTTCTGGTTGATTTTGCAAGGAAAATAAAATCTAATATTGTCATCAGAGGATTAAGAGCTGTCTCTGATTTTGAATATGAATTCCAGATGTCCTTAATGAATCGAAAACTGGCCCCTGATATTGAAACTATTTACATGATGCCTGCTGTGGAATATTCTTTTCTGAGTTCACAGCTGGCCAAAGAAGTCTGCCTTTTAGGAGGTTGTCTGGATGGATTGGTCCCTCCCTTGGTTCAAGAAAAACTAAAAGGCAAAATTGAGAAAAGCAAGAATATAAATTTATAATAAGGAAACTAAAAAATGCTTGGAATCGGACAACCAAAGCAAACCATAGGGCTTGACATAGGTTCTCACTCCATAAAAGCTGTCGAGCTTAAGCCCAAAAGAGGAAAAGAAGAAGGATATTCATTGAAAAAAATCGGATATGAACTTCTCCCTCCTGATGCCATCGTTGAGGGAACCATAATTGACTCCGCAGCTGTGGTAGAGACTATAAAGATGATTTTTGATGATAATAAAATATCCAACAAGAACGTCGCTATATCCATCTCTGGAAATTCAGTCATCATTAAGAAAATATCTCTCCCCCAAATGGAAAGCGAAGAACTTGCAGAATCCATAATATGGGAAGCAAAACACAATATTCCTTACCCTTATGAAGAAACAAATGTGGATTATGCTATTTTGAAACCTCCTGATTATTCGGAGGATAGAAACCTGGATATTCTGCTGGTCGCTGCAAAAAAGGATAAAATCGCCAACTACAGCAATGTGATCCATCAAGCTCGTAAAAATCTAGATGCCATAGAAGTGGATGTGTTTGCCCTGCAAAATTCTCTAGAAGTCAATTATCCTGAAATAATCGACAGCAAAAACATTGCTGTCATAAACCTGGGCGCAAACATCACCAATGTCATAATCATTGAGAAAGGAATCCCTCAATTATTCAGAGACCTCTCCATCGGAGGATCATTTTTTACTGAAAACCTAAGCAAAGACCTGAGCATCAGTTTTGATGACGCAGAAAAATTGATTAAAGGCCTTCCGGTCCACGATATTCAAGCAGATCAGTACAAGACGGTCCTCAACATGAACATCCAGAATCTTTTAGACGAAATAGAAAAAACTTTTTCTTTTTATGAAGCAGGAGAAAAAACAGGAAAGAAAATTGATTTTGTGTTTTTAAGCGGAGGCCTTTCAAAATTAAAAGACCTCCAAAACAACTTTCAGCAAAAATTTAACATCAAGACTGATTTACTCAACCCATTTAAGAAAATAGAATACGATGAAAAAAAATTCGATTCTATATACTTCGATGAGCTTTATGCTCTTTTCGGAGTGGCTACAGGTTTAGCATTAAGACAAACGGAAAAATGAACCATGATAAGGATTAATTTATTAAAGCCCGGGAAAAAAGAGGTATCAGAGACGCCTGCCGTCCCTGAACCTGAACTAAAAGAAAAGAAAACTCAGATTCCTTATTTGCTTATTTTTGTTCTTTTGATCGTCTTGATAGGAGCTCTTTTGCTTATCCAAAAAAGAGAAATAACTAATGAAAAAGCTTTACTGCAAGACGCCCTAGCTCAAAAACAGAGTCTTCAGTATGTTCTGACAAAACTTGAAGACCTTGAAAAACAAAAGCAAATACTGAGTCGAAAAATAAACTTAATATCCCGCCTTAAATCGAGACAGGGAACCGGTGTTATCATCATGGATGAGCTGAGTAAAAATATTCCTGACTGGGTGTGGCTTACTGAAGTAGACTTTAAAGAGTTCAGAATCCACATAAAAGGCAAGTCACTATCCAATAACCTGATTGCAGATTACATTTCTAGCCTTGAAGAGAGCCCTTACTTCAACAGTGTGGACCTAGTCTCCTCAACATTGAGAGAAACTCAAAACAACAGATATTTTGAATTCTCACTCAATGCAAATTTTGTTTTTCCTTACACTCCAACACCGCCCGAAGAAAGTTTGAAGGAGAATTCCCAATGAAGGATAGGCCCTGGTATAGTTATGTGTTTGTGGCTCTGATTATTTTCGGGCTGTTTTATTTTATCCACTACAAACCAAAAAACAATGAACTCAAAACCATCCAAGACGAGAGAATCCGAACCGAAAAAGAAGTTGAAATGCTGAAGCAGAAAAAAGAAGAAATGGATCAAATCGAACAGGAACTGAAAATAATGAATGTTCAATTAAAAAACCTGGAAGCCATTATCCCTCAGGAAGAAGAAATCGATGTCATTTTGAGAAGAATTCAGCAGCTTGCCTTTGATTCAAGAATAGATATTATCCAGTTCAATCCACAGGCTCTCGTTGAAAAAGAATTTTTCTCTGAAAAACCCATTCAAATGGAGCTCAGCGGAAACTATCACAATATAGCAATCTTTTTCAGCAAACTGAGCAATTTCTCTAGATTGTTCACCATTGAAAATTTTTCCTTAAGGGCTCTCAGAAACCAAACCGAAGCCTCCACAGTAAGGACAAATTCCACAGCTAAAACCTATATCTTTCATGAAGAAGCAGCCCCAGAAGAAAAAAGTGAGGGAGGAAAAGATGAATAAAACAACCCTATTTCTATTATCATTTTGTTTGATCTTGTTCACAGCGGTTCCTTCCCCAGGTCAAGAAACACAGGGCCAAGAGCAAGAAAAAACTGATATAGGACAAATCCAGAGAACAATTTACACCTATGACCCCCAAGGAAGACGCGATCCTTTTAGGGACCTTCTGGCAGGAACGGATGTGGAAGAGGGCCAGGAAATAAAAGTTGTTTCTGAAATGTCTATCGATGACATCAATCTGATCGGTATTCTAAAAATAGAAGGCCTTCTTTCCGGAATCATCAGAGGCCCTCAAGGTTTTCCTTATAAAATCTATGAGGGAGATAAATTTAAAGACGGCTTTGTGCTGTCTATTGAAGAAAAAAAGGTAACCTTTCGAAAGACAAAAAACAGAGGAATTCCTCTGTCAAGGCCTATAGATGTAACAAAAGAAATAAATCCACAGGAGCGATAATATGAAAGGGAAAAAATATTTACAGATAATCGCCGTTCTTTGCATCCTAACTCTCTCCAGCGGACTTTCTTCTTCTTCCAACACTCAAATGCTGACCAAAACTCTTTTGCTGCAAAAAGACCTGACCAGCACCAAGGTCATACTGAAATCTGAAACTTCTTTTAATGTTATAAGTTCTTTTTATTCTACTGAACCTGACCCCGCCATTGTTTTAGAATTGGACCGGCTTCCTTCTGATTTTGACCTGAACGCAGATTTCAGCAGCCAAGGTCTAATCCGAAACATTCAAACAGCCAAGGAAGAATCAAGCCGACCCTGCATTCTCATTAACCTTACCAAAATGATGCCTTATACCATTTCTAAAACCGACAAATCAACGGTCATAGAAATAAATCATCCCCCTTCAAACCTGAGAGAATATCCTCTGAAAGAGGAAAATAAAAGCAAAATTCAAAAAAGAACGGATTCATCTGTCTATCTAAAAGACATCCAGATTTCTAAAGGCGAACAAAAGATTGACATAGAAGCTCAAGTCAGCAAAAGCGCCGTCCCCAATGTATTTGTACTGGAGAATCCCCTTCGTCTCGTAGTAGACCTTCACAACACCCTTGCTTCCAAAAAGTCTTCTAACTACTCTATTGAGAAATGCGGAGTGAACAAATTGAGAACCGGACAATTCCAGGTTTCAAATCCCTATACCATAGCCAGAATGGTTTTTGACCTAGAAAAACCTGTATTTTACATGATTAGTCAGGACCAAGATTCTCTCAATATCTCATTCTATGAAAACCAAAATTTTCATTTATCTGAACCAGAACCGTCTGAACCCCCTGCTTCAGAGGAAACAGAAACCAAACCTGTTCCTATTAATGAAGCCGTACAGGAGGATAGTTCACAGAAAGAAAAGAACAACACCCAGAAATCCAATGGTGAGGCTACACAAAACACATCTCAATCTCAGCAGATACAATATCAGCCCCTTACCATAACGGATGAAGAAACCAAATACGCCGGACAGCTCATCAGCCCAAAGTTCAAAGACGCGGAACTCAGGGATGTGGTCATGGTCATCTCTGAAATTGCAGGCCTGAATGTTATTTTTGACCCAGGCGTAAGAGGCACAGTCACCTGTGACTTCACAGACATTCCCTGGGATCAGTTTCTTGACCTCATCCTCAAAACCAACAAGATGGGAAAAAGTATAGAGGGAAATGTTCTCAGGATCGCCCCCATTTCCGTGCTTACAAGAGAACAGGAAGAACAGCAGAAACTGGCTGAAAGTCAGGAATTAGCAGGACCCATTTTGGTAAAAACATTCACTCTTTCTTACTCCAAAGCCGCAGAAGTCCAGGACCTTTTGAAAACCAAAATATCCTCTAGAGGAGAGATAATCGTAGACAGCAGAACCAACACCCTCATAATATCTGATGTCAGAGAAAAAATGAACTTAACTGAAAAACTCATTGATGTCTTTGATACCCCCACTCCTCAGGTATCCATCGAAGCCAGGATAGTGGAGGCCTCCTCTCGATTCATAAGGAATTTAGGTATCCAGTGGGGATGGAAAGGGATTGCAGACCCCTTCTATGGAAATCAAACCACACTTCAGTTTCCCAATAAAATTCTAATACAGGGCGCTCAGATTCCCCAAGGAATAACCACCAAAGGAATCGGCGGTCCACTGGGTGGTTATGGAATCAATTTGCCAGCTCCAGAATTTGCCGGAGTGGCCGGATTTTCTCTGGCAAACATAACGGATACCTTTAGACTGGATCTAGCCTTAAGTGCTTTGGAAAGGTCAGGAAGCGGAAGAATCATCTCAGCTCCTAAAATAACCACTCAAAACAACCAAGAAGCTGAAATCATACAAGGCCGGCAGATTCCTGTGCAGACTGTAGCCAATTTTACAGTCACCACCCGGTATGTGAATGCAGCCTTAGAATTAAGAGCGACACCTCAAATTACAGCTGAAGGAACGATCATAATGTCTATCGAGATTCAAAACAATGCCGCTGACTTCTCAAATCTGGTCAACGGAATTCCTCCAATTATAAGACAAAGCGCTCAAACCACTGTGATGGTCCCGGATGGAGGAACAACTGTCATTGGGGGTATTTACAGAACTGAAGACTCCATAACCAGAGAAAGAATCCCGTTTCTGCATCAAATTCCCCTTCTGGGCAATCTCTTTAAGTCTTTTGCCCGGACAAAAGAAAACAGAGAACTGCTAATATTTTTAACTCCCAGAATTATTAGATAAAAAGGTGCAAGACCATGAAAAAAACAACCAACATAATTAAATTAACCGTTATTTTTACCGTTGTCTTACTCCTGTATTCGTGCAACCCCATTGAGAATGATACCCAGTCAGCAAGTATGCTTTACGTAGCAGAATTATTAGGTACGGATATCGAAGACAATGAAGTCAATTTTGTCCAGTCAGATGTAGCTGTTCAGAGCGGAGACAGCAGTGCCATTTCGGTTACCTCTGATTTGGTTTCAGCCACTCTAGGGGTCAAAATGATCGATCCAGAACCCTATTATGGAAGCTCTCAATACAACAATGTTATGGTCACCCGGTATGTGGTCAGCTATACCCGCACAGACGGAAACAATGTGGAGGGAGTGGATGTCCCTTATTCTTTTGAAGGGTCCCTCTCCACAGAGATTCCTGTCGGTTCTGAGCAAAGTGTGTCTATTGTTATTGTCAGAGAAGTTGCAAAACTGGAACCGCCCTTGATCGATCTCAGAGATTCAGGAGGAGAGACTGTTCTTACGGTGACAGCCAAAGTTGATTTCTACGGTCATGACCTTGCAAACAGGAGTGTTCAAGCGACCGGATATATAACCATTTACTTTGCCAATTATGTCAACGATTGAGGATAAAAAAATGAATAAGAAAAAAAATACAATCAACGTCATTCTGGTGCTGTTTTTAATATTATGGGTCGGTTCCTGTACCCGGTCCCAAGTTGAAGAACCTTCTCCCTTAGGACCCTCCACCATAGCCGTGGTGTTTAAAGTATCTGCGAATCCCAATGTGCTTATAGCAGGGCCTTCCCGGCAGTCTTCCTGGATTACGGCCAGCTTAAAAAAGTACGACGGAACCCCTTTTCCAGGCAGAACTGTTGTTTTTGAAATCAGGGACGCGGCAGGTCAAAAGAGTTATGAGGGATTCTTTGCTGGAGACAAACACACCTCCACCCAAGTCACAAATTCAGAAGGCATTGCTCAAGCAAAATACTACGGACCTAATGCCAGAGAAATTTCCACAGAAATGGAGATATACATCTATGCTTATGTCCCGTGGGAAGGACAGGAGTTTTTAGTAGACAGCACCCCGATCTTAATAATCCTTTCTGATTAGAGACAAAATTTTCTTCAATCCTACACTCATTCATAAATGAAAACTGATTTTCTTGCTCTTATCTCCTTAAAAATCCTTTCCAACACCCTATCCAAAGGGTCTTTTTTCTCTGCTTTGATGATCACCTGGACCCTGTTTCTTCCTCTTAACTTTTTATAATGAGGGAATGAAGGTCCCAGGACTTCTATGGGTTCTTTGCCTCTCTTTACAATATCCAAAAGTTTTCTGGATTTTTTTGCAATAGGCCTTAAATCTCTTCCATAAAAAAACAGCTCAGCAAGAAAAGCAAAGGGAGGGTATCCCAACAGTCTCCGGTTCCTCAGTTCATGTTCATAGAAGGCAAATGGATCCTCATTCACAGCATCGATGATGGAATAGCTTTGAGGAAGATACGTCTGCACAAGAAATTCAGACTTCTGGTGGTCTTTGACAAAGTTCATTGCCTTTCTTATATATCTGAATGTGATGTAGCTTCCCCTGAAATCAGCAATCCTTAACAAGCTTTCAGGGTAAAAAATCCCCACAAAACCAGATAGGGGCAGACCAGGCTGATGGGTCAGCATTTGGGTTCCCAACAATATATCAATCCTGCCTTCTTTATAGTCTTCCACTATTCTCTCTTCTTCCTGTCTTCTTTTTACTGCAAACCTGTGGAAACTCTTAATGGTACTTTTTGGAAAGCTCTTTTTTAGCTCTTCTTCCAAAACCTCTATGCCGTACCCGCCTCCTGGGACCAGCCTGGAACCGCATTCAGGGCATTTGAAAAACGAGCCTGCTGAATAATGGCAGTATCGACACGCCAGCATGTTTTCCTTCTTATAATAGGTCAGCAAAACTTCACAATTCTTGCATTTTGGAGTGAAGTCACACTTTGAACAAAACAATGACGACGCATATCCATGTCTGTTAAAAAACAACAAAACTGGCTCTCTTTTCTCAACTCTCTGCTCGATTCCTTTTTTCATTGCCTGGGAGAGAATTCCTGGTTGCTCTCGGGTGTCAATTATCTCCTTCTTGAACGTGGTTTTCTGGTTGTGGTTTAAACAAAACAAATTTTCATTTCTTCTTGCTTGGTAAAGCAACTCCACAGAAGGAGTTTCTGAACCATAAACAAGCACAGCTTTTTCTTCCTCTGCTCTCAGTCTGGCCCCTACCCGGGCGTCATAAACCGGGCTTTCTCTCTGATAATACGAATCATCATGCTCTTGGTCTAAAATAATCAATCCGATCTTCTCAACAGGAGACAGAAGAACAGACCTGGGGCCAACCACAACATCTGCTTCTCCGCTTTTGATTCTTTTCCATGTTAGTTCTCTCTGCTTTTCACTCAAGCGGCTGTGCAGAAAAGCTGTTTTTTCTCCCAATTTTCTTTCAAAATCTTTCAAAATCCTCTCTGTGAATTCTATTTCCGGGACCAAAAAAAGAACCTTAAAACCAGCAGCCCTGGCTTCCTTAATCAAATATAAGTAGACAGCGTTTTTCTTCTTTTCAGGAGCCAAAAGTAAAAATGATGAAAATTTGTTTATTCCGATGCTGTTTCTTATTTTTTCAGCAGTCCTCCTTGACTCATTATCAAGTGAATAATCCATTTCAAGCTGGGAAGGCTGAGGCCGACTAAGGGGCACTTGTCTTTTGGGAGGTCTTCTTAATTCTCTCCTTTTTTTGACCAATCCCTTTTGTTCCAAGCTTGAAATCAGGGGAGAAAACCTGTCTGAACTCAATTTTCTGCGGAGATAAGACTCTGTATAAGGTCTTTGAGTTAAAAAACAAAGGACTTCTCTCTCTGCCCCCCGGCAGCTGTCCTGGTTTAAATATTCTTTTCCCTTTTCACTGATATAAATTTTAGTGCGGGTCTTTATGGTATAAGAAGGAGGAAGAGAGATGCGCAAAATTTCTCCCCAAGAGGAAAAATAATAGTCACCCAATTTTTTAGTAAATCTAAGGAAAGATGAATTGAAAACAGGTTCTCTGTCCAGCAGCTCCTTTATTTCTTTAAGCTCAATGTTTTTGAAAGGAATTTCTTTTGATAACTCAATCACATAACCTGTTAATAAATTTTTTCTGAACGGAACCAGAACCCGGCTCCCCTTTTTTATCTTTTTCTGGTATCTCTCAGGAACACGGTATGAAAAGCTTTTTCTAAGAGGAACAGGAAGAACCACTTGGGCAAAGAGGTTCATTTTTTGCCTAAGACGGCCATGACTTTCTGCATGTCTTCCCACACCATTTTTTTCAGCTCTTTGTTCCCCTCGTTTCTAACCAGATAAGAAGGATGGAAAGTCGGCATAATCTTGATATCTTGATAATGGGAAAGCTTTCCTCTCAGCGATGTGATCCCTCTAGTCTCATTTAGAAAAAATTGAGTGGGAACATTTCCGAGAGTTACGATCACCTTTGGAGAAATCAATTCGATCTGCTTTAATAAATATTTCTGACACTTCTCGATTTCACTGATGCGGGGATTGCGGTTTTCAGGAGGCCTGCACTTCACCACATTGGTGATATACACATCTTCCCGTTCAAACTTCATCGCTTTTATAATCCGGGTCAGCAAACCTCCTGCTTTTCCCACAAACGGCTTTCCTTGAATATCTTCATCTCTGCCCGGCCCTTCACCGACAAACATAAGCTCAGCATTGATGTTTCCTTCTCCCGGCACAGCATTTTCTCTGGTTTTTGACAGAGGGCACTCCCTGCAGTTCTTTATTTCTCTTTCCAAAAAAGATAAAGTTTTTTCTATGGAATTTTTTCCTGAATCCCCCCTGGACTTGGCGGTGATAAAACAGATGTCTAATTCTTGGAAATAATCCAAATTATTCTCTACTTCCTTACAGAGCTGATTGATTTTTTCTTCCAATGATGTCCTCTATCTCATCCATTATTTTTTGACTGATTTCCAATTTGCTCTTTTTCCCTGAGGGAATCGTTTTCCCGTCCCGGTGAATGATGAACACCTGGTTGAATTCAGATTCAAAGCCTATTCCCTCCTCCGAAATATCATTGGCTACGACCATATCGAGATTTTTCTGGTTGAGTTTGCGCTGGGCATTTTCTTTAATGTCTCCCCACTCTGCAGCAAAACCTACCAGAATCTTTCCTTCCTTGTTCTGACCCAGTTTTTCTAATATATCTTCTGTTCTGCTGAGCTTAACATTCAGGGGCATAGAATCCTTTTTTATCTTTTCAGATAGCTGATTGGAAAATTTAAAATCACAGACAGCTGCCGCCATAATGATAATGTTCGACTTCTCAAAATGATTCATGACCTGCTCCTCCAGCTGCTCAGCTGTCTCGACCAGTATGTACTCAACTCCAGGTGGAGGGAAAAGAGTGCTGGGGCCGGAGATAAAAACAACCTCTGCTCCTCTCCGCTGTGCCTCGCCAGCAATTTCACTGCCCATTCTGCCTGAGGATTTGTTGGTTAAAAAACGGACTGAGTCAAGGTATTCCCGAGTCGGACCTCCGGTTACCAAAACGGTCAAATCCTTTAAACTCTGACTTTTCTTTACGAGAAGCTCTCCTTCTTCCACTATCTTTTTGACAGAAGCCAGCCTTCCATAACCTTCTTTCCCACAGGCAAGGTATCCTTTCTCTGGTTCTATCAATCTGACTCCGGCAGCTTTCAGCTTCTGGATGTTTTGCTGTGTCTTTCGATTTAGAAACATCCTTTCATTCATAGCCGGAGCTACAAGAACAGGGCATGACACAGCTGTATAAAAAGTAGTGAGAAAATCATCTGAAATACCCGATGCCATTTTGCCGATTACATTCGCGGTTGCCGGTGCAACCACAAACAGTGCCGCCTCCTTAGCCAGCTCTATATGTTCAATATTTTCGCCAACTCCTTCTTCAAAAAGGTCTACCCAGACATTCTTTCTAGTCAAAGCCTTAAAGAGAACAGGTGAAATAAACTTTGCAGCATTCTTGGTCATTATGACCTGGATTTCATAACCTTTTTCCTGGAACAAACGGATGATTTCACATGACTTATAAATACTGATGGACGAGCTTACCCCCAGCACTATCTTATTCATTTTCATTTTAATCCCTCTTGACTTTATTGAAGGTTCTGACAATGGGACCAATCTCTTTTTGTCTTGTTTCTATCCGACATCTCACGCTCAATACAATGGACACCAGCTCTTGTACAGCTTTTTCCACTTGATCATTGATGACTATATAATCAAAATCATGATAAGAGCGAATTTCTTTTTTAGCTGTTTCTAACCTCTGATGAATGGATTTCAAAGACTCTTCCCCCCTTTTTTCCAGCCTTTTTTTCAATTGTAAGTAGCTGGGAGGAAGCACAAATATAAAAACAGCTTTTCTAAATTTGTCCTTAAGCTGTCGAGCTCCTTGAACATCAATATCAAGAATCAGATCCTCCTTTAAGGAAGTCCTCTCGATTTCTCTGCGGGATGTTCCGTACATGTTTCCATGTACCATAGCCCATTCCGCCAATTTGTCATCATTTATCATTTTTCTGAACTCTTGCTTTGATACAAAATAGTAATCCTGTCCCTCCTTTTCCGAGGGCCTTTTTTTTCTGGTGGTATGAGACACTGCAAACTGAAGGTCCTTGATTTCCTTTCTGGCTCTTTGAACCAAAGTAGATTTTCCGCATCCAGAAGGACCTGAGATTATGAATAACATAGCAGTTTTTCCTTATTGGTTAATGTTATCAAAATTTTTAACTCATTTCACTAATTTATATCACATGGACTATCCATAAAAAAATGGCGATGAAATTCAGATATGGCTTGTGCTCCCTTCAGATTTTTAACGCCATTCTTCTTCATTTTTCTCGGCTCCTGCGTAACTCCCCCCGTTCGTGGGTCAAACATACTCGTTCGTCCAGCTTCGCTGGATTCCCTCGAAAAACTCATCAGAAGGCTAAATCTTCAA
>CAYULB010000016.1:0-39846 GCA_964445575.1 uncultured Eubacteriales bacterium
TTATTATGGGTCATTTATAAAATTCGGATTTCATTATTTGACAATTTAACAGCAGTTTTTATGATGAATACATCCGTATGAGAGAAAGAAATATTGTCCGTAATGTGTTTGTGATTACCTTAATAGGTTCTCTGTTTTTGCTGTCTCTTATATTTATGGCTCCATGGCTGAAGAGGTCTCAGCCGTATGTGAGTGCCTTCATCTATTCAGTTTTTGCGCCCCTTTGTCATCAGAATCCGTCCCGTAGTTTTTATTTTTTCGGCAGCCCTCTAGCCGTGTGCACCAGATGTCTGGGGATATATACCGGTTTTTTTTTAGGAACTTTGATTTTTCCTGTGGTCAGGGGATTTAAGTCTTTTCAGCCTCCTAAAAATTCAATTTTTTTCATCTTTTCTGCCCCCATTGTATTGGATACCTTTGGAAATCTAATGAATTTGTGGCAGACTTCAGATTGGTTAAGGTATTTCATCGGGCTGGTTTGGGGTGTACTTCTCCCCTATTATTTTATATCAGGCATTTCAGAATTGTTTTTGCATCACAAACTTTTTTCCTTGAAAAAAGAACAGCAAACAAAATAGAATAGTAAAAACATTTAATGAGGAGGCAACATGGAAGAACAGAGAACAAACATGTTGGTGCCAGCGCTTATTGGAGGTGGGGTGGCTGGAGTTCTTTCTGGAATCCCTCTCTTGAATTGTCTTTGCTGTCTGTGGATTATCGGAGGTGGGATCATCGCTGTTTTTTTTATGAATAAAGATTCAGCCAAACCATTGACTGTAGGGGATGGAGCTGTGGTGGGTATTTTTTCTGGCCTTTTCGCCACAGCAGCGGATTTTTTAATCAGCATTCCTCTGGCCCCTATTACAAACCGTTTCATAAAAAATATGATGGAAAGATTGGCTCAATATGCAGAGGAAATGCCCGCTGGATGGGAAAACTGGCTGGAAAGAGGTGGAACAGATGTCCACATTTCCATGGTTCTGCTGGGAATCCTCATTAATGCCGTTGTTTTTTCTGCTCTGGGAGCCTTGGGGGGAATCATAGGAGTGTCTATCTTCAAACAGGATAAAAACAAACAGGGAGAAAGAGATGTTGTTGACGTTCCCAAAGAAGCAAGAACTGTTAAAAACGCAGATAATAATCAATCCTGAATCAAACAAGGGTCAGACCGGAAAAAGATGGACCCGAATAAAAGACGCTCTCAATAATTTTTTTAAAGAATTCAAGTATGAATTTACTGAGAAGCGTGCTCATGCCATCGAGATTTCAAGGAATGCTATTAAAGAAGGAAGCGAATTGATAGTGGGAGTGGGAGGTGACGGAACCATAAATGAGATAGCCAATGGTTTTTTTGAAAACCAGAAAATCATAAATCCTGAGACATCTCTTGGTATTGTTCCCAGTGGAACAGGTTCTGACTTCAGTAAAAGTCTGAATATCCCCCAACATCTGAACAAATCTATTGCTGTCATCACTCAAAGCTGTCAGTCTGATATTATTGACATCGGCAGGGTCAAATTTCAATCTCTGTCAGGTGGCACACAGGAAAGACTATTTTTGAATGTGGGAGACTTTGGGTTTGGTGCTGAAGTGGTGAGACAGGTAGAGAGAAAAAGATTGAAAAGAAAAGCTTCTTCTTATTTGAGGTCTTTGATTTTTACTTTTATAGCATACAAGAATAAAAGATTAAACATAAAAGTGGATGGAAAGGAATTTCCCATCGATGATTATTTGATCGGTGCTATATCAAACGGGAGTATTTTTGGCAAGGGGATGAAAATCGCTCCCTATGCCCACCTTGATGATGGGTTTTTTGATGTCATCTTGGTCAAGGGTATGGAAAAGGCTGAATTTTTTCTAAATGTCTGGCGTTTGTATCAGGGCACTCATCTCACCCATCCAAAGATAGAATTTCTAAGGGGGAAGAAAATAGAAGTTTCTTCTGAAGACCACGAAGATGTTCTTATTGAAGTAGACGGTGAACTGATTGGCAAAGTGCCTGCCACATTTGAAGTCGCGCCTCATTCTTTTCCTGTTAGGTCAAACCTGAGGCAAATCACTACGGCTTAAGAAAGAATTGAAAACAGGATGACCCTGGGGCTCAGGATGACTTCCTTCTGTGCTTCAGATAAAGAAAGACATTATTGGTAATAACGATCCTTCCCTCATCATCGTAATATTTATATATTTTGGTTTTTTCAATAATAGATTCTTTTCCATAGGAAGATTTGACTTTTTCAATGTATTCCAGCGTTTCCTGGTAAGGAGGAATTCCCCCATATTTTTTCACAGCTTCCTGGCCTGCATTGTAAGCAGCAAGCACCAGGTCAAGATTTTTTTGGTAAAGCCGGACAAGGTCCCTTAAATATTTTGTTCCTCCTTCTATGTTCTCTTCAGGGTCAAATATATTGGAGACACCATACTGTTCAGCTGTTGAGGGCATAAGCTGCATAAGCCCTGCAGCTCCTTTGGAAGAGACAGCTCTGGGATTAAAGTTTGACTCAGCTCTTATGATGGAATGGATTAATTCAGGAGGAAGTCCGTATTTGACAGCGGCTTTATTTATGACTGGTTGGTACTTTTCTGAGTTAGGATAAAAAGAGAAACAATGGACACCCGTGAATATGATAAAGGGCAAAATCAGAAGCCAAATAAATCGAGTTTTTGTGAATCCCTTTTTAGCTCTCATTAAGTCATATCATAATGATAATAAAAAGAAAATCAATCCCCTTTAAGGGTGATTTTACTGCTTCAGTTGAGATTTAATGTATGAGATTCCCTTGTTCACAGCTTGTTCCAGCTGTTCGGGTTTGGTTCCCCCGGCCTGGGCAAAATCAGAGCGCCCTCCTCCTCCGCCTCCGATAAGAGAAGCCATTTCATTTATGATTTTTTTTGCATTCACCCGGTCGGTCAAGCCTTTTTGCACTGTTGTCACCATCATGACTTTTTTATCAGATACTGTGTAGAGAATGATGATATCTGAGTGGGATTTCTGTCTTAAATTATCAGCCAGGTTCCGGAGTTCTGAACCATTGAGACCTTCGATTTTTTTGGTCAAAATAGAGATGTCATTGACTTTATAAGTCCTTTCCTGTTCCCGGTCACTCTTTAAATTGACCATCTTTTGTCTGAGAGAGCTTAATTCTTTTTCTTTTTGTTTGATGGAAGCCTTTAATTTTTGGATCTGATCAACAATCTCATTTCTGGGTGCAATCAGAGATTCTTCGATTTCCGTAAGCAGCTCTTCATTTTTTTGAGTGTATTCTAATGCTGACAGTGAAGTGACCGCTTCAATTCTTCTCATTCCGGCTGCAATGCTTACTTCTGAAATAATTTTAAAAAAACCGATTTCGCCTGTATTGTGCACATGAATCCCTCCACAGAGTTCTTTACTGAAATCTCCTATGGTGATGACCCTGACTTCCTCGCTGTATTTTTCCTCAAATATGGCCACGGCTCCTTCTTTTATTCCTTGTTCAAGAGAGGTGATACGGGTAGTTACAGGAATGCATTCTTGTATTTTTTCATTGACTAATTCTTCTATGCTTTTTATTTCTGGGAGAGTCAAAGGGGAATAATGTGTAAAATCAAAGCGAAGTTTTTCTGGAGAAACTAAAGAACCAGACTGTTTTAAGTGAGAACCGATTTTATCTCTCAGGGAGGCATGTAAAAGATGAGTCGCCGTATGATTTTTGCTGATTGCTTTTCTTCTTTTGATGTCCACTTCAGCTTCAACCTTATCCCCTGCCTTTATGGTTCCTGACAAAACTTTAATTTTGTGAGATATGATACCCGGGAGAGGGTAATAAGCTGATTTAACTTCTGCAGAGAAACCTGAATTTTTTATGACCCCTGTGTCTCCGATCTGACCTCCAGCCTCAGCGTAAAAAGGCGTTACATCTAAAAACAATTCTCCCTCTTCTCCCTCCGAAAGCTCAGGGACCTCCGCAGTGTTTTTGAGTAAGGCAAGTACTCCTGAATCTGATACACTTTCTTTTTCATAACCCACATATTTTATGTTTAAGTGCTTAAATTTTTGGTATTTTTTTCTTTTCTTATCTTCTAAATCACCTTTCCAGGATTTTCTTGCTGTTTCTCTCTGGTTTTCCAGTTCTCTCTCAAAACCCTGTTCATCTATTTTCATGTTTTCATCTTGGGCAAGCTCTTGAGATAGGTCCAAGGGAAAACCATAGGTATCATAAAGTTTGAACAGTTTGTCTCCGGGTATGATATTTTTGTCTTTTTTTTTGAGCTCTTCAACATACAGGTCAAACGTCTTCATTCCCTTGGAGAGAGTATTTGAAAACCTGTTTTCTTCGGACTGGCAGACTTTGGATATGTAATTGGCAGAGGAAATCATCTCCGGATAGGATTCTTTCATGATATCACAGACGACTCCAACTAATTTAAACAAAAAGGCTTCTTCAAACCCGATTTTTTTGCCAGCCCGGAAGGCTCTTCGAATCAGCCTTCTTAAGACATATCCTCTTCCTTCGTTTGAAGGCATGATTCCATCGTTTACCAGAAAGACTATAGCTCGTATATGGTCGGCTATTTTCCGCACAGATATATTTTTTGTTGTCTCAAGGGTGACTTCTTCTCCGGAAAGAGTGATTACCTTTTTAATAATCGGATAAAAGAGGTCGTTTTCATAATTATCTTTTTTGTTCTGAAGCACGGTAGTCATCCGCTCAAGGCCCATACCTGTGTCTATGGAAGGGGCTGGAAGTTCACTTAAATTTCCGTTTTCATCCCTATTGAACTGCATAAAGACAAGATTCCATAATTCAATGAAATCTTCACTTCCTGTTTCGATCAGCTCCTTGGGATTTTTATTTTTCAATTCTTTGACTAATTGATAATGTATTTCAGAACAGGGTCCGCAGGGACCGGTATCTCCCATGCTCCAATAATTTTCTTCTTTCCCCATATAAAATATTTTGTCTTCTGAAATCCCGATATTTTTTTTCCATATTTTATAAGCTTCTTCATCATCTTTATAAACAGTTGCATAGAGTCTTTCCGGGTCGATCTTGTACACTTGAGTGATCAGTTCCCAGGCATATTCAATGGCTTCTTTTTTAAAATAATCCCCAAAAGAAAAATTGCCTAGCATTTCAAAGAAGGTGTGGTGTTTACTGGTTTTTCCTACTTGTTCAAGATCGTTGTGTTTACCGCTGACCCGCATACATTTCTGAACTGAGGCTGCTCTTTTGTAAGTCCTTTTTTCTAGACCCAAAAATACATTTTTAAACTGATTCATACCTGCGTTTGTAAAAAGAAGAGTGGGGTCGTCTTTTGGCAGCAGGGATGAACTCTTTACGATTTTATGGTTTTTTGATGCGAAGTAATCCAGAAATTTTTTTCTTATTTGTTGTGCTCTCATTTAAATCTTTTGTTCTTATTCCTCCTCTTTTCCCTCATCATAATCCCCCTGAGTTCGGGAACTGGACTGTCCGAGTTCTTTTTCCATGTCTTCAAGAGCGATATCTTTGGAAGACCGTATCCCCATCACTCTTAATTTAAAGTTATCCGGACTGGAAGAATACTTGAGCCCTTGTTCATAGGAAATGAAACCTTTGGTGTAAAGCTGGTATATGGACTGGTCAAAACTCTGCATCTTATACTGGGATATACCCGAAGAGATGGCATCTTTGATAAGACCTGTCTTTTCGCGGTCACTAATGCAATCAGAAATGTAAGGAGTGTTGATCATGACTTCCGCGGCTGGGACTCTTCCGCTTCCGTCTTTTTTAGGAATCAGCCTCATGGATATCACTGCCTTTACTATACTGGCAAGTTGAAGCCTTACTTGCCTCTGCTGGAAAGGAGGAAAGACAGAAACAATCCGGTTAATTGTTTCAGGAGCGTCTGTGGTATGAAGGGTGCTTAAAACTAGATGTCCTGTCTCTGCAGCTAAAAGGGCTGTATCTATGGTATCTCTGTCCCGCATTTCTCCAACCAGTATGATATCCGGGTCTTCTCTAAGGGAGGCTCTCAGTCCTCTGGAGAAAGATTTGACATCTACGCCTATCTCTCTCTGGCTGATCATACTTTTTTTGTCTCGGTGAAGATATTCAATAGGGTCTTCAATCGTGATGATGTTTTCTTTTCTCCTTTCATTGATATAATCGATCATGGAAGCGAGAGTGGTGGTTTTTCCAGAACCAGTGGTCCCTGTAACCAAAACAAGCCCCCGGCTTTCTTCAGAGATGTCTTCCAGGACAGCGGGCAAATTGAGATCTCTAATAGGTGCCACTTCTAAGGGAATAATCCTCATGACAATCCCGTATGATCCCCGCTGCTGGTATATGCTTCCTCTGAATCTTCCAAATCCGGGAAGGCTGTAAGCAAGGTCAAGGTCGTGTTCCTTTTTAAGTTTTTCCTTTTGATAGTCATTGGTTATTTGTTCAGCCAGCTGTCTTGTTGATTCAGGAGATAATTTCGAAAAGTTTGTAAGCGGATTTAATTTCCCATGGATTCGGATAATGGGATAATTACCGGCTTTTAAGTGTAAGTCGGAAGCATCGTTTTCAATAGCGATTTTTAAAAATTCATCGATATCCATTTTCCCCCCTAAAATATTTATTCACTTTTATATAAATAGGTTAACCAATTGTTTTTATCTCCTCTCTCACCGTTTATGTAAGCAAAAAACTCATCTTGGAGCAGTTTGGTTACGGGCCCGATTTTTCCTTTTCCTATTTTTATTTTATCTATGGTTCTGATGGGGGTTATTTCTGCTGCGGAACCTGTAAAAAACACTTCATCTGCGATGTAGAGCATTTCTCTGGGTATAGAGGTTTCTTTAACCTCAATGCCTTGTTCTTTAGCAAATTGTATCACGGAATTTCGGGTAATACCAGGTAGAATGGAAGAAGAGAGGGGCGGAGTGTGGAGAACATTGTCTATAACAGCGAAAATGTTTTCTCCGCTGCCTTCACTTATATGTCCGTCAGCAGTCAAAGCAATTCCTTCCACATATCCTTCCAGGACAGCTTCCATTTTAATCAGCTGGGAATTCATGTAATTGGCTCCTGATTTGGCAAGGGCAGGAAAAGTATCCGGCGCCATTCTTCTCCAGGTGGAAATTTTTACATCCACTCCCTTAGTGAGAGCTTCTTCCCCCAGATATTTCCCCCATTTCCATACCAAAACAGCTGTGACTATGGGATTTGATAAAGGATTGACTCCCAGAGTTCCATATCCCCGGAAAACTATGGGCCTTATATAACACTCTTTGTATTTATTGATTTTTATGATGTTTATAATGGCTTCATTTAATTCTTTCTGAGTGTAAGGGATGTCAATCCGGTACATTTTGCAGGAGTTATAAAGTCTTCGGGTGTGAGCTTTAAGGCGGAATATGGCCGTTCCTTTGGGAGTTTTATAGCACCGCAGGCCTTCGAACAATGAACTCCCATAATGGATGACATGAGAAGCAATATGGATGTTTGCATCTTTCCAGGGTATGATTTCTCCATCCATCCAAACTTTACTTTTTTCATCAAATGGACTCATGTGTGACTCTCTTTCAAAGTATAATGAGTTTTTGTGATTACTCTATCCAAATTCTTATTTTAAGTCAATTCTCCTCTTCGCAGTAAGGGCATTTTTTTGACTTAAAAGGAAGAGGCCTTTTGCAGTTCCAGCAGAAATGCTCTCTCCTGTTTTCTCTTGCTTCGATTCTTTTCCGGATATCTAAGAGTTCTGACTTCTCCACATCCTTGCCTTTAAATTTTTCCAAATCTTTAGTGATTTCTTCGGCAGCTTGATATCTGTTTTCAATCTTTGATGAAAGGCATTTCATGATGATCAGGTCGATTTCTTTAGGAACCCGATTGTTTTTTATTCGGGGAGGAGTGATTTTTCCCTGTTTAGCTTTTTCAAGGATTTTAAAGGGATCTGGATCAAATATAGGGGGTCTTCCTACGATCATTTCATAAAAAATACATCCGATAGAATATATATCTGATTGAAAGGTGGCTTTGCCCAAGAACTGCTCTGGAGCCATGTAAGGAGGCGAACCAATTCTGGTTGAAGCGTAGGGAAGTTTGTTTAACCATGCTGAAGTCCCAAAATCTGTTATCTTCACTCTGTCTTCATCTTCTGAAATCATTATGTTTGAAGGCCTGAGGTCTCGATGGATTATTTTATTTTTATGCGCGTGTGAGGCAGCACTTGAGATTTGGTTTATGTATTCAATGACTTTTTCAGGAGCAATAATTTTTTCTTTCTCAATTATTTTTTCTAAAGTCTTCCCTTTTATGTATTCCATGACCATGTAAAATATATTCCCCTCTTTTTCTGCAGATATCATACGGACTATATTGGGATGATTGAGGGCAGCTTGGAGTCTTGGTTCCTTTAAAAGCTTAAAAATTTCTACAGATTGTTTATGGGGAACCTTTATGGCCACGCGTATATTAAGCCAAGTGTCTTCAGCTAAAAACACAGCTCCAAATCCTCCGCTTCCCAGGGAGCGGATTATTTTGTATTTACCGACTTTCTGACCTTGTATAAACATCACAGATTCCAGAAATGTGATATGATTGAAACACACGCAATAGCCGCTGTCTCGGTCCTTAAAACATTGGCCCCAAGACTCACTGCTTTAAATCCATGGTGAACTATATCTTGTTTTTCTTTTTGTGTCCAGCCTCCTTCAGGTCCTATCAAAATAATCACAGACTGAGGAGGTTTTTGTTTTCGGTTTTTTTGGTGAAAAACCAATCGTTTTAAATATTCCCCTCCTTTTTCGTCTAAAAAAATTTTTAGTTCTGACTGACATTTTTCAAGAAGTCTATTTAAAGGAACCGGGGCTTCAATTACCGGAAGTGATGTTCTTCGGCACTGTTTGGAAGCTTCCACAGCGATCCTGTTCCATCTTTTTACTTTTTTATCTGTTTTCCCTGAGATGTTAACAACGGATCTTTCTGTTATGACCGGAGTAAAGCAGGAGACGCCTAATTCAATGGATTTCTGTAGAATCAGCTCCAGAGACTTAGACTTTACCAGTGAAGAGGCTAATGTTATCTTTATTCCCGTCTCATTTTTAGGTTCTTTTTTCAATATGGTTAAGAAGGTTTTTGAAGAGTCTATTTCATCGATTCTGGCTGTAAAATTTTCACCATTTTCTGTGAAAAGATAAACCATGTCTCCTGCTTTTTTTCTGACCACCCTGCTCAGATGATGGTGTTCATTCCCTGTTAAAACAGCGCGGGGAGTTTTGATTTGTTTTTTCTGAATAAAAAACCTGTTTGATGTCAATCTAGGGTTATTGGAATAAATTTTTTATTTTTTTTACCACATTATTTTCAACAGAATCGAGTTTTTCACCTCTGGATTCTGCAAATTCCTTCAACATTTCTTTTTGTTTTTTATTTAAATTTTTTGGAGTTTCAACGTTGACTTGAATATATAAATCTCCCTTTCTGTGGTTGTTTAGGTTCCGGATTCCTTTGCCTTTGAGTTTGATTACTTTTCCGGGTTGAGTCCCGCTGGGAATGTCCAAGACTTCGTTTTCCTCTAAAGTTGGAATTTTAAACTTGGCACCCAGAGCAGCTTTGGAAAAAGAAATATTTATTTTGCACATCAGATTGTTTCCTTCTCTCTGAAAATATTTGTGCTTTTTGACTCTGATCAGAATATACAGGTCGCCTCTGAAAGCTCCTTGTTCTCCTGCTTCTCCTTCTCCTTGGATTCTCAGCTTCATTCCGTCTTCTACTCCAGCAGGAATTTTAAAGCTCACTTTTTTCTTTTTCTTTTTCGTCCCTGTCCCTGCGCAATCTTCGCAGGGATCGGTTATATAAGTTCCCTGGCCCCTGCATTTAGGACAAGTCTGGATTAATGAAAAAAAGCCCTGCTGATGCTTTACCTTTCCCCTGCCGTGGCAGTAGGAACATTCCTGTTTTTTTGAGCCTGGCTTCATTTTAGAGCCTCTGCAGGTCGGACAGGTCTCTTGTCGGCTTATCTGGATTTCTTTTTCCAAACCTTCAGCCGCCTCTTCTAGGCTGATTTTGACTTCAACAGCCAGGTCTCTTCCCTTTCTGTGGTATCTCTGACTTGTCCTTGTTCTGCCAAAAATGTCACCAAATCCGCCAAAATTAAAAAAGTTTCCCAGAATATCTTCAAAGTCCTGAAAAACAGAAGAGTTAAAGCCTGAGAATCCAGAATAACCTTCTCCTCTAAGTCCTTGATGACCGAATCTATCATAAATAGATCTTTTTTCAGGGTCCATCAGTACACTGTAGGCTTCAGAGGCCTCTTTAAACTTTTCTTCTGCTTCTTTGTCACCCGGATTTTTATCCGGATGATATTGAAGTGCTTTCTTCCGATAAGCTTTTTTTATCTCATCACAGGAACAGTTTCTGGAGACTTCGAGCACTTCATAGTAGTCACTTTTTGTCATTATCCATCACCTCTAAGTCGCTGTTTTTCTGTTGTTTGTTTGATCTTTTGATTATCCTATTGATTTCTTCAGCAGAGAGTCCTGAAGATGGTTTGACTTCCACTCTCTGTTCTCTTCCTGTGGTGATATCTTTGGCTGAGACTTGGACTATTCCGTCAGCATTTATTTCAAAGGTCACGTCTATTTGAGGGACTCCTGCTGGAGCTAACCCAATGCCCACCAGATTAAAAACAGCAAGCGATACATTTTCTTCTGCGTTTTCGTTTTCCCCCTGGAGGACATGAATCTTTACCCGCCTTTGATTATCTTCCACCGTGGTGAAAGACATTGTTTTTCTGGCAGGGATTGTGGTGTTCTTTTCAATGATCTGGGTATATTTACTGTTTTCAGTTTCTATACCCAGAGATAGAGGAGTTACATCAAGAAGAAGAACTAAATCAGATAGATTTCTCTGGATGATTCCTGCCTGGATAGCTGCTCCCATAGCTACGATTTCTTCCGGATTAATGTGTTCGATGGATTGTTTTTGAAAGTAATCTGCAATCATGCTTTTTAGAAGAGGCATTCGGGTTTGACCGCCTACAAGAATGATTTCATCCATATCTTGTGGTTTTAATTGGCTGCTCTCTAATGCTTCCTCTATATAAGGAAAGGTGCTTTTAACCAGATCTTTAGTCAGGTCTTCAAGCCTTTTTCTGGTAAGTTTCTTTTTTATATGCTTTGAGCCGGATTTATGAGAGACGATAAAAGGAAGATTTATTTCTGTTTCTATAGAGTATGAAAGCTCTCTTTTTGCGTTTTCAGCAGCTTCTTTTATCCTCTGGAGGGCCAGCTTATCTTTGGAGATCTCAATGTCATTTTCTTTTTTGAAGTCATCTATTATCCAGTTTACAATTCTGTTATCAAAGTCTTCTCCGCCTAGAAAAGTGTTACCGCTGGTGGCAAGAACATTAAATATACCGTCTTCGATTTCCAAGACAGAAACATCAAAAGTGCCTCCCCCCATATCATAAACAGCAGCCCGGATATTTTTTCGGGTATTCAATCCATGGGCTAGGCAGGCTGAAGTGGGCTCATTAATGACTCTTAAAACATCAAGGCCGGCAATTTTGGCAGCATCTTTAGTAGCCTGGCGTTGATGGTCGTTGAAATGAGCTGGAACAGTCAGAACAGCTTTCTGGATTTTTTCCCCAAAATAGGATTCCGCGCATTTTTTTAAATACTTGAGGATAATGGCGGAGACTTCCTGAGGGCTGATAATATTGGACTGAACTTCCAGCATAACATCTCCGTTTTCTGCTTCTTTGAGCTTGTAAGGCACTCTTTTTTTTAACTGCTCAATCTCCTTAGAATTGTATTTCATACCCATTATTCTTTTAACAGCATAGAGAGTGTTTTGAGGATTGGTTACAGCCTGTCTTAATGCGGTATTTCCAATCAGCATTTTACCCGAACTTGTGAAGCTTACCACTGAAGGTGTTGTGGTAAAGCCTTCTAAATTTAGGATGATTTTGGGTTTTCCGCTCTCCATGAATGCGATGCAACAAAAAGTTGTGCCTAAGTCAATTCCAATGACGTGCTCCATTATCAACTCTTTTTCTTGGGGACTTTAACCTTGACTAGAGTAGGCCTGAGAAGTCTTTGATGGATCATGTATCCTTTCTGAATAACTTCACTTATGGTAGGTTCTTCCACTTCATCTGTTTCTTCGGACAGGAGAGCCTCATGGTAGCGGGGGTCGAATATATTTTCTTCTATTTCAATAGGCTTAATTCCGTGATTTTTCAAAAGGGATTTTAGCTGTTTATAAATGAGTTCGATACCCTCTCTGAAATGTTTGTGGTCGCCTTCTTCCTTTTTTTCTAATGCTCTGTCAAAATTATCTAAAATAGAAATCATTTCTCTAAAAACTTCGGTTAATGCGTACTGAAAATACTCATTTTTTTCTTTTTCTGTGCGTTTCCTCAAATTATCCTTATCCGCAGCTTCTCTTAAATAACTTTCTTTTAATTTTGTGTTTTCTTCTTTTAATTTTTCTATCTCTTTTTTAAGTTGAGTGACATTGTCTTTATTAGTTTTTTCTCTGTCTTGTTTTTTGGGCTTATCTTTATGGTTTTTTTGTTTGGTTATGTATTCTATTTCTACGTCATTGTCGTTTTTATCTTTGACATCAGATTCTGATTCTGTTTTTTTTTTCATTTTTCCTCCTTACTGGTTGTGAATGATGGTCTGGCTGAGTTTTTTTGCCACATGGTCCACAAGAGGGATGATTTTTTTGTAAGCCAATCTTTTAGGACCTATGATTCCCAGTGAACCCAAAACTTGATTTTCAGTCCCATAATGAGACATGATTAAGGAGCATTCAGAAATGTCTGGAACCTCAAGTTCTGACCCGATAACTACTTTGACTCTATCTAAACTGATAAAATCGGAAAGAAGCTTTGCCAGCTTGTTCTTTTCTTCAAAATTTCTAAATATAGTGACCAGTCTTTCCATATTAAACAACTCAGATTTTTCCAAAAATTTTGACGTTCCTTGTAAATATATATTTGAAGTTTTTTGCTCATTAAAATAAGCTTCAATAAAAAGGCACAGCTTTTGGATGGAATCTTCCAGTTTGATTCGGTATTTAGGCATTTCTTTGAGTAAATAATTCCGGATATAAGTAAGATTTTTTCCTCCGAAATTCTGATTTATATACCGGGATGATTTGTTTAATTCTTCTTGAGTCAAAGGAATGGAAGTTTTGACAATCTCATTGAGAACAATATTGGTAGTTGTGATCAATATCAGCAGGACTTTATCCTCTCCCAACTTTATCAATCTTATATGTTTGAATTCAAGTTTAGAAATCTGAGGAGAGATGACAAACCCCATGTTATCGGAGCAATCTGATAATATTTTTGATGTATTGTTTAAAAGCGTATCAAAGTCAGCTTTATCCGTCTCAAAACTATCTGAAGGAATATTGATTTCGCAGTGGTATTCAAAGGTTTCTTTTAACAGATGATTTACATAACATCGCAATCCAACGTCCGTAGGAACACGGCCGGCAGCCACATGAGGTTGCGATAGATAACCCTTTTTTTCCAGCCGGGCCATTATGTTTCTGATAGTGGCGGAAGATACAGACAGGTTTTCTTTTTTTTTGATAAGAGCCGAGCTGATTGGCTTTCCGATTTTAAGGTAGTTTTCCACAACTTTCCTTAAAATTTTCATGTCTTTTTCCGTTTTTTCCATCTTTACGTCTCTATTTTTTATAGCATTAAAGGCTGAAAATTGTCAACTTGAGTTAAGAGGCAGAATTGAGGTTGAGATGGGGCAAATTTAATGTATCCTTATTCCTGCATAACCTACGACTTGATCAAAGTCTCTGGTCACATCTCCTGAGGTTTGATACTTTATAAGGTCAGCATTGGTCGCTCCCAGTTTTTTGGCTGCAATAATGGCTGCTGCGGTGGGCTGGAATCCACACATGCTGATGTTTTCTCTTTTTACCACCTCAACCAATTTTTTTGGATTGAGGTCTAATATCTGCTGGATAGCTTTTTGATCCTTTTTTCTGGCTGTTTCCTGTTTTTCTTGATGGCTCATATCTGTACTGGCAATAAGAAGGGTTTCTCTGCCCCATTTTTTTATGCTCTCTGCTAGGGCTTTTCCTAGATTTTCCAGGTCACTGTAGTCAGTATTATAAGAAATGCAAATAGGAACGATGCTGAATTCTTTTTTTAAGAACTGGATAAAGGGAAGCTGAACTTCTAAAGAATGTTCTTTTTTGTGAACCTCTTCTTCTTTGCTTACCGAGTCTGCCTGCTGGCTTATTATTTCCGCCAGTTCCTCATTTACAGGCACTATTCCCAAAGGGGTCTGCCAAGCGCCTTGTTTCATAATGGCGATCCGTGAATCCATATACACATGGCTGGGGCCCAACAATACAAAATGATCCGGAAGTTGAGCGGATGAATACACAGAACCAGCTACTTTTCCTGAATAAATATAGCCGGCATGAGGGGAGATAAGACATTTTGCTTTGATTTTTTCAGCTTCTAAATCTACCATTTCTTCAATCATTGATTTCAATTCATCTGGGTCAAAAGGGTAGAAATAACCTGCAACATAAGGCTGTCTGATCATTTTTTTAAATCCCCTCCTTTCTTTTGAATTGTTTCTATATCTTTATTTTATGGATATTTGTTTCAAACTCAATCCCTGATTTTTTAAGTTCTTTAAGGATCGGCTGGTAGATTTCAGGTTTGACAGGTATTTGGACACCTTTGCTTTGAATGGATCCGTTTAAAATATTTTTTGCCGCAATGGCCAGCGGCAGACCAACAGTCCTGGACATGGCTGTGTCGCCGTCAGGAATACTAAATTCAACCAAAGTGGAGATTATTTCATGGGAATTTTTATCCGAATACTCAGCTTCAACTCTGTGCTGAAGGACTACCATATCCCTTTCCCCTTTTTTGTAAAAAAGCTTTTTTTCCATCATTTTGACCAAGATATCCAAAGGCGAGCCTTTTTTCATAGGCAGAGCCTGGTTTTCAAAAAAGCCCAACCATTCCATACCCTGAATAAACTCGGAGTCTTTTTTTAAACCCAGATGGGAAGCGAGGTTAGATTTTATGTCTTTTTGTTTGGGAAGACCTGTTATTTTTCTGAGAAAATCCACGCGGGTTATCTTTCCCCAATTTCTGTCTTCTTCATTGAGAAGGCCGATGCTTGCTGCATGGTTCATAAAAGTGCACCAGCCTTTGTACCTGAGGGTTCCTCTCAGCATGGTTTTTGTGGAGTGTATTTGATAGAGTTCAATGTAAGGAATAGAGTTTCTGTTTGGGTATCCTTCCAGATTTCCTACTCCTCTAATTTGGATGCTGGAGGGGTCTTGAAAAAGCCGTTTTTGAGGAATGAATACTTTTTTATTGTTTTTAAGATATTGAGCGGGGTTTTTCCCGGCCAGCAAGACTCCTCTGGGACTCCAGGAAAATTTGTATCCCAAGGGATTTGTGTTGGCTTCAGGAGCCGGAAGTCCCCCACAGTATGAGATAAAACTTGTGATGGTGCCTTTATTTTTCTTTATGCTGTCAATGATCCTCATAGCTTCCATATGATCAATACCCGGATCCAAACCAACTTCATTAAGGATCAAAATCTCTTTTTGCTTTGCTTCAGAGTCCAAATTGTTTATGGACTCGGTGACATAGGAAGCTGTGATCACATGAGCCTTTAGACCCACACAGTAATGAGCAATTTCCGTATGAAAGGTATAAGGGAGAATGCTTATCACTAAATCTGCTTTGGATATTAAATTTATAGTTTTTTGTTTATCTCTAATGTCAAGGTGAACCGCTTTGATATTGGATGAACCGGAAGCTAATTTTTCTGCTTTATGAAAGACCTGGTCTGCTACGGTTAACTTTATCCCTGAGTGTTTTTGAAGATACTTGATCAAAGGAGGAGCCACTGAACCTGCACCCAAAACAAGAACATTTTTATTCATTTCAAACTTCCTTGGATAAGAATTTTTCCAGATATTTATAGTCTGGGGTGAATTCCCCTTTATACAAGATAACAGCTCTTTTTACAGGGCCTGGAAGGGTGCATTTATTAAAATTTCCTGAAAAGTCAGCTTGAGCAATTTCCGGAATAAAGGGTTTCAAGGTTTTGCTGAAAATAATTGATGACTCAAGAGGAATTTCTGCAGGAAGATTGTCGATGCTCATTACAGCCACTCCTCTTCCCTGAGGATTTTTATTAACTTTTCCAGTCAAAGGATCAAAAACAAAAAAAGGGGTTTCTGGGGTTGTGCTGAACTTTGTACACTCTATAGATCCTTCAATATCGCAGGATATATCTCCGATTACTCTAAGACGGGGCTTTTTATCTGACTCAAACAATGATTTGAGGTCAGAATTTTTTATAAACCTAGGATATTTAGGTTCCCAATAAATGCAGTTTACCAAGGCGGTTAAATAAGGGAGATATTTTGAAAATTTAGATCTGTATTTTTCTGGATTTTCATAATAATCTTGAAGTTCAAATCGGTGGTTCCTGTCCAGAGGTTCCACCATGTCTTTTTCCTTAAACGCTACCTTATAAAGCCTGTTGTTTTTTAGGCCCTCTCTTTTCATAAGAGCGTCCAGTTCATCCGCCTGGACCTCTTTGTGAGGAAGCAGGTCAAAAACATCCTGGGCTCCTTTGGATGTGTGGCCGTATCCCAAAAAACCACAGACAAAAGGGACTAGGTCAGGATTCAGCTTTTTTTCTTTTATGGATGAACCGATTTTTTTTATTTGTTTTTTAGCTTCTCTTAGATTTCTGTATTCGTAAGGCTGTTTGATACCTGAAAAAGGATTTTCTAAAGATTCTCTATTCAGTTTTTGTCCCAAAGCATGAAGAACTTCAATCATACCTGATTGTCCTGCCTGGAAACCAAAAAATATCAATCTCCTCCCTTTTTTATCTGTAATTTTTTCATAATCGATAAGAGTACAGTTCATTTGTTTGAGTTTCTTGAGCATAGGCATATTCTGGGGCTGTCCTTTGATAGTGTGTGAGAAAAACATGTAGATTATGTCCTTTACAATGGATTCTTCAGGGATTTCTTTCAAGGCCAGTATGATCGAACAATCATTCAGGTCATGGGTCAGTTCAATCCCTTTTTCAGAGTAATCGCTGTCTTTAAAAATCCGTATCTGGGAGGGCTGAACACAGAATTTTATTCCATGCTGGTCACTTAAAGACTTGGCATGGGAAGGAATCAGCGGTGTTCTTCTTTCCCATTTGTTTTTATCTTCTTTTCGAATACATAGGGTGCACTTTGAAGCATTCATGGCTCTGAGGTCCTTTTTTGTTTTCTGTCTGAGTCATTCTGGGAAGCAGCTTTATATGAGTCATCCAGACATGCTTTTGTCCGGCTTAAAACAGACCAAAAATTATGACACAATCACGGATAGGGGTCAACAAACAATCTCATAAAAGGAATCATCTCCAAAACCGTTCTGAGAAGATTGGTAAGGATTCGGTCCTCTGTTCAGGCTTTGCTCCCTTTATATATATGGATCACGGTATAAGATGTGCTTTTTTATAACGGTTGATTTTGAAATGATTATTTTCGATAATAGAATTTACCATGAGATTTTTTAATACATTATCCGGGAAAAAAGAAGAATTCAAGCCCCTGGTTCCCGATAGAGTCCATCTCTATACCTGCGGGCCTACTGTTTATGACTATGCTCATATCGGAAATTTCAGAGCCTATGTTTTTGAAGACCTTTTAAAGAGATTTCTGGTTTTTATGGGGTATAAAGTCAAACATGTGATGAATATAACCGATGTAGATGACAAGACTATAAAAAAAGCCAATTCCCAGGGAAAACCTTTGCAAGAAGTTACGGACAAGTACATTAAGGCTTTTTTCGAAGACATTGACACTCTCAATATACTTAGAGCAGACCATTATCCTAGAGCCACAGAGCATGTTAAAGATATGGTCCATATGATCAAAGTACTGGCTCAAAAAGGATATGGATACAAACAAGATGGATCTTATTACTTTGATATCTCAAAGTTTAAATCATACGGAAAACTGGCAAAAATAAATAGAAGTGAATTAAAAACAGGAGAAAGAATTGAGTCTGATGAATATGAAAAGAAAAACGCTCATGACTTTTCTCTATGGAAGGCCAGAAAGCCCAATGAACCTTACTGGGAAAGTGAATTGGGTCCTGGAAGGCCTGGCTGGCATATAGAGTGTTCGGTTATGAGTACCAAATATCTGGGTCAGCCTTTTGATATTCACTGTGGAGGAGTTGACAATATTTTCCCTCACCATGAAAATGAAATCGCTCAGTCAGAAAGCTATGCTGAGAAGAAGTTTGTCAGCTACTGGTTGCACTGCCACCATCTCATTGTAGAGGGAAATAAGATGTCCAAATCCAAAGGAAATTACTATACTCTGAGGGATTTGATTAAAAAAGAGATAGACCCCATGGTGATTCGCTTTCTCCTTTTATCTACTCACTATCGAAAAATGCTGAATTTCTCTTTTGATAATCTCAAGCAAAGCGAGTCATCTCTAGAAAGGATCAAGGATTTTCTCTTTGAACTCAAAAACCGTTCTTATGAATCTGGAAGCAACCCTGAAGTTAAAGAGCTGGCAAGCAGAACTGAAAAAAAGTTTGTAAATTATCTGAGTGATGACTTAAATATATCCAAGGCTTTGGCAGCAGTGTTTGATTTAATTAAAGAAACCTATAGGCTCCTCTCTAGAAATAGAGTTTATGAGGAAGATTCAAAACAGATTAGGTCAGCTTTTAAAAGATGGAATAAAGTGTTAGGAGTCCTCCCCGTTGATGATAAAGAGGAACTGGAAGAATCTATTAAAAAGAAAATAGAGGAGAGAAACAGGGCTAGAAAAGAAAAGAATTATGAACTGGCGGATAAAATAAGAGATGATTTACTGGAACAAGGAATTGTTCTCGAAGACACCAAAGATGGAGTACGGTGGAAGAAGAAAAAGTGAGTGACTTTCCTAAAATCACCCCTTATGATTTAGGAAGACTGGGTGAACAGTTTGCCTTCGATTATTTAAAAAGGAAGAACTACCGCATAGTCAAAAGAGGTTTTCGCCTTTATAGAGGAGATATTGATATCATAGCTTATGAAAAGAATGTTCTGGTGTTTATAGAGGTTAAGACACGAAGAGGAACTCGGTTTGGTTTTCCTGAAGAGTCAGTGGACACTTCCAAGCAGAAGCAGATTAAAAAGATAGCCCAGGGTTTCCTTACTTCCAACAAATTGGATGATGTGGAATGCCGCTTTGACATACTGGCTCTCAATTACCATGAAGACAAAGGATTTCAGGTCACTCATTTTAAAGACGCCTTTTAAAACCCTTAGATTCGAGTGGGAAGGAATTGACGATAAAATGAAACCCATAGAATTTGCTAAAATGGCAGCAACCGGTAATGATTTTATCCTTTTTGACAACCGGGAAACTCTTTTTAGAGGAGATGAAAAAGATTATTTCCGTAAGATATGTCAAAGAAGGTTTTCAGTGGGGGCAGATGGAGTGATACTTATTGAAAAAAGCTCTTCAGCTGATTTTCAATACCGGCACTTCAATTCTGATGGCTATCCTGTAACTATATGCGGTAATGGAGCCAGAGCTGCTTGTTGGTATGCTTTCTTAAAAAAGATAACAGGAAACAGCATCACCTTTGAGGCAGGAGGGAGCATTTATCATGGAAGGTGCTCTGAAAACCAAGTAACGGTTGACCATCCAGAGCCATTGGATATCCAGACAAAGCTGGGAGTGATCAGAGAGAATTTTTTTGAAGAGGGAGGCTTTCTCAAGGTAGGAGTTCCCCATCTGGTCATTTTTACCAGTGATACAGCAAAGATCGATGTTTTCAAATGGGGCCGAAAATTTCGATATCATCCTGTGTTTGATAAAGGAACTAATGTCAATTTTGTTCAAGTTATAGACACCCAAATTCTTCGTATAAGGACCTATGAAAGGGGGGTGGAAGGAGAGACCTTTGCCTGTGGAACTGGAGCCATGGCATCTGCACTGATATCTCATATCAAAAAAGGGATAAAAAATCCTGTTGAAGTCAAAACCAAAGGCGGGACCCTGGGTGTCAATTGGGACAAAGGATTCAGCCGATTGTATCTCAGTGGTCAGGCCCGCTTGATTTTTGAAGGAAAATTCATAGAGAAATAGGATTTTTTATTTTTCTTACTAGGGAACCATCTCTGCAGTTTTCAGAGAGTTTTTTGATGTTCTTTTTCAGAACGGGATGAATCAGGTCGGAAGCAATTTCCGCAAGAGGTACCAGTACAAAATTTCGGTTTGCAAGTTCTCTGTGGGGAACCTCAAGTCCATCTTTCTTTATCACTCTGTCATCTAACAAAAGGATATCTATGTCGATAGGCCGGGGGTTCTTGACTCCAAAGAGAGTCCTTCCCATATCTTTTTCAATTTTTTTTATCTTTTTAAGCAGTTGGTCTGGAGACAAATCCGTGCTGGCTTGAACAGCTATATTCAGGTACCAGGGCTGAGAAGCGTCTTCAAAAGGCTGGGTTTCATAAAGAGAAGAGATTTTCATTATAGAGATTTCCTCTTTTTTTAATCGATGTAAGGCTTGTTTTAAATTTTTTTCTCTTTGTCCGAGATTGCTTCCTAGGCCTAAATAATATTTCATTTGTTTGAGACTAGCTGTCAATAAGGCCAAATCTTTTAAAAACTCTTAAAACAGATAGGGTGACCCATAAGTGGTCTTCTAAATCCGCTTCTTTATATCCGGCTTTCCAAAATCCCTGAGGAAGCTGAACTCTCAACAACCATTCCAGAGAGTTTTTTATTTTTTTGTCTTCAGGGGTATAATCCAATTTTGACAGCGAATCAAGACTGCTCAAAATATTAGTGGCCCAAAAGGGATAGGAAAGTTCTTTCCAATAGTCTGCACTTTGTCTTTCTTCATATTTGTCTTTTTTATGGAAGCGTTTGAGCATAAGTTCTCCAGCAACTTTGGTGTATTTTCGATTTATCCATGTGGGAGATGAAGTCAATGCGCTCAGGACCAATCCAGTGACATAATGAGAATAAGGTTGGGTCTTATCTCCTTTTATCGGAGTTAATTTGCCGCCAGGGTTTTGTTCATAACGTTCTTCAAGCTCTTTTTTACTTATGGTCTGATAAGGAATGACCCAGCCTCCATCTTCCTGTCTGCTTTTAATCAACCATCGGAATCCTTTCTGGACTTTTTTATTTTCGTCCATACCAAACCGGCAAAGGATTTCAAGGGCCAAAGCATGGTAGTGGAGCGCGTATTCTTGAGGATAAACGCCTCTGAAATCTCCAGCTTTGCTTTGAGTCGAAAAGAAAAATTCAGCGAGTTTTTTTATTTCTTTATTTTTCCCGCTGCATCCATAGTCATAGAGTTTAAATGAATTCCTCAAGGTTTCTATAAAATAACGGGTTTTTTCCCATTGAGGATGATTTTCATATTTTTTCTGACACCATCCTCCGTTGGGTCTTTGTTCATTTATGATTCGTATTCTTGCCGCATACTTTTTTAAGTTTTTTTGTTCTCTGTCAACAGGAACCTCAAGGATATCCTTTTTGAGCCAGTATAAGATTGGAAGATTGCCTCTTGCGAGCAAGAATTCAATAGCTTTATTGAGTCTTTTTTTCATGCTTGTATTTCCTGTGATGATTCATTAGAATTTTTAATCTTTATCCTGGTTCAGGATGATACAGAGAAATTCCAAAGGTTTCTTATAAGGATTTTTAAATTGATGTTTCTCATTATTTTTAATGAATAAACAGTCTCCTTTGGTAATCTTTATCTCTTTTCCTGAACCATCCATAACAGCTCCCCTGCCTTTTTCTACTCTTACCACATGTTCGAAGTCGTGAGTATGGAAAGGAGAGAATCCTTGTGAGGAAACGGTAAACTTTCTCATGATTATATTATGAGAGCCGTCTTCAGGCCCGATCAGAACTTTTTTCCGTACATTTTTGACGTTTTCATCGTCCAAAGCAGTTGATTTGATTTCTTTATCCTTCTTTTTTATCATATGCTCATTCTTCCTTTCCTTGACCATAAATTATCATACCTGATAATTTTTCGGTATGCTTATTGTCTTTGACCACAATTTCCCCATTCACTATTACGTATTCAAGTCCCTGGCTGTACTGATGGGGATCTGAAAAAGTAGCCCTATCTTTGAATCTTTCATAGTCGAAGATAACGATATCTGCAAACATACCCGGTTGAATTTTCCCTCTATTTTTGATCTGAAAAGCTTTTGCTGGAAGGGAGGTCATCTTTTCAACCGCCTTTTCAAGAGGGATGACTTTTTTTTGCTTTACATAATAAGATATGACCCGTGAAAAGGTTCCGTAATTCCTGGGGTGTGGAATTCCTTCTCCCTTTGTCTGAACTCCTCCGTCTGAGGCATGCATGGTGTAGGGAAGCTTCATCAGAGATTCAACATCTTTTTCATCCATCTGAAAAAAGACTCCCTGGGCTCCTCCGTTTTTTTGGATTTCTATGATCAGTTCGGCAGCCTGATCAACATTGGGTTCTTTTCCTTGAAGAGTCAGGATTTCATGGAGATTTTTTCCTTGATATTCTGGATTTTTCTTGTAATAGGCAATGTAAATAGTTGTTGTTTTATCAATCCCTTTGGTAGAGGTAAAGCGTCTCTGAATGATGTGCTCCTTCATTTTTTTATACAGCTCTTCATGTTCCAGGCGTTTCAGGAATTGCTGGGTCCCGCCTTCAAAAGCCCATGAGGGGAAGCTGCTTGCAAATCCAGAGCTGGTGGCCGTATAGGGATACTGATCTAAACAGACCTCGACCCCTCTTTGTCTCGCTTTTTCAACCGGTTTTGTTATCATCTCTGTTTTTCCCCAAACACTGTCTTCAGCAAGCTTGATGTGAGAAATTTGGACGGGAACGTTGTTCTGCTCTCCGATTTGAATGGCTTCTTCGATAGCTTGAGTAATGTGTTCTCCTTGGTCTCTAAGATGTGTGGCATAGATTCCTCCAAAAGGCTTAATAGAAGAGGTCAGTTTGATAAGCTCTTCTGTTTCTGAATAGGCCCCAGGAATATATGCCAGGCCAGTGGAAAACCCCAAGGCTCCGGCCTTCATCTCTTCAGTTATAAGAAATTTCATCTTTTCGAGTTCTTCTGAGGTTGGTTTTTCCATACGAAAACCCATGACTTCCCTTCTTATGGTGTTGTGTCCGACAAGACATCCAAAATTAGGAGAAATACCGTTCTCTTCAACAGCTTTAAACAGATTTTCCAGAGGAAAAGGATGTCCGCCGCAGTTTCCACCTATCACAGTAGTGACTCCCTGAAGTATATAATTATCAACAGTGGGCGTCTGAACGATTCCTCTATCACAGTGGGTATGGACATCAATAAATCCTGGAGTAATGGTAAGTCCTTTGGCCTGAATGACTATCATTCCCTCAGATTCATCAAGCGAACCGATTTCAACAATTTTTTTCTCTGATATCCCAATATCAGACTGAAAAGGAGGACTCCCTGTCCCGTCGATGATAGTTCCGTTTTTTATTATGATTTGGTATTGATTTTTTGAGAGAACAGGGTTGATAAGTACCAGCAGGATGGAAATGACCAAGGTGTTTATAAAACGGAAAATGGCTCTTTCAGCCATTCTAACCTCCTTATATTTTAAGAGTTTAAATTTTAATGCATATCATCGACTTATGTCAATCTATGCTGAAAAAAGTTGATTTGAAACCGAGTTGGGTGTAGTTTAATATTCTTAATGATCCACAAGCCATGCCTGAATTTCAGATCGGCTTGCCCGGATAAATATAAGGAGGTCTTGCATGAATAATATCATATATTTGGACAATGGAGCCACTTCTTATCCTAAACCGGATGAAGTCTATACTTTTATGGATAAATTTTACCGGAACTATGGAGTCAATCCTGGCCGTTCAGGATATGACCTATGTATGGAAGCTGGAGAAATCGTTGAGGAAACCCGCAAAATGCTGACTGAATTTTTCAACGGTAAAGACCCCAATCGGCTTTGCTTTTCCTACAATTCTACTGATGCTTTGAATTTAATAATTAACGGCATGTTAAAAGAGGGGGACCACGCCCTAACCACTACTATTGAGCACAATTCTGTATTGAGGCCCCTTTATCATCACTGGAAGTTCAATAACGTTAACGTAGATTATATCCCATTTGATGAAAATGGGTTTGTGGATCCAGACGACTTTCCAAAAAAGTTTAAAAAAAACACCAAACTTGTGGTGGTCAATCATGCCTCTAATGTCCTGGGAACCATACAGCCTGTTAAGGAAATCGGCCGATGCTGCAGAGAAGCTGGAATTCCCTTTGTGATAGACTCTTCTCAGTCAGCAGGAAAAATTCCTGTGGATGTAGAAGAACTGAATGTTGATGTAGTTGCTTTTACAGGGCATAAATCTCTTCTTGGCCCCACAGGTATCGGGGGGCTTTATGTAAGAAAAGGTATAAAGATTCGGCACACCCGGGCTGGAGGGACCGGAGTCCGTTCTGCAGTAAAAACACATCTTTATGAATATCCCTACCGTTTGGAATACGGGACTTTAAATGCCTTGGGAGTGGCCGGACTTTACGCAGGATTAAAGTGGGTCCTTGAAAAAGGCCTGGAAAACATTTATCAGCATGAGATGAAATTGACCAAACTCCTTAGAGACGGGCTTCAAGAAATAGATGGATTGACCCTGTACTGTCAGGATGACCTTAAAGACCATATTGCGGTTCTCCCTTTTAATGTTCAAGGATTTGAAGCATTGAATACTGGAACCATGCTGGATGTAGACTACGGCATTGCGTGTCGGACAGGTCTTCACTGTGCTCCTTTAGTTCATGAACAGATCAACACCATGAAAATTCACGGTGCTGTTCGCTTTGGGATCGGTCCCTTCAACACTGAAGACCACATAAGAACTGCGATTCAAGCCGTCAGAGAAATTGCAGAAATTCAGAATAAATAAGATTTTTTTCTATAAAACAATGGCATCAGCAACGATTTCAGAAATGGTTTTTATTTCTATTCCCAGCTTATAATGCTTGTTAAGCTCCATTAATTGATCCATGCAATTATGACAGGGAGTGGCCACGGTTTTTGCTCCGGTCTCTTTTATCTGTTCTGCTTTGAGCTTGCCTGCATTTATCCTTCTTTCAGCAAAACGGGTCATAGCCAGCTGGCCTCCTCCTCCTCCACAGCAAAAGTTTTTTTCTCTATTCGGAGTCATTTCTATAAAATTTTTAACAGATTTTTTTAAAATATATCTTTGGGGCTCAATGATTCCGCCAAGTCTGACTAGATTGCACGGGTCATGGAGGGTGACTGGATCAGGATTGAGATCTGGATTCAGTTTTATCCTGCCTTCTCTTATATACTGGTCTATGACCTCAAGAATGCTTCTGACTTTAAACTCAAATCTCTGATCGAGCCATTCAGGGGCTTCCCATCTGTTGGAGTTAAATCCATGTCCGCATTCAGCAAGGATCAACTCTTTGCACTGGAGCTGCTGAAGAGATCTTATAAGGCGTTCAGATAAAATACCTGCTGCCTTATCATCTCCACTGTAAAGACCATAATTCGTGACATCAAAATTTTCACTCGAGAAAGTCCAGCTTTCCAGGGCCGCATAGAATATCTTTCCCACCGCGGATATGGAAAGGGGAAAAAACATTGCTTCCCTGGGATTTATGGTGTATAAAATCTTGGATCTTATTTTATCAACGGGAAGTTTTGCTTGTTTGTCTTGTGTTTCCTCTTTTAACTCATCCTCCAGCCATTCTAGTGTCTCAAGCCAGTCCTCCTTTGATATTCCCATATTGTTTCCTTTTTCCAAGGCTGTATCAACAGTTGATTGAAGTCCCGGAGGAACCAGGTCCACAGAAGCGAGAGCCCCCCTGGCAGCTCGAATCAGATAAGGGATATTGATTCCCATAGTGCAGTTGATGGTGCATCTTCCACACAGAGTGCATCTTCCAAAAAGCACATCAATCCATTTGGGTAATGATTTTTGGTCGAGCAGCTTAGCTCCCAGGAATCTTGGGAATCTTTTGTCAAAAATATCATAAGAATTTTTAAATATCTGAGTGACCAAGGATAATTTATAGGCGGGGATGTTTTCCGATTCTTCAGAGGTTAAATAATAGTGACAGGAATCAGAACAAAGCCCGCAGTGAGCACATGTGTTTAGATAAGCGGCAAATTCATGGTGTATTCTGCTTTTAAATTCTTCCATAAGTTTTTTCTGTTCCGCCTTGGAAAATTTTTTAATTTTTTGATCGTATTTTTTGCTTCTTTCTATTTTTGAAGTCATGGATTGCCCTTACTTGTTTGGTAAGCTTTATTTTTTGGATAGACTCCCCTTCTCCCGAAAAAAGCACCAAAAAGGAGGCGGGAATAGAAAAAGAAAACACAGTGTCTTATTTTTCCCAAGGGAAGGTATAAGAACAAAATTATTGCTGCTGAATACCAGAAGACTTTTAAAGGAAGTTTAAAAGCGCAGAGCAGTGTGGCCAAAAGAAATACATCCACAAGAATATTGGAAAGAAAATCATCCGGAATGCTTATTGATCTCATATATTTAAGAGTGATTCTTTTTATAAGCAGTCCGATTCCACTCATAAGAGAAGGAATAAGAAGAAATATCAGTAGGGTGTTGACTGTGGAAAAAGTATCCAGAGATAACAAATCAAAAAAAAGATAAACCAGAGAAGCAAAAATACCCAGATGATAGATGATTCCAGCCCCATAGGTCAAAACATGCTTTTGAGTGCTTTCTTTTTCCCATGGCATCATCCCTCGGCTAAAAGCAAACCAAACTCCCTTTTTCCAGCTGCCCGAGGGCTGGGCTTTGGCTCTATGAGTTCCCAATGAAAAAGTCTTGACAATGAGATAAACCAAGAGGACTGTACAGTAGACTATGGAAAGCAGGACCCCATATTTGAGCCACATGACCATGAGAAAGGTCTCTTTAGACACATCCGTCTGGCTTAGGCAGTCCTGCGACTTTGCAGGCTCCTTTAGCAGGGCCGGATGGAAATAATTTAAAAATATACTTCAAATTAAACCCACTGTTTTTGCATACTTTTCGAACCATGGGTGCCAGATTTTTCTCAAGATAATATTCCCTTATATAATCAATAACTTTCCAGTGGTCCTGGGTAAGCTCTTCAATATTTTCCTGGTCCTTGGCTAATCCTGCGGCGAGTTCCCTATCCCATTCTTCAGGATTCACTAAGAATCCTTCTTCATTGATTTCTACTTTTCTGTCATTTACTCTTAAATACGGCATATTAACTCCTCAGTAAGTGAATTGACAGAAGATTATAGCACAACCTTTTTTCAGTTCAAAATCAAGGATTTTGAGGGCAGATCCCAGTGGTTATTGAATTTGGTATTTTGATATTTTAAAATAAACAGCATGGCGATTGAAATAAAAAGGAGGGAATATCAAAATGCCTAAATTAAAATTATTTTTATTTTTTTGGTTAATATTTTGTGTTTTAGGGATGAATGCGGAGCAGGAATTTGAACAGGATATAATCCAGACCTCTGCAGGTGAACTCAAGATGACTTTTATCGGTCACGGAACTCTGATGTTTGAATTTAACGGAATCATTATCCACACAGACCCAGTGAGCCGGTATGCTGATTATAGCGAGATGCCCAAAGCAGACATTGTTCTCCTGACCCACCATCACGGAGACCATTTTGATTTGGATGTCTTGGATAAGGTTTGTAAAGAAAACACAGAAGTGATACTCACTGAACTGTGTAAGGAGCAGCTTCCCAGAGGAACTGTCATGAACAACGGAGATGAAACAGAAGTCAAGGGAATTCATATCCAAGCAGTGCCAGCATATAACATTAAACACATGAGGAGTGAAAAGACACCCTATCATCCCAAAGGGGAAGGAAATGGATATATTCTGGAACTGGGAGGCAAACGAGTCTATATTGCTGGGGACACTGAAAATACTCCTGAAATGAAGGCCCTGAAAGATATTGACATTGCCTTTTTGCCCATGAATCTTCCCTACACCATGTCACCAAAGATGGTGGCCGATGCAGTCAGAGCCTTTAAACCCCAAATTGTTTATCCTTATCATTATGGAAACACAGACCCGCAAAAATTAGTTGAGCTGCTTAAAGATTTCAATGAAACTGAGGTGCGAATAAGAGACCTTAGATGACCTTGACTAATACAACAAACGGCTCTGCTGACTTTTATAAGGCTCTATATGTACCACCACATCAATGATATCAGGGCCTTTTTCAATAAGAGTCTTTTTTACGGATTCAGTTATTTTATGAGCTTCAAAGACCTTCATGTCTGCATCAACTTGAATGTGAAGGTCCACGAACCAAGCCGAACCCATCTGTCGACTTCTAAAAGCGTGAAAGGATTTGACGCCTTTTACGGATAGAACCAATGAATTTATCTCTTCTTTATCTTTTTCAGAAAGCCCGGTGCCTAAAAATTCAAATATGGCTGATTTAAGAAGTTTGTAAGCAACCGCAAGAATAAATACGGAAACCAGCAGTGCTGTCACCTGATCCAAAAAGGCAAGCTTTTCATTCAGAACTGAAATAAGTATCGCTGCAGCGACAGGAAGAGAGCTCAAAGCATCTGTCCGATGATGCCATGCATTGGCTATCACGGCTTTAGATTTTTCCATTTTCCCGATTTTTAAAGTCCATCGGTATAGAAATTCTTTTAAAACAATTGAAATCACAGCCCCGATTAGAGTGATAGATTCTGGGGGACCCGGTTGGTCCCCTTTAAGAGTGATTATGGCATTGTATCCCAGAGAAAAAGCAGCTCCTGCCAGTACAGCACATACAAAGAGGGTAATAATGGTCTCTATTCTTTGATGTCCGTAAGGATGTTTTTCATCCGAGGGTTTGTGCCAATATTTGACTCCAAAGATAATGGATAAATCAGTAGTGAAATCAGATAAAGAGTGAAAAGCATCAGCGGTTAAAGCTTGGCTTCTTCCAAATATTCCAAGTGCAAGTTTAACTACAAACAGGAATATGTTTATGATCAGTCCCACAAGAGAGATTCTTTTTATATTGGATTTATTCTGAAAGTTGGGTTTATGCTTTTTAGGACTGTTCATAAAAAAACCGTGCTAGGGAAGATAAAGAAGGTATTTCTTTCTTTTTTCTTTGAAAGAATCAAGTTCCCTTTGATAAGAATTTGTAATGTCCTGGACTGCTCTTCCTTTGATTAAGGCTTTGCGTATTTTATCTGTTCCCATGATTTTATCAAAATACTTCTTATGGAAACTGAAATGTTCCGGGTATTGATCCATGATTGTTTTAATAATAAAAAGAGTGCACTCAAATGGTTTATAAACATCTCTGTTTGTGATATGAATTTGACAGCCTCCGCACAGCTCGCCTTTATATTTTGACATAACCGGAGTAAACCAAGCCTCTCGGAATCTCACCCCGGGGAGGTCGAGTGAATTAAGAATTTGCGTCAGGTGATTTGCTTTGATCCAGGGAGCCCCAAACAATTCAAAAGGTTTTGTGGTTCCCCTTCCCTCAGAAACATTGGTTCCTTCAAGGTAGACTTGACCGGGATAGACCAAGGCTGTGGTGAGAGTGGGCATATTTGGAGATGGAATGACCCAGGGCAATAAAGTCTCGTCATACCAAAATCCCCGTTCCCACCCCTGCATGGGAATGATTTTTACATCAGCTTTGGTCTCAAAAAATGCATCATTAAACAAAAGTGCCAGCTCGCCAACAGTCATTCCATGTCTAACAGGAATGGGATAAAGTCCTACAAAGGAGCTGAATTCCGGATATTCCAGCAGAGGACCTTCCATGTCTATCCCATTAATGGGATTAGGACGATCAAGTACAATGAATTCAATGTTGTTTTCTGCACAGGCCTGCATGCACAACGCCATGGTGGCAGTATAGGTGTAGATCCGTGTTCCTACGTCTTGAATATCAAATATCAGGACATCCAGCTTTGACACCATTTCTTTTTCAGGAAACTTTCCCTTATCAGTAATATCAAAGGAGCGCATGTGTTCGTCTATTCTGCTGAGCATATCATCATCTGGTTTCATTGTCTGACCATAAAGACTGAAAACAGGAAGTTGATAAATATCGTCTATGTAAAAAGGCACATACTCCCCGGCTTGAGTGTTTCCTCTAACCCCGTGCTCGGGACCGTAAAGAGCTACCAAGTCAATATCCGGATGTTTGAATAAAAGTTCAATATCTGAAGTGAGGTTGGTGTTGACTCCTGTAGGATTTGTCACCAGTCCCACCTTTTTTCCTCTGACAAGGTCAATATGTTTTTCCATAAAAACTTCGATTCCTGTCTTTACCTGGGAAAAATTTGGATTGATCGGTTCGGAGGAACAAAAGTTAAGGAAAAACACGGCAGAAACCAACCAAAGAAGGATAACTTGACTGCTAAAGATCCTGAAGAACAGACGTTTTTTCATGCTGTTCACCTCATTCAATACTTATTGTTGGTGTTTTTTTAATCAGCAATATAACCTGAACGGTGGGTGACTTTGTAACGACCGCTTTTGACTTTGACTTCGATTTTTTTGAATTTTCCGTCAGCTTTATAGCTATTTGGGGTGTAATAGATGAGATAATAATTTTCAGAAGCAGCAGCGGCTTTTTTAAAAGAAGATGATGCATTGGCTGAATTTTCTGTGATTCCTCCAGTGGCATCAGCCATTTCTCTAAAAGCGCTGTATACATCCTCAGAATGGTCCGCCCAGCTCAATATATCCGGCTGCATTCGGGTGATATTGATGGAAGGAGGCTTGGTGATGAACAGAAAATGAATAGAGATGGATGAATCAGAGAACACCTTTTTGACTTTATCAATATCAAAAGAAATCTCTCTCCTAAAAAACTCTATGGTATCATAGTATTCAATAAGCAGGGCTTGGTTGTCCTGATTCATTGAGACAAACTGGGCTAATGTGTTTGGGTCCATCTGAGGGAGGACTTCTTTTTGATAAAAGAGAAAGACATGCTTGGGCCCTGACTTTGCTTTTAAAAAGTCTGCAAAGTCCAGCAAATTTTGTTCCTTAGTGGACCTCAAAGATTCGAGTCTTTTTAAAAGCAGGCGAAAATACTTGATTGTTTCATCGTCAGGGGGCATGAGTTCATGAAGTTCTCTCAGAATGCTCTTATATTCGGAGTTTCCTAAGCTGACATCCCTTCTCAGTTTGTCTTTTAGCTGTTTTATGATTTCTTCTTTAGGAAGGACTTCTAAAGCATTTTTTTTGAAATTATATGTTTTCAGAGGAGTCATTACAGTGAGACTGTCGCCCGGAAGAAATATCTCATTGAAAAAATATTCAATGGACTCTGCCACTTTAGGTAAATAATCTGCGATTTCGAACAGCAGAACAAAATTTCTTGATACTTCGGGTCTGTATTTTTGACTTCCTTCTTGTTTTTTTATGTCTGCTTTTTTTATCAGGAATACGGTTTCGACTTTTTGAAGCTCTCCGTCTTCATAAACCTCAAAATCCCAGATAGTGAGGTTATCAATAAAAGAGTCTCCTTTAAAAACTCTGACTGGAACCTCGATATTGATAACAGACACTTGATGCTGTTCTTGAGTGAATAATGGGATTATGATGAGAAGAATTCCTAAGTATTGAGCTATTTTTTTCATTTTAAGAAACATGACTCTTATCCAGTTTAAAGTATTATAACATTAAATCGGGGGATACAAATAAAATTTTTCGAATTCACTTTGTTTATGACAGAAAAGAAACAGAGGCAAACAATGTCCTCTGCTTTATTAGAGTTCTCCTATTCAGACAGGCAGATTGATGTAATAAACAGTCCCGACCCCTGGTTTGCTTTCAACCCTCACACTCCCTTTATGGAGATGAACAATGTGTTTCACTATGGAGAGCCCGAGCCCAGTTCCTCCGACCTGCCGAGACCGGGATTTGTCTGCTACATAAAACCTTTCAAATATTCGAGGGAGGTGTTTTTCAGAAATTCCTATCCCTGTATCTGCGATAACAAGGTTTATTTTTGAACCAATCCTTCTGGCAGAGATTCTAATACTTCCCTCTTCTGTATATTTCACAGCATTGTCCAACAAATTTATCAGCATTTGCTCCAGTTTAAAAGGATCTCCTTTGACTTTGGGCAAATTTTCTTGTAAATCAATTTCTAATTTTAGTTTTTTTTGTTTTATCTTCTGATGAAAGATTTTAGCGGTCCTCATCAGCAGCTCCTTGATATCTACCTCTTCTGTTTTTAGCTTGAATTCTTCTGATTCCATCTCTGAGATCAGCAGCAGATCTTTGACTATGTTTATGAGACGGTCTGTGTTTCGCAGTGCAGTCTCTAAGTAATTCTGCTGAGTTTCATCAAGGCCTTCAATGGTTTCTAGATAGCCCTTAATAGAAGTGAGAGGCGTTCGAAGTTCATGAGAGATATTGACCACAAAATCTTTTTTTATTTTTTCCAGATTTTTTTCCTGAGTTATTTCATGAAAAGTTATCACCAACTCATTTCTCGTTGATAGAAAATTAGCACTGCACAGATAGAACTTCTCATCAAAGTGAATTTCTTGGACTTGAGTTTTGTGGTCCTTCATGATGTTTGAGACCATGTTTTTGAGTTCTGGTATTCGAATGAATTCCCAGTAGAATTTTCCCTCAGGATGACTGTTTTTGATAATTGATTTGAATTGGTCATTACAGAAAATAATCTTTCCTTTGTCATCCAAAGTAACCAAACCTTCATCCATAGTCTGAAGAATGCACGCAAGCTGTTCTTTCTGAGTATTTAAACCGTCGAATAGTTGACTGATCTGTTCAGTCATGGAGTTGAAGCTCTTAGCAAGTTCCTTGAGCTCACCTGTGCCTTTTAATAATACCTGAACATACCTCTCGCCAGAAGCGGTTCTTTGGGCAGCATCCTTTAATTTTTTTATGGGTTTGGATATGTTCTTGGATAGAACAGAGGAGGCAAAAAGAGAAAGCATTATGAGAACTATGACAATGAAAGCAATATTCCTGCGAAGATTTGAAAACCAGAGGTTAATTTCTCCAAAATAGAGGCTGAGTCGAATCACACCGCTTATCTCTTCTCTTATTTTAAGAGGAAGTCCTACATAAAGCATTTTTTCTTTGACTGTTTTACTGAACCGCACAGACTTTCCTATTTCTCCTGTATAAGCCCTGATGATTTCAGGGCGGTATCGATGATTTTCCATTGACTGGGGATCACTATCCGAATCAGCCACTACTTTTCCTTTGAGGTCTATAACTGTAATCCGTGTTTTGATTCTTTCGCCTAAATTTTTGATATAGGAGTCTAATTGGGAAAAATCTTCTTCTTGAAACAATCGGATGACCTGGGGCTGTAAAGTGATACCCAGTTCTTCAAGTTCCTGGGATAATGTTTTTATATAAAATTTTCTCTCAACTGCATGGGAAAAAACAAGGATGAAGAATCCAAGAGACAGGATGATTAAAGAGTAGCCTCCAAAAATTCTTAAAAAGATTGTTTTTTTCATGCTTTGAGTTTATACCCTACTCCTCTTATGTTTTTTATTAATTTTCCATAAGGTCCTAATTTCTCTCTAAGGTGTCTTATGTGAACATCTATGGTTCGATCCAATACCGCTTTTTCTCTGCCCCATAAGTAATCCAGTATTTTTTCCCTGGAAAAAACCCATCCTTTTTTTGAGGCTAGAAGCTCAAGGATCTTAAATTCTGTGAAGGTCAGTTCAATTTGTTTTTCGTTAATCCAAACCTCATGTTTGGAGGAGTCCAGCAAAACCGAACCCCCAACTCTTATTTTATGGCTCTTCTGGTTTTCGTTCTGTCTTCTCAAAACAGCTTTGACCCGGGCAATGAGTTCTCTTGGAGAAAAAGGTTTGGTGACATAGTCATCAGCTCCCAGTTCAAGTCCTAATATTTTGTCCGTTTCTTCTTCTTTAGCTGTGAGCATGATGATGGGAATATCTTTAAAATCTGACTTGCTTTTGAGGTCTTTACATATTTCCAGTCCATCTATATCTGGAAGAAGGAGGTCCAGAATGATAAGGTCCGGTCTATTATCTGACAAAAAATTGTAAAATTTACTTCCGGACAAAAATATTTTCACCTCAAACCTGGCTTTTTTTAAGTGAACGCTGACCAATTCTGCTATGTCTGGCTCATCATCCACCACAGCAATAAGTTTGTTCATTTGTTGACCTGCAAGCCTATTTTACTTACAGAATCATTAAACCACAATAAATATTTACCTGAAATATTCATAAACAACAGCGAATTATCATTATGGTTTTCTTTTCTGCGGGGGCAGGAAACCTAAAAAGTCAAAGGGATATGGTGAGCGGTTTGAATTTTCAGTGGAATTGTTTCGGAAAAAAAATTAATGGCTCCTCGGGAGGGATTCGAACCCCCAACCTAGTGGTTAACAGCCACCCGCTCTGCCTTTGAGCTACCGAGGAGTTTGAGATTATACTTTATAGCAAAAAATGTTTGGAATGGCAACACTAAAACCGATAACCGGCCTGCTTGACTTTTTTTCGGTAGTCATCGCCTTCTATGGTCACCAGCTTGCACATTTCATAAATTCGGGAGCGAAGCCTCACTCCAATCCGGTCTACCAGGCTGTCTTTCTGCTTTTTGAAATAAGCCTGTCTGCTGTCCTCTTCTTCTTCTCCCCTGTCAAGATAGTTTGATGTGAATAGAGTAAGTTTTTTATGATTGTAGCGGTGATTGATGATGTAGAAAACAGTTTCCTCTACCCAAGGGGAGGTCCTTTTAGCTCCCAGTTCATCCAGCACTAAAACATTGTTGGCAAAAATAGGAGCAATCAATTCAGATTCGCTCAGGGAGGATTCCGCAGAATAACTTTTTTGTATGTTTCTTATCAAGTCTCTGAAATCGCAGAAATAACATGTTGCAGATTTATTTTTTATCAGTTCATTGATAATGGCAACAGCCAGATGAGTTTTCCCAACTCCACAAGGTCCCTGGAAAAGCAGTCCGATTTCCTGTACTGGGTAATTTTTAATAAATTTCTTGGATATCTTGAGAGCATTTTTATGGGAAGGGTTGTGCACTTCAAAATTGTCAAAGGTGCATTCCTGGTACCTTTTTGGAAGATTGGCTTGCTTTAAGAGAACATTTATTTTATTTTCAATAAAACAAGCGCATCTCTTGGCTATAGATTTCCCACTGGAGTCAGTCTCCAGCACCCAACCTGTTCCCTTACATTCTGGGCAAGTTTCTTGTTCCATCAATTTAAATATCCTCTTAGCTGTTGCATGGTATGGGATTTGGCCAACTTTCTTTTTGCTTTTTGTTCGATCTGCCTGATTCTTTCTCTTGTCAGATGGAGCGCATCACCTATTTCCTGCAGAGTCTTTGGTCTGTTGTCATCAAGACCGTATCTTAATTTTAGCACAAAAGCCTCTTTTTCATCCAGTTCTTCAATAACATCCCTGATTTGGTCCTGAATAGCATTTTTTATAATCAGATACTCCACAGAGGGAGAAATTTCGTCCTGGATCCTATCCCCTATTTCAATTTCTTCATCATAATATTTATCACTTAAAGACAGGTTTTTCTCTTCTAGGACTTCCAAATCCTCCACATCCGAGACTTTAATATCCATTTCTTTGGCAATTTCTTCTCTGTTGGGATATCTCCCAAGGTCTTTTTTGAGTTTTGATTTCACTTTTTTCATTTCCGAGACTTGATCAGACAATTTTTGCGGAATGTGATAAATTCTTGAGTTTCTGGTAAGAGCATTAAATATGGCCTGTCTTATCCACCACACTGCGTAGGAAATGAATTTAACATTTTTACTGGGGTCATATCTTTTGGCTGCTTCTATAAGCCCGATATTTCCTTCATTTATCAAATCAAGCATACTCAGTCCCATACCTCTGTATTTTTTTACATAAGAAACTACAAACTTTAGATTGGCTTCGACTAATTTTTTCAATGCCTCTGTATCCCCTTTCTGTGTCAACCTTCCCAGTCTTTTTTCTTCTTCTTGATTCAGTGGTGAAAATTTAGAAATTTGGTTTAAATATAACTTGAGGTTTTTTGATTGATATTGTTTGGGATATTTTTTTTCCATTTACTTAGTATGGTTGGTTTCTTTTTTTTCTATTTTTATTATTTTAGTTGGAGTTATTCTTACTATAGAATCCTTTTTATTTTCGAATTCTTCTTCTCGTCCTTCAAAAAATTCCCTTCTTATATAGTTAAGAAATTCATTGACCTCTTCTTCAATTTTTTCCATCTTTTTTTTCATATTCATTGCCACTTCCACACCTGCTAAATTGACCCCAAGGTCACGAGTCAGATTGAGGATAAACTCCAGCTGCTCCAGGTTTTTTTCTGAGTAGAGCCGGGTGTTTCCTTTGCTTCGGGAAGGCTTCAAGAGGCCTTCTCTCTCATAGAGCCGAAGTGTCTGGGGATGAATATCATAAATATTAGCTACCGTACTAATATGATAATATTTGTTTTTATTTTTATCTTCTTTTTTTTCAGCCATTTTACACCCCTAGACTTTCTCTCGGGTTCTGATGGGAAGCTTTTTCCAGTTCTTTCATTAAGCTGCGTATTTTCTCATCATTAAACGGCGGAGGAACAATGGTTACTTCAACAAACTGATCTCCACTGCTTTTCTGCCTGATTTTGGGAGTGCCTTTTCCTCTTAATCTGAATTTTTGACCGGACTTAGTTCCCGGAGGAAGTTTTATGGTACTTTTCCCTTTTATGGTTGGAACAGTGATTTTGGCGCCTAAGGTTGCTTCAGGCACGGTAATAGGAACTTTAACATAAATGTTGGAACCTTCTCTTTTAAACATTGGGTGAGGTTCGACTTCAATGGTAATGAACAGCTCTCCTGGGGGGCCTCCCCTTTTTCCAGTGTTTCCTTTTCCCGCGATTCTAACTTTTGAACCTGTGTTAACTCCTGGAGGTATCTTGACATTGATGAATTCAGATTTCCTTATCTGTCCCGTACCGTGGCAATTGGGACATTCTGTTCCTCGGGATTCCCCTTGTCCTCTGCAGGAAGGACAGGTGGTTTGAAATCTCATAGCCCCTTTTTTCATGGTGGCGTATCCTGTCCCTCCACACACTCTGCAAGTTTGATTTTCTTTACCGGCAATGATACCCTGCCCTCCACATTGGGAGCATGTCTTCATCCGATTGAGTTTTATGCGTGTTTGAATCCCATTTATGGCATCAAAAAAACCCAGCCTCATGGAATAAAGGAGGTCTTCCCCTTTTTCTGGTCTCAAGGTGGTTTGTTTTTGAGAGCTTCCAAAAATATTTTCGAAAAAATCCTGAAAAGAAGATGATCCAAAACCTGAAAAATCAAAGCCTTGAAATCCTGAAAAGTCTTGCTGGTAGGTTCGTTCTCCTGCTCCTCGGTCACCGACCACGCCGAATTGGTCGTATTGTTTTCTTTTTTCAGGATCTTTGAGCACAGAATAAGCTTCCTGGATATCTTTAAATTTGTTTTCTGCTGCTTTATCACCGGGGTTTAAGTCCGGATGGTATTTTCTCGCTAGTTTGCGGTAGGCTTTTTTTATGTCAGGTGTAGAAGCGCTTTTATCAACGCCTAAGATTTTATAGTAATCTTTAGACATGATTATCCTTCTTCATTCAGGGAACCGAGAATGCCCTGCTTACTTTCCAAAAGAAACCCCAGGGCAGCCCCGCACTCCTTTTAATTATGTTAATTTCCTTTTTACAGCATATAGAGCTGTCATTTCAGGAAAACATTCTGACTGATTATTGATTGTCTTTTTCCTCTTCATCAACCACTTCAGCATCAATGACTTCTTCATCCTCTTCTTTTGACTCTGCTTCTTTTTTCTTTCCTCCGCTTTGTTGTTCTGAGGCTCCTTTTGCTTGTTCTCCGGCACTCTGTGCCTGTTGGTACATCATTTCTGTGATTTTGTGAGAGGCCTGAGTGAGCTTTTCCATAGCTTTCTTTATGTGTTCTATATTTTCTCCTTCTATAACAGACCTGGTGTTTTCAATCTCAGATTGTATTTTGGAAGCTTCTTTAGGATCGATCTTATCCTTGTTTTCTCTCAATGTCTTTTCAAGATTGTAAACAAGGTTGTCAGCCTGGTTCTTTACATCTATCAGCTCTCTTCTCTTCTTGTCTTCTTCAGCATGTTTTTCAGCGTCTTTGACCATATGTTCCACTTCTTCTTCCTCAAGCCCGCTGTGGCCTGTGATGGTAATGGCCTGTTCTTTTCCAGTTCCCTTGTCTTTGGCAGACACATGAAGAATACCATCTGCATTGATGTCAAAAGTCACTTCAATTTTAGGGATTCCTCTGGGTGCTGGGGGAATTCCATCAAGGTGAAACCTTCCCAGACTCCGATTGTCTTTAGCCATTTCTCTTTCTCCCTGAAGAACATGCACTTCAACGCTGGACTGATTATCTGATGCCGTAGAGAAGATTTCTGTCTTCTTGGTGGGAATAGTGGTGTTTCTGGAAATCATTTTGGTAAACACCCCGCCTAATGTTTCTATTCCCAATGTTAACGGAGTGACATCCAAGAGCAGAACATCTTTGACATCTCCAGACATAACCGCTCCCTGAATAGCTGCTCCTGTAGCCACGACTTCGTCGGGATTAACACCTTTATGAGGTTCTTTTCCAAACAGGTCTTTAACCAGTTCCTGTACTTTTGGTATCCGAGTTGTACCACCCACCAAAATGACTTCATTTATATCAGAAGCTTTGGTTCCTGCATCATCTAGAGCCATTTTACAGGGCTCAATGGTTCTCTTTATAAGGGGATCCATCAGCTGTTCCAGTTTAGAGCGGGTCAATTTGATGAGAAGGTGTTTAGGACCTGAACTGTCTGCAGTTATAAAAGGAAGATTGACTTCTGTTTCCATTGTGCTAGAAAGCTCCATTTTTGCTTTTTCTGCAGCTTCTTTAAGCCTCTGCAGAGCCATTTTGTCCTTAGTCAGGTCAATCCCGGACTCTTTTTTGAATTCTTTAACCAGCCAATCCTGCACAACTTGGTCAATATCATCACCGCCTAGATGAGTATCTCCATTAGTGGATTTTACTTCTACAATTCCTTCGCCCACTTCAAGTATAGATATATCAAAGGTCCCTCCTCCAAAGTCATAAACAGCTATAGTCTGGTCTTTTTTCTTGTCCATTCCATAGGCTAATGCTGCTGCGGTAGGCTCATTAATAATCCTATGGGCATCCAGTCCCGCGATTTTAGCCGCGTCCTTGGTTGCTTTTCTCTGGCTGTCGTTAAAATAAGCCGGAACCGTGATAACTGCTTTTTCAATTTTTTCGCCCAGATGGTCTTCTGCTGATTTTTTCAGTTTTCTCAATATCATAGCTGATAACTCAGGCGGAGCATACTTTTTTCCTTGAGCTTCTATCCTCACGTCTCCGTTTTTAGCTTCAGTGACTTTAAAGGGAACCTGCTTGATCTCTTCGAGAACTTCTTTGTATCGGCGTCCCATAAATCTTTTAATAGAGTAAATGGTATTTTCTGGATTTGTAACGCGCTGTCTCTTAGCAACTTGGCCGACAAGCCTTTCTCCTTTTTCATTGAAAGCAATTACTGAAGGAGTGGTTCGGCCTCCTTCTTCATTGGAAATAATGGTAGTCTTGTCACCTTCGGTTACAGAGACTACCGAATTAGTCGTTCCTAAGTCAATTCCTATAATTTTTGGCATTTATTGCCTCCACCTTTCATTGATTGATTTAAGTGCAATAATAGTATAATATTTGAGTGGGTTGATGTCAAGTATATTTACCTGGATTATTCACAAGTCGAGGTTGCTGCAGATGCGAGGCACAGGGTGCGAAG
>CAYULB010000017.1:0-11856 GCA_964445575.1 uncultured Eubacteriales bacterium
AAAACCTCCGAGGGATTTTAAGTCCCTTGCGTCTACCAATTCCGCCACCCCGGCAGTTTCAGTAAGATGAAATCGATTATATCACAACCCAAATCCCTCAACAAGAAAAGCGTTTTATTCTACAGTCACGCTTTTTGCCAGGTTTCGGGGCTGGTCCACATCTGCCCCTCTTGCTGCGGCAATGTAATAGGCAAAAAGCTGCACGGGAATGGCAGTGAGAAAGGGAGAGAAAAGTTCATGAACATCAGGAATAGAAATGACCTTATCCACTTTACCCCTGACCTTTTTATCACTCTTGGATGAAACAGCAATCACGGTCCCTAACCTGGCTTTGATCTCAGATACATTGCTCAACACTTTCTCTACCACCCTGTCCTTAGGGGCAATCACCATGGTCGGCATTTTTTCATCAATCAGCGCAATAGGCCCGTGCTTCATCTCGCCTCCCGGATATCCTTCAGCATGAATGTAAGAGATTTCCTTTAACTTCAAGGCTCCTTCCAGGGCTATAGGGTAACTCACCCACCGGCCCAAAAACAAAAAATGAGTGGAAGACAAAAAATTAAGAGCAGTCAGTTCAATGGACTCAGCCTGGTTTAAAATGATTTCCAGTTTATGGGGAATCCTTTGGAGTTCCTGGATGTAGGAAAGGCTCTCTTCTTTACTGAGCTTCCCTTTTATTTGAGCGGTATAAAGCGCAAACAAAGCCAAAGCAGATATCTGAGCTAAAAATGTTTTGGTGGCCGCTACCCCGATTTCAGGACCAGCATGAGTTAAAAGAACCCCATCGGCTTCTCTTGTTATCGAAGAACTATCTGTGTTGCATAAGGCAAGAGTCAGTAATTTTTTCTCTTTGACTGCTCTCAAGGCTGCCAGAGTGTCTGCGGTTTCTCCAGACTGGGAAATAAAAACGTAGAGGGCGTTTGGATCTGAAACAAAGTCCCTGTACCGGTATTCAGAGGCATATTCCACATCCACTGGAATACGAGCTAAAGTCTCAATGAAATACCTGGCGATCAATCCTGAATGAAAAGAAGTGCCGCAGGCTACCACGATAACCCGGGAAATTTTGGTCAGGTCCTTTTTTGAGATGCCCATTTCATCTAAATAGATGTTTCCCCTGTCAACTGAGATTCTTCCTTTAAGTGTATCTCTGAGAACTTGGGGCTGTTCAAAAATCTCCTTCAGCATAAAATGCTTGTATCCGCCTTTCTCAATCATAACGGGATTCCAAGCTACATGTTCGGGATGTTTTTTTATGGACTTTCCAGAAAATTTTTGATACGTGATCCCATCTGAGGACACCACAGCTATCTCCTCATCCTTGAGAAACACCACCTCTCTGGTATAGTTCAGCAAAGGATTGATATCAGAAGAGATAATATATTCTTTTTCTCCGATTCCAATAACCGCAGGAGGGCCTTTTCTGGCTACAACTATTTTCTCTCTGTCTAGGGACGACACCGCCGCAATAGCAAAGGCACCTTCCAGATCTTTCACAGCAAGCCTTACCGCTTCTTCCAGATTTCCTTTGAAATGTTTTTCAATGAGATGAGGAATGATCTCTGTATCTGTTTCTGTCTCGAACACATGACCCTGCTGGATGAGCTTTTCTTTAAGCTTAGCATAATTTTCAATGATCCCATTATGGACCACCACGATACTTCCCCTGCAGTCCTTATGGGGATGAGCATTTTCTTCTGACGGCCTTCCATGAGTAGCCCAGCGGGTGTGGCCGATCCCATATTCTCCCTTTATAGGGGAAGACCTGAGCTTCTTTTCTAAAGTGCTTATCTTTCCCTTAACCCGCTTCCTTATGATGCGATTCCCCTTTACAATAGCGACTCCTGCTGAGTCATATCCTCTGTATTCCAGTTTTTTAAGTCCGTCCAAAAGCACGGAAACAGGACTTTTTTTTCCAATGTATCCGATGATTCCACACATTATTTTTTTCTTCTCTTTTTGACCCAGCCATTTCTTTGTTTTTGAGGACTTCTTTCCACTGCCAGGGAATCAGGAGAAACATCTTTGGTTATGGTTGAGCCAGCACCAATATAAGCGTTTTTCCCGACCTTAACAGGAGCGACCAATTCCACTCCTGACCCTATGAAGGCCCCCTCTTCTATGACAGTCTGATGCTTTTTTACCCCGTCATAATTGCAGGTGATGGTTCCTGCTCCTATATTCACTCTTTTTCCCACTATGGTATCGCCCAAATAAGAAAAATGCCCTGCTTTAGAGTCTTCCCCAAACTCAGTGTTTTTCATCTCCACAAAATTACCCACCCGTGAACCTTTCCTGAGAACGGAATTAGGCCTGAGGTGAGCTGAAGGCCCCACTTTGACCCGGTCTTCTATGAAGCTTTCTTCTATGAAAGTTGAATTTAAAATCCTGACTCTATCCCCTATTTTTGAATTGATTATATGAACCGAAGGAAAAATCTCACATCCTTCCCCAATCACTGTTTTGCCTTCAAGCATTACAGAAGGATAAATCACTGTATCTCTTCCTATCCGGATATCTGCATCTATCCAGGTTGATTCCGGGTCATAAAAAGTGACTCCCTTCTGGGAAAGTTCTGTTATTTTTCTCATGCGGAGCTTTTTGGCTGCGTAAGCCATTTCAAACCTGTCATTAACCCCCACTATTTCACCTTTATTTTGAGTCTTATGCACACCAACCCTTCTCCCTTCTCTGGATAGAATTTCAACCGCATCTGTAAGGTAATACTCTCTTTTTTTGTTGTCATTGGAAATTTTGGACAGAGTTTCAAGAAGAGACCTCGCATTGAAAACATAAATGCCTACATTAACCTCTTTGATCTTTTTCTGTTCTGGGTTGGCCTCTCTTTCTTCAACAATTCTTATCTTTCCCTCTTTTTCATAGACCACCCTTCCGAAACCAAAAGGGTCGTCCATTTCTGCTGTCATAAGGGTCAATTCATTCTTCTGCTTTTTGTGCTGCTCCACCAAAAGCTTCAAAGTTTCGGTCTGAACAAGGGGAAGGTCTCCGTTCATTATCAAAATATCTTTATCCAAGTCTTTATTTAAAAAATCTTTGGCTGCTCCTACCGCATGGGCGGTCCCCAACTGACTTTTTTGGTAGATGAATTCGACTTTTGGATTCCTTATCTCGTTTTTAACCTCTTGATTTTGAAAACCAACCACCACACCTATCTTTTCAGGACTCAACCCTGAAGCAGACTCCACCACCCACCCTAACATGGATTTTCCCAACAAAGGGTGAAGCACTTTGATCCGGTCAGATTTAAACCGGGTCCCTTTGCCCGCTGCAAGAATCAGTGCGCATAATGAATCCATGGCTTTTATTCAAAAACAAGCTTAAATTCTTCGTCCTCTTCAAACTCATCAAAATCAGGTTCATTCTGAGCCAGTATCCCATAAAACTCATCCAGTTCAACAGCTTTTTTCAAATTCTTGAGGCATTCCTCCTTTTTGCCCATAAGACAATAGGCATCTGCGGTGGCATAGTATACTTTACCTTGATCAGGCTTTTTCTTGTTGGCTTTCTCAAACAGTTCGATAGCCTCTTCATACTTCCCTTGATTCAAACGAAAAATTCCGTACTGAAAATAATCTTCAAAAGATTTAAGAGACACCGGGTCTTTCTGTTCTCTATTCTGGATAATCTTCAAGTAAATTTTGGCCCTGTCCAAAAGCTCCTTTTCCTCACTGTGAGTTTCAACAAACTGCTCAAGGTGCTGTTTTGCTTTTTCAAAGTCTTCCTTGTGAAAATACTGCATAGCCTTATTAAAAGTTGACAGTGCTTTTTGGTAATCATCTAAAGAAGTTTTCTTTTTACCTGTATTCAATTTTAGTCTCCAATTTGAAATTAATTTCTGACTTGAATATTTTATCTTATGATTGGCTATTTTTCAAATAAATCAAATCCTAGGGAAGGTGGTTTATGAGGCTGGCCATGTAGGCAGCTCCAAACCCGTTATCTATATTCACCACAGCCACGCCTCCGGGGCAGGAGTTCAGCATAGCGAGAAGCGCTGCCAGTCCTTTCAAGTTGGCTCCATATCCGATGCTGGTAGGAACTGCTATGATCGGTATATTGGTCAGGCCAGCTATCACGCTGGGTAAAGCCCCTTCCATCCCTGCAACCGCAATAATTACCTGAGCCTCCCTTATTTTATGGTATTCGCCAAACAAGCGGTGAATTCCAGCGACCCCGACATCATAGATCCTGCAGATTTCATTCCCCAGTATTTCACTGGTGGCCACGGCTTCCTCAGCTATGGGTATATCCGAAGTGCCGGCAGTGATGATAGCGATTTTCCCCTTTCCTGAGGGAGCCTCCTTGACTTTAAGATACATAAGACGGGCATCTGAATTGTACTTCACTTCAGGGATATGCTTTTTTATGCTTTCATATTTCTTGGGGCCGATTTTTGTAACCAGAAGGTTGCTCCCATTTTTAATGATGTTTTTTGAAATCTCTGTTATCTGATCTTCGCTCTTTCCTATGCCCAGAACTACCTCAGGAGCTCCTTTTCTTATTTCCCTGTGATGGTCGAGTTTGGCGAATTCAAGGTCTTGATAGGGATAGTGCTTCAGCTCTCCTACGGCTTGGTCAGGAGTCAGCTCTCCCCTTTTTACTTTTTCGAGCACTTGTTTCAAATAGAACTTCATTTTTTGTGATTTTAGCACAAAATCAAACAAATTTATATGAATATTTAGTGTATTTAGCCTGGATTTTAAATTCGCTGTATATTAGAATAGTTTTCAGTGCCGTTAAAAAAAACAATTCATCATCCAGTTAACTTCAGCGGAGTGGGAGTGCATTCAGGAAAACACATCCACATGGAAATCTCCCCCTCAGATTCAGGGAAAATCCAGTTTCAGAGAACCGATAAAGGAAATGCTTTTTTAGACCTGGACGTAAAAAATATCCAGTCCCTTTACAGCTCTTCTCTGGTATCCAAAGACTTGAGAGTAAGGACCATCGAACATCTTATGGCAGCCTTATTTGTCCTTGAAATCAACAGCGCGCTTATCAAAACAGACGGAGAAGAAGTTCCCATTTTTGACGGCAGCGCCAAGACATTTTTTGAAAAGATACTCCAGGCAGGTTCTAAGACCCTTGAGCTGAAAAACAAATCCATTTCCATAAAAAAACCATTCCAAATAAAGGAAAAGGATTCAAATCTCTCTGTCAGTCCAAATCCCTCTCTTAAAATCACCTATGTCATAGATTATGACCATCCCTGTATCGGAAGACAGGAATTAAGCCTGGATATTAACCAGAATACTTTTAAAAAAGAGATCGCCCCAGCCAGGACTTTTGGGTTTCTTAAAGATGCTGAAATGCTTAGAAAAAAGAAGCTTGCACTGGGAAGCTCACTCAAAAATACCATTGTGCTGGACGAGAAAAAAGTGATAAACGGTCCTCTGAGATTTAAAGACGAATTTGTGAGACATAAAATACTCGACCTTATAGGAGACCTTTCTCTTTTAAACGGCAAATTGTGCGGCCACTTCAGGGCAGAAAAAGCCGGTCATCGGCTTCATATAAAAACAGTTCGCTTTCTCTTGGAAAACAGGGGCTGCCTAGATATCGATTAACCTGACCTATTCAAAAAAAGTATTCTTTTCTTTGAATCTTGACATTGCATGAAACCAAACTTATATTCTATTAGATAATTTAGAAATAATATAAAAGACCCATGGATCCGGTTGAACAGATCAAACAGACAGCAAGTATTGTTGAAATCGCTTCTCAATACACCAGCTTAAAAAAAAGAGGAAGGAGATTTGTAGGGCTGTGTCCGTTTCATTCAGAAAAAACTCCTTCCTTTACCATTGATGAAGAGAGACAGCTCTACCATTGTTTTGGATGCGGTGCGGGGGGCGACCTTTTCACCCTTGTGATGGAAAAAGAAGACCTCAGCTTTCCCGAATCAGTTCGCTATCTTGCTGAAAAATACAATATCGAACTTCCCCGACAAAAAAGACTGTCTCCCAAGTATCAAAGCTTAAAGGAAAAACTCTCTAAAATCACAGACCACACTCTTGCTTTTTACAGAAAAAATTTACTCAATACTTCAGAAGGGAAAAAGGCACTGGAATATTTAAAGAAAAGAGGCATTTCAGAAGACATAATAAATAAGCTAAAAATAGGTTATGCTCTGAACTCTTGGGACTCTCTGGTAAATTATTTTAAACTCAAAAAAACAGACCTCACAGAAGTTGAAAAAACAGGACTGGTGATGCGCAGAAAAGACAGACAGGGCTTTTATGATAGATTCCGAGGAAGACTCATGTTTCCTATTTCAGATGTATCCGGAAAAGTGGTTGCTTTCGGTGGCAGAACCCTGTTTCATGAAAAGCCAAAATATATGAACTCCCCGGATACTCTGATATATACCAAAGGGCAGGTCCTCTATGGTTTGAATTTTTCTAAAGAATCTATAAGAGAAAGCAAACAAATGATCCTGGTCGAGGGATACACAGACTTCCTCTCGCTTTTTCAGAGAGGAATAACCCATGCTGCTGCTTCGCTGGGAACAAGCCTGACCGAAAACCAAGCCGCCCTGGCTTCCCGGTTTACCAGAGAAATAGTTGTAGCTTATGATTCCGATGATGCGGGAAGAAAAGCAACCTGCAGAGCTGTTTCTCTGTGCTTTGCCCAAGGATTAAGAACTCGAGTCCTTGGTTTTCCTCCCGACCAGGACCCTGACAGCTATATAACAAAGCACGGCCCTGAAAAATTCAAATCAATGATTAACCAGAGCCTACCGGGTCTCAAATTCCTGATCCAAGAGTACTACAGAGGCAGAGACCTTGACAGCCCAGAAGAAAAAGCTGAGATCGCTAAAAAAATAATGGAGGACATAAAAAACATCCCGGATTCCATTGTGCTCAGTGAATACATAAAAAAAACAAGTGAATATTTAGATTTGGAGGAGCAGGAGCTGAGAGAACTCATAAGAAAAAAACATTCTGTTCCCGAGAAAAGCCAAATCAGCTGGTTTTTAAATGCAGAAAAGAGACTTCTTCAAATCATTTTCAAAAATGGAGCCATTGCCGCTGAATTGTTCAAAAACATTGAAGAAGAAGATTATAAAGGATTAAGAAGCGAGCCCATATTCCAGATATTCTCAGATTTTTTTAAAAAAGGACAATCCCTGAGCCCTTCTAAAATCCATGAGCTTAAAGAAAAAATCAACCCCTCTCTTTTCAGCGCTCTTACTGAGATTTTAGTGGAAGAAAATCCCCCTCCCAGTCTTGAAGAAGCTGAAGACTGCCTTTCGGCAATGAGAAAGGTGGTTCTTCCCATGCGTTTAAAGGAATTGAAAAACAAACTCAGAAACATAAACAAGGGGGATGAACAGAAAAAAATCTCTTCCCTTCTCAATGATATAATGGATATAAACAGAAAATTATATGAACTTTCACAAAAATAAATGGGCAAACAAACCTACTGTTACAGGAGAAAAAATTGACTTCAAAGGAAAAGACTCAAAAAAATGAGATCACAGAGCTGATATCAAAAGGAAGAAAAAAAGGATATCTTCTTTTTGAAGAAATCGATAACGTTTTTAAGAACCAATCAAAAGCAAATAAGGAATTCACGGGCTTCCTCAATACCCTGGATAAACTGGGCATAAAAATCCTAGAAAAACGAAGAAAAAAAACCCCTAAAAGAAAAAAGAGCGAAATTTTATCCCTGGAAGACCTGGAGAGAACCACAGACCCTGTAAAGCTTTACTTAAGAGAGATGGGAAATATTTCTCTTCTTACCAGAGAAGGAGAAGTAGCTATTGCCAAACAAATAGAAAGAGGAGAGAAAATTGTTTTTAAAGCCCTTTCTAAAACTCGGCTGGTTTTGAATGAAATGTATGAACTGGAAGAACACCTGCAGAATGACACTGAGTTTGCCCAGAACATGCTTGATTACAATGAAGAATACCTAGATGCAAAAAAAATCGAAGAACAAAAAAAATTAATAAAAAAGAAAATCAATGAAATAAAAACCCTGGATGAAAACCTGAGTAAAATCCCCCAAAAAGAAAAATATAAAATAGCCAGAGGTCGAATCATTGTAATCATAGGCCGCATAATAAAAGACCTGATTAAACCTGAATTTGAGGAGACTTTAGTCAATACACTGAGAAATAAATTAGAGGAAATTAATAAACTCGAAGAAAATAAAGAAGAACTGAAAGTATACTTCAAGAGAACGCGGAGAAAAAATAAGCAAAAGGACATCAATAAGCAAATTAAAGCCATAAACTATCAGATAAAGAAAATACAGGATGAAGTGGGCCTAAACTCCCAGGAACTCAGAAAAACACTCCGCTCTATCACCACCGGAGAAAAAATAAGCGATCAGGCCAAAAAAGAATTGGTGGCCGCAAATCTGAGATTAGTAGTATCCATTGCAAAAAAATACAGCAACCGGGGGCTTCAGTTTTTAGACCTGATACAAGAAGGCAATATGGGATTGATGAAGGCAGTGGATAAATTTGAATATCGACGCGGATACAAGTTTTCTACTTATGCAACATGGTGGATAAGGCAAGCCATCACCAGAGCCATCGCTGACCAAGCAAGAACCATTCGAATTCCGGTCCATATGATCGAAACCATAAACAAACTCATAAAAATATCCAGGGATTTGGTCCAGGAAATTGGAAGAGAACCTACCTCTCAAGAAATCGCTGAAAGAATGGATATGCCGATCAATAAAGTCAGGAAAATCATAAAAATCGCTCAGGAACCCATATCTCTGGAGACACCCATAGGAGAAGAAGAGGACAGTCATCTCGGTGACTTTATAGAAGATAAAATAATGCCGTCACCTCCTGACAAAGTCATAAGCATTAACCTCAGAGAGCAAATAGATGAAGCCCTGAAATCTCTCACCCCGAGAGAAGCAAAAGTTTTGAAAATGAGATTCGGCCTGGGAGACGGAAATGAACACACCCTGGAAGAAGTGGGACAGCAGTTTAAGGTCACTCGAGAAAGAATAAGACAGATCGAAGCGAAAGCCTTAAGAAAGCTCAAACATCCTACCCGAAGCAAAAAATTAATGTCTTTTGTAGGAGAGGGGAAGGAATGATTTGACCCCTCACACAATTGACTTGGTCAAGAAGATTTGCTATAAAATACCAAAGGGCCTATAGCTCAGCGGCCAGAGCCACCGGCTCATAACCGGTCGGTCCCAGGTTCGAATCCTGGTAGGCCCACTTTTTTTAAGAGGAAAAGATGTGGCTGACAACTTTAAACACTTGATCAAACTTCAAGACCTGGATGCCCAGATAAAAGACATCTCTCTTTTCCTTAATAAAATGCCCCCCCAGATAAGCCAGATCGAAAAGAAAATAGAGGAAAGCTTCTCTACAGTCAAAGAATACAAAGAAAAACTGGCTCAGAATCAAAAAAAGAGAAGAGAACTTGATTCTGAAGTGGAGGACCTTAAAGCCAGAATATCCAAGTTCCAGAATCAGCTCAATGATGTCAAAACCAATAAAGAATACAGTTCTCTTTTAAAAGAGATTGAAGATGCAAAAAATAAAGTAGACAAACTAGAAGAAGAAATCATAAGTCTGATGCTGGAATCAGATGATATTGATTCAGAAATAAAAGAAGAAGAGTTGAAAGCCAAACAAGAGAAACAGAGACTGTTAAAAGAAAAACAAGAACTGATGGACAAAAGCAGGGAAATGAAAGAAAAAAAACAATCTCTGCTTCAAGAAAAGACCCAAGTCGAACCGAATATTCCAGAGGAACAATTAAGCCTTTATAAAAAAATATACCAAAGCAACAGCGGCATAGCTCTTTCTCCTGTAACAGACGATTTCTGCTCTGTATGTCAAATACGCATACGCCCTCAGGTTATTAATGAACTGAAAGAAGGCAAAGAAATTATCCTGTGTGAAAACTGCGGCCGAATACTTTACTGGAAAGGTTAATCCTGATAAAGTCTTTCTATCCTCTCTCTGTATTTATCTTCCACAATATTCCGTTTCACTTTTAAGGAAGGAGTCAGCTCTCCTTTTTCGATTTCAAAGTCCCTGTCAAGAAGAATTATCTTTTTGATTCTCTCATAGGGAGCAAGATTGGCCGAATACCTATCGATTTCCGACATCATAAAATTTATGACTTTTTCATTCTCCACCAAATCTTTAATGGATTTGTATTCAATATTACTGGCTTTAGCGTATTCTTCGAGCTTTTCAAAATTTGGTGCCACCAAAGCAGAGACAAACCTTCTCCTGTCTCCAACAACCACAACATTGGATATAAAGGGATTTGTCTTTAACTGATTCTCTATGATCTGAGGAGCTATGTTTTTTCCTCCGGCTGTAACAATGATATCCTTTTTTCTATCAGTGATAAAAAGGAAATTGTCTTCATCCAAATAACCAATATCTCCGGTATAAAGCCAGTCCTGTTTGATTGCCTCTTTGGTCTCTTCTTCTCTTTTATAATAACCCTTCATGATATTAGGTCCTTTTGCCAGGATCTCTCCATCCTCAGCTATTTTAACCTCCACTCCGGGAATGGGTCTTCCCACAGATCCGAATTTCAAATGCTCAAAAGTATTGACAGAAATCACCGGAGAAGACTCGGTTAATCCATATCCTTCGAGAACCACCAGTCCCATTCCATAGAAAAATTCAGCGATATCTTTTGAAAGAGGAGCTCCTCCAGAAACAAAAAATCTGACCCTGCCTCCTGTCCTGCTGACAATTTTGGTAAAAACAAGTTTATCCGCAATATTTCTTCTGAACGCCAGCCAACTTGAAATTTTTTCTTTGTCTAATTTCTTCTGTGCATATTCTTTGCCTATTTTAACACTCCAGAAGAATATTTTTCTTTTCAAGGCTGAGCCTTCTAAGACATTATCCATGATCTTTGCATATATCTTTTCAAATACTCTAGGAACACTCACCATTATATGCGGCCTGATTTCCAAAAGGTTTTCAGCCACTGTCTCCACACTCTCTGCATAAGCAATGGAACACCCTTTGTACAGATAAGTGAAAGTAACCATTCGTTCAAGAACATGAGATAGAGGGAGGAAGGAAAGAACAGTATCTTTGGAAGTAAACTTGATTATACTGGCTGTGGTTGAGCTGTTGCTTATAAAATTAGAATGAGTCAGCAGCACTCCTTTTGGAATCCCTGTGGTACCAGAAGTATAAATGATGGAAGCTGTATCTTCAGGCTTGATATCATGAGCTGTTTTTTCAAAAAGTGCAGGGGTTTTACGATGTATCTTCCGGCCCTGTTCAGTAATCTCTGATAAAAGTCTGGTCCCCTCCGGAGCCTGGTCTCCCATAATTATAAAGGTCTCTACCTTACTCAATTCATTTTTCACAGACTTGACTTTTTCCCAGAGAGAAAGGTCAGAACACACCACGGCTTTGGCATCCGAATCATTGATGATGAACTTGATCTGCTCTGGCATCAGAGAGGTGTATATAGGAACAGTGATGCCTCCAAAACACAAATTAGCAAGGTCAGTTATGACCCATTCCGGACAGTTCTCCGACAAGAGGATAAGTTTGTCCCCTTTTTTTAACCCTAACTCCCTGAGTCCCAAGGAAAGGCCAATCACCCGTTCTCCAAAATCTTCAGTTGATATGGATTTATACTCGCCCTCTTCCTTGTAAAGCATTAAGTCAGGCTTGGGGAATGACTTTATGGTATTAAGAAACATTTGGGCTATTGTTTCGATCATATTTACCTCCTTCAGTGGATGGATAAATTCTATTTATTATTGCACGAAAAAGTCAAGAAATATATACGAAAAACAAAGACATAAAAACAGTACCGCATCATAAAAACAGTACCATACACCATAAAAACAGTACCGTGA
>CAYULB010000017.1:11956-37853 GCA_964445575.1 uncultured Eubacteriales bacterium
AAAACAGTACCGCATCATAAAAACAGTACCATACACCATAAAAACAGTACCGTGATACCCGTTCACCTAGTTTTTTCGTCTATTTTGTCTATTTAGCCTGGATTATTCACAAGTCGAAATCTCGGCAGATGCGAGGAGCTGAGAAAAATGAAGAAGAATGGCGTTAAAAATCTGAAGGAAGCACAAGCCACACCTCAATTTCAATTCGGCTCGCCGGGAAGAAAAAATAGGTATGCCCTCTAAGTAAAGACACAACAGGAAGTAACCTTATCATGTTCTGAAATGAATAATGCATAGAGAAAAGAGTCGGTCATGGTAAACCTGCAGGGTGCCGCATCTTTATTTTATGAATGTTTTATGAATGGCCAGGATGACTAGGATTCGCAGACTTTAGCCACTGAAACCGCACAGTCATCTTTGGCAAGATGAATCAGCTTCACCCCTTGAGTGGCTCTCCCTATAGACCTGAAATCTTGGGTTTTTACCCGAATGGTCTTACCAAGTTTGGTAATGAGAAGAGCTTCCTCATCGGAAACTCCGATCATCCCCACAGCTTTTCCGACTTTTTTATTGGTCCTTAAATTGATAACCCCTTTGCCTCCCCTGTGTTTTCGGGGATAAAAAGACACTTCTGTTTTCTTCCCAAAACCCTTTTCACTGGCTGTAAATATATATTTATCTTCTTCTGTGACCACCACCATTCCGATAATTCGGTCCTTAGGAGAAAGATTGATTCCCTTTACTCCGGCTGCCTGGCGGCCCATAGGCCTGATTTCTTTCTCATTAAACTTTATTGCTTTTCCTGAACTTGTTCCTATTATAATATCTCTTTTTCCATCAGTCAGTCTTGCCATCAGCAGCTCAGATTTTTTTCTTAAAGAAACAGCCATTATTCCGCCTTTTCGTATGTTTTTGAACAGACTCAAGCGGGTTTTTTTGATCAACCCGTTAGAGGAAAGCATGACCACAAACTTATCTTCTGAAAAATCTTCTACAGCTACCAATGAACTCACTCTTTCTCCAGGAGAAAAGCTGATTAAATTATTGATAGATCTCCCTTTTGAAAAAGCCGGAAGATCAGGAATATCCATGGCTTTCAGCCAGTACATATGGCCTTTATTGGTAAAAACAAGCAGATAATCATGAGTGGAGCAAATAAAGAGGTTCTCCACTATGTCTTCAGCTTTCATGCTCATTCCTCTTTTTCCTTTTCCTCCCCGGCATTGAAAGCGGTAGCTGCTGAGAGGGGTTCTTTTTATGTATCCCGAGGCCGTGTAAGTGATGGCAACATCTTCTTCCTTTATCAAGTCTTCTGGTTTTAAGTCTACGATTTCATCAGCAATGATTTCTGTCTTTCTCTCATCACTGTATTCTTTCTTTATCTTTTCCAGCTCCTCCACGATGATGTCCAAAATAAGCTCTTCGCTGCCCAGAATGCGCTTGAGCTTTTTTATCAATTTGAGAAGGTCTTTATATTCTTCCAGAATTTTTTCTCTTTCCAGTTGGGTTAACTTTTGAAGCTGCAGGTCAAGAATAGCCTGTGCCTGTGTTTTAGTCATATGGTAATTTGTAATAAGTCCATTCCTTGCTTCATCTACTGTACTGGAACCCCTAATCAAAGCTATCACGTCATCCAGATTATCCAGAGCTATGGTCAATCCTTCCAGAATATGAGCCCTTAGTTTGGCTTTTTTTAATTCATGACGGGTGCGGCGTCTCACCACATCCTGGCGGTGTGAAATAAAATAGCGCATCATATCCAGCAGTCCCAGCTGCTTGGGCTGTCTGTCTACAATGGCCAACAATATGATCCCGAAGAAAGTCTGAAGAGCGGTGTGCTTGTAAAGATTATTCAGGACTATCTCAGGGTTTTCTCCTCTTTTGATTTCAATCACCACTCTTATGCCCTCTCTGTTTGATTCATCTCTTATATCCGCAATTCCCTCTATTTTTTTAGAATTGACCAGCTTTGCCATCTTTTCCAAAAGATTGGCTTTATTTACCTGAAAAGGAATCTCAGTGATAACGATACGCGCCCTTTCCCCTTTTCCCCCGGTTTCGATGACAGCTTTGGCTCTTATATAAATCACTCCTTTTCCGCTTTCATAAGCACTCCTGATCCCCGCCTTACCAAAAATGAACCCACCAGTGGGAAAATCAGGACCCGGAATAAATTTCATGATATCACTCAGACTGGCTTTGGGATTTCGGATGAGATGAATGGCTCCGTCAATGACTTCTCCAATATTGTGAGGAGGGATATTTGTGGCCATACCCACGGCAATTCCTGAACTCCCATTGATAAGCAAATTAGGAAACTTGGCCGGAAGAACCTCTGGCATGATGAGACTCCCGTCATAATTGGGAACAAAATTGACCGTGTCTTTATCCAGATCAGCCAGCAGCCCTTGGGCTATCTTGTGCATGCGCACTTCTGTATATCTCATGGCTGCAGCCGGGTCTCCATCTATAGAACCAAAATTCCCCTGTCCATCAACCAGAGGATAGCGAAGCGCAAAGTCTTGAGCCATCCTGACTATGGTATCGTAAGCTGCTGTGTCGCCATGAGGATGATATTTTCCTATTATATCTCCCACAATTCGTGCAGATTTTTTAAACGGTTTGTTCCATTTCAATCCCAAATCATGCATGGCATAAAGAGCTCTTCGCTGAACCGGCTTCAATCCGTCTTTTATATCAGGAATGGCACGACCAATAATGACACTCATTGCGTAATCCAAATAGGAACGCTTCATCTCTTTCTCAATACTGATTTCTGATAGTTTGGCTGCCATGGTATCTCCTTTTTATAACAGAGAAGGATGCATATTAGATATCCAGGTTCTCTGCCTCTAGAGCATTTTCGTCAATGAAATTTCTCCTGGATTCCACATCATTTCCCATAAGGATATTAAAGGTCATGTTCGCTTCCACAGCATCCTGAATGGAAACTCTGAGCAGACTCCTGTTTTCCGGATCCATTGTGGTCTTCCATAGCTGGTCTGGTGTCATCTCTCCCAGTCCTTTATACCTTTGGATAGTGATCCCTTTTTTAGCCTGTTCTTTTAGATATTCAATCAGCCGGATTTCGTTTTCAATCTCTACTGACTCATCATCATTTATGACCTCATACGGGGGTTTGATTTCTTCAAGCTCTTTGTGGATCCCGTAAAGCCTTTGATACCTGGGAGAAGAAATCAAGTCCATTCCTACTTTTGCCTTCATTTTCATTCCATTGACCCGATAGGTCACCTGGAGTTCGTACAATCCATGCTCTTCATCTCGGGTTAAAACAGACTCAATCTCCTTATCTGCCAATTCCTTATGAATCTCAGTCATTTTATCTTTCTGTTTCAAATACTCTATCCCGCTGACATCGTGGCTCAAGAGGGTAGAAATAAGAAAATGAGGATAATCCTTTCTCACTAAACCATTTATATCGTTCTTTTTTCCCATTATTTTCTGGAGGACATCCTTCAGCTCTTTTCCTTGATAAACTTTCTTTTTGTTTTTAACTTTCAGGCTGAATTCTTTACAAATCTTATCCAGAAGAAACTGCTGGAATTTTTTTTCATTCTCAATGTACATGGATGATTTTCCCTTTTTGACTTTGTACAAAGGAGGCTGAGCCACATAGAGATGGCCTAACTCAATCAACTGGGGCATCTGCCTGTAAAAAAAGGTCATGAGCAGTGTCCGAATATGGGAGCCGTCAACATCCGCATCTGTCATAATGATTACTTTATGGTAGCGCAGTTTGCTAATATCAAAGTCAGAACCTTCCACTCCAGAACCCAGGGCAGAAATAATGTACCCGATTTCATCGTTTTTAATGATTCGGTCAAACCGGGCTTTTTCCACATTTAAAATCTTGCCTTTTAAAGGAAGAACCGCTTGAAATCGCCGGTCTCTTCCCTGTTTTGCGGAACCGCCTGCTGAGTCTCCTTCCACAAAGAAAATCTCCGCTTCAGCCGGATCTTTTTCCTGACAGTCTGATAATTTACCAGGAAGAGCACTTGATTCAAGAACCCCTTTCCGGCGGGCTATCTCTCTGGCTTTTCGAGCTGCTTCTCTTGCCCAGGCTGCATCCATGATTTTATCAATGATCTTCCTTGCGATGGAGGGATTTTCCTCAAAATAACTGGAAAGAGACTCATTGACTATAGACTCCACAATCCCTTTGACCTCGCTGTTTCCCAGTTTAGTTTTTGTCTGTCCCTCAAACTGGGGGTCTCTCAGCTTTAGGCTGAGCACAGCACAAAGGCCCTCTCTGGTATCATCTCCACTGAGATTCTCCTGAAATCCTTTCTTCATGCTTTTTTCATTGGCATAATTGTTGATGGATCTGGTCAAAGCAGATTTAAAACCACTTAAATGAGTCCCTCCCTCTCTGGTGTTAATATTATTAACAAAGGAAAATATGGTCTCAGAATATCCAGTGTTATACTGGAGGGCCATCTCCACGATAACATCATCTTTTTGGCTTTCAAAATAAATCGGCTTGGGATTAAGAACAGTCTTATTCTGGCTTAGATACTGCACAAACTCTCTGATCCCTCCTTTATATTGAAACTCATTTTTTTCCTCTGTTCTTTCATCAGTGATTGATATTTTCAATCCCCTGTTCAGATAAGAGAGCTCCCTCAGTCTTTTGCTTAATATCTCAAAACTAAAATCTATTTCTTCGAATATTTCCTTATCCGGTTTAAACCTGACTTTTGTGCCGGTTCTCCTTGTCTTTCCTATTTTTTCAAGTTTGGTAACTGCTTTTCCTTTTTTATATTTTTGCGCAAAGACACCGCCGTCTCTTTTGACTTCCAGCTCCAGATGTTCTGACAGCGCATTGACAACTGATACTCCCACTCCATGCAGACCTCCCGCTACCTGATAGCTTTTTGTGTCGAATTTACCGCCGGCATGGAGCATAGTCATGACAACCTCTGCAGCCGGCTTTTTTATTTTCTTGTGTTTCTCTACGGGGATACCCCGGCCGTTGTCTTCTACCGTGACACTGCAGTCTTCATGAATGACCACAGAAATACGGCTGCAGAATCCTGCCAGGGCTTCATCAATGCTGTTGTCCACAACTTCATAAACGAGATGGTGAAGCCCCTCAGGGCCGGTGCTTCCAATATACATGGCTGGCCGCTTCCGGACAGCCTCTAAACCTTTTAAAACTTTTATACTTTCTGCACTATAGTCCTTTTTTTTCATTAGCTTTCTTTCTTAGAGAAATCAGGGGTTATGGAGAGAGGAATTTCACATAACCCAGATGGCATATTGTCATACTGAATTCTACCTTATTTGGGGGTTTTTTTCAATAAAAAATCTTGGTTTTTATAGGTAGATTTCGGCTTGAAATTTAACTTATTTTCAGGGGTAGCTTTATTGAAAATCCCAAAAAAATCATATATAATGACTTTGAAATGCCAGCAAACCTACCTCCTCAGTACTTTGAAACTGAAAAAAAGCTTAAAAACACAAATGACCCTCTTGAAAAAATCAAAATTATGGAAGAGCTTCTTTCTATAATTCCCAAGCATAAAGGGACTGAAAAACTTCAGGCTCTTTACAAAAAAAAGATATCCAAGCTCAAATCCATGTCCCAGAAAAAAGCGGTTATTGCCAGGCATGAGCCTTCTTATCATATAGAGAAATCCGGCGCGGGTCAGGTCATTCTGATCGGCCCCCCTAATTCAGGAAAATCAATGCTTATAAAAAGTCTGACCAATGCTGAACCGGAAGTGGCAGATTACCCTTTCACCACACATAAGCCTTATCCTGCCATGATGAAATATGAAAATGTTCAGGTCCAGCTGATCGACACTCCTCCTATAACAAGAGATTATCTGGAGCCCTGGCACACTGAACTGATTAAAAATGCCGACACTGTGCTTCTCATCATAGATATAACCAGCAAAGACCCTGTGGAAGATATTTTAACTATTCAGGAAATTTTAAAAGAAAAAAAAATAATTCTAATTCCTGAAAATAAAGAAAAAAACACGCCCAAAGAACAAGCGCAGTTTCTTAAAAAATGCATTATCATACTTAATAAAGACGAGGAGAACATCAGTGCTGATATCTTAGAACTGATCAAAGAATTCATTGACCCTGAATTCCCTTTGTTTCCCTGCTCAAGCACTCAAAACAAAAACCTGGATCTGCTCAGTAAAAGAATATTCGAAAGCCTTAATGTGATGAGGGTCTACAGCAAGATTCCTGGGAAAAAGCCCTCCTTTGATGAACCGTTTATTTTTAAATATGGAAGTTCTCTCATGGACATGGCCAAGGCCGTTCATAAAGACTTTGCTAAGAATCTAAAATATGCCCGGATTTGGGGCAAAAATAAATACGAAGGACAAAAAGTAAACAAAGAATATAAACTTCAGGACGGGGATATCATAGAACTTCATATGTAGAGAGATCCCCTTTGGGTGGGAAAGGGAACCTCTCCTCCTTTTGTGACAACTTCCTGAGCCCATCTTTTTGGGTAATACAACCAGAAGTTAATAGGGATACACATGGTTGTCAAGAGAAGAGAGCCAAATGTCGTATTTTGTCGCATTTTGTCATATGATGTCATACTCTTTGTCAGTTTTTAATGCCTATAAAACGTATGCTTTGCCTTTACTCAACCAATTTTTAGGGATATAATGACGGGCAGATCGGGACGTAGCGCAGTCTGGTAGCGCACAGCGTTCGGGACGCTGGGGCCGTGGGTTCGAATCCCACCGTCCCGATACTTCAAAAACGGCTCATGGAGAATCATTTCACAATTCACATTTCACTATCTGGTAATCCCTGCTTCCCAGGCCTATTTTTTCTCCGTGTCTGAGCTGGACTGACCAGTCAATATCATTTTTTTTTCTTAAAATATCTTTTCCGCTTTGCTCATTCACCATATCTACAGAAGCCTGGTCTAAAGCAACCGGATCACAGGAGCCGAGAATCCCTATATCATCTGAAAACGGAGCTTCACTTTTGCACATGCAGTCACAGTCTTTGGTCATGTGGATTAAAAAATTGATATAGGCAATTTTCTCACCAAAGATTTGATCCACTGCATAAGCATATTCAGCCATTTTTTCCTGCACTCTGACCATATCGTTATCCCAGGTCATCTTGACTGCTCCATACGGACATACCACCAAGCATTCACCACATCCTATGCATTTTTTACTATCAATAAAAGCTTTCTCATCTTTTTCGCTGATGGCCTGTTCCGGACAAAAATCAAAACAGGTTTTGCACAGATTGCAGTATTTGGGATTGACTCTGGGGTGGACATCCGAGTGCTGGTCCAGTTTTCCTGCCCTGGAGGCACATCCCATTCCAAGATTTTTCAGAGCAGCCCCAAAACCGGTCAGAATATGACCGGTGAAATGACTGAGACACAGAAGGGCATCGGAGTCAACAAATAAGCTGGCTATCTTACATGTAGTAATTCTTTGTTTATGGACAGGGATGTCATCACTGTTTCGTCCGATAAGTCCATCTGCAATGACCACAGGAATGCCCAATCTTTCAGCTTTGAAACCGTGACCGTGAGCAAGCATTGCATGATCTACGGCATTGGACCTGTTCCCAACATACAAAGTATTGGTATCAGTTAAAAAAACCCGCTGGGAGTGACCCTTAAGAATTCCGATGGTATCCAAAAGCCATAACGGTTTGATGTAGCCCTTATTCCCTTTTTCACCGAAATGGATTTTAAGAGCCACCAAGGATTTTTTATCTATGTTTTGGGTAAAGTTTAATTTCTGGAAAATCTTCTTTGTTTTTTCCGACAAACTTTTTGAGCCTTCCTTTTCTCTAGCAGGTATAAAAAAGACTTGTTCCGGCATCTATCCTCCGTTCTCTTTAGGTTCCTAAAGCTTCTTTAACAGCTTTAACACCTGAACCTTTTTCAAATCCGTATCCCATCTCTGACAAAGTATTCTCAACAGCTTGCACAGCAAACTCTATTTGTGAATAAGAAATGTTTCCCATATGTCCCATTCTAAAGACTTTTCCTTTTAAATTTCCCAGTCCTCCCGCTACAATGACTCTCTTCTCAGCAAGTTTTGTCCGAAAAACACTGTCTTCAACTCCATTTGGGTATAACGGAACTGAAAGTGTATCAGCAAAATCCCTTTCTTCAGTAAAAAAAGAAAATCCCAGGTTTTTCAATCCTGCTCTTACAGCTAGAGCGATTTTTTGGTGACGAATGAATCTTACCTCCATAGTTTCATCAAGAATAACCCGGGTCCCCTCACAAAAACCCCGGATCTCGTTCACACACGGAGTTGAAAAATATTGGGATGGATTCTTCATGATCGGAAGCCACTTCAAGATATCGCCATAATAAGCGGGAACAGAGGGAAGGCTCTTCCTTTTCTCCATGGCTCTTTCCGAAAATATCAGGACGGCTAAACCAGGAGGCACCCCAAAACACTTCTGGGCAGCAGTTAATATCACATCCACACCCCAATCTGTCATCCTCTCCTCAATGCCTCCTGTAGCACACACACCATCCACCACAAATAGGGCTTCCTTATCTTTTAAAATCCGGGCATATTCCTTAACAGGAGCACATGATCCCGTAGCTGTGTCAACATGAGTTGAGAGCACCAAGGAATAGTCATCTTTTTTCAGCTGTTCCTCGAGCTGCTCTAGCTGAACAGACTGGCCCCATGGACTCTGCACAATATCATATTCAAAACCGAATGTTTTTGCTATATCGCCCATCCGCTGACCAAAATGCCCCTGAGAGACAATCAGAGCTTTTTCCCCTTCATCCAGCAGATTGACCAACGCCATTTCCATTGACAGGGTTCCTGCTCCGGCAAGAATAAAAGACTCTCCAGATTCACAGAAAACAATTTTCTTTAAATTTGCCAGAGCTTCTTTAAATTCTTTGACAAATACAGGACTCACGTGCGAGATGGTGGGGAGAGAAAGCCTGTTTATTATCCGGGGATGGACAGGAGTGGGCCCCGGAATCAATAATAATTTCTCTTCTTCCATTTTATATCCTTTCCCTATATAAATTTTCTTTTCATTTTTCCTTGTTTTCTATTCCCTCTTTATTTGATATAACCCAGTGATTTCAGCATTCTTTCAGTATCTTTGTCGATCTGAATCTCAATTTTATCCCTTATGATCCGGCGAACCTTTTCATCCAGTATGGTTTTCATATTAAGGATCTGGTCTGTCTTTCTTTTTTCTTCATACAAATTATTTCTTTCCCAGGGATCATTTTCCAGGTCATATAATTCATACTGGTCTGAATCAGGAGTAAAGATAAGGTGAAAAGGATATTGAAGCACCGCAAACTTATTTCGTATTGCCTGGGGTTTGTAGGTTTCCTGAAAGATAGAATCATTCTTTTTCTCATGCAAACCCAGAATGCTCCGTCCCCGCAAGTGCGGAAGCCTTTTGAAATCCATAGCCTCCAATATAGTGGGAGCTATATCCAGAAGAGACACCGGAGCTGTGACCTCTATTCCCTTTTTGTCAGAATAAGGATTATAGAGGAGGAGAGGAACTCTCATATAGACGTTGTAGAGAAAAAATATGTGACCAAAATGGGGCTCTCCAGAGTAGTTTATGTAATCCCCCAGGCCTTCCCCGTGATCACCCACCACCAGTATGTGTGTTTTATTCATAAGGCCGTGACGTTTGAGCTCATTCAACAGTTCACCAAATTTCCGGTCCATATATTCCACATCTTTCTTGTAATTTTCTCTCTTTATTTCCTCGGTAAGGATTATGTTTCCATTAAAAGAAAATATTAATTTTTTGGGTCCAGAATGGTTGATTAGGCTCACAAACCCCTCAGGCTTTAAAAAGATAGATTCATCTTCCGGTCTAAAAATCCAGCCCGAACCAAACTCAACATCCATTCCTTCGTCTTCTCCCCATTCTTCAAGAGTGAGCCTGTTGAATTGAGCTCTTAAAGGAGCAGAGTTATTTAGAAAATTGTCCCTTAATTCAAATTTTAATTCGTTTTTCCCTTTTTCCAAATCAAGCTGAACCCATTTTGTTTTCTTGTTTAAGTTGTACTCTCCTAAAAGACTGCCGTTTAAAAATATCTTCAGGTCCGGAGGAGAATCCGGAGGATAATAGGGTTCATGGGGGTCTGAATAATGGACCCACAGAAAAAAGTCCTGGTTTTTGTTTTCCTCAAGCCAGGGAAAAACCTTCTGGTTGATTTCCTCGGCTGTCAAATACCACTCGTCTTCTTTGAATTCATCATCATAATGACCAAACCCCTCATCCAGTCCATACTCTGCTTTGAGCACTCCCAGAGAAACAAAGGCAGCAGTGGAATACCCGTTTTTTCGGAATAAGTTGACAAAAGAAGGCCTGTTTCTCTTCTTAATTATGGCATGACCATTGTTGTAGGACCTTAATTGATAAGGATGTCGGGAGTAAAAAATAGATCCATGCGAGGGAAGAGTTATCGGAGTCAGAGAGTAGCAGTTTTGGTATAAAATCCCTTCCTGGGCTAAAAAGTCAAAATTCGGAGTACGTGCATTCTCGGGCTCATAGCAGCTCAGATGGTCTGCTCTTTGAGTGTCTAAAGTGACCAGAATATAGTTAGCCCTCTCAGTTCTGCTTTTGCATCCTGTTAAAGAAAAAAACAGGAGAAGAATCAGCAGCAGTGCCAAGTTGTGATTAAAGGCAGTTAACTTTTTATTTTCCTGTTCCATAATTTTTTTCATATTTAAGCACTTATTATGAATGAATTCAGTAGATTGTCAAACTCAAGAAAAAATTAGGATATCAACTGAGACATTCTTTTTTTAAGCTTTTTGACTGAAGGAAAGACTTCCACATCCTCCTCTTTAAATCTTTGAAAATTTTTGTTTACGATAAAAATCATTTTTATCCCTGCCTCTTTAGCAGCCAGAATATCAAAATGAGAGTCACCTATGGCACAGCATTCTGTACTGTGCAGAGAAAATTTTTCAAAAACTTTAAGAAAAGGCTCTGCAGAAGGTTTCCATAGGCCACTCTCTCGTGTGAGGACCAAGTCAAAGGAAAAGCTAAATTTTTTCAATAAGTAGAAGACATTGACTTTTGAATTATTGGTGACCAGAGCTGTGATTATTTTGTTCTTTTTGATAAAAGTGAGAAGGTCAGAGATTCCCTCCTTAACCACTGCTTTTTGAGTGGCCTCTTTTTCATAAGCTTTCAATATCTCCCATTTTTTTGATTTTTCCGGTTCATCCAAATCCTCAAGATAATTGAGAATAGGCTTTCCTTCTGTGTTTAATTCCCTTTTTATCTGAGTCCAGTCATAAGGAACCTCCACCACGGTTCCGTCCATATCAAAGATGGCGCACTTGATTTTGGTTTTTTGGCTCATTTCTTATTTCTTTTCTCTTTTGCTTTTGATTATAAACCTGGATTATTCATAAGTCTAGGCTGCTGCAGATGAGAGGCGCAATGCCTGACTAGTAAATCATTTTATATAAAAACAAGAGAAATGTTTTTGAGTTTTTAAAAACTTTCTGATATAATCATTCCGAATAATTTAGATACAAAAAGGGAGGCTTACTTATGGGTAAGTTTTTAGCGATTCTGTTAGGACTTGTTGCCATGGCAGGTGGTATTGTGCTTGTCATTATTGTATGGACCCAAGAATTCTTAAACCTTTTATTTGGCTGTATTCCTCCTATTCTGTTCTTTGGCGGACTGATTGCTCTGGTGGCAGGAATCAGCAGCATTAAAGACGCAGCCAGAACCAAAAAACTGGAAGAAGAAGTAGAAGAAGGAGAAGAAGGAGAAAAAAAAGAAGAATAAGAGCCCTTCATCCATTAAAACTCAATTATAGTTAATCCCGATCATTTAAGGGGAGATTCTTTCTCTTTCATTTACTTGGAAGCTCCCTTTTCAATCTCTTCACCAACAATGGACCTCAATTCCTGCTTTATTTTCTCCATTCTCTGAAGCTTACCCTCGATTCTATCAAACAAATCCTGCTGGGATTTTATCCCCTGTATTATCAAGAATGCAGCGCTTTCAGACCTGGTTTTAAAAAGACCGGACTCCACCAGCCTGTTTATCTTCTTATTGGACTCATCATTGACTCTTATAGTGAGAACCGTATTCCTTGAAGCAAGGGCTTTTTCAATAGCTTTTCTTATGGATTCTGCTGTTTTGTTGGCAAATTTCTCAACCTGTTCTCCGAATTCATCAAGGGCTCCTTTCTTTTTCTTTTTTTCTTCTTCCCTGCTTTCCTTTTCTGATTTCTTTTTTTCAGACATTCGCATCTCCTTTATATGTAATCTAATTACATAATACGTTTAACAGTAATACCTGTCAAGAGATTACAAATTAAAGGAGGAGAGAAAAACAAAAAATGGAAAAGTAGTTATGGTCTGGGAATAACTCTAAATATTAGTTTTCTTTTCTTTCCGCCGAGACCAGAAACTTTCCGCAGTTTTCACAAATGTAAATATCATTGCTTCCTTCAATCGCTGAACTCATCCCTGTAGCGATGTTGATGTAACAACCCATGCAGGTCCCATCTATTACTTCTGCTACAGCAAATCCATATCTTTCCATCAACTTATCAAACCGGTCAAGGAGGGATTTATCCAATTCGGCTCTTATCAGTTCCGCTTGTTTTTCCAGCTCTCCCAATTCTTTCTTTTTGGCTTTCTTCTTTTTCAGTTCTATCTCCTGAAGCTTCCACAAAAGCCTCCCTCTATGGATGATCTTGTCCTCTATGGGAGGAAGATGAAGTTTTATCTCTGAAAGGATTTTGTACATCTCCTCAGGTGACTCTGCAGTAAACAGTCTCCTTCTGAATTTTTCATTCAGCAAGAATTTAGCTAATCCGGCAAACAAATGATTGAAAAGGCCTGGAATGGCAGGGTTCCATACGATGAGGATGATGAGCTTGACTTTTTCATTGTCAATTGCATTAAAATCCACACCCTTCTTCAACTTTCCTACCACCACAGCAATATCTTCTACCCCAGTGTTGAATCTTGCATGAGGAAGGGCGATTTGATGCCCTATGCCTGTTGATTCAAGCTCTTCCCGGTCAATGATTCGAGTAAGTACCGGCTTTTTGTTTTTTATCAAACTTTGCTTTTCCAGCAGGTCCAGCAATTCTTCCAGTGCTTCCTTCTTGTCTTTGGCTTCTAGATCGAAAATGATTTGAGAGGGTTTGAGATAATCTGAGAAATGGGGATGTTTTGTTTTTTCTGTTTCCATTTTCTTCTGTTATTCTAACACAAAACTTTCAACCTAAAAAGAAAAAAAATTGGCAGTACAAAGTCAATGCGGGTATCAGGTTTTAGAGTCATTTATTTTTCCTTTTCCGGATTATCTGAATAGTACTGACGGATGTACTTTTCCTGCACCTCAAAAGACCAATGCACATCACGGATATAGTCAGCTGCTTCCTGATACTTTTTCTTTTCCATAAGTTCTATAAATTTTCCGTGCTCCTCTATTGAACTCTCTTCCCACTCTTTAATATATCCTTCTCTCCTCGGGAAATCATACAATCGTTTCTTTAAGGTATCCGCTGTTTTTCTCAGCGTTTTGTTTCCTGAAAGCAAGAGATAGATATCATGAAATTTGAGATTTTCTTCATAATAAGCATCAAAGTCGTCTTTTTCTATGGCTCTTTTCATTCTCTGGTTCAATTTTTTCATCCTGACTATGTCTTTCTCACTCAAAGAGGACGAAGCTGTAAGAACCGCTGTACTTTCCAGAGCTCCGAGTATCTGATAGAAGTCTCTGATGTCCTGTACAGAAAGAGTGTTGACTACCACGCCTCTTCGAGGCAGGATATTCACAAATCCCTCCATCTCCAGCCTTATCAATGCATCTCTCAGAGGAGTCTTACTGATGCCCAATTTCTGACTAGTGGCGTTCATATCTATAACCGAACCCGGCCTCAGTTCCCCTCTTTTCAATTGTTTCCGGATGTACTCGTAAACCTGGTCCTTTAAAGAAGCCAAGTTTAAGATAGTCTTTTTTCCCATCGGGACAATCCTTCTATCTTCTCTTCTCCGGTACTTTGACCTTTATCATAAGAAAGGATTTTCCTTTGGATACAAGGAGTTTTTCGGTCGATTGTATCCGATATCATTGACTCCCAGCGCTTTAACAGCTTCATACATCACCTTTCCCATGTGTTTGAAAGCAACAGCAGTGTGATGAGGAAATCTTTTCTCTAGGAGCACATTTCTGTAGAAGCGGGCCATTTCTTTGACTGCAAAAACGCCGATGCTCCCGAATGAACCCGGGTCAATATCTAAGATCTCTCCTTCTGCTAAGTAGCCCTTTAGAACAGCATCTGCCGTGGACTGAAGCCGGAATAGGGTGATATCACCAGGTCTGATTCTTCCCTCTAAAGTCCCCCTGGTTATGTCCGGCTCTTCTCCGCTCTCAAGAAGACGGTTCATTATAAGCTGATATTTCATCTGGGGATCAATCAAACAGCAGGAGGGAGTGTTCCCGCAGTGAAAACCCATAAAAAGGTCACTCATTTTGTAATCTTTGATTTTTTGGCGGGACTTTTTGATTAGCTGTTCTGGGACAGTATTGTTAATATCTAAAAGGGTAGCGGGAAACTCGGTGGCGCAAATAGCCATGTATTCGCTCAAGGCACCATAAATATCGACCTCGCAGGCAACCGGGATCCCCTGGGAAGCTAACCGGGAGTTCACATAACAGGGGACAAATCCAAAATAACTTTCAAAAGCCGGCCAGCATTTATTGGCAAAAACTCCGAACTCACTTGCCCCCATATTTTCGTTATAAAACTTTCTGAGAGCGACTTCGTACTGGGCCAGCTTTTTTAGAAGGTCTGGATACTGATTTCCTCTGCCCAGCTCTTCAGTCATCTCCTTTGTCACTTCTCCGATTTCCGGGCTCCCTTCAGCCTGGCAAAAGATATCATAGAGGTCCAGCTCACTGTTTTCCATGACCTCCACTCCTAAATCATATAAAGGTTTAATCGGGGCATTGCAGGCCAAAAAATCCTGAGGTCTGGGGCCGAATGAAAATATCTTGAGCCCTTTTATCCCTTTCACGACTCGTGCCATCGGAATAAATTCCTTGGCCATGCCTGCAACCTGTTCAGGAGTCCCCACCGGTTTGGCAGGGATATAAGGATTTATATTCCTTAATCCCATGTTATAAGAGGCACTCAGCAAGCCGCAGAAGGCATCACCTCTTTCTTGAATCAAATTGTTTTTTGGCTCTTCCGCAGCAGCTGTGAACATACAAGGACCCTCAAATTTTTCAGCGAGAAGTGTTGTGGGGCCTTCCGGCCCGAAATTACCTAAATAAACAACCAGTGCATTAATATTCTTTTCTTTGATTTCTTTAAGCGCTTTGATTGAGTCATGCTCATTTTCAATGATAATGTTTATCTTTACCATATCTACCTTCTGCTCCCTGCATTTTTGGATGACTTTATCCCTCCTTTTTTTTGATAATTCAACAGGAAAACAATCCCTGCTCACAGCTACAATTCCCGGTCTGATCTGTGGAATATTAATCATCTCTCTTTCCTCCCTTTTGGCCGTAATACGCATCCGGTCCATGTTTTCGCAAATAGTGTTTTTTCAACACATAATCAGGCAGAGCTTTTTTCTCCGGATGCAGCAGCAGAGTCCCCCATGCTGTTTTTGCCACTTTTTCAAGCGCTATGCTGTTTTCAACCGCTTCTTTAGGAGTCCTTCCCCAGACAAAAGGTCCATGCCCTGCCACAAGCACAGCAGGGACAGCCAGATAGTCCCGGTCCTTAAAAGCCTCAACAATGACCTTTCCTGTATTTTTCTCATAACCTCTTTTGACTTCATCCGGCTCTAGGATTCGAGTCAAGGGGATACTGCCGGAGAAAAAATCAGCATGGGTGGTGCCCAAACACGGAATTTCTTTATTTGCCTGGGCAAACATAGAAGCAAAATCACTGTGAGTATGGACCACTGAAGTCACCCTCCCAAATACTTTGTAGATTTCTAGGTGAGTGGGCGTATCTGAAGATGGTTTAAAGTTGCCTTCAACCACAGAGCCTTTAAGGTCCACCACCACCATGGATTCCGGCCTCATTTCTTCATAAGCCAGTCCACTTGGTTTTATAACCACCAGCTTCTTTTGAGGGTCAAAACCTGACACGTTCCCCCAGGTGAGGGTTACCAGTTCGGATTCAATGATGCGTTGATTTGCCCAGCATACTTTTTCTTTTAATCGAGCCAGCACTGTGTTATCCCCTTTGAGTCTCCCTCAGTTCAATAAGGTCTTTCATAACATCAAATAGATTTCCGGTCCATTCTTTTGTTCCGAAACTATCATGGAGTGTTTTATAAACTGCGAACATCTTTTTATACACTTCATGATGCTCAGGGTTTGGGTGATAGACTTTTTTTACCCCCGTCATTTTTTTCTGGGCTTGTTCCACGTTTTTATAACCGCTTTTTTCCTCTCCGCTTGCCACAGCACCAAAAATTGCAGCTCCCAGGGCGGGTGTCTGATCGCTTCGGGAGACTTTCATGGGCCGTCCTAGAATATCCGCATATGTCTGCATAAGAAAGGGACTTTTGGCAGCCAGCCCTCCACAGTTTACAATATCTTTGATTGAAACACCATACTCCTGAATGCGGTTTATTATAGTCAGGGCGCCAAAAGCTGTGGCTTCGATAAGAGCCCTGTATATTTCATGGGGTTCTGTGTGAAGTGTTTGGCCCACCAGAAGCCCGCTCAGCCTCACATCCACCAATATAGTCCGGTTGCCGTGATTCCAGTCCAGAGCAACCAGACCATGCTCTCCTGGCTTTTGTTTGGAAGCCTCTTTCTCAAGACCTTTGAATTTTTCATCAACTGTTTTCCCATATCTATCAGGAGCAAGTTTTTCAACAAACCATAAAAATATATCCCCTACTGCAGACTGTCCGGCCTCAATGCCGTAATATCCTGGCAAAACCGAACTGTCAACAATGCCGCACACTCCAGGGATATTCAGAGAACCCCTCTCTTTTGGATGGACTAAAATATCACAGGTGCTTGTTCCCAGTATTTTAACCAATGTTTGTTCTTTAACTCCAGCACCCACTCCCCCCATATGAGCATCAAAAGCTCCCACTGCCACGGCAATCCCTTCCGGCAAACCCAGTCTTTCTGCCCACTCCGGACACAAATAACCGGCCCGGATGTTAGACGGATACGCACAGGCGTACAATCTTTCCCTTAATCCGGGAAGCTGAGGGTCCAGGGCTCTGAGAAAATCCCTATCCGGAAGCCCTTCCCATTCCTCATTGTACATGGCTTTATGGCCTGCGGCACAAATGCTCCTCTTAATCCGCCTCGGTTTAGTGTCGCCTGTTAAAACAGCCGGCAGATAATCGCATATCTCTACAAAACTGAAAGCAGAGTTAAAAACCTCTGGAGCCACATTTTTGCAGTGAAGTATCTTTGACCAAAACCATTCTGAAGAATAAACCCCTCCGATTTTTTCAAGATATTGGGGCCTCATCTTTTTTGCGGTTTCTGTAATCTGAACCGCCTCCCTATGACTCGAATGGTCTTTCCAGAGCCAAACCATTGCATTTAAGTCCTCTTTGAATTCAGGAAGGATGCAAAGAGGTGCTCCCTGGGCATTTACGGGCATGGGACTGCTTCCTGTGGTGTCAACCCCGATTCCTATGATCTGTTCAGGATTGAAATCAGGATTATCTTTTTGAGCGGTATCAACAGCAAACCTCACACACTCTTTGATTCCTATGAGATAATTTCTAGGGTCCTGTCTCGCTATATTAGGCTCTTTTTCATCAATAAATATCCCGTCCGCTCCGGAAGGATAGGGAAAGACATGTGTTGCGAGCTCTCGCCCATCAGCAATATCAACGATTAAAGCACGGCATGAATTTGTTCCAAAATCCAGTCCTAGAGAATATTTTTTCATTATCTTACTCATTTTTAATAAAATAATATTTTATAAAGATTTATTCAACAATTCTCTGAACCGTTCTCTCATTTTTCAATATCTTGATATTTTCCAATTTAATATTTACGATTCTTTCTAACTTTTATAAAAAATCTTGCATATGGAAGGAAAGAAAACAATAATAATAAGGATATAACCATTTCTTCATGAATCACTCAGGTTAAACGGACAAAAGAATAGGTACAATAGTGGCCTTAGTAAAAGATAAAAATATCCTTGGAATCACAAATGAAAAACTCCCCTTTTTTATTGGAATGATGCTGCTTTTTATAGAAATTTGCATCCTTCTCGTTTTTTTTGTTGTTGATCCTTCCTTGTCTTTAAAATTAATCTCTATGGTTACTGCTTTTCATCTGGGGGGAAGACTGGCCATGATTGGAACAGGCCTGGAATTCAGTTTCTCTGCCCCTACCATTATTGCTGTCATACTGACCTATCTCACAGCTTTTCTTCTTATCATGCTCTCTATCATAGGATTTCTGTGGGCCAAAGCCAAAAAGTTTAAATTTTTCAAAAATTTTGTTAAGAAACGTATGAAAAAAGCTGAAAAAAGAGCTGAAGTCATGAAAAAATGGAGCTGGATAGGAATTGTTGCCTTCGTATGGATGCCTTTTCCGATGACAGGCGCTATAATGGGTTTTCTTATTGCCAGGGCTGAAGGATATAAATCCCTGACTTCTATAATGATCACCATTCCCTCTATGTGGTTTGGGGTGGTTTGCTGGACGTTGTGGTTTGATGAGCTTTACAAATTAATAGCAAAAATAAGGCCTGGATTGAGTACCTATGTCACTCTTTTTCTGGTTATTCTTCCCTTCCTATATTACCTGACAGGAAGACTCATAAAAAAAATCAAATCCCATAATATGGAAAGCTTGAAACAAATCGAAAAATAAATAATACAGAAGATAAAAAGTCAAAAGATTTGTAAATATTGAATAATGAAAAGGTCAATGACACAATATTAATTTCTTTTTGAAAGGAGAATAGATATGGATATCACCACTTTATTTGACCTGAGTTACGGTCTTTATATCGTGAGTTCGAAAAGAGAAAAAAAATACAATGGTCAAATCGCCAATGCAGTGATTCAAGTCACTTCCGAACCCCCTAAAATTTTGGTATGCCTCAGCAAAAACAATCTTACACATGAATTTGTCAAAGAAAGCCGGATTTTTTCCGTCTCCATTTTGGAAAAAGATACTCCTTTAAAATTCATCGGTCCTTTTGGTTTTAGATCGGGAAAGGACCTGGATAAATTCAAAGAAGTCGCACACAAGGTCAGCAGAAAAGGCACTCCTTATGTGACTGAGCACACCCTGGGATATTTGGAGTGCCAGGTTACCCAAACTCTAGATGTAGGCACCCACACTGTATTTGTGGGGAAGCTGGTGCAAGCTGAAAAACTGAAAAAGGGAGAACCTCTTACTTATGCCATCTATCATGAGATCAAAAAGGGGAAAACCCCTAAAAACGCCCCCACTTATGTTCAGGATCAAAAAACAGATAAGAAGCAAAAACAAAAAAAGGAGAAAATAAAAATGAAATCTTACCGATGTACTGTATGCGGATACATTTATGACCCGGAAAAAGGAGACCCGGATAACGGGGTAGAACCAGGAACCGCTTTTGAAGACCTTCCCGATGACTGGGTCTGCCCGGTATGCGGAGCGTCAAAAGACGAATTTGAACCGGTATAACCGCCCCTTCTGGATGCAGGAATCAGCCCCTCTATTCGAGCCTGTTTTTTGGCCTTGTTTTTTATTGACAAAAGATAACAGAAGTCTTATATTGATAATAGTTTATTATTTCTATAGGTATTATAATTTATTATAAGGACAAAAAGATGGAAGCTGAAAACAAACCTAAAAAAACTCTTGACTGCATAGGACTTTTCTGCCCGGAACCTTTGTTTCAGACTCGGGAAAACATAGGCCGAATCAAAGTGGGAGAAGTCCTGGAAGTTCTGGCAGACGACCCTGCGGCCGAGGAAGACATAAAAAGGTTTGCAAAAAGAACCGGACATGAAATCATTGAGTTTGAGAAAAAAGATCAGACCCTGCGGTTCTTGATAAAAAGAAAAAAATAGGAGTTTAAAATGAAAAAAAATTCAATACTCTACGTTCAAACCAGTGATGACCCTGAGAGACAGTACTCTCCTCTTATCTTGGCTCAGACCGCCAAGTCGATGGATATCCATGCCAAAGTTTATTATCTGGGCCAGGGGCTCAGGGCTTTGAAACCAGGAGCTGCAGAGAAAATCAAAGCTGGTTCCTTTCCAGCCCTTTCCGAAGTCATCAAAAAAACACTGGACATGGGAATAGATATCTATGTCTGCGAAGCCTCCAAACAAATGCTGGGAATGGACACGGTCAAACTCCTCCCGGGTTTAAAAATCGTTGGAGCAGGCACACTGAATGATTTGGCTTTAGAAGCTGGAACCACTATGTGGTTTTAAAAAGATAAAAAAATGAGTGTTTATCTTGATTACCAGTCTTCGAAACCGGTTGATCCCAGGGTAATTAAAGCCATGGAACCTTATTACAACAGAATATATGGAAATCCATCATCCCTTCATTCCATGGGAGATGAAGCCACCGACGCTCTGGAGATGAGCCGCTCTAAAATCGCAGAGCTTATCCACGCTGAGCCAGATGAAATTATCTTTACCTCAGGTGCCACAGAATCCAATAATCTGGCACTCATTGGCTATGCCATGAGAAATAAAAATAAGGGGAAGCACATCATCATTTCAGAAATAGAGCATATCTCCCTGCACAACATTGCTAAATTTTTAATGAAATCAGGATTCAGTGTATCCAAAGTCCCTGTTGACCATTACGGAAGAGTCCACCTGAATAAAATCAAAGAGCGCCTGACCAAAGATACTCTCCTGGTCTCCATCGGATACGCCAGTAATGAAGTGGGCACTATCCAGCCAATTAAAGAAATAGCCAATCTGTGCCGAGAAAAAGGAATCGTCTTTCATACAGATGCTGTGGCTGCAGAAGGCCTGGTTTCTCTTGATGTCCAAAGAGATTTCATAGACCTCATGACCCTCTCATCTAATGATATCTACGGCCCTAAGGGAACGGGAGTCCTTTACCAAAGAAAGGGAGTCAAGCTCACCCCTCAAATCATAGGGGGAGGACAAGAGGGAGGGATCCGCTCCGGCACTGAAAACCTGGCAGCCATTGCAGGGATGGCCCGGGCTGCAGAGATAGTGCTTGAAGAGAGAGAAAAAGAAGTCAGGAATCTTCAGTCTTTTAGAGACCAACTCATCAAAGAAATATTGAGGGAAATCCCTCGCTCTTTTCTCAACGGTCATCCTGAAAAAAGACTGCCCAATAATGCTCATTTCCGTTTCGATGGAATCGAAGGCGAGTCTTTACTTTTATCATTGAATGACAAAGGAATCGCTGTATCAACCGGCTCTGCCTGTTCCTCTAAAACCCTGGAGCCTTCCCATACATTGATTGCCATGGGGCTTCTTCATGAAGAGGCTCATGGATCTTTGGAGCTTACCGTGGGGAGATTCACTCAAGAAAATGATATCAACTCTCTTCTAGAGGCTCTGCCTGAAGCAGTGGAAAGATTGAGAAAACTTTCCCCTCTGTATTAACCGGGATTAGAATCTTAGGAGAATAAAAATGAAATCAACATCTTATTCTGATAAGGTCCTGGACCATTTCCGGAATCCCAGGAATGTGGGAACTCTAAAAGGAGAAAACACTGCCAAAGGAACAGTGGGAAACCCGGTCTGCGGAGACCTGATGGAATTTTCATTAAAAGTCAAAAACAATAAAATCCAAGACATTAAATTCAAAACATTCGGCTGCGGTTCTGCTGTGGCCACTGCTTCCATGATCACGGAACTTGCTAAAGGAAAAACCCTGGATGAAGCCCTTAAAATAACCCGCCAGGAAGTTGCAGACGAGCTGGAGGGTCTTCCCCCTGTAAAAATGCACTGTTCCAACCTGGCTGCAGACGCTCTGAGAGAGGCGATAAAAAATTATAAGGAAAAGCAAAAATCCAAAAAGCAAGAGAAAAAGCAAACCAGAGAGCCCTCACTAAAAAATATTCCGGGAGAGAAGGAATTTTTAGAAAAAGGAGTGTATCATGAAATCAAAGACCTCTCCCGACTCAAAGATCAAAGGATTCTGGTTCGAGACTTAGGGGAAAAATCCATAGAACTGTCAGTGGCCGCTGCTCAGTATTCACCCAGAGTTGTTTTTCTGACCCGGAAAAAATCCGAAAATCTATCAGAAAAAATCAAAACAAAACTCAAAAAATCGAATGTCCGAATTCTTTATGAATCGGAACTTGCTGAAATATCCGGCCTCAATTCAGTGGAAAGAGTCAAAATCCATGACCTTGATGAAGACAATACCTATGAATTGTTTGTGGATGCGGTGGTGATTTAAGTTAAGCAAAGCTTGTCTTCTTCAGGTTTTGCCTCTCAGATAAGATATCATCTCAGGCACAACCAGGGGGACCACATCCGGAAGCATATGGGGCATTAACCTGTCCATGACTTCTGGCATCATATCCGGCATCTGCTCGGCCATATAATCTGGCATGGGGATCTTCTCTCCTATTTTCTTCAGCATGGTGGGCATGACCTTTGGCATCATCCCGGGAAGAAGTTTGGGGAATAAGACAGGGAAAGCTGGTTTCATCACAGCAAACATAAAATCACCAAATATTCCCGTTTTTCCGACAACTTTCATCATTTTCCCCATACCTAAAGGCATGGCATCCAGAAGTTCAGGCCACATAGAAGACATGAGGGCAGCAAATCCTTCGGGGGTCATAAGTTCAATCATGGCTTCAAAAACAGCCCACTGCTTTGCCACTTCAGGTTTGGGATCTTTGAACTCCTTGCCTAGAGCCTGGCATGCAAAAGTGGCCAGATCTTTGACTTTTATTCCCAGCTTTTTTTGTTTAATCTGGCCATTCCTGTGCTCCTTGGTCCTGAATATCATTATTTTATTATATTTTCCCTATTTAATCAATATATTTTATAGTGTTTATTTTTCAGCATAATGATAAAATTATTCCCTCAACAAGACCTTCTATCTAGAGAGGACTCTCAATTGACTCTGGTGGGAGAGATGGGATACAAGACTTCGGGGTTTCCTCAGGGAGAAATGCTCTCAAAAAGCCTGACAGTAAGAGCAGGTCTTGCTGTTGTGTTCAACGAAAAAAACAAAAAAAGTGAACTTTTTCTTCCTCCCCTACGTTTAATACCATAAGGACTGTTCACGTCCTTAAATAAATCATCCATGATGATGAATGAATAGGAGAAATTCAATGTCACGAAGATGTTTAGGGCTGATTTTGCTCAGCGGATTTATTCTAGTTAATCTTGTTTATTCCTCCCAGGAAAGTAACTCAGGAAAAAAAGTTTTCTATATTCCTAAAACAGATTTAAAAATCAATATAAATGGAGTTCTGGACGAAAAGGCTTGGGAAGAAGCTTTGAAATTTAATCTGGATATTGAAGTTATGCCTGCGGAAAATGTGCCGGCTCCTGTAGATACCGAGTGCTATCTGATCTATGACACCACTCACTTGTATTTTGGGTGTCGTGCCTTTGACCCTGAGCCTCACAAAATTAGAGCTTATCTCTCTGACCGGGATGAAGCGTGGCAGGACGACTCAATTGGATTGATTATTGACACCTTTAATGATCAAAACCGGGCTTTTGCTTTTTTTGTGAATCCTTTGGGCATTCAGGGAGATGAAATCATGAGCAGTGGAGGTTCAGAAGAAGACATGTCCTGGGATGCGATCTGGGATTCAGCCGGACAGATTACTGACTTCGGATATGTTGTTGAAATCGCCATTCCTTTTAGAGCTCTGCAGTTCCAGCCCTCTAAATCTGAACAGCTCTGGGGTTTCGCTCCTGTCCGTAATTACCCCCGAAGCCGCCGTCATCAGATCAGCTCCTTTCCTTTAGACCGGAATGAGCAGTGCATTCTCTGCCAGCTCCCCAAGATCAGGGGGTTCTCCGGCGCAGAGCCAGGGCGCAATATTGAACTGGACCCCACAGTAGTAGGTCTTTATTCAGATAAAAGAAAAGACTTTCCGGCTGGACCTATGAAAAAAAAGGAATCATTTGGAAATGTAGGGATCTCAGGACGGTGGGGGCTGACCAATAATATAACTTTAAGCGCCGCTTTAAATCCAGATTTTTCTCAAGTGGAAGCAGACGCAGCCCAGCTTGATATCAACAAGCAATTTGCTCTCTATTATCCTGAGAAAAGACCTTTTTTTCTGGAGGGCCAGGATTTTTTCAAAACACCGGTCCAAGCCCTCTACACTCGTTCCATAGCTGATCCAGCATGGGGTGTGAAAATTTCAGGAAAAGAAGGAAAAAACACCTTTGGATTCTTCTCAGCCCAGGACCAATTAACTAATCTGATTTTCCCAGGAGCTCAGGGATCAAGCTCTGGCTTTCTAAATCAGCGATCTTTTTCCAATGTACTCCGCTACCGCCGGGATGTGGGAGGAGGTTCCACTCTTGGGGTGTTGATGACAGACCGAGAGAGTGACCGATATCACAACCGCCTGGCTGGAGTGGACGGGCTTCTCAGAATCAACAAATCTGATTCCATAACCTTTCAGTTCCTGGGTTCTCAGACCGCTTATCCAGATTCTTTAGCCGAACAATACAATCAAGAAAAAGGACAGCTTACTGGCTATGTTGCTAATATCGAATTCTCGAGACAGAAAAAAAACTACGTAGTCTTTAGTTCTTATGGAGATTTCAGCCCTGATTTTCGGGCAGACCTTGGGTTTGTCCCCCAGGTAGACTACCGCCGTTTTGAATTAGGAGGAGGATATATCTACACCGCTACAGAAAGCAGTTTTTTCTCTCAAATCAATGCCGTTGCAAACTATGACCAAACCAATGACCACCAGGGAAATCTTTTAGAAAAAGAGCTTGAAGCCAATTTTTTTATAAGCGGTCCTCTTCAATCTAACTTTTCAACAGTAGTGGGGGTACGTAAAAAAGTCTATAAACAGGAGCCTTTTTCTCAGTTTTTTAATCATATAAATTTTTCCATCCGTCCTACAGGATATTTTCAAGGAAGAATTTTTATCAGCCACGGCGATGAGATTGATTACACTCATGTAAGAGCAGGAAAATATTTGCAAATCAATCCCGGAGTCGAATGGAATTTAGGGACTCATATAAATCTGAACTTCAGCTACCTGTACCAATGGCTGAAAATCCAGGGTGAAAGGCTTTTCCTCGCTCAGCTCCCCCAGATTCATTTTATCTATCACTTCAACAACAAAGCCTTTTTCCGGACTATTTTTCAGTACCGCGATATTGACAGAAATCTCGACCTCTATGAAAATGATGTTGAGCCGGAAACACAAACCCTTTTCTCTCAGCTTTTGTTTTCTTATAAGTTGAACCCCCGCACCGTGCTTTTTCTTGGATACAGCGATAATTACCTGGGATTCTATGACATCAGCTTAACCCAGACCGACCGGACTTTATTTCTCAAGGTCGGCTATGCCTGGACCTTATAAGAATGTGACGTCTATTCCCTTTTGATGTCAATAAAAAAAGTCGGCAGCGCATTCCAATAAATCGGCCTGCACCGCCGACTTTTATCTTCTAAACTACTTTATAAAATCAGAATGAGAATTTAAATCCGGCTGCGATTTTGGGGAAAGAGGGATTGAATTTAATAGTGTCGATTAGACTATCCAGCTCAGCTGCTCCGCCAAATTCCCAATAATCCCAAGACCAAACTTTCACATAATCATACCAATATCCAAAGTATTTTACCTGAAAAACATTTGGTAGAAACTTGTATGTAACGCCATAAAGAAGAGACGTTAATTCTTCACCAGTAACGGTTGTCCAGCTTATATCACTCTCTCCTAAAATGAAATATCTGGCTTCAAGCGTAA
>CAYULB010000018.1:0-37642 GCA_964445575.1 uncultured Eubacteriales bacterium
AAAAAAATGGAGATGTATTTATATTTAATTTCATATCAGCGATCTTCAAGATTTTACCAAAAACCAGTAAATTGAAAATGGTAAATAGTGAATTTTCATTTCATTTATTCTTTTGCTGTTTACCATTCACAATTCACAGTGTTTTAAATGTCGCTTCAGTTACTGCTGCATAGTAAATATGGTGAACGGGTAACACGGTACTGTTTTTACAACCATCCTTAGTTTATCAATCGCGGCACAAGTTCTTTGAAAAAATTTGTTTAAAAGTGTATCATCAAGTATCATCAAGAATTATGAACAAAACATAAACAAAAAAGGTTTTTAAAGGAGGAAAGGAGGAGTGATGAAAAAAAATTTTGTCATTTTGATCATATGTTTGCTGGTGCCTTTATTCACCTGGGCCGAAGAAGATGCCCGGATTTTAAGATTCCCTGATGTGAACAAGGACCTGTTGGTCTTTGTCTATGCCGGCGATATCTGGTCAGTTCCGGTAGAAGGAGGCCAAGCCAGAAGGCTAACCTCTCATAAAGGCCTGGAGCTTTTCCCTAAGATTTCGCCTGACGGTCAGTGGATCGCTTTTTCAGCTGAGTACTCAGGGACCCGGCAGGTCTATGTGATGCCTTCCACAGGAGGTATTCCTCGGCAGCTGACTTTTTACAATGATGTAGGGATGATGCCTCCCCGCGGAGGTTTTGACTACCAGGTTATGGACTGGACCCCTGATTCCAAAAAGATACTTTTCAGGGCCAACAGAACTCCATGGGGACAGAGAATGGGAAAATTTTTCTTGGTTGATGTGGAAGGAGGCCTGGAAGAGCCCCTTCAGATTCCTGAGGCCGGAGGAGGGACCTTTTCTCCGGACGGCACCAAGATTGTTTACACTCCCATTTCCCGTGAATGGAGAACCTGGAAGCGCTACAAAGGAGGCAGGGCCCAAGATGTCTGGATTTATGATTTGGAAAAGGATCAGTCCCAGCGCTTGACCACATTTTCCGGGACTGATGTCCATCCCTTATGGTATAAAGACAAGATCTATTTTGTCTCAGACCGAGACCTCATCCTCAATATTTATTCCTATGAATTAAATACGGATCAAATCGGCAAAGTGACTGAGCATACTGTTTACGATGTTCTCTGGCCTTCTGGCGAGGGAGGCCAGGTCGCTTATGAAAACAGTGGACAGGTTTATATCCTGGACCTGGAAAAAGAGGAAACCAAGAAGGTCAAGGTGGATATTCTTTTTGATAATCCCAACCTCCTCCCATATTTTAAAAACGTCAAAGATGACATCAGCAGCTTTGATATTTCTCCTTCAGGAAAAAGGGCTGTATTTCAAGCCAGGGGCGAAATCTTCACTCTTCCTGCAGAACAAGGAATTACCTACAATCTCACCGAGACCCCAGGACAAAGGGAAATATACCCTGCCTGGTCTCCAGACGGGCGATACTTTGCTTTTTATTCGGACAAAACAGGAGAGTATGAGATCTATCTGATGGATAAAGCTGAGGAAAATAAAATCATCCAGCTCACTAAAGGAAGCCGAATATGGCGTTTTCCTTCAGTCTGGTCTCCTGACAGCACCAAGCTGCTTTTCTCTGACAAAAATCAGAAGCTCCAGATTCTGGACATGAAAACCCAAGAAACAACGGTTGTGGATAAAGCCCGCCGGTTTGATATCACCCAGTACTCCTGGTCCCCGGACTCTCAATGGGTGACCTATACCAAAGACGGCGACAACGGCCAGCAGGCTGTATGGGTCTATTCGCTTGAAAAGGCTGAATCTTTTCAGCTCACAGATGATATGCATGAGGACTTTTCGCCGGTGTTTTCCAGCTGCGGTAAATACCTCTACTTTCTCTCCAACCGAACCTTCAACCTCACTTTTTCCAGCTTTGAACAGGACTATCTTTACCACAATGCCACTAAAATCTATGCGGCTGCCCTGACCAAAGACACTGAGCCTCTGTTTGAAGAGAAAAACGATATAGAAGAGATCGAAAAAGAAAAAGAAAAAGAAAATAACGACAAAAAAGCACAAGAACGGGAAAGAAACACAAAGAAACAAGGGGAGTCAAAGGTTGAGATCGACCTGGAGGGGATCAACAGCAGGATTGTCTCGTTTCCGCTTCCTTCTGGAAACTACCGGGGACTTTTAGCTGTGGAGGGGGGAGTCCTTTATCTTAAAGACGGGGGGCTCCATCATTTCACCATTTCTGACAAAAAAGACCAGGTGATCATGAGCGGCGTGAGAAGCTATGCCTGGGCAGCCAAAGCCAAAAAGATTCTTTACCGAGCCCGGGATGATTACGGTATCATTGACCTCAAACCCAATCAGAAGCCTGGAGACGGCGCCCTTGATTTCAAAGACATGGAAGTCAAAATACATCCCATGATGGAATGGAAGCAGATGTTTACCGAACTCTGGCGCATCTACCGTGACTGGTTTTATGTGGAAAATCTGCACGGTGTGGACTGGCAAGACATGAAGGAAAAATACGGAAAGCTGGTTCCTTATCTGGGACACCGGGCCGATTTGGATTGCCTTTTTGGTGAACTGGTGGGAGAACTCAATGTGGGTCACGCTTATATCAACTGGGGCGAGTTTGACCGTCCTGAACGAGTGGAAGGCGGCCTTCTGGGAGCAGAATTTGAGGCTGATGAACAAGCGGGTCGGTATATCATCTCTAAAGTCTATCAGGGAGAAAACTGGAACGAGAACACTCGCTCCCCTCTGACAGAACAGGGAATTGAAGTCAAAGAAGGAGACTACCTCATCTCCCTTAACAGCAGAGAAGTGACCCTCAAAGACAATCCCTATCAGTTTCTGGAAAACACAGCCGGAAAAAAGATTTCCATAAAGGTCAATTCCGAGCCCACAGCAGAGGGAGCCCGGGAATACTGGGTTAAACCCATCCAGAGCGAGCTGGACCTGTTTTATCTTGACTGGGTCCAAAGCCGGAGGGAGATGGTGGAAAAACTTTCTGACGGCCGGATCGGTTATTTCCATGTTCCCAATACCTCCATTCAAGGAAACCGGGAGCTGTTCAAGGGAATGTACGCTTTTCACCACAAAGATGCTCTCATCATTGATGAGCGCTACAACGGCGGAGGTTTCATCCCTGATGTGATGATCGACCTTCTGGACAGGGATATACTCAACTATTGGGCGAGACGGGGATTGAAGCTGTCTCAGACTCCTGGTGTTGCTCATGACGGACCAAAAGTCATGCTGATCAACCACTATTCTTCATCCGGTGGAGATGCTTTTCCATATTATTTCAAAAAACTTAATCTCGGGAAACTTGTGGGCACCCGCACCTGGGGTGGTCTAGTGGGCGTTTCCGGCAATCCTGGATTGATAGACGGAAGCTCTTTTTCTGTGCCCACTTTTGGCTTTGTGAATACCCAAGGCGAATGGGCTGTGGAAGGAATCGGCGTTGAACCGGACATTGAAGTCTACGACCGACCAGAACTCATAGTCAAAGGGAAAGACCCGTCTCTGGAAAAAGCCGTAGAGATTTTGATGGAAGAACTTGAAAAGAATCCCCCTGAAAAGCCAGAAAAGCCCGAAGACCCCGACCGTTCAAAATGGATCAAGAAATAAAATAAAGCACTCAAATAAGAGTCTTGTCTCAGCTTATACTCTACCGCCCCGGAGTAAACGCGAATACAAAGTGAAAAAATAAATCAGGGCCTAAAAGGGAACAGACCAAGCAAACATTCTATGTCATTCCTAAAACATAATCATTTATCTTTATAAAGGTCAGTTATTTAGATATAATTATCTTAAAAGTGATCGTCTGATGAAAGCCAAAGTATGGATTAACAAAACGCATTCCTTTTCAGAAGCAAATAAATTTGATGACTCTTACTACTTATCCCTTTCTGCTCCAGAGAGGATTGAGACAATGCAGTTCCTGAGAGATGAATTCAGGAAAATAAAAAAGGACCGTAATTATGAAAGTGGAAAAAGATTATCAAGAGTTCTTAAAGTTATTAAATAAGCATAGAGTCAAATACTGCATCATCGGCGCTTATGCGGTCGCTTTTTATGCCAAGCCGAGATACACCAAAGATTTGGATATTTTTGTGGAACCCAGCGTTGATAATGCTAAAAAGATACTCAAAGTTCTTAAAGAATTTGGATTCGGAGAGTTGCCTATCACTCTGGATGATTTGACTAAAGAGGGGAATATTTTTCAACTGGGTTATGAACCCATAAGGATTGATCTCTTGACAAAAATCGAGGGATTGCAATTCCAGGAGGTATGGAAGAATAGAGTCACAGGGGATTACGGCACTGAAAAGGTTAGCTTCATTGGATTGGATGATTTGATTAGGAATAAAAAAATAGCCGGACGCCCATTGGACAAAATAGATATTGAGCTGTTAGAAAAATCGCGAAGGAAATGATGTGATTAAAAAGAATATTGTGGTCTCGTGGATTTTTTTCAGCAAGTTAATAAGCCTGGATTTTTCACGAGTCGAGATGGCGATAAGCTTGATAAAATTCAGGTAATTTACTACTGTATCTCCTTACCCGTGAGTTCAAAGTCATACCAGCCAGAACCGATCTCGATGCGCACTGAATCAGAAAGCTCTTCCACTTTCTCAATCCCCTCCACCCCAGTTAAAAATTTTCCTTCAGCATAAATTTGTGTCCCGCTTTCCTTGAGGACGCCCGGGAAGCCAGTAAGCTCCACATACCGGAATCCGTGGTAAGTGAAGCGGGGCTCATAGGTTTCCTCACCCTCTCCTTTTAATATATACGCATCCCGAGCTTCAGCGCTGCGCAGGTTTTCTTGATTGATCGTTCCGTTCTCATAGAGAAGTTCTGCAAACCGCATCTGGACTTTGGTTCCTCTAGGGCCCCGGACAGAAAGTTCAGCCCACCCGCTGAAATTCTGTCCAAAGTCATACACATACATTCCCTCTTCAGGCTGAGTGATTTGCCGTGCAAGAAGAGTGCTCATGACCTTTATGGGGGGCATCATCTGAGAAGCGAGTTTCCCTTTGGGCTTAAATCCTGTCTCAGCAAGACTCCAGCTGCTGTCATCAAATCCAGGCTGATCCCAGCCGGAAATTTCTTTTCGAGCATCGTAGATTTCTCCATGGTATATGCTGTCCTGAATTATAGGTCCTGGAGCGGTTTTCCAGGAGGGGTCCGTAAAAAGCATGAAATGACTTCCGTTCTCCAGTTCGATTTCTATCTGGAGCCTTAAAAGTCTGATCTCGCTCCATCCTTTTCCCAGCATCACTCCCACGGCATTCTGACCTTGGATCAAGGAATCTGTGACATCATAAGCGGTGTAGAGCACTCTCCAGTCATAAGTGGTGTATCCAGGGTCTAGAACATAATCCCCCACTTTTTCTCCGTTAATCCTCAGTTCATAATAACCCAGTCCGCTGATAAAAGCCCGGGCCCGGATAATTTTTTGATCCACAGAAAATTCTTTGCGAATCAGATTCTCTCCGCTGATCCATTCCCCTTTCCAGTCTTCTTCTTCAAAAAGTCCGGTATCAAAACACGCCTTTTGACTAAAAGGGCTGGGCCGGTCATCTTTATCCCAATACCGCATCTTCCAGTAATAGGTGCGGTTGCTTTCCAAAGCCTTTCCAATATACTCAACATGGGTGGATTTATCGGATTGGACTTTCCCGGTGTCCCACATCAACTCTTGTTCAAAAGATGGGTCTGTGGATACCATGATTTGATAGGCAGACTGCTTCTGTCCGCGCTCTGTATGGGAGAGCATCCAGGAAAACCTGGGCTTCTGGACATCCATTCCCAAAGGATTTTCAAGATACTCGCACCGAAGATTCTGAGGAGGGAGAGGGCCTGTGAGAATTTCTGAAGAAACAGCCGGAGTTAGGTTCATGATAAAGAACAAAGCCAGAAAAAAGATGATGAAATTATCCCCTTTAGACATGCCATCCTCCTGTATAATCTCCTATATAAAAAAACTTAATTTTCTAGTTCTTTCTTTTTCTTAGAGATGATTTGATGGATCCGGTCCAAGTCAAATTTTTCACTGGTACCAGAGGGCGTTTATGAAATCTTTGTATTCCACTCTGGAGAGGCTGCTTTCCGGGCAAAATGGAACGGTGATAACTCCATCAAACCCTGTACTGCTTTGAAATCCCCTCTGTTTCCCAGATAATCCGAAGTCGAAGGTGAAGCTCCACCAACCATTCAAATTGAGCCAGGAGTCCCTAAAAAACTGAGGACGGGGGTGTTCTGGCCTGGGGATAATGGATTCAGCTTGGCCTGAGGTTTCCTGATGGGCCGAAGCAAAACCAAGGGCCAAGATAAATAGAGAAAGCACAAAAATAATTCTGGATTTTGGCATTTTTCAATCCTTCCTTAAATGCTTGATGTGTTATTTATTAAAATAATACACAAATACAGCTTATCAATCACCAAAAACATTTCGATTTTGAAATTTATGGTATATAATGATAGCCAACCAAAATTTTTAAGATATTTTGATATGGCTTATTTCCGAGAAGCATTCAATCTGAAAATCCCAGAACGTTTAGAAACCGACCGCCTTTACATCCGGCCTTTTCAAAAAAAAGATTGGGAGCCTTTTTTTTCGTTTATGAGAGATGAAAAAGCTACCCAGTATCTTTCCTTTATCAAGGAGCAGAAAACATATAAGGGAGCTGAAGAGCTGTTCAACATGATCCTAGAGAGATACGGAGAGGAAAATCAGATATTTGCTCTGGCTATAATAAGAAAAATGGACCATCAGTACGTGGGAGCCATTGGCCTTTTGCCAATGGAGGGGAGTTCAGATGTAGAAGTGTTTTATACCCTTCTTCCCAAATACTGGGGAAAAGGGTATGCTACAGAAGCCACTCACAGGCTTTTTGCCTATGTTTTTTCTGAATTAGAGGTGGAGCGAATTGTCGCTTCCATTTATCCTGCCAACAGAGCCTCTGAAAAAGTGGCGGAAAGAGTGGGGATGATTTACAGGGGTTTTGTTATGAGAAAGCTCCAGGGAGACAAAGTCAAGCTCTACACTCTCAGTAAAGAGCGCTTTTTTTCACGATAGATGTCCCCAGGGATTCAAAAGTTTGACAAAGGAAGACCATTAAAATAGAATTTTTTCTTTGATATGATTTTCACACTTTATTTAAATTTTAGGAGGTCCGGTTATGTCTTTATCCCCAAACAGTTTGTTTAGGAAAGGAATTTTATTTTTTGTGACATTTGTTTTTACCAGCGGGGCTGTCTTTTCCTCAGTTCCTGATGCAGAGGAAACAGTCAAATCCACAGATCCGGAACAGAGGTTAAACTGGTACCAGAAGCACATGGAAATGAGAGAGCAGTCTGTGTTTAAAGAATTAAAATGGCGCTTTCTGGGACCGGATGTGATCAGCGGCCGATGCACGGATATCGCTGTTCCTAAAGGAAGCAAGCACACCATTTACATTGGAGCAGCTACTGGAGGAGTGTGGAAGACTAAAAATTCCGGCATCACATGGGAGCCTTTGTTTGATGAAGCCCCTTCCCTCTCCATAGGGGATATAGCCATTGCTCCCACTAACTCTGATATTATATGGGTGGGAACGGGTGAAGCAAATATTTTCAGAGCCTCTGTGGCGGGAACAGGAGTCTATAAGTCCCTAGATGCGGGAAAGACCTGGAAGCACATGGGACTCGCTGATACCCATACCATAGGGAGAATTGTGATTCACCCGCAAAATCCGGATATTGTTTATGTGGCTGCTTCCGGACATGAATGGACCTATAATGAAGAGAGGGGTGTTTACAAGACCACAGATGGCGGAAAGACCTGGAACAAAATATTCTATATCAGTGAAAAAATAGGAGCTATCGATCTGGTCATGGACCCCACAGAACCGGGTACTTTGTATGCTTCCATGTGGAACCGAATCCGAAGACGCTGGAGCGATCCTATGCCCGGACCCGGCGACGGGATATTCAAGTCCACTGACGGAGGAAAGACCTGGGAGCAGAAAACCAAAGGGCTTCCTGACCTTAACAAGACAGGAAGAATCGGCCTGGATATCGCCCGAAGCAATCCCAATGTTCTGTATGCGTTTGTGGACAACCACAATCCCGGGCGGATGCCTGAAGAAGGAGAACGGGATGCTTACGGCCGATTGAAAAAAGGAAGGGTAATCAAAGGAGCTGAAGTCTACAGAACAGATGACAGAGGAGAGACATGGAAGAAAGTCAGTCCTGACAACAGATACATGGAGGGCTTTGGCGGGACTTATGGATGGGTCTTTGGTCAGATAAGAGTGGATCCCAGTGATGAAAACACAGTCTATATAATGGGACTCAGGCTGGCCAAATCAACCGACGGAGGCAGAAGTTTCGAAACCCTTTATTTTCCAGGACTCCACGGTGACCATCACGGTCTGTGGATAGACCCGGAAGAACCGGATTGTCTGGTCAATGCCAATGACGGAGGGATCAATATTTCTTACGATGGGGGACAAACCTGGAGGCATTTTCACCGCAACCTTCCTGTGATACAGTTCTATAACGTGGCTTATGATATGAAAGAGCCTTTCAATATTTACGGCTCAGTCCAGGACCATTTGACCTACCGGGGGAACATAGCCCATACCCTTCCAAGAGGGAAAAAGCCCCAGTGGCTTATGACTCACTGGGAAAGAGCTCCGGGAGGTGAAGGGACCATCATCGCGGTTGACCCGGAGAACCCCAATATCGTGTATTCCTCTTCGTTTTACGGCCGGCTGATGCGCTCTGAGCTGAAAGACAATCAGTGGTTTGTCAAGAACATACTTCCAGAGGTGGGTGAAGATGAACCTCCTCTTCGAGGTCAGTGGCTGGCTCCCACCATTATCTCTCCTCACGATAACAAGGTTATTTACCATGGGATGCAGTATGTTTTTCGCTCCCCGGACATGGGAGAGACTTGGGAAAGAATAAGTCCTGACCTTTCTTATAATGACCTGGAAAAACAAGGAAGCCTTCCCTTTGCCATTCCTTATGCTTGTTTAACCGCTTTGTCAGAATCTCCTCTTAAAAAAGGACTGATTTATGCAGGAACCGATGACGGCAGGGTGCATGTGACCCGGGATGAAGGAAAGAATTGGGAAGAGATAATCCATGGACTCCCCTACAACAAGCATGTCTCAAGGATTGTGGCCTCTCAATATGACGTATCCACGGTGTACTTGACCTTGAACGGACGCCGGGACGATGACTTTAACGACTATGTGTATAAGTCGGAGGATTGTGGAAAGACCTGGAAGGATATATCTGGAAATCTCCCGGGAGGACCGGTTAATGTTATCCGGGAAGACCCCAAAAAGAAGAGCATTCTCTATTTAGGAAATGATCTGGGAGTGTATGTGAGTTTGGACAGCGGAAAAGAATGGCATGTTCTCCCCACAGGGCTTCCCAATTGTTTTGTTTGGGATTTGAAGATTCATCCCCGGGATAATGTTCTGGTCATTGCCACCAATGGAAGGGGAATGTACGCCCTGGATGATATTTCCAAAATACAGGAATCTGTTGAAAAGTGAGCTGGCTGACTCTTTAATTGAATCCAGGCAATGAAAAAATTTGGAGGCAAAATGTACTGCAATCTAAAAGGAAGAAGTCTTACCAAACTGCTGGATTTGACTTCTAAAGAAATTTTTTATCTTTTAGAGCTTTCAAAAAAGCTCAAGGCGGAAAAATATTCTGGAAATGAAATGCAGAGATTGATACGAGAAAACATTGTCCTTATTTTTGAGAAAACATCCACCCGGACCCGGTGTGCGTTTGAAGTCGCTGCCTACGACCAGGGTGCAGACGTGACCTTTTTAGGGCCAAAGAGCTCCCAAATCGGACGTAAAGAGTCGATTAAAGATACAGCAAGAGTTCTGGGGAGAATGTATGATGGGATTCAGTACCGGGGTTTTGGTCAGGAAATAGTGGAGCAGCTGGCAGAATATTCAGGTGTTCCGGTGTGGAACGGACTTACCAATGAATTCCATCCCACCCAGGTGCTGGCTGACCTTTTGACTATGATGGAGCACAGCAAAAAACCTCTTAAAGATGTTAAATTTACATTTTTAGGAGATGCCCAGAACAACATGGGGAATTCTTTGATGGTGGGAGCTGCAAAAATAGGAATGGACTTTCGTTCCATTGGGCCCAAAAAGCTCCAGCCCAAAGAAGAATTGGTGCAGAAGGCGAAAAAAATGGCAGAGAAAACAGGAGCTGAGATACTTATTACCAATGATATCAAAGCTGTGGAAGGATGTGACTTTATCTATACCGATGTATGGGTTTCTATGGGGGAGCCGGATTACGTCTGGGATGAAAAGATTAAGCTTCTCAAGCCTTTCCAGGTCAATAAAAAACTTATGGAATCGACCGGGAATCCGGAGGTTAAGTTCATGGACTGTTTGCCGGCTTTTCATAACAGAGAAACAAAAGTAGGAGAAGAAATATACAAGAAGTTCGGTTTGGAAAGCATGGAAGTGACAGAAGAAGTCTTTGAATCCAAAGCTTCCATTGTGTTTGATGAAGCAGAAAATCGGCTGCACACTATAAAAGCTGTGATGGTGGCTACCTTAGTAGGTGGCGATTAAAAAAAGGCGAGCCGATCTCACAGCATCTGCTTCGTTACAGGGCATTCGCAGTGAAGGGTCACGACTTCATGCTCTGATGCCTTGCATCTGCAGCGACCTCGACTCGTGAATAATTCAGGTTTTATAATTTTTTGAACTTTTTAGGGGTTTGAGTGTATAATAAAATCAATGGGGATATCCAAAATTATCTAAGGAGGAATCAAATGAAAACATTCATTTTAATGACAAAACTGGGTCCAGAGGTCTCTAAAATGATGAAAGACAGAGCTAAACTGGGAAGGGCATGGCTGCAGGAAGTCAAGGAAAAGTGTCCCGAAGTCAAGTTTAAAGCTCATTACGCACTTTTAGGCTCCTATGACTTTCTCGATATTTATGAAGCTCCGGATGAGGAGACTGCAGCAAAAGTCTCTATGATCAGTCTCTCCAACGGTGCTTTTAACGCTGAAAGCTGGACAGCAATTCCTTATAAACGTTTCTTGAAACTTACCGAAGAAGTCTGAAAGGTTTAGTCGGGATCAGGAAATTACAAGATGGCTGAAACTTGTCTGGTTACTGGAGGGGCTGGATTTATAGGATCTAACCTTGTCCGCGGCCTGATGAAGAGAGGAAAGCATGTCCGGGTTATAGATAATTTATCGACCGGGAACATTTCAAATATCAAGGATATTCTTGATAAAATAGATTTCATAGAGGGAGATATTAGAGACCTCGATTGTGTCCAGGAAGCTTGCCGGAAAGTTGACTGGGTGTTTCATCAGGCTGCAATTCCCTCTGTTCCCCGCTCCATTGAAAATCCTATTGAATTCAATCAGAGCAACATTGATGGAACACTCAATGTATTGGTCGCGGCACGGGACCAGAAAGTTAAACGGGTGATCTATGCCGGGTCTTCATCTGTTTACGGCGACACCCCGGAGCTTCCTAAAAAAGAGGATATGAAGCCTTGTCCTCTTTCTCCTTATGCTCTCACTAAGCTGACCGGGGAGTATTACTGTAAGGTGTTCAGTGATGTTTATGGACTGGAAACAGTGACCACCCGCTACTTTAATGTATTTGGTCCCCGTCAGAATCCTGACTCCCCTTATGCAGCTGTGATTCCCAGGTTCATTGATGCTTTATTAAACGGGAAGCCGCTTACTGTTTTTGGTGATGGGGAGCAGACCCGTGATTTCACGTATGTGGAGAATGTGGTTTATGCGAATATTCTCTGTTCAGAGGCAGAAAAAACCAAAGGCGAAGTCATCAATATTGCTGCTTCTTCCCGCATCAGCCTGAACCAGCTCATAAAAATACTTTCCCGGATAACAGGGAAAGAGATCGGTCCCGTTTATAAGGAACCCAGAAAAGGGGATATCAAACATTCGCTGGCAGATATCTCCCAAGCAGAAAAGTTGATTGGCTATAAACCCATAGTGGATTTAGAAGAGGGACTGGCCAAGACCGTCCAGTGGCTGAAAAAACTTAAAAAGCAGAACTAACTTTTAGTTTTCAGGATTCCGGTGAGGTTTTTGAGGTGACTTCCCTGAACACTCTCAAAAAATTCCCTCCCAGTATTTTTTGAATGTCCTTATCTTTATATCCTCTTTTAACCAGTTCTTCTGTAATGCGGACCAGCTCTCCGGCGTGGGAAAGCCCGTCAGGAGTGCTGCTGATTCCGTCAAAGTCAGAACCAAGCCCCACGTGGTCTGTGCTTCCTGTGACATTGATCACGTGTTCTATGTGGTCGACCACTGTTTTTACATTGATTTTTGGCATCTCTCTTTTCAGGTTTTCTAATCCTTTCTGGTACTCTTTTCTAAAGGCCTGGGCTTTGCTCTGACTCACATCTGAAAAGTCAGTAAGGTTTTCTGGAAGATGGTATTTTTTTAAAAGCTCTGCCCTTAAATTTTCCATTTTCTTAAAGTTATCAGCTCTTAAAAAAAGAGGAAGAAAATTAATTCCCACAACTCCGCGGTTTTTTGCCAGGGCCTTGAGCATTTTGTCTGAGAGGTTTCTGTGATGGTCTGATAAGGCCCTGCAGCAGGAGTGGGAAGCGACTATGGGAGCTTCTGAAATCTTTATTACATCCCAGAAAGTTTCATCATGGGCGTGGGAGACATCTATGATCATTCCCAGCCGGTTCATTTCTTTAATCACTTTTTTCCCAAAATCAGTCAATCCTTGATGCTTGGGCTGAGGGTCTCCGGAGGCATCAGCCCAATCCGTACCAAACCAGTGAGTGAGGGTCATAAGCCTTACTCCGCTTCGATAAAAAGAACGGAGAAGGCTGAGGTCATTTTCTACGGCATAGCCACCTTCGATGCTGATAAGAATTCCTGTCTTTAGATTTCCTCTAAGCTGCCGCATATCATTGGGCGAAGTGACCAGGACCAGGTCCTCAGGATTTTCCTCTATAAGCTGATGCACGGCATCGATTTGCTCAAAAGCCTTTTTTGCTGCTTGGTGTTTTTCCAGTTTATTCTCTGGAGGTCCTACAAAGCAGGCAAATACCTGAAGGTCCACAGTCCCTTGTTTGAGCTTGGGAATGTCAACATGACCTTTGGCATTATCCCTGGTTAAGTCTTCTCCTTTAAGAACTCTCCCTATGGTATCGCAGTGCATGTCAATTACAGTGGAATTTTTGTGAATGAAATTTATATGATGTTCGGGGTCGAGAAGGTTTTCTCTGCAGTTGGAAAGAAAAAGCAGATTGTCCCAGTGGTATTCAGAAGCCTGCTGCAGAAGAGCGGGATCAATGATTTCAGCTCTGTCTCCCGGTCTGTGGTATTCAGGGTGTTCGTCATCAAGTTCCCGGGTCAGTACGTTTCCTGACCTCAAGCTGATACAGGTGACTCCCTTGGAAAGAAAAACACTGTGGTCAGACCCCCTGTAATCGATACGGTACCTCAGCCTTTGTTTAAACTTTTCTTGCATGTTTTCTTTAAGCAGAGAAAAAAATTCTTCAAACTCCCACATCCCTCCTACATAGAGGTCAAGATCTCCTGTTCCTACCATATCCAGATTCATGTAGACCGCTGTTTTTTCGAGCGGATAAAGAGGATGTTCTGTGTAGTATCGGGAGCCGACCAGGCCCAGTTCTTCTCCGGCCCAGGCTGCAAACACCAGGCTCCGGTCCGGCTGGAAATCATTGGCCTGAATCACTCGTGCCGCTTCCAGCAGCACTCCAATGGAAGAGGCATTGTCATCAGCCCCATTATAGACGGAGCCGTCCAGCCCCACCCCCAGATGGTCCAGATGCCCTCCGATCACGATGTATTCATCTCTGAGTTCAGGATGCTTTCCGGGTATGATGCCCAGCACATTGGGAGCTTTCCGGTCTTCTTGGATGAAATGTGTTTCCATCTCCACGGTAACATCCAATAAGCAGGGAAAAGGTTTTTGTTCCCGAAGCATTTGACTTACTTTGTGCCTCCAGCTCATCTTCTTCATATAAAAAATTTTATCCAGAAGATAGCTGTTAGCGGTCATGACTAAAAATCCCTCCGGACAGGTGCTTCTCTCGGCTCCTTCAGGAATACGCCATCCTCTTATACCCTCTCCAATATTCATGATGAGCACACCCGCAGCCTTTTTCTCTACCGCGGTTTTGATTTTGCTGTCCAGAGTCTTATCTTTCTGGGATATTCCCTTAAGGAATTCAGGAGCACCTGGAATGAAGAGCACGATTCTTCCTTCAACATCCAGGTTTTCATAATCATTCCATTGGTCTTTTTTTGACACCAATCCATACCCGGCAAAGGCTAAAGGAGCTCTGATTATTCCCGAGCCTGTCCCGGAGTTGGGAAAAAAGTGATGGGAACGTCCTGGAATAAAGGTCATATGTCGGGGGGAGATGACCTCAAAGCGGGTGGGAGGTTCAAAATGCCGCCAGTTTTTAAAATCGACCTGCTGGAAATAGGAGTTCTTTTCTCCACCAGGCTTGAGACCAAATTCTTTCATTTTTAATGCCACATATTCTGCGGCCTTAAGATATTCTGGAGTGCCGGATTTGCGTCCTTTGAATTGGTCAGAGGCAAGATATTCCACGTGCCTCCATGCTTTGTCTCCATCGGGTTTGACCTGGGCTTGGGAGCCTATGTTTAAAGCCAAAAAACTGATGCTGAGGAATACCGCCATTTTTTTCATGAGTTCTCTCCTTTAAAACCCTGCAGTTTACCACATGATTTGTGGTTCAACAATTTGTCTAACTATAGAGTATTTAACCATTCCAAAGTCTTTTTTATTCCTTCTTGCAAAGAGATGGGGCTGTATCCCAGCTCACGTACAGCTTTTTCACTGGATACAGACCAGTCCCGGGTCAGCTTTTTCACCATTTCAGGAGTTATAACCGGATAAAATTTGAACATTGATGCCAGCCAGTTAAAGATTTGGGAAAATGATTTCATGGCAAAAACAGGAATTTTAAATAAAAAATATTTTTTTTGGGATGCATTCTTTAACAGGTTAAAGAATTGAATGTAGGATGCATTTTCGCCTCCCAGGATGTATTTCTCTCCTGTGCGGCCTTTTTTCAGGGCAAGTATATGTCCCTTCACCACATCGTCTATATAAACATAATTCCCTATGCTTTTTCCATTACCGGGAATGATATGCCATTTCCCTCTGATATAAGACCTGATGATTTTGGTGGCGCTGTTGCTTTCTTCAATGGGGCCGGGACCATAGACCCGGGTGGGGCACACAATCACAATATCTATTCCCTTTTTTGAATAAAGGAGAGCCAGTTCATCTGCCTTTGCTTTTGTTTTTTCATATTCAGTGAAAAAGGGAGTTTTTCGAGCAGTCTGTTCATGGATGCAGCTTTCAGATGACGGACCGAACACGCCAGCGGTTGATGTGATAACCACTTTCTTGATTTCTAAATTTAACGCAGCTTCCAAAACATTTTTTGTTCCTGTGATATTGACCTCGTGATAGAGGGAGGGATTTTTTGACCATATTTTGGTTAGAGCTGCTGTGTGAAAAACAAAGTGACATCCCTTCATAGCCTGGTGAATGCTTTTGGGATCCAGAAGATTTCCTTTGAACAGCCGGATTTTGGAATGTTTTATGGAAGCAGTTTTAGATTTTGAGCGAAACAAAGCGTGCACAGTATGCCCGGAATCAGCAAGCTTTCTCGCCAAAGCGCTGCCAATAAATCCGGTGGCTCCTGTCACAAAATACTTCATTTTCTGTTTCTGATCCATTTTAGCTTGATTTCCGGGTTAAAATAAATCAAGGCCCACTCATGAGAAATTGCCAGAATAAAGTGAATGATAAAAGCAGCCCATATGGCTTTTGTTTTATAGGTTATCATACAGAAAACCAGACCCAAAAGCACAGAGCCGACCATCTCTTTATGTTCTTTGTGTAAATGAAAAAGAGCATAGATGATGACATTGATGGCCGAAGCAGCCCAGAGACCGAATGCCTCTAAACAGGAAAAAAACAAAATTCCCCTGAGAAGTAATTCATAGGCAAAAAGATAAAGGGCCCAGGAGAAAGTGCTCATCAAAATAAGCCCTATGTTCCACTCATGTGTTTTTATTTGGGGGTATTTATGTTGGAGGGAGGATTTTTTTGCGCTCCCGAAGCTTATGGGAATGATGAACGCTGAAAGAGCTGCAGCCCAGCACAGGGATTCGGTGAGATTTGCTAAAGATAATCCATATGTAAAAGTGCCTTTTGAAAAAGCTCCCAAAGCAGCTGAAGCTGGGATGATTCCGTATAAGAGGATCCCGGCTCCACGCTGAAGCAGTACCCAGTATATTTTTGTTTTCTTTTCCCCAAAATGATGGATAAACTTTTTTTTCAATCGGTTAGATTGAGAGATAAAGTAATAAAGGATATAAGCGGATGAAGCGATCAGGATGGAAAACAAAGCCTTCTGATAAATTAAGATCTTTTCAAAAAGACTCACCGCTCATTTGTCCCTGAATAAGCTTCTATAAAGACAGTATTAGCCGCTTTTAATTAAAGGGCAGCATGTTTGACCGAATCCAGGTCAAGTTTAAGTTCGTCCCTGACAGAGGCAAACGCTTGAATGGTGGTTTCGATTTCTTCTTCTGAATGAGAGGCGGTAGGGATCATCCGGAATAGGATAATTCCTTTAGGAACCACTGGATACATAACGCCGGTAATAAATATTCCCCGCTCTCTTAATTTTGTGATGATCTCCATTCCCATTTTCATATCCCCTGCAGGCACATAGACTGCAGTGATGGGAGAGCGACCCTTACCTATATTAAATCCTAGATTTCTGAGGCCGGATTTGAGCTTTTCTGCATTCTCAAACATTTTTTTTCGCAGTTGAGCACCGTTTTTTACCATCTTCAGGGTTTTTTTAAGCACTTCTACATAGACTATGGGGAGGCTTTTGGCAAAGACCTGTGTTCTGGCATTGTATCTTATCCAGTCCACTACTTTTTTATCAGCTGCTGAGACTCCTCCAATAGAGGCAAAGGCTTTGGCAAATGTTCCAAAGTATATATCAATTTTGTCCTGAAGACCAAAATAAGACGCTGTGCCCTGGCCTGTTTCGCCCATGACCCCGAATCCGTGGGCATCGTCTATAAAAAGGCGCGCGTCATATTTTTCTTTGAGTTTGCATATATTGGGGAGGTCAGCAAGGTCTCCTCTCATGCCGAAAACACCTTCGGTGACGATCAGCACTCCGCCTTTTCTGTTTTTATTGACTCGTTTGAGATGGCTTTCCAGGCTGTTCATGTCATTGTGTCTAAACGCTCGGAATTTTCCTGGTGCTAAAAATGTGGCATCCAGCATAGAAGCATGCGAAAGTTTATCAATGACAATGGTATCGTTCCTGTCCACTAAAGAGGAAATAGTTCCCAGAACTCCGAGATATCCGTAATTAAAAAGAATCGCTGACTCTTTTTCTAAATAATCGGCCAGCTGTTTTTCTAATTCTTTATGATTTTGTGTGTTTCCGGTCATCATTCTGGAACCCATGGGAGCACTCAACGGGTATTTTTTTATTATCTTCTCAGACAAAGATTTGAGCTCTTTGTTTTCAGCCAGTCCCAGATAATTGTTTATAGACCACTGAATGCACTCTTTTCCATTAAACACGGTTCTGGTTCCGGGAAAGGGATCTAGAATCGGACGGCTGAAGAAAAAATCGTCCTGGACCCGGAACAATCCAAAATATCCGGAGTCGGTGTCACATTTGTCAAACAAATCCATTTCATCTCTCCAATAATAAACTGTTTTAAGAATTCATTTCAATCGGGCTGATTATTTATACCAAAGCAGGGCATCAGAGTCAATAACAAAGAAAGGGAGGAAAGTATTTTTATTATTATTTATTGACGGAGGCTTTTATTTGTTCTATAAGAAGATATCTTTATTAAATTAAAAGGAGGAGATATTGAAAAAGATAGCAAAAAAAGGGATTTTATTATTATTCGGAATGATGTTTCTCGCTGTCTTAAGTTTTGCCCAGATAGAGCTGACTGCTTTTGGACTTTATAATCTGAATCTATCGTATCCCGGTGACCTAGAGCTTGATTCTGATATTGAATCAGACTATAGTTCGTGGTATCCTGAGTGGCAAGCATTTTTTAATGAGCCTTTGAAACAGAACGGAGGTCTGGGTTTTGGGGGAAGGATTGCGTTCAACATCACCCCGGCAATAGGAATCGAGGGAAGCTTGGAGTACATTATGGCTGAAACAGCTTTTGCTGAAGGTCTTGTGGATGACCTGGTAGATAGAATGGAGTCTATTGGATATGGTGATTTTGTTGAAGTGGCCAATGAATCTGGGGGGAATATCATGAGATATTATGGGAACATTGTGTTCAATATTCCCTCTCCCGGGAATATGACTCCTTACATTACAGCAGGGGTGGGTATTACCCAGTTTAAAATGGCTGAAGGAGTCGGCCCTGAAATTGAGGTAATCAGGCCTTCAACCGGCGAGCAGATACATCTCTATTACACAAATACATCAGCTCTCACTTTTAACGGCGGGTTAGGGGTCAAAGCACTTTTGTCTTCCAACATGGGATTGAGAATCGATGCCAGAGTGTTCTACTGCAGTCCTGAATTCCAGCAGAAATTTTATTTGGAAATTTTTAACTATGTGGTTTTTGACGATGTGGACTCGGTGGTTCAGAGCGGCCCTCATATAGACGCCAATTTGAATATTGGCTTTTTTGCCAAGTTCTGATTAAACTCTGGGTAACCAGGGTTTAGTCATGATTGACCATTTATCCTTTTGAGGATAAATCCATGCAATGTTGTCTGATGTACAGCCGCACAAATACTGTCATGTTGATAAATAGTTCGGTTTGAATTGAATTTATAGGAGGTGATGAACGAGAATGAAAAGCCTAATTAAAAAAGGATGTCTGGTGATTCTGGCAGCAGCAGTCCTGAACAGCGCAGCTTTTTCTCAGGTGGAATTCACATTCTTTGGCCTTTACCATTTGAATATTTCTTATCCCTCTGATGGAGAGTTCAACAGTCGTTTTGGATCTATCATATCAAACTGGGACCCTGAATGGCAGGCGTTTTTTGAAACAGTCTTGGAAGAGAAAAACGGAATGGGCTTTGGAGGCCGGGCTGCTTACAATCTGACTCCGACTACAGGTTTTGAAGTCAGCGTGGAGTATATTATGGTTGAAACAGCGTTTACCGAGGGACTGGTGGATGACCTTTTGAATGATCTGGAGTCCTCAGGAAGTTTAGACTGGTTGAAAACCGCCAATCGTTCTGGCGGGAATATTGTCAGGTATTATGGGAATCTTGTTTTTAATTTCACGGAATCCACTCGATTTACGCCTTATGCCACCGCAGGCCTGGGAATCACTCAGTTTAAGATTAAGCAGGGACAGGGACCTGAAATAGAAGTTGTATCCCCGGGATTAGGAGAAAGATTTCATTTGTACTATGCCGACTCATCAGCTCTGACCTTTAATGGAGGACTGGGAGTAAAGGCTCTTTTTTCACCGAATTTTGGAGTCAGGGCAGACGCCAGGATTTTTGTCTGTGATCTTGATTTCGAACAGATGCTCAGCGTGGATATCGGGGGAAGCCGCCTGATTGATAATGAAGGTTCTTTTATCCAAAGCGGGACCCATATAGATACCAATATCAATATCGGTCTGTTTGTAAAGTTTTGACTTGGGATTAATTATTTAAGCTGGACCTTTTGGGTGATTTTTCCTCCGAAACGGGAGTGGTATTTGATTTCCATACTCCCTTTCCCAGTCACTAAAAACTGGTATTCAACCTTTCCGAATCCAGGAACAAACAAGAACTGGATTTCAGGCCTGTGTTCTTTATACGAAGCCGTGTTTCTGTAGGGGTCCAGGAGCTTTCCTCCTGCCAGTACTTTGATGTTTTCTCCTGAAACAAAGAGACTGTCTTTGGGATAAAGTTTGTGCTGTTGAGCATAGTAGCTCATAGTGGGAATGGCCTTTGAGTTTTCCAGTCTGACTCTTAAGCGGAAAAGATTGTTATCAATGGTCTTGACTTCAAAGACATCCATTCTGACCTCAGGTGTGTTTTTGGCTGAGAAAAGGATAGCCATGGCATTTCTGTGCACCAGGTCTTTAAGCATAAAGGGAGTCGGCATACGGGATGAAAATTTGATCCAACCGCCGATTTCAATATCACCGTAGGTGGGATGTTTGTAATGTGTCCAGGGTTTGTAAAGTTCTCCTTGGGCCAGATGGTCATTGAATTTCAGGCGTTCTCTTGCCTGGGCATTGGATTCGCCAAAGGGAAAGTCTTGTTCAGTGCCTGGCTCAGCTTTTTGTTCTTCGCTCCGGGTTTTAAATGTTTCAGAGGAAGATTGAAAAAGCTCTCCTACGAATCCATAGGCCCCGTTGCAGCAGACCATCCATTCGATAAAATCACCATAAGTGGTGTAAAGGTCTTTCCAGCTTACCAGGTATCGGTAGCCAGGGGTGATCCGTTCTGCCTGTTCCCCCAGATAGTCGTAGACTTGAATATCCTGGGGAGGATAGGTCAGCTGTTTTTGACTGGGCCCTCTCAAGTACATTCCCCCGGAGTTGTGAAGAGCCCAGGCAATACAGATATTGGGACGTTTAAGGATAAAAGAAGCGATGGCTTTAATGCCCTTACCAGAGAAGGGATAGTCTCCAGCGCCAGACTGGACATATTCGGGCATCCAATCAAAACCCCAATTTCTGTTGCCATCCACATACCCCTCTGAATCTTCGTTGACCAGACCGTCTCCATCATTGTCGATTCCTTCTTGTCCCAGAAGGGTCCATTCTCCTTTTTCTCCGGGTTTAACGCGGACCATTAAGCGAGGGTCTTCTGGGTCAGTTTTGTACTCACCAAAGGGATCTTTCTTCCGCATCATACTTATATTTCCGTCTCCGTCCAGGTCATCGGGAAAGTCTTCATTAACCAGACCATCCCGGTCGTCATCCTTAGGAATCCGAAGGCTCCGGTTGCTGCTGGAGGTGTTGGGGTCATGAAAAAAGTGGTATCTCCCGTCCACGTTGACTGTAGGAATGACATAGAAGCAGTTTTTGTCTACAAGTTCGGTTATATTCTTGTTTTCTCCATATTTGGTAAGGATATAATTGAGGAGATACAGGCAGACTTCGGTAGCCTGGATCTCGTTGCCGTGGATATTTCCGTCAACATAGACTCCTGGTTTGTCCAGTTCATCTCCTGTTTCAGGATTGTTCACGGTCATGCAGTATATGGCTCGTCCTTCTTCGCTTTTTCCTACTAAATCGAGCTTGGTGAGACGGGGGAAAGCTTTATTCAGGGCTTTAAGGGCTTGAACCACCTCTTCCAAAGAATAATAGTCATCAAAGTGAAGGGGAACTGTGATTTTTCGTTCACTGGCTTCTGCATTGATGATACCGAGAGAGAAAATAATTATAAGTAAAAGATAAAATATTTTTTTCATTATTTGCCTCCTAGAGCAATGGTCTTGGAATCTTTCCCAGCAATCTGAGTCAAGGCTTGGATTTCAATTTCTGTTGGTTTTTTGGCATGAATCAGCCAGCTCACTTCCTGGCTCTTATTTTCTCCAAATTCCTTTACAAGACTTCTTTTTTTTCCTTCTAATATTTTGATTTCACCCTCCACGGTGACCACGACCGGAAGGATTCGGTTGTTCCTTTTTCCCATTGCTGTGGGATAGGGAAGATAGCCTGAATTTTCGACCCAGACTTTCACCCGATAAATTCCGTTTCCAAGGTTGCTGACCTCTGTTTTTGAAATTTTTATGTGGGCCATTTTATCTGCAACCTCAAATACCCAGGGAACTTGTCCTTTTAACAGAGGCTCTAACATCTCGGCAGGAGGAGTGTTTTTGGCAAACGGAACCGCTCCTCCTATCTCCACTTTTCCGAGAGTGGGGTGGTCATATTCTTTCCAATTGACATACCCTTGGCCATCTAGATTTGCATCGCTGAAAGACAGGAGTGCCTTGTCTTCTTCAGAACCTCCCTCTTTATCTGGGGGTGAGGGCATCTTTTTCAACATCTCTGCCATTCTTTGGGTATTCATGGCCCCGCTTTTCACCGCCTCGATGACATTTTTTGCTTTAAAGTTTTCAGGGGCACCCAGTGACCTGAGAAACTGATCTATTTTTTCTTCTCCCAGGGCAATGAATTCTTCATCTGTCATTTTTTCTAATTTTTCAGGAGTGATTTCCTGTTCTTTTTGTTCTTCTTTCACCTTGGGTAAAGTCCAAAAGTCCAAACTGAAAGAGGGAAGGCCAAGATGGTAATAAGCCCAGAGCTCAAAGGAACCGTCCTTTGCTTTTTGAGGTTCCAGTCGGTCTGTGTCCAGATTGTTTTTTTTGAGGAACTCTCTATATTTGTCTGAAAGTTCTTTATAGTACTTCAGGTCCTCAGGAAGAGGATTGACTACTGCCCCCAAACCCAGAAACTGGGCGACCATTGACTCTGTGATTTCCATGCCTTCGGGAACATAAGGCTGGAGAAGTTCGATGATTTCTTTCAGGGAATAGGTTTTTTCAGTATCGATTCCCAGCATCTCTCCGTATCTTTCCGGTATTTTAATCTCATCCAGATTTACAGATTCCTTTCTTCCTCCCTCTGGGGGGTTGAGGCAGAAGTTGGTTGCTCCGAAACAGAAAGTCATTCCAATTTCTCTGTGTTCCATGATGAATTTTATCAGGTTGTAGGTTTCCTCTTCACTTCCGGGCCAGGCTCCTCCTGTTTGGGTATGGAATTGGAAAAGATGTGGGAAATTTATCCCGATGTTCACTCCTCCGGGACCATCCTCATTGTATTTTCCGTCTCTATCATTATCCAGACCTTCGGAGTAGAGTTTGTACAGGCCTTTTTCCCCTTTGCTGGGGTCCGCTTTTTTCATAAGCCTGGGTTCGCCGGGAGCCGGCATCCAGGTTCCATCAGGATTTTTTACCCTCATCATGGTAATGATTCCGTTTCCATCTAGGTCCTCTGTTCCGTCCTCATCGACCTGGTCGTCCATGTCGTCATTGTAAGGCTTCGAGTTTCTAGGATCTTTTACAAGGGGTTTTTGAAAATAACGTTCTGCTGCATCTGGATTTCCGCAGGGAAGCACATACCAGGTTTTATTCTCACTCAAGTTATTTTCAAGTATCAATTTCGCGAGGTAAAGAGCAGCTTCGCTGGCTATGGGAACGGTCCCTTCCATGTTGGCTGCCACCATGACAGCAGGAAGTTCTTTTTCAGCCTTGTCAATTTCGCTTCCAATTTCCAGGATATAAAGTTCTTTTTGAGAGGGAGTTTCTGCGATTTTATGGAGCTTGGTGGAGTTGGGGTAGTTCTTGGCAAAATTCTTAAGGATAGCGTTCAGTTCTTCCGGGCTGTGGTATCGGTTGAAGGGGAGGGACTCCGTGGCTGTGAAACTAAAGGCAGATAAAAACACCATACATAAAAAAACAGGCAGTATTTTTTGTCTCATGGGCACCTCTCTTTTTTGGTAGATGAATACATTATTATAAATATACGGATATTGTCTGATAAAAGTTTTAAATAGGAAAGATAAAAAACAATAAACCTGGCTTTAAAAACAGTACCGTGTTACCCGTTCACCTATTTTTACTATGAAATTCAGCCTTATCTGAATTTCATCTCGGCTCGCCTCAAAGGTAAAAAAATGGCGATTAAAATTGAGAATAGGAGCAAGAAAAAAGTTCAGATAATGGTTTTTGAAAAAATCTTGTCTGTCGCTAAAATGGAATTATTAATAAAAACATCACCATTTTTTTATGAATAGTTCAGGTTAATAGGGAAAGAGAGTAGAGAGCAGAAAGGGCCTGTCAATCAGTTGGAAATATAGCCGGTGCGGTAAAATAGTTTATAATCTTTATTTTTAGTTTTGACTTGTATGGATTTAAAAATTTTATCATCTGAACTTTTTTTAGGGATATAAAAGAGGAGGTAATAATTTTTATCTTTTTCAACACACTTTTTGAAGGAAAGGTATGGATTTTGAGTGGAATAAACATCTCCACCGGTGGCTTTGGCTATATCAGAAAAAGTCTCGAAAATATCTTCAGACTGTTCATGCATTTGTATCCCTGAGTAATGATCTGGATTTTTGTCTATAAAGAGAAAATTGAAATAAATCCCTGCATCTGTATAGGCATGCAGGATTTTTTCTGTATCAAGCTTTGGCTCTCGGCTGTAAACAGCCATAAGGTCCTGCAGGTTTCCTAAAACATGGGGGGAGTCCTGAAGCATAGAGGTCAGCTGCTGTATGATTGTGGGGTGGATTTCGGGTCTGAATTCTCTTTCATATATGAAATACACAAATTTCTGCCCTGGTTGATTTTTGAGTTGATGAGCAAAGTTTAAAAAGTTTGTCTGGTTTGCCAGCCGAAGCTGTTCTAATTGACCAAGAGTTTCTCTATACCTGGGGAGCAAAAATTCAATGCCAAAAGAATCAATACTTGAGTCTTCGCTAAAGTCGAATCCGGACCGAGAACTGGAGCCTGAGATACTGCTGACAATCCTTCTCAGGTCTCTTATTAAGCTTTTGTACTGTGAGGAGCCGGTTTGAGTATCTTTTCTTACAATATCGATCATTTGTTCTGCTAATTTTTCCCTGGACATGGACTGCAGCGCCTGATTCGACAAAGTGTAGTTTTTCATAGGAGTCATTATTTCAAGAGAATCATTTTCTGTGATCATATCCGAGAAAAAATATTCTATGGCTTCAGCGATTTTCGGGTTGTATTCTGTTAACTGGAACAAGAGATAAAAGGTTCGAGATACATTCGGATTGAATTCAAAGGACTCCAGCTTTCTGATGATTTTATCATTCTTTGTTAAATACAGGGCTTCTATCTTCTGCTTGACTCCTTCTTCATATATTTCGAAATCTTCTGTGGTGAGGTCATCCACAAACTGATTTTGGTCTAATACCCGGACCGGGACCGGAATACTTTTTTCCTTAACAGATAGGTTTTCAGCCTGCGGAAAAACAAAAGAGCTGATTAAAAGCAGACATAAAATCAGACTTGATTTCTTCATATAAATCTCTCCTTAATAAGAGGCAAAGCAAGTTTCATGCCATCTTCGATTAGAGTCAGTATCTTTCTATTCAGAAAAATTTTGTTCTTTTCTGAGGTCATTTGTAGTAAAATAATTACAAATCAGCGTATACATTATAAAATATTTTGGCATTAATGCAATAAGGGGTCTTCAATTTTGTTTTTGACAAGAAAGCTGTAATTATTTATATTAGATATTTAAGGGGTGGAAAACAAAGAGAACTGATGCTAGGAAAATTTTGAAAATAAGAAATGAAAAATACTTTTTAATAAGAGAGGGATTATTAAAGGATAGGCCCCATGATTGAAAAAGAAAAAAGGCGGGAGAAAAGAAAAAAAGAACAACAGCAGGCAGAACTGGAAGTTATCAAAAATATTTCTTCCCAAAAACAATCGGATGGAGAGAAAGTCACTGCCATCACAGAGGATTTATCATTGAGTGGAGTGAAGATAAAAACCAGCACATATTTTCCGGTAAACACCGTCTTGAAAATAAAACTTCCCTTGTTGAAGAAAAAGACAGTTTCTTTAAGAGGAAAAGTCCGGTGGGCAAGAAACATAAAACAGGAAAAGAATTTCGGCATAGGAATTGAATTTATTGACACGCTTCCCGCAGAGTTTATTACTCTTATGGAACACCTCTACGGGGCTTCACATAATTCCTGAAAAAAGCCTTTCCTTTAATCATTCAATAGATACCAGATATAGGGCCTATTCACATAATTCATAAATAATGATGTCATTTTTTTGGAGATTGTTCTGCTTGGTTTGAACCAGACTGAGGATGTGATATCATAAAACTAAGATTTTCATGAATCATTCCACTGGGTCTATGACACATAAAGAGAGGTAAGGATGAAATATAAATTACTTGGAAAAACAGGGATCAAAGTTTCTCAATTGTGTTTCGGCACTATGTCATTTGGAGGGGATGCAGATCCAGATGAATCAGAAGAGATGTTTCGATTATGCCGGGAGGAAGGGATCAATTTTTTTGATTGTGCAGATGTGTACAATGACGGGGAAGCAGAAAAAATTCTCGGCGGGCTTATTAAAAGCTGCAGGGATGAGGTGGTTGTTGCCAGCAAGGTTTATTTTCCCACGGGAGATGATGTGAATTCCGGGGGAGCGACCCGGTACCACATAATGAATTCTATAGAGGCCAGTCTGCGGCGACTTCAAACTGACCGGATAGATGTGTACTACATTCATCGATTCGATGATTTAACCCCTCTGGAAGAGACATTAAAAACCCTGGATAATCTGGTCACCCAAGGGAAAATACTTTATCCTGGAGCCAGCAATTTTGCAGCCTGGCAGGTGGCCAAAGCTCTGGGAATATCAGAAAAACGAGGACTGGCTCCTTTTTACTGTATTCAACCCATGTACAATCTAGTCAAGCGTCAGGCCGAGGTAGAGATTTTTCCCCAGGCCAAGGCAGAAGGTTTGGGTGTAGTTCCTTACAGCCCTCTGGGAGGAGGGCTTTTAACAGGAAAATACAGCAGAGAAAAGAAACCGGCTCAAGGAAGGCTGGTCAGCAACAAAATGTATGCTACCCGTTATGGTCAGGACTGGACGCTTAATGCAGCTGAAGCCTTTTCAGAATTGTCTAAAAAAAGAGGCGTTTCTCCGGTCAGTTTAGCAGTAGCGTGGGTGTCGAGCCATCCAGCTGTCACCTGTCCTATTATAGGAGCACGGCATGTAAGTCAACTAAAAGATTCCCTAGATTCAGTAGAGATAGAGATGTCCCCTGAACTTAGAGAGGAGATATCCTCTCTTTCTCCAGAACCCCCGCCGGCTACGGACCGAAATGAAGAGAGGACAGAATACAACTATGGAGTGAGAAAATAAATAAAGATTTATCCGTTCTGTTTAAGATGCTTTTATGGTATAAAATATAGAGGGATGAAAGCCGTGAAAAAGAGTCTTTTTTTCATTTTAATCATATTAGGAGCGGGGATGATTCTGTTTTTTGGGGGTTGTGGTAACCAAGCAGAGCCTGATTCTCCTTTAGCAGGAGTCGAAAAAGCTGTTTCAAAGGACGGGGTCGGTATTTGCTATAAAATCAGAGGAGTGGGCAATTATTCCCTGGTTTTTGTTCACGGATGGTGCAATAACATGACTTACTGGAAGTATCAAGTTCCGGCTTTCTCTTCAGGATATAAAGTAGTCACTCTCGACCTTGCCGGTCATAGTCTTTCGGGGAAAAAAAGAAAGTCATGGACCATGGAGGCATTCGGGAATGATGTTGTTTCAGTCATAGAAAAAGAAAACTTAAAAAATGTTATTCTCATTGGCCACGGAATGGGAGGAGCTGTGATACTGGAGGCAGCAAGAGATGTGCCGGATAGAGTGATCGGTCTGGTGGGCATTGACACTTTTAAGGACTATTATATGAAAAGCTATCCTGAAGAGCAGATCGAGTTTTTTTTAGAACCATGGAGAAAAGATTTCAAAAACAGGATGAGAGAATATGCTGTGGAGACTTTTTTTCCTGATGATGTCAATCAGGAGTTCATGAAGGAGATCGTCCTGGATATGAGGGAAGCTTTCCCGGAAGAGGCTTTAGAGATGCTGGAACAGCTTTTAAGATATGACGGCTCTCAAGCTTTTAAGGAAATTACGGTTCCCATTCACGGCATCAACTCAAAATTGCGAGACTCTTCATATGAAATTGCTACTGAAAATGCCCAGTCATTTGATTGGATTTACCAGTCTGGGGCAGGCCATTTTTTGATGATGGAGAATCCAGATTTTTTCAACCGCTTGCTTGCCGGAAAATTGGAAGACATCATTTTAGAGCTTTATAAGTAATGGGTCAGGCTTATAACTGGATTCAAGGAATGAAGTCAAGGCGTGATTTTTTGAAAAGTTTCCTGGTACAAACAGGATGTTTTTTTGCTTTCCCATATGTTTTTCTATCCAGAAAGGAAAGGGACATGATTCAAAAAGAAAAAAAACACAGTGTTTATCCTTCTTATATAAACCTCTATCAAAGCGGGGAGCTTGATGAGCGGATAAAAAAGTTAAAATCTTATTATGAAAACTGCACTCTCTGTCCCAGAGACTGCCGGGTCAATCGAAACAGAGGGGAAACCGGAAAATGCCAGGCAACTGCTTCACTTAAAATCTCCAGTGCATTCCCTCATTTTGGGGAAGAAAAGCCTCTGGTAGGGACAAAAGGTTCAGGAGCTATCTTCTTTTCCAACTGCGGTCTGCGCTGTGTCTACTGTCAGAATTATACCCTTTCTATAAATGGCGAGGGAGTGGAGGTGGAGGAAAAAAGGATCGCAGAGTCCATGCTGAAACTTCAAGCGCTGGGATGCCATAACATAAACTTGGTGACGCCGACTCATTATGTGCCCGGAATTGTGAGCGCTCTTAAACGAGCGGTATCTGAAGGACTCAAAATTCCCCTTGTCTATAATACCGGAGGATATGAGAAGCCTGAGGTTTTAAAACTTCTAGACGGCATTGTGGATATTTATCTCCCTGATTTCAAATATACTTCTCCTGAAATGGCAGCAAAGTATTCCAGTGAAGCCTACAATTATCCTTATTATGTCAAAATTGCGTTTAAGGAAATGTACAGACAAGTAGGGGATTTGATCAAAGACAGGAAGGGGATTGCCCAAAGGGGATTGATGATAAGGCATCTTATCCTTCCCAACAGAGCAGCGGGGAGCAGGGAGTTTTTAGAGTTTGTAGCCCAGGAACTATCTAAGGACTGTTATATTAATTTAATGAGACAGTACAGACCAGAATACAGAGCTCGCGAATTTCCGGATATCAACCGCCGCATCACCAGAAAAGAATATACTGAGGTCCTTAACAGGGCTGAAGAGCTGGGATTAACAAATCTGGATAGATAGATTTATTCTTTTTTTTCCTGCTTGACGTTCAGACGGCAATGCTTTATAAAGGTACAATCAGGAAAAAACATGCCGGTGGATAAAAAAAACCTCAAAGGGAAGAAAATAGACTGCAATGATTATTCTGTGGCTGATTTTGCAGATTTTAAAGGGGACGACCTGTTTGAAGCCGCTGATTATTTCTGGGAATATGTAGCTGATGCAGTAAAGAAAAAGTATATGATCTACATCCAGCCCATGATGTCTAGTCCCCGGACCGAGCTGGAGGTTTATGACCGGAACACCCAGTCTGTAAGACAGTTTCTCAATTTTTGTTCCTACAACTACCTTGGATATTCCTATCATCCTGATGTCATCAAAGCTGTTAAACATGCTTTAGATGAGTTCGGGACCGGTGCTGTTTCAGCTCCTCTTTTAAGCGGTTATTCTGAACCCATAAGAAAACTGGAAGAAGAGGTCAGCCGGCTTAAAAACACGGATTCCTCCATTGTGTTTCCTACCGGTTACAGCACAAATGTAGGGATATTGTCCGGGATATTGAGACCCGGTGACGTGGCTGTTCTGGACATCCTGTCACATGCCTCCATTTATGATGGGGTCAGAATGTCCGGGGCAGACCTCAAAGTGTTTGCTCACAACAATCCCTCTCACCTGGAAAGGGTTTTGAAAAAGACAGATAAAAAACGGGTGATGGTCTGTGTAGAAGGTGTTTACAGCATGGACGGAGACCTGGCCAATCTTCCGGAAATCATCCCCATCTGTCAAAAATACGGAGCTAAAATGCTGGTGGATGAAGCTCACGCCACATTGGTTTTTGGAGCAAGAGGGGGTGGAGTGGCTGAGCATTTTGGAGTAGAAGAAGAGGTGGATATATCCATAGGAACGTTCAGTAAATCGTTCGGAGCCATTGGTGGGTTTGCTTCTGGTAAAGAAAAACTTATGACCTATTTAAGGATGTTTTCAAGGTCCTATGTTTTTTCATGTGCCCTGGCTCCTCATACAGCAGCTGGAATTTTAAAGGTGCTTGAGATTTTCAGGAAAGACCCCTCTGAAAGAAAAAAGTTGTGGGAGAATACCCGGTACACGCACAGAAAATTAAAAGAAGCTGGATTTGATATAGCGAATACCAAGTCACAGGTGATACCTGTTATGGTGGGAAGCGATTTAAGATTGAGAGAGATAAGCAAACGCCTTCAGGAAAGAGGTTTGTATACAGGGGTGGTCACTTATCCAGCTGTCTCCAAAAATAAAACCCGTTTGAGGCTGTCAGTATCCTCCAAACACACTCAGGAACAGATTCAGGACTGCATAGAAATACTGAAACAGGTCTTCAGCGAGATAGAGGGCTGAGACTTCAGTGGGAGTTTCCATAAAAAATGAAAAACATTCTGTTAAAGTTTATGTGTTCAGGTATTTTGGTTTTTATGATGATTTCCTGTGCTTCTCTGGTAGAGGATTACAGGAGAAGGCAGGATCAAAATCTTGATGAAATCATCAATTCTGTTTCCGACCAGAAACTTTTGGGTTACGCTGAAAATCTTTCATCGGAAAAATATGCTGGGAGACTCTCAGGAACCTCAGAGTACAAAAAGGCAGCTGAATGGGTGGCCTCCCTTTTTAAGAAGTGGCAGATAGCTCCTTCAGGAGAGGACGGCACTTATCTTCAGTCTTTCCCCAATCCTTATACCCTTGTATTTGAAGGTGGGGAGCTTGCCTATCATTATGATAAAGCCAACCTCAATAAAAAGAAATATTATGAATACGAACGGGATTACTATCCCGGAGCTGAATCAGGCTCCGGTGCGGTAACCGCTGAAGTGGTTTATGTAGGGTATGGAATATATGCCCCGGAGCTGAATTACAATGACTATGAGGGAGTTCATGTTAAAGGAAAGATTGTGTTTATAGAACCCGGGGTCCCGGTTTCTCCCGAAGAGGACCCTGATAAATTTGAAGACTGGAAGCACTATTCTTTAGACCTGTACAAAATAAAAATGGCTGCGGCACAGGGCGCCAAGGCCCTGCTCTATCACGAATTAAAGGTTGATCCCAATACCGATTATGTAAAGGGATTTTTAGTCTCATATGTGGGGGATTCTGTGGCAGAAGATGTGTTTGCAGGGACAGGGATAACGCCTGAAGAAGCCAGGCAAAAGATCCAGAAGGATTTAAGCCCTCACTCTGTGGAGACAGAAAATCTCTTTACCATGGAAAACTTAACCGAACACCGGCCAAAGGGGACAGGCTACAATGTGGTTGGGCTGATCAAGGGAAAAGACCCGGTTCTTAAAGATGAGGTCATTATCATAGGAGCCCACTTGGACCATGTGGGCTTCTGCTATGAAGTCATGCCGGGCGCTGATGACAATGCCTCAGGTGTGGCTGTGATGCTGGGAGCAGCAGAGGCTCTTGCAAAAAGCTCCTTAAATCTAAGACGTTCTGTTTTGTTGGTTGCTTTTGGTGGTAAAGAGCAGGGGCTTTTGGGCTCTAAAGCTTATTTAGAAAATCCGGTTTTTCCGTTTAAACAAACTGTATTGTTCGTCAACTTAGATACGGTAGGAAGCGGGAAAAGTCTAAAGGTATTTGGAGCTCATGACTTTTCTGATTTTTGGAAGGTTCTGAGGAAGAACAATAAAAGGAAAGTCAGGATGAATTTAGTTCCGGAATATCTGGATTCCCTCGGTGAGCAGAGTTCGGATGCGGAGTCCTTTTATAAAAAAAAGATTCCCACCCTATTTTTCAGAGAAGAAAAAAATCCTGGTTACATTCATACAACCAAAGATACCCCAGATAAATTGAATCCCAAGATCATGAAGGATTTGTCCCATCTCATTTCCTATTTTGTCACAGACTTAGCCCAATAAAAACTTACCCCTGATTCACCTGAATTCCATTATTTATTTGATATAACCCAGGCTCTTGAGCCGTTCTCTGGTCTCTTTATCGATTTTTTCAAAGTCAATTTTTTCACTTTCAAAAAAAGCGCCTCGGGAGTGTTTTTGAAGGAGCTGTCGAAAATAGCCTGAGACTGTTTGCTTTTCAAGATAGAGATTGATTTTTTCAGCAGGATCGTCCCAAAGGTTAAACAGCATCTTGTCTTCTGTGGTTATGATGAATTTATATTGATGTCCCACAATTCCCTTCTGCTTTCTGTTTGCAGAGAAGTTTTCTAAAAAAACATAGGAAGAAGTAAATTCAGGAGACAGGATAAAGGGGAGCAGGCTTTTCCCCCGAAATACATAATCCTCTGCGATGTCGAATATATCTAAAAGGGTTGCCGGGATATCCACCACACTGGCTGGGATTTGAGGAGTGGTGGGCTTCAGGCCCAGCTTTTCAGGGAATACCATGATAAAGGGGATGTGAATCATTTCCTGGAAGAGAGTGGAGTTGTGGCCCAGTTTTCCGTGCTCCATTCTAACGGCTTCTCCATGGTCGGATGTAAAAATCAAAATGGTTTGATCCAGAAGGTTATTTTGTTCGAAAAAGTGATAAATGTCTTCAGCTAGGCTGTCCGCATAGAGCACATTGGCATCATACATGGCTTCAATATAATCCAGAAGGTCATCAGTGGCTCTGATTTCTCCGGTTTCGATTTTTCTGAAATTTTGGGGCACAGGGTTGAATGAGATATGACCGGGTGTGGGGAAAACTCTGAACTCCTCAGGGGGGAGGTAGGGAGCATGAGGGGGACGAAAATGAATATAGATGAATTTTTGATTTTCTTCCTCTGGATGGGAGTAGATGCTGGCTAAGGCATCTGAGAAAATGAGTTGATAAGGGTTGTAAAAAATTTCAGTGAATCCTTCAGAGAGTCCCCATCCTTTTGAAAACCAGGGCATCCCTGTGATAAGAAAAGAGGATATGGAGTGTCTGGATAAAATGTCTTGGATTCTGGGAAGGTCAGGATTTAGTTGGGTGTCTTTATTGATAAGCCCGTGTTCATGAGGGTAGCAGGAGGTCAGAAGCGTTCCGGTTGAAGCTAGGGTATAAGGACTGTTGGCATAAAAATTTTGGAACACTATACTTTGTTCTCCGATTTTCTTTAAAAAGGGAGTGGTGTTCCGGTGATATCCATAGAGATTTGAATGCTTGGCATGGAAGGCATCCATAACCACATACACGACATCAAACTGTTCTGATTGGAGTGCCGCTTGAAGTTTTCTGAACTTTGATTCAGGCTTTGGTCCCGGAGCAGGTTCTGAGATTTTTATTTCAGACCACACCGCAAAATCTTGAAGGGAATTAAGCTGTTTTTTTCTTTTTTCCAAATAAAAGGCCAGTTCAATAAAGTGTCCGGAGAACTCTTCCAAACCGATTTTTTTTGTGTGTGCTTTACTAAAAACTTGGTGTGTATAAAGGTCTTCATCGGAGGTGATTTCAATGTGAGCTTTTAAGTTTTCAGATAACCGGGAAAGGCTGACTCCAAGTTCTTCATTGCCGGAGACTTTATGGTAAAAGATAAAAGCACTCTGAGGGAAATGGAGGGCCTCTCCGCTTTTTTTCTGGAGAAGGAATTCATGAGAGTTCAATAATTCTGTTTTGTAAGGCAAAAATTTGAAGTATTTGAAAGCTGCTGACAAAAGCCGGTGGTCATCCGTATTCAAAAAGTCTTCAGGCCTTCGGGATAGGACATATTCAAAGGCAAGGGTGTTTTCTCCTATTTTTATATACTTTTTAGGAAAGGTGATTTTGTAGACCTTAAAAAAGGGCTCCGGTTTTAGGGTTTTAATGTGTTTTGAGTTAAGGAATACTTTTATTTTTTGTTTTTTGTTTTCTTGTGCGGGGATGGAGCGGCATTCTGTTTCCAGGCTCAAGTCATAGGGCTGGGCAGCATAGAAGCGAAGAGTGCTCTTTTGCCCCTGGGCCCATCGAAAAGTTTTCTCTGGAGCGTGCCATCCGGATAAAAAATAGGAGTTGTGTTCTGGGTCTCCCGCATCAATAGAGTCTGTGGAGTATATTTTTTCTGAGAAATCAAACTCTTCCAGCAAGTTCCTGGAAATCCTTCTTTCCGGCAGAGAATTTTCAGAAGCGGATTCATTTCGGCATGAAAAGGCAGATATCATGAGAGTTATCATGAATATAATAAGGACAAAAAAATGAACTGAAACTTTTCTCTCGCCCGATATATGATTTACACAAGATAAAAACATAGAAGTTCTCCTCACTCCACAGTAATGGTCTCTTTGTGCCATACACCTTCTCTGAATACGACCTGAACATCATCCGCCCACAATTCTGTCCGTCCCATGGTAAAAATGCGGAATTCCACATCCTTGGCAGTCTCCTCCAGCTTGAAGGGAAGAATAAAACTTTGATATTCTTTTGAGCTGGTGAAATCTTTTCCTTTCAGGTCGATTTTATGAATGATGTTTTTTCCAAAATCAGAAACAGCTTCTATCCGGACCACAGTGGCGTTTTGTCTGTTTTCACTGATTTTCAGCCTGAACACAGCTTCATAAAGACCTGGCTGAAAGCTTTGATAATTTCCATAGGATAAAAATCCGGACCGGCGGAGTTTTTCCGGGCGGTGATAAGCTGATTTATCTCTTAAGGCTTCTCTATCCCGGATAATACTTCCGAGTTCTTTTTCCATCTCTTCAACTTTATAATGATATTTTTTCACCGGCTCCCAGTAGATAAAGAGTCTGTATTTTCCGGCTACAGACGGGGGATTTCCGGATAGAGTGAATTCTTTTAATTCTTCAGGAGAGATCCAGAAGGGCTTTTCTTCCCCAGCACAGGATGGCCTTATTTCAGGGGAAGTCTCTTTAGGGATAAGCAGCCAATTGAGAAACAGCTTTTGAGGCTGCCTGAAGTCACAGTTTTTTATTCGTATTTTCACTTGAAAGTCAGGGTCATGGATAGAGATTTTTTCCGGTGCTGAAACAGAAACCACTTTTGGTTCCACCAGTGAGTACAGATAAAATACGGTTTCTTTTTTATTCAGATGGTACTGATTGAGAAATGTAGCGCATTTCATTTCTTCAGGATATTTGTGAAAGTAGTAGTCTCTTTCAGGTATATCCCGGTTTTGGACCAGGAAAAGATGGGTGAGTCCGTATTGTGTGATGGGATTTTGCTTATAGTTGACAAAGCCTTCATAAGAGATGAGGACTTTATAGGGAGTGTCAAAAGCAGCCCCTGGGGCGTCCATGCCTCCTATATAACCGCTTGTCCCTACGTATTTTTCAATGTCTTTTCCTAGATTGTGCACAAAATATTCTGGTGAACGTGCCCAATTAAAGTAATGCTTTCCTTCTAAATAAAGTGAGGTGAGAACAAGGACAAAGACCGCACTGATTGAGAAATATCTAGAAATCCTGATTTTTCCTGCCTTGTTTATGACTTTGGGATGAGCGATAAAAGCAGTCAGCAAAGCAGCCCCCAAAAGGCTGGCGATCAGTTCTATTCTTCCCGGATAAACAAAAGGAAAAGAATCCGCAGGTTTGAGATTAAAGTACTTGGTGACCCAAGGAATTAGGCACCTGTGGAATAACACAGTTAGGATGCCTATTCCCAGAGGATAAAAACTCCAGTGCAGCTTTTTATTCCTTTTTAATTTTGAGGTCTTGATGAAGGAGACCAGAAACCGGGCGGCCATCAAACACATCACAGGAATGATAGGCAGAAAATACCGGGTGGGCCGGTAACTTATGACTCCTAAAAATAAAAAGCTTGTTCCAAACCAAATCCCCAGAAAAATATCTGGAGCCTGGATGTGAGTCTTTTTTTGGGTGTATATCCAGTACAAAACCATGAGAAGGAATAAAAACGTTCCCAATAAAACCGCAGGACTGGTAGAGAGATATTTAAAAAGAAACGTCCGATAGAGATTGTTCATATACAGGGCGATGCTTTTTTCAGGAAACATCTGCTGGGTGGTGAAAAATTTGCCGAATTGGGATATGGGTCCTTTAAAAGGAAGGTAAAAGGCAGTAAACCATAAAATAAAGAGAGAAAGGATTCCAGAAAAAAGCCAAACAAATCCCTTCCATAGGTTTTTGAAATCCTCTTTCTGACGTATGTAGAGGAAGGAATAAAAAACATAGGAGATAAGGGGTACCGGGAGAAGATACAGAAAAAGGTTTTTAAAAGTATAACTTAAGAAAAAAACAGCCCCTGAAGAAAAAAGCAGCCAGTTTCCTTTCTGGGTCCCTGTCTTTTTGATCCCTTTCTGCCACAGATAAAAACCCAGGATGAAAACAGTCAGGGTCTGGGTGTCCTGCATCCCCAGGCGGGCGTACATGATGGAAATAAAATTTATTCCAAAAAGCAGAAGAGCGAGGAGTCCTGTTTTTCTTCCGTAATTTTCTTTAGCTGATAAGTAAAGAAACCAAAGCGAGAGCATACTGAAAAATATGGAAAAAAGCCGGATCTGCGCCCGCCCGACCCCGATGAGGGAGAACGTGAGGTATTTCAGCCAGGTAGACACAGCGCTGTAGTAAAAATCATTCCATTCATCCAGCTTCCACTGGCCGAAGAGTATGAGATTCCGGACATTGTGGTTGTAGATCCCCTCATCAAAAAAAGGCCCCAGGCTTTCGCTCAGATACAAAGGGGGGTCAGCGTGGATGTGAATAATCCGGGATAAAAGAAAAATCACCAGCAGGAGAAGAAAAAGGTGTTTTCCCTTGATTTTTTTCATATTCAGGAAAGATAATAAAAAAAAAGAGAGAAAAGGTAAAGCGTTAAATGCTTCAAAATTTTAACCCGGTCGGTTCATAAAATTCATAAAAAAGCGGCTGTGTTCTTAGCTGTGGATTCAAAAAATTGAATAGTCTTCAAAAAATTGAATTATTTCCGAAAAACAAACAAATTGGATGTTTTCTAAGGTATTGATAATGATATGTTTAGAAAAATATAAAGATTGGCATGAATATTGCTTAAAATAAATTAGAAAAATGAAAGTGTCTAAATATTTTAAAGAAGGAGGTGATGAGAAACGGATTAAAAATGCAGAAAAATTAATCAGCAAACAAGTTGGAGTGAAACACACTCCTGAGTTATGGGTAACTTTTTCCCGATTAATTTCAGGGTAAAAAGGAGGAAAAAAAATTGCGTAAAATATTTAGTTTATTATGTGTGCTGTTACTTGTTTCGCCTTTAATCATGGCACAGCAGAGAACAGGAGACATCTACGGAACCGTTGCGGACACGGAGGGCAATCCTCTTCCTGGAGTGACTGTCACACTGACCGGTTCAAAAACAGGTGTCGTGACTTCAATCACTTCCAATCAAGGCCGATTCAGGTTCGTGTCTCTGGCATCTGCCAGCGACTACACCCTCAAAGCTGAACTGGAAGGCTTTAAAACCGCTATTAAGCAGAATATTATCGTGGTGGTGGGATCTAATGTTGAGGTCAACATTGAAATGGAAATGGGTGCCTTGGAAGAGGAAGTTACGGTCACGGCAGTGACACCGGTTGTGGACACTAAGAGGACCGAAGTGGGCCAGAACATAACCCATGAGGTCCTTCAGTCTCTTCCCACAGCCAGAGACCCCTGGGTCATTCTTCAAATGGCTCCATCGATTTTGATGGACCGTGAGAACGTGGGGGGAGCTGAGTCCGGACAGCAGTCTGAAATGGCATCCCGCGGCGCCACCAGTGACTCACAAACAGTATGGGCCATGGACGGAATGGTCATCACAGACCCGGCTGCTATCGGAGCCTCACCCA